>JBFWYC010000023.1:0-65185 GCA_050186805.1 Hyphomonadaceae bacterium
CGGAGATGAGCGAGGCGACCGCAATGCGCCCAATGTGGGCGTCAACGTCGCCGGTTAGACCCGCGCTTCCCGCGGCGTCGGCGCCGGGCATCGCGCGTAGCGGAATCGACCACCCATTCGGCATGATGAGCCTGTTCCAAACCACGAACAGACGCCGCTCGCCATAGGCGGTGTCGGCATCATAGGCGCCAATCAGACGCGCGCCCTGCGGGATGAGCAATGTCTCGCCCGTGACGCTGTCGAAGACGTTCTCGCTCACTTGAGCAATCACGCGCCCAGGCTGATCGGAGTTGAGCGCTGTAATGAGCGCGGCGGAAATCGTAGCGCCTGCCTGGATCGTGTATGGCGAACGCGGCGGCGCATAGGTCGCGTCGAGCACGCCGTCGTCGCGTCCGCGCTGACCATTGAGGAAGGCGGCGCGCCGGCCGTTTTCACTAAAGCTCTCCGCGTACGCCGGCGCCGCACCTTCGCGCCGCGCTGAAAAGAGAATGGATGACGTGCGCGCTGCGTCCGCCTCCGTTTCAAGCGGTGAGGGGCGGACGGGCTCGTATGCCGCGGGGGATGCATAGTCCGGCGCGGTCAATGCCGCATCAGCAGGCGCGTGATCGCCCCAAAAGTAATCGTGGCCTTCCTCGGGAGGCTGCAAGGTCGCGAGATCGTAGTTTGCAGGCGCCTCTCGAATGTTCTCTGGCGGGTTAGACGCTTGCAGAGTCTGTGAGCCATCTTCGCCGGAGGCTGGCGTGCGGTCGCGTTCCGACAGTCCGTTGATGAGTGCAAACGCGACAAGAGCGCCGAGGGCGAGGGCGCCCGCCATCAGCGTCTTGCGCGAGAGCCGGCGCGGCTTTGGCGGCGCTGCGCGAATGGCGGTGACTGATGGAGGTGGTGCGCGTGCATCATCGCTGGGCTTGGATTGCGAGGCGGTCATGGCCGTCTCCCGCGGCGAGTTGTTCGTGGCGTCTCAGCGCCGTCCCGGCTGATGCGCACGATCACAGGACGCTCGGCGCCTAACCGAAGCTCGGCGATGTCGAAGAGGCGGTCGACCACGTACCGGCTGCCAGATACCCGATAATTGACGAGCCCGGCCTCGCCATTCTCGATGATGAAGAGCGGCGGCGCTTCGCTGGTGGTCATCGCCGGAGGAAACTCGATGTAGGTCTTTCGACCGTCGTCGAATACTCGAACGGGCCGCCAGCGGGGATTGAAGCCGCGCACCGTGCGGACGCGGTAGCCGAAGTTCAGCGTCTCCAATGCGGCAGGGGCGCCAGCGAGTTCGTCATTTTCGGCGGCGGGATAGCGCCACGCTGTCTGCGCGGAATAGGTTTGACCACTCGTTGCGATCGCTTCGATGGCGTAAGCGCGGCGATCGGTGACGAGGACGATGTTGGTCCGGATATTGGCGCGCGTCGGCTTGATGAGCAGCATGGCGCGCGCATTGGCGAGGTCGCCGCCAATTGCTTGTTCAACCATCCAGCGTGTGGTGTCCCCGGCGGCGACTGTGATGATTGTCTCACCGGGTTCAAGCAGCACCGTCGAAATGAAGCCAGGCGCGCCATAGACTTCATAAATGGCGCCTGGCGCATAGTCGTAGATCTGTGTTGCGTCGGTAAAGTTGGCCGGGTCAGGACGTCGGCGTGCTTCGGCGTTGGCTTCCGCAAGCGCCGCGATCGGGGTCGGAGGCCGGGAGTTCTGTGCGTGAGCAGGCGGCACAAATGCAAAGCAGGAGACGAGACACAGGAGAGTGGCGCGTTTCATGGCTGAGCTCGCGAATACGATGAGGCCGGGGTTTCCGGCGACATTGAAAATTCGGTGATGAAGAGCCCTAGCGGATTGTGCATCAGCGCATCGGCATTGCGCGGGCGGTCGAATCGAACGGTGAAGAGGCCGGTGAAACTCTGGGCCGAGCGCGCATCGGCGCCGTGCGTGGCTTCGATCCAACTCACCTGCCACGTCGCTTGCGAGCGCTGCACCACCGATGTGATGACGGCTGTGCGCGCGCTCGTGCCCAGGCGCTCGAACGGATCGTCCTCACGCGCGATCTCATTGAGCTGTTGCGACGCCTGCGGCGTGAGGAAGCGGTATGCCGCGAACCAGTTCTGGCGCAGCACCACGCCATCGGTTGGAATCTCGCGAACCAGACGGACGAAGTGACCAAGGAAGTAGCTGATTTGCGCGTCCGTCGGTGTGTAGCGACCGGATAGCGGCTCGACCGAGAGCACGCGGCCTTGGGGACTGACTTCAACCACGTGAACGAAGGTGCGCTTCTGCAAAGCCACGAAGGTGAGACCCGCTGCGAGCATGATAGCGAGCAGACCAAGGCCGAACGCGAGCCAGCGCCAAGTCACGGCTGCTTGTACGGCGGCGCCCATGCGCGCGTCCCATGCTTGCTGGGCGCGCGCGAATGGCGTGTCTGGCGCATCGGCCGCGTAATCGCGAGGGGGACGTCGAAAAGGAAAGTTCATAACGATGCCTTCTCCATGTCAGGGCTGCTGGCGCGGCCGCATCGCCGCATAATTGGGTCGTGGGCGTGCGCCGCCGCTTGAGCTGCGTCCCCGCGCGGGACGTGCGCGTGAGCCGCCGCGGCCGGAAGTCATGATCTTTGTCGTGACCGCAGCGCCGACGACCATGCCGGCGCCGGCCATGGCGCCTTGAATGGGTTGCGCGGCTGACAAGCTGGGATTGCCTTGCATCACCTCGCTCGCAAGTGCGGGCGCGAGGAATGAAAGCGCCAGAATGGTGAGGCCGAACAGCAGCACATCGAGGGCGCCGCCATTGGCGAGCGTCATCGTCTGCGGCAATTCAGTGACGAAGGCGAGCGCCACGCTGGCGACGAAGGCCAACAGAAAGAGCCGGATCGCAGAACTTGCGACCCAGCCTAACGGCCGTTCGGCCGCCCAAGCAGTGCCCGAGAACACGCCCCACGGCAGTGCGACAAACGCGGCGAGCGAACCAAGCTTGAAGGCGATGAGTTGGACGAAGATCTGTAAAGCCAGCACGAAGAAGGCGAGGAGAATGGTGACGCCCGCGAGGAGGATGGTGGCGAGCGTCAGGAAGTCCGTGAAGATGTTCATGCCGTCGCCCATTTCCATGACGCGGCCGAACAATTCCTTGCCTTGAATGGCGACACGCGCTGGATCGTGAAGTTGTGCGAGGCTCATGCCTGAGCCGCCGGCCTTCAGGCCGAGTGCTGCGCCTGATTGGTTGATGGCGCCCGCGATCGCGTTCCAATTGTTCACGAGAAACGCGAAGAGGCCGACGAAGAGCACCTTTCGGAAGAAGGGGGCGATCGGCGCCTCGGCTTTGAGCGCCCACATGGCGCCGGCGAGCGTCACCGAGATGACGATGAGGGCGTTTAGGACGAAAGCGACATCGCCCTGGATCAATCCGAAGCCACGGTCGGCAAGACCGAGGAAGCGATCGAGAAATGAATTGACGCTGCCGGTGTTCATGTCGGTCAGAAGCGCGGTTGCGCAGCCGGCGCATCGCCAGACACCTCGGTCGGAAACGCCCGGCGGCGAATGTCGCGCGAGCGCTCCTCGCGGGAGATCCGTTCGAGCCGTTCGGCGGCGATTGCGCGTGCTTGCGCCGCCTGCAGGGCTTGCAGTTGCGCGATCTGCACGGAGAGGACGCCAATGGCTTGGGTCGTAGCTTGCTCCGCCGAGGTTTGACCTTCAGCATTGGCGCTTGCCTGCAGGGCGCGCGCGAGTGCGGCATCGGTGTCGCTGAGCCCGTCGCTGCTCGCAGAGGCGCTCATAGTCATGAGCGCCTCCACACTATCGCGGCTTTCTTCCAGCCAGCGGTCCGATTGGCCGAGCAAACGCTCGAGATCGAAATTGCTCGTGTCCTCCGGATAGAGTTCGCGCATGTCCCTGGCGATAGACTGGGCGTTCTGCCTCAACCCTTCGGCCTCGGTGAGCAGAGCACGCGCGTCACGGATCGACGCGGATAATTCCGGCGACAATTGCAGGCCCAGGCTTTGCAGCATCTGCGCCTGTTGGCGGATCTGTTCGATCTGGTTGTTGATCTGCGAGATCATGTGCGTCACCTGCGTGATGCTCTGCGCCAGATTGGCCGGATCGATCACGACCCATTGTGCGTGCGCCGGCGCCCCGCCAAGCGCGAATGCGAGCGCGCAAGCGGCAATGAAAAGGCGTTGTTTGCGCTTCATGTGAGAGCTCCTTCCGTCTGGAGGTGCAGGTTAGGTGAGGCCGCAGCCGCGAAGCGCTGCAGAGCGAGCGCCGCGTCGGGGAGGTTCTTGTGTTCAAGCCAAGCGGCGGCGAAGCCGGCGGGATTGGTTCGAGCGCTCACACCATCGATGTCGCGTTGATCTTGAGGTGTGGAGGCGCCAAGAAAGGCGAGCGCTGCGGGCCCAAGGCTCAAGTCTATGAGCCTGGCGCCGCTGCGGGTTTGTACGTAATAGTCGCGCTTGGGCGCCGCTTCGCCAATTAAAGCGATTTGACGGGGGTTGAGACCAAGCCCTTCGTAAAAGGCGCGGGTGCGCGGCTCGCGCGCGCGATCATTGGCGAGGAAGATGCGCGTCGGACAGGCTTCGAGAATGGTGGCGGCGATTGCGCTTGCTTCAACATCGGCCAGCTCTTGGGTGGCGAACACAACGGCGACGTTCTTCTTGCGCAATGTCTTCAGCCAAGCCTGGATCTGATTGGCGAAAGCGCTGTCGCGCAGATAGGCCCATGCTTCATCGAGAATGAGCAGGGTCGGGCGCCCGTCGAACCGCGCTTCGAGTGCGTGTACAAGGCACGGCAACACTGCCGCCAGCGCATCGGCGTGTCCCATCAGTTCGCCCATTTCGAAGGCCTGCACGTCACGCTCGGCCAAATGGCTCGCGTCTGCGTCAATCAGGCGTCCCCACGGGCCGGCGTGCGTAAATGGCTGGAGCGCCGTGCGGACGGCGCCGTCCTGGATGAGCGCGGACAATACCGACAGCGTTCGTTCGGTTGCCGACCGTTGTCCGAGCACCGAGAGCGAAGCCCAAATTTCTTCTCGCATCGCGGGATCTATTGCGATGTTGGCGCGCTGGAGAAGTGCTATGAGCCAATCGCGCGCCCATGCGCGTTCGGCTTCGTCATCAATGTGCGCCAGCGGCTGCAAAGCGATCGATGCCTGCGCTTCCTCTTGCATCAGATCGACGAAGACGCCGCTTAGGCCCAGCGTGAGCGCGCGGCTTGAGCGTCCAGCGTCGAGAATAAAGACCTGCGCGTGTGGGTAACGGCGCCATTGCGCGGCGATGAGACCGAGGAGAACGGATTTCCCGGCGCCTGTCGGTCCGACGATCAGCGTGTGGCCGACATCGCCATGATGGAGATTGAGACGGAATGGCGTTGCTCCATCGGTTGCCGCAACCAGAAGCGGCGGGCCGTTCAGGTGCTTGTTGGAGGTTTCGCCCGCCCACACTGCAGAGAGCGGCAAGAGGTGGGCGAGTGACGGCGTCAACAGAATCGGTCGCCGCAGATCGGCGTAGGGCTGGCCGGGCAAGGAACCCAGCCAAGCCTCCACGGCATTGATCGTTTCCAGCGCCGTGACAAAACCCATGCCGTCGGCGACTTGGCGAATTTGGCGGATGCGTTCAAAAGCAGTCGCTTCGTTGGCATCCGCGACCGTGATGGTCAGTGTCACATAGGCCGCGCCTGCAGCCTCACCATTTACCTCCTGCAAGGCGAGGTCTGCATCTTCGGCCTGCGCCGTCGCGTCGTTGTCGAGGAGCGCCGCTTCTTCCCGATAGAGCGCCTCGCGCAACAGCGTCAGAATGCCTTTGCGCTTCGAGAACCAGCGCTTGCGAATCTTCTCAATTTCGGCGCGCGCTTCTTCGCGGTCGAGCGGCATCACCCGCGTCACCCAGCGATACGGAATTCCCAATCGGTTGAGCGCATCGAGAAGACCAGGCTCTGTCTCGCTCACATAAGCGCGGACCGAGATCACTTTGAGATGAAGTTCGCCAAGCTTGGGCGCGATACCGCCCACTAGAGCAGAATCGGAAATGAGTTCGTCGATGTGGAAAGGCGTAGGCGGAACGGCCAACGGGTGTGGACGGTCGGAGATACATGAATGCAGATACGTGAGCGTCTCGGCGCCATCGAGAAAGCGCACGTCGTTCATGACAAGGTCAAGCAGCGCTTTGAAGGATTGGGTCTCCTCAACAAAGCTGGCGAGGCAGGCCCTGTAGTCGACGCCGATGGAAGCCGACGCAGCGCCGTTCTCGAACAAAGCGGCTTCGAACTTTCCCGACGCTTCGCTTGGTGGAAGCCATGACAAAGTCAGATAATAAGCGCTCTCGAAGCGGCCGCCGGCAGCGGCAAAATCTTGTGCGCGTTCCTGGTCGATGAGCCATGAGAGAGGGTCGGGCCAGTCGCTGACGGGATATTCGTGTGTCGGCGTGCGGCGCGCTTCCACGTGCAGGCACCAGCCCGACCCGAAACGCTTCAGCGCGTTGTCGAGTCGGACGCTTGCGCCCATCAATTCAGACAGCGTCGAGGAATCGAGATCGGGCCCGCGAAACGTGAGTGTGCGTTGGAATGCGCCATCCTTGTTGACGACGACGCCGTCAGCGACGAGTCCCGCCCAGGGCAGCCAGTCCGAGAGGCGGGCTTCATTCTGACGGTAGGGGCGCAGATCCATCATCGCTGCCTCACGCGCTGAAATAGGAAGGCTTGGCCATGGCGCGCGGCCAGGTGTCCAAGAACCAAGGGTCGCGCGCCGAGGCGTAGGCGCCAGCGCCTTGGATGATCGCCCAGAGTGGAATGCCGATGAGCGGCTGTTGCAGACCAAAGGCGATTGCGGCGGCGACCGTCGCATTCATGATCGCAAACGTACGCGGGACGCCGGCAATGAGGAGCGGGCGCGTCAGCGAGGTGCGCAGTGTAATGCGAAAGCCTTCTGGTTCTTCCAGCATCAGAGCACCGCCCCACCGGCGAAGCCGAAGAAGTCGAGGAAAAATGAAACGGCCGCGAACATGATGGCGATGCCGAGACCGACAAACGCGAGCTTTCGGATGCCCCCGCCACCTTCGCCGAAAATAATGCCGACGCCCGAGATGATGATGGCGATCACCGCGGCGGCGCGTGCGACGGGGCCTGTGATGGAGTCGACCACTTGTTGCAGTGGCGCTTCCCAGGGCATGCCTGAGCCGGACGCGAAAGCCGGTCCCGCCGCCGAGAGCGCGACCAGCAGAGCGGCGCTTGTTACAACAACCTTCAATGATGATCTTTTCATCGCTCAACTCCCTTGCAGCTGACGATTTCTTCGATGCGGCGCCCTTCCGCCGTGCGGGCCATGAAGACAATGGTGTCGACGGCCGATGCGATGAGCCGTTCGGGACGCGCCGCGCCCGTCTCAAAGCAAAGGTCTTCAAGCCGCAGCAGTGCGTCGGCCGCGCAATTGGCGTGGATGGTCAAGAGACCGCCGGGGTGACCCGTGTTCCACGCCTTCAGAACTTCGAGCGCTGCGCCGTCGCGCACTTCGCCCACGACGATCCGATCAGGCCGGAGGCGCAGTGTCATTTGCACGAGATCGCGCATCGAGACTTGCGGGTGCGAACGCTTGGTGAGGAGCTGCACCACATCGGCGCCGGCGCATTGCAGTTCGGCGGTGTCCTCTAGGATGAGGAGACGCGAAGCGGTGAAATCGGGCTCGGCCAACAACGCATTCAGAAGCGTCGTCTTGCCTGACCCCGTGCCGCCGGCGACGACGATGTTTCGTCGTGTGAGAATGGCTTGGCGAAGTTTCGCGGCTTGCGCCGCCGAGGCGACGCCCGTGCGCACATAATCATCGAGCGTGTAGATCAGCTTAGGCCGCTTTCTGATCGCCAATACCGGCGCGCTGACGATCGGCGCGATGAGCGCCTGCACGCGCGCGCCGGTGCCGGGGAGGGTTGCGGCAAGGTATGGGTGATCTTCTGTGACGGTTTCGAAGGCTTCGGCCGCGAGCAGGCGGATTGCGGTCTCCCGCTCCGCGACGCTCAGGTGCGTGTCGGTCGTCTCAATGCCACGGCCGACGCGGTCGACCCGCATCTGACCATCGCAATTGATCAGCACTTCGACGACGGCGTCATCGGCCAACGCCGCCTCCATCGCTGGGCCCAGCGCTTTTGTTAGGGATGCAAGACGCCGCTCGGCGACGACGCGCTCTTGCGAAGGGGAGCCTGTGTTCATTCCGCCGCTCCATTGAGGCCCGTGTCGGCCTCTGTGCGGCGGCCATGGGCTGCGTATGGAAAGAGCGTCTGACCCGGCGCCATGCTCTCGGCGAGGAGTTCAAGAAAGGATTGGAAACGCCGCTCAGCGACGGCATTGGTGGCGTCGAGCGTTTCTTCCCGCGGCGGGGGCGTGTGCTCAAGCCAAACACGAATGAAGAGAAGCAACGACTCTTTGACGATGGCGATCTCGCGCTCGCGCACCACTTCACGCTTTTCGAGGCGGTCTAGCCGCATCTTCACGGTGTCGGCGACCGCGTTATCTTTTTCATCGAGGAACACACGCCGCAACGCGTCGGCCGCCGCGCGCGTCGTTGGCAGGCCGCGAAGACGAGCCTCCAAGTCGAGCGCACGCGCGAGGTCTTGTTCGAGATAGATGGTGATTTTCTTCTTGGGCCTGGCGCTCATGATCCGGCCTCGTCTGGTTGAGCGTCGGGGGCCGAACGCAGCGCAAAGCGGGAAGGCGCGGGCGCCGCAGCTGGCGTTGCGGTTGAAGGATCGGCTTCGTCGCTTCCCGCCGGCTGGTTCCCCTCAAGCGCTGAAAGAAGATCGCCTTGTTGCTGATCTGGGGCGGAGCGCGAGCGCAGCGGCGCTTTCTGAGAAAGAGCGCGAACGACCGCGCCATCGCGTCCAGGCGGCGCTGCTGGCGCGCGGCGTTGCGCGAAGCCAAGGGATGAGATTCCGGTCCAGGGCGAAGGCAGCGCGCGCCGGCGCGCGTCATCAGGGGCGGGCAGCAGCCGTGCGCGGAAGATCGGCTCCTCGTCGTAGCGCAGCTTTTCGGCGCGCAGCGGTTTGGCGCCGGTGACGAAGATGAGTTCCTCGCCTTCGCTAAGCCTACGCACCTCGGATGGCAGCAGCAGCGGGCGACGCTCTTCGCGATAGGTGATGGCGCGATGATCGAGCCCGAAGAATTGGCGCTTGCCCGACCAAGTTTCTTGCGGACGCATCTCGAAGATGTCGCCGGCAAGCTTCGAGATCGTCTCGGCGGTTTCGACATCGGTCGCCGCAAAGCTCGTGACGATCTGGCAGTTGTCTAGAATCGTGTGATAGCGCCCATACGCTTGCGTGACCTGATGCAGCGATTGGGTGACGAGATAGGCTCTGAGGCCGTAGCCCGCCATTGCGCCCATCGATTGCTCGAACACGTCGAGCTTGCCGAGTTGAGGGAATTCATCGAGCAGCAGGAGCAGGTTGCGCTTCTTGGCGCGCCCATCGGCGGCGCGCTCTTGATGCTCCATAAGAACGCGGAGCACAGCGCCGAAGACAAGCCGGATGAGTGGTTTCACGCGCTTGGCGTCGTTCGGCGGCCAGCAAAGATAAAGCGTGACAGGCTCGTCGGCGCACATGAGGTCTGAGATGCGGAAGGTCGAGGTCGTCGTGTTCTGGCGCACGAGTGGGTCGGCGAAGAGCCCAAGATAACTCTCGGCCGTGGCCTTGATGCCGGCGCGGAGCTTCTCATGGTAAGCCGCGTAGGAGTGCGCGGCGCGTTTGACCTCCGGGTGCGTTTCTGGCTCGCCGCTTGTTTCGTTCTTACGATGAAGCGTCGCCTCCATCAGCTTCACGGTGTCGTCGAACCGGGCGAGCAACTCGAATACGCGCGCCAACGTCTTGCTGGACAGCGGCTCGGCATAAACGACGTGGATGATAAGTCCGGCGAGAATTTGCTTGGCGGCGCGGTCCCAGAATTCCTGGAAGCGCCCGTCGCCATAAGGGTCGGCGATGAGTTCGACGAGGTTTTGAACGTCCCGCACTTCCTGCGCGCCGGGGCGGATCGTATCCAGAAGGTTGAGCCGGTCAGAGACCGCGTCAGTTGGCGCAAAGCGGATGACGGGGCCGAGCTTCGCGCGCCAGCCAGCAGTGCCTGGGAACTCAACGCGCGCATCGCCAGAGTAGAGCTCGCCCTTGAGGTCTAAGACGAGGATCGAATGTGGCGAGGCGAGCAAGGTCGGGATGACGCTGCCACGGGTCTTGCCCGAACGCGTGCCGCCGGTGAGCAAGAGGTGATGTGGGCCATCGTAGGCGAGAATCTCGCCGTCGATCTTTCCAATAATGATGCCGCCTTCCGCGAAGAGACCGGCCTCGCGTGCATCTTTTTTCGCGCCCCAGCTCTTGGCGCCGAACGGCTGCTGGCTGGGATGGGAAGGCTTCAACGCGAGGAGCAGCGAGATTGCGCTCGCCATGAAGCCGATGAAGACGATCAGTTTTGGCGCCGCGAAGGCGCGCGGATAGTGCGCGCTCCAGCGCTTTGACCATGTCAGTATCGAGAAGGGCGCGTAGATGGGCGTCGAACCGATAGCAAACACTGGCCTGCCGAGCGCGGCTTGGTAGTTGAAGGTTCTGGCGCACGACTGGGAGGCCGCGAAGCACGCGAGCACACTGATGGAAGCCGCGGCCACGGCGCCCCAAATCAGTCGCATGTTAAGCGTCCGCTCCCACATGACCGGAAGCGTCTCGCTCATTTCCTAGCGGCGCCACATGTTGCAACTCTTCGAGGCGCGCTGCGCTGCGGGCGCCGACTCGCCTGCGAGTTTCATCACGCGCGTTGGTGTTAAGCGCTCAAATAAGGCAGCGAAGGCAGGTGATGCGCCTTGCGAGATCGGCTATACTTCGGGTTGTATGCGCCAGACCCGGATTAGCGCCGAGACAATCGCGTTCGCCGCCGCGTGCGATGCCGCGGCGACGCTGGATGAACTGGAAAGCATTTGGCGTGAGCGCTTGGTTGAGATGGGATTCACCTTCGTCGCGCTCGGCGTACACGCCGA
Source organism: Hyphomonadaceae bacterium (assembly GCA_050186805.1). GTDB lineage: Bacteria > Pseudomonadota > Alphaproteobacteria > Caulobacterales > Aquidulcibacteraceae > Vitreimonas. The sequence goes on from JBFWYC010000023.1 coordinate 10,963, forward strand.
TCCGCTGCGGCCCGATCGTGCGGCTTATGTCTTCCAAAACTACCCCGAGGAATGGATCGCGCACTTTTCGGCGCAGCATTACCATCTCGTCGATCCGGTCTACCGAGCGGCGGAAGCAGGGACCGGGGAGTTCGTTTGGACCGACCCGGAATTCCTCCAGCCGCTGTCGTGGCGTCAGCGCCGCATCCTCAATGAGGCGCGCGAATTCGGCCTCCGCCATGGGCGCACCCATAGTTTGGCGTCCATGCTTTCGCGTCGCGCCTCCGCTTCTTTGGTAACGAGCGACCCGGATATGCCGGAAGATGCCTATGCCGCCGGCAAACTCGTCAATGTGATTGTACATCACCGCGCTGCGCAAATGTGCATCGCATCGGCGCCCCTTTTCGCGGAGCTTCGCCGGCGCGAGCGGCAATGCCTTGAGCTCTGCGCCAGTGGGCTCGTCGATGCCGAGATCGCGCATGGGTTGGGGCTCAGCGTCGCCACTGTGCGGCGCCACATCGAGCGCGCGCGTGTGCGCTTAGGCGCAAGCACGCGCATTCAAGCTGTCGCGCGCGCAATCAGCTCAGGGCAAATCAAACCGATCGTTTGAAACGAGTTCGATTTACCGGAAGCGCTTCCCAAAAATCATGGTGAAGATTTCTCAAAAGATATTTACCTTGATCGCTTGCGGAGATTTCGTCACGTAATCGTCACGAGCTCTCTTGTCATCGAAGCTTCTTCGCCATCTAAAGTTGCGCAGGCGAGGAGTTTCTCATGCAGGCCCGTATCAATTGGGCGTTCGCGGAGGTCTGCGATCGCGCCACAAACGTTGATGAACTTCATACCGCGTTCATGCGCGAGATCCGCGACCTTGGCTTCACGCACGCCGCATGCGCCTCTCACGTCGATCCGTTGCGGCCGCCGGCGGATGCTGTGATGATGGTGGACTATCCGCTGCCATGGTTGCAGCGCTTCAGTGATCAAAACTATGCGAAGCGCGATCCCGTCTATTGGAGGGCGCGGCGTCAAACGCTGCCATTCCAATGGAGCGACCGGGTCTTTCGTGCGGGCTTGGCGGCGGATCAACTACAGATTCTGAGCGAAGCGGCTGAAGCCGGCCTCATCGATGGGATCACTATTCCGATCCACGCGCCCGACGCATTGCCGGCCTCGTGCTCGCTGGTCATTGGGCCAGACGGGGTTGATCCGCTTAATGCGCAGAAGGCCACTTGGTACGGCGTCTATGCGCATGAATGCGCGCGGCGACTGCGTCTTGCCGGGATGCCCGCTAAACCTGTTCTGAGCCCCCGCGAACGGGAATGCGTGCAGCTGTTGGGTCAGGGCAAGGACGATGGCGACATGGCCGTTATCTTGGGCCTCAGCGAGCACACCGTGCACAACATCGTCCGCCGCGCGATGCACAAATACGGCGTCGCAAGCCGCGTGCAGGCATTCGTGCGCGCGCTCAAAGACGGGCAGATCAGGCTCGAAGATGTGTGCTGAGATCACCTAATGCGGCCCTGTCAATAGGCACGTCCGTGCCTATTTTCGATCGGCGCGCAATGCGCATGCTCAGGTCGTCCTTTGACGACCGGAGCCCCTATGATCCACATCATCACCGCTGAGAACCGGCGCCACTATCACCATGCGCTGATGGAGATGCATCGCCAGCGCAAAGAGGTATTCATCGATCAGATGAAATGGCGCTTGGAGGAAAGCGCCGGCATCGAGATCGATGCGTACGATTGTCCGGAGGCGATCTATCTCATCGAAGCGGCAGCGCCGCGCGCGCCGGTGACGGGCTCAGCGCGGCTATTGCAGACCGATCGACCGCATCTTCTGGCCGATCACTTCCGCTTCTTATGCGACGACGAGCCGCCCGCGGGGCCTGACGTCTGGGAGGCGACGCGGTTTTGTCCGGCGCCCGATACAGCGCACGGTCAACCGCGCCATGATCTGCTGGGGCGCATCATCGCCGGTATCATGGAAACGGCGCTCATCTTCGGCGTCGAGCGCGTGACCTTTGTCGCCAATGCGGCGCTAACGCCTTTGGCTGCGAAGGCTGGGTGGGATGCTCAGCCCTTGGGCGCAGCGCGGCGCGTTGGTCGCGATCGCCTGACCGCGTTCGCCGCGGCGATCGACCAGCGCGGACTGCGGCGCGTCCGGGAGCGAAACGACATCAAAACTCCGGTGACCCGCTTTTTCGGCGGCGACCTCACTCAAGCGGCGTGAAGGAGAGAGAGACCATGATGAAGGCTTCCAACGTCGTGCCGTTCGCTTCGGCCGATCAGGATCACTTCGCCACGCTTGAGCGAGACGGCTTTGTCGTTCTCGACAGCGTGCTTGACGAGCGCCAATGCGATGCGCTCGGCCGTGAACTCGAGCCATTGTTCGATGCGACGCCGCGCTGCCAAGGCGATTTTTACGGCTGGAACACGACACGTGTGGGCGGGCTCTTGTCTAAGGCGCCCAGCGTTCGCAACCTCGTGCTCGATCCTTATATCTTGGCAATCGCGGAGGCGCTGCTGAAGCCCAATTGCGACTGCATTCAGCTCAATCTGACGCAAGCCGTTCGCGTGCATGGCCAAGAGCGTCCCCAAGCGCCGCATCGCGATGAGGAGATGTGGCCGTGTCCGACTAACGGTCGCCACTGGCTGTTGAACGTGATGTGGGCGGTTAGCGATTTTACCGAGGAGAATGGTGCGACGCGGTTGTGGAAGGGGAGCCACCGCGCCGAGCTCGATCGAAACTCAGATCCAGCGAACAGCATTCCCGGAATCATGAAACGCGGTTCGGCGCTTCTGTTTCTTGGATCACTCACGCATGGCGCAGGACAAAACCTGACGGCGCTGCCACGCACGGGTATAATCGTCAGTTATTGCTTGGGCTGGCTCAAGACCTACGAAAACCAGTTCCTCGCGTATCCGCGCGAGGTCGCCGCCTCGTTCCCCGAGGATCTACAGCGCCTCATCGGTTATCGCATGCACCGGCCCAATCTTGGCGGTTGGGAAGGCCAAGACCCAATTGAGTATTTGCGCGAACACGATCGGCCGCTGCCGCACATAGATGCGCTGACGCCCGAGATCCAAGCCCAGCTCAACGCCCATTATGGTGAGGCGCAACCACGAGGCGGGGATGGCGCTTGATCTGCGTCCTGGCGAGCGTGTCTATCAGGAGATTAAGCAAGCCATCCTGTCGGGCCATTTCGCGATCCATCAGCGGCTCGACATAGACAAGCTCGCCGTTCAGCTTGGCGTAAGTGCAACGCCAGTGCGTTACGCGCTCGCCATTCTCGCGTCCGAGCGGCTGGTTAAACTCAATAAGTCGCGCACGTATCAGGTGGCATTCTGGTCAGAGCGCGAGCTGCGTGATCTCTATCTTTGGCGCCAGCAGCTCATCAAGTGGGCGCTAGAAACCTATGTGGCGGCGCCGCTTGCGCCCTTGATTGCGCCGGAGCGAGACTATGCTGGGGCCTACCTCGCGATAGTGCGGCATATCGATGGGGACGCGAACATTGAAGCGAGGCGCGCGGCGCGCGCGGCGGACGATCGCCTGCAACCGGCGCTCAAGTTCGAAAAAGACGTATTGCATGACGCGGCGGGAGACTTGGCGCGCATTTCGGCGACTCTGGAAAACGGTGGGCCGCCGCTCGCCTCGGCGCTACGAACCTACTTCAGACGTCGTGTCGCCCAATCGGCTCAGATTAGAAGCGCGGCGCATGCGAGCGCCATCCCTGACAACGGCGACTGATCTCGCGCGCGAAACTTCCTGCAAAATCTTTATCCAGATAGTCCACCAAATCGCCAACCGTCGGCGCACAGTCTCGTTGCCAGCACTGCTGAGCAAGCAATGGAGACGAAGATGCGCGAAGACAACAACACCATCGAGCACGATGAAATCGTGGATCTCGGCGCCGCCAGCGAACTGACGCTCGGCGACACGCCCTACACGAAGGACGAATCCCTCGTGCAGCCGGACAGCCGCGCCTGACGCGAAGATGGCGCGGCGCCTACGCCGCGCCGTCGGACCACAGCGTAACCGTTCCATTTAATTCGGAGACATGAGATGCGCGAAGATCAAAACCAGGAAGACCTGATCGACCTCGGTGTTGCGAGCGAAGTGACCTTGGGCGACATGTTCGACACCAAGGATGAATCCCTCATCCAGCCCGATAGCTGGCATTGAAGATGAGTCGGCGCGGCGTGTCAGCGCCGCGCTGATGCCGCGATGGAATATCATTTGGCGCCCGACGTCCACGCTTGCTCTAGCGGCGACCTCATTGTCTTCCTCGATCTCGGCAGAGATCGTTACTTCGCCGCGCCCGGGAACGTGCTGGAACTGGATGCCAGTCTAAGGCGGGTCCGAGCGCGCGCGGACGATGCCGGAAGCTGGACCACAAAGCTTGTCTCGCAGGGACTCGTGCAAGAGAGCGTCCCGGCGGCCGCAGCGGTTCTCACTCCCATTACCGAACCGATCCTGCCGCGCCCGATAGCATTCACAGCTGCGCTCCTATGGGCGGCAAAGGCGGTTGACCGTCCTTTTGCTCTCCGTCCCGCCCTCGCCATGTTGCAGCGTAGGCGAGCGGGCTCATCTCTCGACCCCAAGGTGACTGCGACGGAGGCGGCGCTCTTCGCATCTTGGCGGCCGCTTTGGCCAAGGGCCTTTGTTTGTCTTCACGACACCTTGGCTCTGAGACGCTTTCTGGCCGCGCGTGGCTCAGCGTGTGATGCGGTCTTCGGCGTCCAAGGCCGTCCTTTCGCTGCTCACTGTTGGGCAGAGTGCGAAGGCGTCGTGCTCAATGACGAGCCGGAATATTGCGCATCCTTTGACGTGATCTTACGGGCATGAACACGCGCGTATTCTGCATTCGTATGCCTTGCGGACGAGCTGGCTTTGCAGGTCGCGCAACAGAGATGATGGCCCGCGTCTGTGGATCGGGCGACGATTGTTGGGAGACGCTGATCGATCGGATGGGCGTGTTGCTAGCGATCAAGCGCGATGCCCGTGACGTAGCGCCTTTGGTTCTACCCGATCAATTGGGATTGGTGCTCGGGCGTCTTTTTACGCGTCACGTCTCAGGTGAGGCCGGAAGGCTGGTCACCGGAGTAGAGCGCGCCAACGCCTTCGATCTCGCAGCCGCGGGTGGTGAGGGACTGACGAGCTCCCACTGGGGACCGTACTGCGCAATATTGCACGATCGCTTCGCGAACACGCTGCGCATCGTCCGTGATCCGATGGGGGCGCGGCCGATTTTTCACACCGTCTCGAATGGTCTCGCGATTGCGTTTACGCATTTGCGTGACCTCGCTGCCGCTGGCGTCTCCATAGAGATCGACGACACGGCTCTGCGCGGTTTCCTGACCGACGTGCGTCTAGTGTCCGATCGAACGGGAGTTATTGGCGTCAGCGAGCTGTTGGCGGGACATGAGCTACGCATGGAGCAGGAGGGTGCCGATATCGCTTGCGTGTGGTATCCACGGCAAGACCGAACGTGGACACATGGTGCGTTCGACGCGGCGGCCTCCGCTGTTCGTCAAGCAGCGACCTTCGTTGGGGAGAGCTGGGTGGCGGCGCTGCCGCGCGCGCTGCATCGTCTCTCCGGCGGTCTAGACTCATCCATCGCACTTTCACTGCTTACGCGAGGCAAGCAGCGCATCAGCTGCATAGTTGCGGTGAATGAATATGCGCCGTTCGCAGAGAGCGATGAACGCGTACAGGCGCGTGCGGCGGCAGAGTGGTTTGGCGTTGAATTGATTGAGCGCGAGCTGCGCCCAGACCAGATCGATTATCGCGGGCTACTCGAGCGAGAGCCCGAGTTGCGGCCAAGTTTGGCGGCGCTCGGCTTTGCCGACGACGGACTGGCGGCGCTCGTGCCCGACTTTGCGGGTGGCCCGCTGACCTCCGGGCAGGGCGGCGATCAGATTTTTCATCGCTCATCTCGCGCAGTACTGGTCGCCGACGCCGTGCGCGATGGTTTGTCGCTCCGGGAAATATGGAAGGTTGCCTACGATAATGCGCTTCTTGCGCGGCGACCTGTGTGGGAGGGGATTGGTGCGGGGTTGAAGTACGGCTTGTTGCGGATGCCTACGGAAAGCCTGGCGCAACTCGATAGCCCCATGATGTGGCGGCTAGACGACAAGCAAACAAGCGACGCCTTTCTCGCTGCGGAGTGGGACGCGCATCCATGGAAAGCTGTAAAAGAGACGCCAGCACGAGGCGAGCGCGTGCGCCGCATCGTTGATCTCACCTACTATCATCAACCGTCGCCGCTCACGGCGTCGTTCCAGAATTGCCCTATCCTTACTTCGCAGCCCCTGGTCGAGACCTGTCTGTCAGTCGCGCCCTACCTAATGAGCGCACACGGAAAGGATCGGGCTCTTGCGCGGGCAGCGTTTGGTCGCGATTTGCCTCCCCCAGTCTTGCAGCGTCAGAACAAAGGCGACACCACACGCTTCGTCGCGGAGATGCTGAGGCGCAATCTGCCGTTCGCACGCGAAATGCTGATTCAGGGCCGATTGATTGAACGTGGTGTGCTGGACAAAGAGGCGGTGGACGGGCTGGTATCGCCTCATGGAATGCTCGACGGCAAGCGAAAGACGCGTCTGATGCGAAGTCTTGCTGCAGAGCTCTGGCTGCGTCGCATCGAGCGTGTGCAATCGCAATGGGCATCCCACAAGGAGACCTCTCAACAAGCGTCAGCGTGAGGCCGTTCGCTCCTCGTGCATTGAGCGCCAACGTGTGACACGTGTTTCGTCCCGCGAGTCCGGCGTGTCTCTGTCAAGAAGCCACAGCCTAAGCCAAGCCAAAGCCCGGGTTTGCGCCGCCCGAATTTGAACGGGCCGCCACTTGTTGTGATAGGCGCCTGGATAGACATAGAGATCGTAGGGCGCATTCATCTCCTGCAGCCGTGCGATGAGAGGCATGGCCGGCAACGTCTCCGTCTCCGCCAAATTGAAGAGGATCGGCGTTTGCATCCGGTCGAGATGGTAGATTGGGCTAACCCGCTGCCAGTATAGCATCCATCGGGGGTCTGCTTCGTTCCAGGGCGAAGCGGCGCCGTTTTGGATTCGGCGAAGGCGAACCTCGTTCGACAGGATCGGCCAAGTGCTTGGATCTGGCGGTGCTGACGACGTGACCGCAGCCGCGAACCGGCGCTCCGAACTGAGCAGTAGCTGAAAAAGCGTCTCGGTCCCGTCGCTCATGCCGGTTAGACCGATGCGCTCGGGGTCGATCAATCCGCGCTCAACCAGAGTGGAGATGAAGTGCTCGATCGCCACGAGCTTGATGTTTGCCTCTGACCCATCAAGCTCGGTTTCCACCAGCAACGCGTTCGGTGTCATTGTACGCGCGCGCGCCAAGTGCTCGGGACGATCCACGTTCAGCACGAAATACCCATCAGTGGAGAGCGGTAGGATCGGATATTCGCCACCGGTGCCACCGCGCAGAAACCCTCTTGATCGGTACTGGACGATTACGAGCGGATAGCGGCGCCCGGCACGGTAGTTGAGCGGATAGACGAGCCGTGCAAATGATTGTTCTCCCGTCGGATTGGTGGTGTCGAGCCGCTCGATCCTCGGCATCCTCAGCGCGGCCCAGCTTGGATTCGGGTCCCAAACGGTTTGCGTCTGGCCTCGTTGCACGTCGATCCTCACCAAGCGCGGTGGCTGCGTTGGCGTGTCCTCGATGCAGAAAAAGTCCGCGCGCACGATGTTGCAGCCGCTCAGCCGCGCTTCGGTGGAGAGCACCAAACGAACACGGTTCTCACTTAGCGACCAGATCTCCAGCTGAGCCAAAGTATCGTGATGTCCTGTCGTGCGCTGAAACGCGACTGTGTCGTTGTCTATGCGCCATGCTTCGAGCAAACCTCCACGGCAAAGGTCGTGCTCACAGCGAAGGGGTGCGCGGTGCCAATCGGCTTCGAGCGCGAGTTCGGGAGACTCGGCGTCCGCGAACTGCGGGTCGGCAGGGGTGATGCGTACCGATGCGGGCGCGTTGAGCGCGGAGGTAAGTTCAGCGCGCGTGCGCTCGCCGGTGAGGACGTTGATACGCCAGGCTGTCACGGGGCTGGAATCATCGATGCGCGGGGCGACGTCGTAGATTGGCTCGAAACTGTCGTCGGCGCGAAAACCGTATCGCCGCGCCTCGGCCAACTGGGTGCCGCGTTGATCCATCGAAATCGCCGCTCGATACGCGAGCGTCCCGTCTGGCATCCAGGAAAAATCGACGACGTGCTCTCCAACGGAACTTATGCGTCGCACCTCGTGGCCACTGGATCGCGCGATCCATAGCTCGGCATAGCCGTCGTCACTGCCGACGAGATACGCGATCCGTTCATCGTCTGGCGACCAAAGAGCAACGCGATCTACGGCGAATCCACTGCGTCGTCCGCGCGCTGCGTAGAGCACAATGTCTCCCGCTTGCGCGATGACGCGTTGCCCGAAAGGCGGCGCCGCTTCGACCACATGGACTTCATACCTGTACGCATTCGAGGCGAGATCAGCCGTTCGCGTGATCACGGCGAGGCGCGAACCGTCGGAAGACGCCGAGACCGGAGAACTGAGCGCCGCGAAGTCTCGCAGGGGTGTGAGGTCGTCTAGGCCCACACCTCTGCGTTGCGCCAGTGCTGCGTCGGCAATGCCGACCCAAACGCTAGCGAGGATGGCCCAAACGAAGATCGCCCGGGCGCGTAGGCGCTTTGGCATCACCAGGTGTGACGCAGTTCAAGCGCCATGAAGCGGCCGACCGGCGACGCGCTGGAGGGATCGAACGCGAAGCCGATCGGGTTGTTGGCGAAAGGGGGATCTTCGCCGAACAGGTTGAGCACGCTGAGCGCCAGTCGCGTTTCGCCGCCGTTCTCGCGCGCGCCGAGCCGGCGCGCGACTTGGAGATCCCAAGTGGTATAGCTGTCGATTTCACCGTCAGCTGTGTATGCGTCCCGATAGGCGTTCTGATAATTGGCGCTGAGGCCGCCACTCCAATCGTCGCGGCGCCACGACACGCCAGTCCTAACGCGCCATTCGAGCGGATTGAAAGTCGTGTTCAGATCTGAAATCACCGGGCTCATCGCCGTAGACTGCCGGGAATGCTCTAGGAGCTGTGTCGCGGTGGCGAACAGGGTGAAGTCGCCGAGCGAGGTTTCGAAGCGATAGTCCGCCGAGAGATCGATACCGCGCACATTCCACGCAGCAAGATTGCGCAGGCGGGTATCGATAATCACTTCGATCCCTTCCGCAGGGATGTCGCCACTGAGCTCGAATGGTAGCGAGAGGTAATACGCGATCTGCTCGGGCGTAGGATCGCGGATCACACGGTCGGCGTAGGTGAGTGAGTCGAACAGCATGGCGAGCGGCGTGGCGCCGCCATCGTCGATCCGGTCGATATAGGCGATGTCGAAATATGTCGCCGAGAGGGAAAAGGCTTCAAGCCAAGACGGCCGGAAATCGAAACCGGCACTCCAAGTTTCGGCCGTCTCGGGCCGCAGATCGTCGCCGCCGCCAGAAGACAGCATCACGCCGGTCGTGCCGTCGTCGGCGAGGGGATCAAGCGCGGTCGTGACGACAGCAAACGAATTGATGCCGCTTGCATCGAGCTGATCGAAGGTCGGGCCGCGAAAGCTTTCACCCCAAGCAGCGCGAAGCCGAACGTCCGGATTGATGTCCCAGGTCAGCCCGATGCGCGGCACCGTTGAGTCGCCGTAGTCGCTGGCGTCCTCGCGGCGCGCGGACAGCGACAGCGTCAACGCATCCATCAGCGGAACGTTATTGTCGGGCCCGATCAATGGCGCGTTCAGTTCGACGAAATAGGCGTCGATGCGTCGCGACTGCGGTGGTTGAAAGCTCGAGCGCGTGATGCCCGCAAATCGATATTCTACGCGGTCGATGACGAAACTCTCGTGCCTTTGCTCGTAGCCAACGGCTGCACGAAGTGGTCCCCCCCATAGTTGGAAAAGGGGCCCATCAGCCTTTAGCGCGAATGTTGACACGTCCGAGTCGCTCTGCGTGTCGCTGGTATAGGTAAAACCGGCGAGCACGCTTCGCGGCGTGTTGGAGCCGTCCGCAAATGGGTTGAACGCCGTCGCAACATTGGAGCTGGCCAGGGCGGCGGTTACGGCCGGTGAACCCGGATCGTAGAAATTGGCGATCCGGATGAACTCATCATTGGCCGCCTGACCGCCGACCAGTTCAATGCGCCAATCGCCGCCTACATCGTATTCGAGACCATAGGACGCCGTGATCGCGCGTGATTCGCTCTGGCTGAGCGCCGGCCCCAAGTCGTCGCCGAACCAATAGGCTATGGTGAGCGGTCCCTGACCCGGGAAGAGATTGTTGAGCTGGCGATAATAGTTCGTCTCGGGCACGCGAATGCTGGCGAAGGATTGCGTTCGATATGCTTCGGCATCGCGCTGGCCTGCAAGGACGTCAGCGAAGATCTCCAGGCGAGGCGTGATCTCGAAGCGGCCGGATAGAAAGAGGCCGTGCGAAGTTTGCTCCGGCAGGAGCGACTGGCCTTCGACCGCGTTCTGCCGATTGACTTGGCCTGAGATGAGATCGCTGGCGTCGAGCGAAGTGCCGTTCTGGCCTCGCGGGATCGCAAGCGTCACCGGGGTGACGCCGATGCGCGTGATCGTGCCTGGATTTGCTTGCGGCCGCGAATAGTCCAGGCCACCAAATCGAGTTAGGTTCGAGTTCGAAGAAAACTCCCGATCGTTCCATTCGAGACCAATTCGGTCGCGATACTCGTATGCGGCCACGAACGTGAAGCGATCGCCGCTCCAACCCGCGACATGCGAGAATACCTGCTCCGAGACGTCGCCTCGACCGTCGGAGCCGAAGCGTAAGGTCGTTTCGGCGCCGTTGAAGTCATCGCGGAGGATGAAGTTGACGACGCCGCCCACCGCGTCGCTGCCGTAGGCGGCAGAGGCCCCATCGGCCAAAACCTCGACGCGCTGGATCGCCGCGAGCGGTATGGTTGAGACGTCTACGAAGTGTCCGAGGCCGGCGGCCGCGAGGCGCCTTCCGTTGACAAGCGAGAGGGTCGAACCTGGACCAAGTCCCCGAAGATTGATTGAGGAGGCGAAGCTGCGATTGGCATTGTGCTCAGGGCCGCCTTGCTGGGTGGTCTCGAATGTGCCGCCGGTGAAGTTCTGCGAGACAAGGCCAAGGACATCTTGAACGGTTGAGCGGCCGCTTTCTTCGATGTCTTCACGGTCCAAGGTGACGAGGTTTGCCCCCACGGGCGCCGCGCCCCGAATGCGCGTGCCAGTGACGACGATCTCTTCTTCGCCTTCGCTCACGCTCCCATTGGAGGTCTGCGTGGTTTCAGCGCCGCCTTGGGCGCTCTCCCGCTGGGGGCGAGAGGATTGCTCCTGCGCCAGCACGAGATTGCCGCCGTTGATGTTGCCGCTGTACCCGGAGCGCGCGAGCAAGAGATCGAGCGCTTGCTGGCGCGTGTACGAACCGCGTAGCTGCGGGGAGGAGAGGCGGCGCAGATCGTCCGAGAAGTAAAGCGCGTTCACCTGCGCTTGCCGCGCAAACTCACTCAAGGCGCTGCTGAGCGGTTGAGCGGCAATGTCAAACTCAATGCGCTCATCGCTGATCTGCTGAACGCTTTGTGCGAGCGCCGGTTCGGCAGTCGCGGCGCCCATGGCGCCGAGAATAAGAGCGGTCGCCAGCTTTCGCCGGCGTTCATGCCGCTTCGTGATCTTGCCCTTCATTATTCCCCCTTCCGCCCTTGAACGAGCGTTGTCGGGAGGAAGACACTTCAGCGCGATAACTGCGCCACGTCTGCGCGAACAATGTTTGCGGATGGAGGGCTAGCCCGCAGACGCGCGCTCTACGATCCTCGCGGAGGAGGAACGCGATGAGAGGCATGGGCGATTTTCAAAGGGCGCAGATGAAGCATCGCGATGCGCGCGTCAGCGCGATGGCGCAGCACTTGCGCGCAGCGGTAGACCTCTGGGAAGAGATCCAGCTCTATCCGTTCAAGAGGGAGGAGCCCGCCGAAGCGCCGCCTCAGGCTCCGCCGCCGGCGCCACCGCCAGTCATCGCGTTGCCGCCAGAGAAGCTCGCGTACGGGATCAAGGAAGCGGCAAGTGCGCTTGGGGTCAGTAAAACGACGATCTGGCGCGCGATGAAAGAGGGGAAGCTGTCGGCAGTGAAGGTGGGCAACCGCACGCTGATAAAGACCGAAGCGTTGCAAGCTTGGCTTTCCGCGCCTGTCGCGCGCAAAAAATGACGCCGCTGGCATACTGGAAGGCAAAGCCCTAACTTCGCTCGCATGTGCAATCGATACGCCTCCGACATCCGAAAAGCCGGGAAGGAACGAGACTATTGGGGCTTCGACGAGTGGAGCGAGACCCGCATCAATCCTGTGCTCGGCAACGCGGTGCTGGAGGTGTTTCCGAAAAGCCAGGCGCCGATCATTCGAAGCCGATGGAACGATGGCAAGCGGACGGATGAACTTGAGTGGCAGACCATGCGCTGGGGCTTGCCGGGCCCGCCGCAATTTGGCGGCGCGCCCGTCACCAATATCCGCAATGTGAAGAGCCCGCATTGGCGCAGCATCTTGAGCGTGGCGCATCGATGCATTGTGCCGTTCACCGCCTTCAGCGAATACGAAGATGCTTCGCCGAAAGGCAAGAAGCAGATTCGATGGTTTGCGCCGCCGGAGCGGGGCGTTGCGTACTTCGCCGGCCTCTACAGAACCTGGTCGGGTGATTACGGCTCCAAGAAAGAACCGAACCAAGGCGACCACGTGCTGTTCGGTTTCCTGACGACCGACGCGAACGAACTCGTTCGGCCCGTGCACGCGAAGGCGATGCCCGTTGTTCTAGCCAATCAAGCCGCCTGCGAGGAATGGCTGAACGCGCCGGCCGACAAGATTGAAGCAATTCAAGCCCGCGTACTGCCAGCAGGCGCGCTTGAAGTCGTCAGCGACGAAGAGGCGGCGCAATATGTTGGCGGGTACATCAAATAGGGTGCGGGGCAGGGCGTCGCGCGCTTGCGCGCGCCGGGCTCTTGTGCTGCGCACCGAGCCGCGCGGTGTAACCAGACGGGCGCGTCTCGGCCCTTCGGGCTTCGATCCCTGACGCATTGGATGCGCTAGGATTCGCACTGGAAAAACGCAAGAGTGAGAGAAATGAGTAAACAGCGGACAAGGGGCGCCGCCGGCGTCGATAGTGGAGTTCCGGTAGTCCCCCGCGGGCGAGGGTGACCAATGCGATTCTCAATCGAGTACTTGTGAGAAACGCCAGACGAGTATTCGGTCTGTTGTTCACACGACGTCGAGGTCAGAGATCTTGGCGTCGCCAGAACCGAAGCGTGGCGCCACATCAAGCCCACGCAATATCTGGGGGCGACCGGCTTTCAGATTCGCAACGCCGCGCTCAACATGGTTGCGATCGAAGAATATGATACGATGAGCGGGTCGCTGACCGTTCACTCACGGACAGTTCTCTTGTCCGGAACGCGATTATTTGCGGGCTTGCGCCCTATGTGTCCTTCACGCGTCCGTCGCCCGATCGGGAAGACGCAGACTTTCCGCAAGCGAGCGCAACGCGACCTGCATCGCCGCATGATGGGCGGGATCGCGCTCGGGCGGGGCGCTGTCCGCGGCCTTGTCTAGAGCCGCGGCCAGCGCGCGGCGCGCATCTTTGCCTTTGATCACGGCAAGCGCCGTGAGCGCCGACTCAAGCGCTGCAATGCGCGCATCGACCGAAAGCCGCCACGCTTCTTGGTCGAACGACATCAGCTCTCGGCCGTAAACGCGCCGCCCTCGTGCGAACCTGTCGCCGATTGGTCGCCCTTCGGCTCGCTGGCTGCACCTGCTTGAACAGCCGCTTGCTCCGTGGGCTTTTTTGTGCCTGCCGTCGCTGGTTCGGCGCTTGGCGCGGACGCCGCGTGATCCTCACTCGATTGAGCCTCATCGGTTACGGGCTTAATTTGCTCGGGCGCTGCACTTGGTGAGGATGTATTGGCGTGCCCTGGCAAAGCTGTGAGCGCCACTATAGCGAGTGCAGTGGCCAGAATTCGCATTGTCTTCCTCCTTTCGCTTTCGGTTAAAGCGTGAGCCGAGGTGGTGCGGACAATCGCTTGCCCGCACCTTTGCCCCCGGCCCCGGACTTCTGACTGGCGACTCAGAAGTCCATATCCGCGCCGGCGGGCATTGCCGGCGCTTTGTCCTTCTTCGGCGCTTCCGCGATCGAGGCTTCAGTGGTGATGATGAGGCCCGCGACGGAGGCGGCGTTCTGCAGCGCCGAGCGGACGACCTTGGCCGGATCGATCACGCCCGCCTTGAACATGTCGCCATATTCTTCGGTCTGGGCGTTAAAGCCGATCGCGGCGTTCTTCTCGGCCAAGAGCTTGCCGACCACGATCGAGCTTTCGACACCGGCGTTTTCGGCGATCTGGCGCAGCGGCGCTTCCAGCGCTTTTTTGACAATGTTGACGCCGATGGCCTGGTCTTCATTGTCGGTCGTGACACTGGCGAGCTTGGTGGTGGTGCGCAAAAGCGCGACCCCGCCGCCGGCGACGATGCCTTCTTCGACCGCCGCGCGGGTGGCGTGGAGCGCATCGTCAACGCGGTCCTTGCGTTCCTTGACTTCGACTTCGGTCGCGCCGCCCACGCGGATGACGGCGACGCCGCCCGAGAGTTTGGCAAGCCGCTCTTGCAGCTTCTCGCGATCATAGTCCGAGGTTGTCTCTTCGATCTGCGCCTTGATCTGCGCGATGCGGGCTTGAATGTCGGACTTCTTGCCTTCGCCGTCGACGACGGTCGTCGCGTCTTTTTCGATCCGCACTTTCTTGGCGCGGCCGAGCTGCTCGATCATGACGTTCTCAAGCTTGATGCCGAGGTCTTCGCTGATGACCTGCCCGCCGGTGAGAACGGCGATGTCTTCCAGCATCGCTTTGCGCCGATCGCCGAAGCCCGGCGCCTTGACCGCCGCCACCTTCAAGCCGCCGCGCAATTTGTTGACGACGAGCGTGGCCAGCGCTTCGCCCTCGACGTCTTCGGCGACGATGACGAGCGGACGTCCCGTCTGGATGATCTTTTCCAGAAGCGGGATCAGCGGGTTGAGTGAAGAGAGCTTCTTTTCGTGCAGGAGCACGTAAGGCTCTTCCAGCACCGTCTCCATCTTGTCGGCATTGGTGATGAAGTAGGGCGAAACATAGCCGCGGTCGAACTGCATGCCTTCGACCACTTCGAGTTCGCTCTCCAGCGACTTGGCTTCTTCGACGGTGATGACGCCGTCCTTGCCGACCTTGTCCATGGCCCGCGCCAGCATGTCGCCAATATCGCGATCGCCATTGGCCGAGATCGTGCCGATCTGGGCGATCTCGTCGTTGGTTGTGATTTTCTTGGCCTGGGTTTCGATGTCCTTGACCACGACGGCGACAGCTTTCTCGATGCCGCGCTTCAGATCCATCGGGTTGCGCCCGGCCGAGACCGCTTTCATGCCCTCACGCACGATCGCTTGAGCCAGCACGGTTGCGGTGGTGGTGCCGTCGCCGGCGCCATCGGCAGTCTTGGAAGCAACCTCGCGCACCAATTGGGCGCCGAGGTTCTGAAACTTCTCGCCGAGTTCGATTTCCTTGGCGACGGTGACGCCGTCCTTGGTGGTGCGCGGCGCGCCAAACGATTTTTCGATCACCACGTTGCGGCCCTTCGGGCCCAAGGTGACTTTTACGGCGTCGGCCAGGATGTCGACGCCTTCCAGCATGCGGGCGCGGGCGTCCGCGCCAAAATGCACGACTTTCGCGGTCATGTTAGTTCGTCCTCTGAATGAATTGCGTGGCGTTGGGTTCAGGCGGCCTTGCGGCTGGTTGAGCTGTCGCGCTCAACGACGCCCAGGATGTCGGATTCCTTCATGATCAGGAGATCCTCGCCGTCGATCTTGACTTCGGTCCCGGACCACTTGCCGAAAAGAACCCGCTCGCCGGGCTTCACGTCGAGTGGCGTCAGCTTGCCGTCCTCGTCGCGGTGACCAGGGCCGACGGCGACCACTTCGCCTTCCTGCGGCTTTTCCTTCGCCGTATCGGGAATGATGATGCCGCCGCGCGTCTTTTCTTCCTCCTCAACGCGGCGCACCAGAACGCGATCGCCAAGGGGTCTGAATTGCATGAGCCTCGATCTCCTCTTCGTGAGTGCAAACGGGAAGAGGGCGGGGCGATTGGCGTTCTTCGTGAACGAAAGCAACATCTGCCTGCCTCTCCTGTCGTCCAAGACAGTTCGGCAGCCGCAGGCACGTTAGCATCCGTCGCCAGCGACTGCTAAAATGTCGAGCGGGGATTTGGGAGCGCCCAGATCGGCTTCAAGAGGGGCGTCTGGAAAAATTTTCGAGGGCGCGGAAGGCGGATTTTTGCTCGCGTAACGATCCTTACCAACCAACGCCCAGCGTTGGGTGAAAGAAATTTCTGGAGGGTGTTGAAGGACGAAATAGGCCTCCTAATTTTTTGCCGCCGGGCGCCGAACAGGGCCTGGCCACGGGCGCCGGCGACGTCCGGCGTTCCTCGTGACCCATGTTGCTTTGCCAGAGGATATGGAGATGAGGACCTACGATTTTTCACCGTATTACCGGTCATCAATTGGCTTTGACCGGATGCTCGATCTCTTGGGCGCGCCACAGCGCCCGGAAGCCGACGAAACATGGCCGCCCTACGACATCGAACGTCAGGACGAGGACCGCTATTCAATCACCATGGCGGTGGCGGGCTTTGCCCAAGACGAAATTCTGGTCATGGCCGAACCCAACGCGCTTTTGGTCGAAGGGCGCAAGAACGAGGATGATAGCGGCCGGAACTTCCTGCACCGCGGCATCGCCCAGCGCGCTTTCCGCCGGCAGTTCGACCTGGCCGACTTCGTCAAGGTGACCGGCGCTACTTTGGCGCACGGCCTTCTGCGCATCGAACTTGAGCGCGAGATCCCCGAGGCGATGAAGCCGCGCCGGATCGAGATCGGCACAAGCCAAGCGCGTGTCGCCACCACGGCGCGCAAAGGCGATGCCTCCGTCGAGAACGCGGCGTAAGGCTACGTCCGAAGGAGCACACGAATGAGAGACTTGATCCCGTGGGGCCGCTCGCACGCGCCTGCGCGCCAAGGTGAGCCCCTTCACGAAGCGGCTGCGGTCAGTCCATTCTTCACGTTGCGACGGGAGATGGACCGGCTGTTCGACGACGCCTTCCGCGGCTTTGGCCTTTCGGCGTTCGGACCAGGCGGTCTGAATTGGCCGCACGTCGAAGTCGCCGATCGCGACAAAGACGTGCGCGTCACCGCCGAGCTTCCGGGGCTGGAAGAGGAGGACGTCGAATTGCGCGTTGAAGACAACGTGCTCATCCTCCGCGGTGAAAAGCGCACCGAGTTCGACGACGCCGAGCGGCAGTATAGCGAGCGCTCCTACGGCCGCTTCGAACGCCATCTCGCCTTGCCGGCGGAAGTCGATGAAGACCGGGCGAGCGCCACGTTCCGCAATGGCGTTTTGACCGTCACCTTGCCGAAGACGGAGCGCGCGCGCCAACACGCCAAGCGCATTCCGATCTCGCACTAACCTTTCGGCGCTGCGCAGGGTCCCAACCCTGTGCAGCGTCGCATTTATTGAAAAGAAGAGGAGATTTGGGAGAACGCCCCATGACGTTTTCAGCTGATCCGATCGGGCTTCGTCCACGATTATTGCCGCGCCGCTGGGGACGTGAAGCTGTCCCCGCTTGGTGCGAAAGCGCGCCGCGTCCGCCCGCGCCAATCGGTGAAATCTGGATTGCGCACGCCCATAACATGACGAGCGATGGCGTTCACTTCGGCGCACTCTTGGCGGAAGCGCCCCAATCCATGCTGGGCGAGTTGGGCCGCGCCCCGCCAACGTTGCGGCTCATCACCACGGCCGAACCGAGCGACGCTATTCTTGCCGAGGGGGCGCTAGGCCTTTGGCGCATTCTTGAAGCACCGCTCGATGGCCAAGTGAACATCTATGGCGGGGACCGTGCGCCGCCGCGTGCGATGCGGTGCCGGCGCGGCGATCTTGTGCGCGTTGGCGCAGGCGCGCGTCTTGTTTTTCCAGCGAGCGTCACCGCGCTTGAAGCGCGGGCCAATTTCACACCGACGAACACGCCGAGCGCTGCGCGCGCGCAAAAGCTGCTCGCCGCAAGCGAAAAGCGCCACCGCGCCGCATGGCTGCGCGACCCGGCAATGAGCGTTGAACTCTGGACGTTGCCGAAGCTCAGTTTTCTCGAGCCTGATGGGGAGACCTGTCATGTGCTGATGGCGCTGACGCCCGGCGTCACTGTCGATGGTCATGTCTTGAATCGTGGCGACGCGATCTTCCTTCCTGCGGAAGGCCGGCGCGTCAGCATGACTGGAGAAGGGGCTCAGGTTTTGGCCGCTTATCCCGATCTTGTCCCGACCGAGATCTGGAAACATCCGCAACCGCCGCGGCCTGCGGCGCTGGCGCTCGACCCCGCAATGGCCATGCGCACGCCAACCAATCTTGAAGCAACGATGGCGCTGCGCCCAGCCGCGTAAGCTTATCGATGCCGGGTCTAGCTCTCTTCATCGCCTGGAATCAGGCCGCGACAAGCGCTGCGCTTCTCGGCATGGCGCTTGTCGCGCGTTATTATGTTGGAACGGCGGAATCCTCACGTTCCTTGAACGTCGGTCATCCACGCACAATCGGGAGCCGGAAGTCTGCAAACGAGCAGGCCGGCGCTAGAGTCCGGAGCTGGGATGATTCCGCTGTTGCGGGATTTGCCGCGTGGTTCCTTTGTCGACTAGTTAGTTGTTTCACTCAGGTGAAGACGACAGCCGGTGACCGCGATGCTAATTGTGCCGCCAGGTGCGGGGAGCGCGCCGTCTACCGATGTCGTGCAACCTGCGACGGAGACCTGGTAGCTCGGCGCCGGGTCGCCGATGGGCTGCCATATCGTCCAGATCGGCGTGGCTGGCGGGACAGCATCGTAGACAACGTCGCCGTTGACTTCCAACCGCACGGCGCGAACGCCGAGTGCGCCAGTGATGCTAAGAGTTACCGGACCGGGCGCTTCGGCTTCGGGCACGTTTCGCCCTTGCGTATCAACGAGAATGAGAGGGGTGAGCGCATTGGAAATCGTGCTCTGCTCCACGACGGTCGGCGCAGTTTCAAGAATGCGCATGATCTCACCGGCGCGCCAACGCGGCTCGCAAACATGCACGAATGTGCGAACACCCGTCGCACGTTCGATTTGTAAGTAGAATGGGGCGCCATCCATGCAGAGGTCGAGACGGCCGCCGCGAAGCGGCAGCGCCGCCGGCGCAGTGTCAGGTTCGCGATCGAGGCAGGGATCGGAGAGGGCGGCTTCTAGTGGCCCCGCAAAGGCGGGGTCGAGCGGTCCCTCGCGCAAGATGATTGGCGAGCGCGGACGGCTCGCGCGCATGTCGATCCGAAAGGGATCATATGCTGGAGGTCCGGCGGACGTCAGCGGGCGGTCTTCGCGTTCCACGCGCCATGCGCCAGCGACACGTCGCGCCGTGGTCCAAGTCGAACTGGTCCCTCCGAAGCCAGGGGATGCGTAAAAGCGCAACACGAGGTCGGCGTCGCCAAGTTCTGGACGGTCTGTCGCGCGCAACATGCGGCGCGCCTCGCCGCGCCAGTCATCGCCAGCGTCTGCGTTCAGGCGGGCGAAATCCACGTTGCGCAGGGCGGGGCAAAGACGGCGGGTTTCTCGCCACTGGCCAGTGTCGGCGTAGGCGACTGCGCCCCCGCTCCATGTGCTGGCGATCAAGGCGGCGGCGCACAAAAGGCGGATCACGTCATATAACACTGGCTACCAGAATAGGCTGAGGGTGGGAGCTGTCCATCGAGTCTGCGGGGTAAGGCTCTGGCGCGCAGCGCCTAGTGCGTGGCGATTGCGGGCTCGAACGTCCAGCTTTGTTCAAGGGTCGCCGCACAGGGGCCTATGCGCACGATCCAGCGGTCGCCTTCCGATACTGGCCTTGCGCATCGCGCCTCGCCGTTCGAAAGCAGGCTGCCGTCCTGCAACACCCACGTCGTTGCTGGTGAGACAGTGCATCGGCGTAACACTATGCTTTGCGTCACTGAATTGCTGGTGAGGCAGGCGCCGCCAAAGCCTCGAAACTGGCCGGCGTCGCCGCGATCGAACGCGAAAACGTGTTCTCTGCGCACATGTTCGCCGCAGGGTTCGAGTCCGACAAACGAACCGTTGCGGATATGCGAGAGGCAGAGTTCCGGTTGTGCACGCCAGCGCAATCTTCCTGATGCCTGATCATAGATCTCCTGATCGACGGCTTTAGCCACCCATGCTTGGGGATCGACGCGGGTGGGGCAAACGCCGGCATAGATGCGTGCGCCGTTGAGCCCGGAGAACCCGAGCAGCGAGAGGCAGCGGTCTTCGCCATTGCGCACTGCGCCATCGGCTGCGATCGTCCACGTTTGCGCAGGCGAGCCATCACATACTTCCGCAAAGAGCTGCGGGTAATGGTTGGCATTTCCACGCGGGGCCAGACACGCGTCACCGAAGCGGATCGGCCCTGGCGTCTCGGCTGGGAGCGCGAAGGTTTGCTCAGGCGATTTATCGCATGGTCGGCTGACGCTGCCTTGCTCGGTGATGGTCACGCACAGGCCCGGCAGCTCTGCAGGTTCCAATGTCTGCGCTTCCGCTGGCGCAGAAAGCGCCACACAGGCGATGAGTCCGCAAAGCCATCCTCTCAGCATGTCGCCCCCACGTTTGGGATGAACTCGAAGACACTCATGTGGCGTCAATGTGGTGGTCGAAGCGAATCCGCGATCGGGAAGGATGCGGGCCTCTCATAGGGCGCGCTTCGAGGTGGCGCGTTCTAGTAGGGAGCCAGATAGAGCGCTGCGCGATAATCCGCCTCTGGCCAGCGCGGCGCGTCGCACGAACTTGTGTGGAGATAGCCGTCACCCCTGACACGCGCGACGACGAGCGTTTCTTGCCCAACCTCAAACCAAATGGCGCATTGGGGGCCGTCGCGATTTGCGGCGTGCCGCACTTCAATCGTCTCCGATCTTGGATCCCAGTAATGCATCATCTTCAGGGGCGCCGTTACCTCAAAAGATGTGATCGCAAATATTTCAGGCGCGGCCGGATCGGGTCGGCTCGAAACAACTCTACCGCGAAACACTGTGTCGGCTTGACCCGCATGCTCGGCGGCGTTCGCGATGGGCCGGCATGAGCAGGCGAGCGCTGTGCCGAAGGCGCCAAGTGCGAGCGTCGCAAGAGCGCCGATCAACAAACGCTTCATTGGTCTTCTCCATTTCGTCGCTGGCTGCGACGCAGGCGCTCGCCGTCATCTGCCCCAATACCCTGCCTTCAGCAAGTCGCGAGATCGGCTGAAGCCTCCCGCCTCAAACAGCATCGCACGCCGGCCATCGCCTTCAGGATGAATGGCGAGCGGTGCTCGCCGCGCGGCGCCTCCCAACTAGGGAGGTACGCCGGTCTAGTCCCCATCCGGATACGGCCGCGAACGGATGCCGACGAGCGGAAACTCGGTTATGTCCATCGCGGCGCGCCTCCAAGTTTATACTAGACGACATGAGTTCGATGAACGCCTCCGCGTCGGCGTGAACGTAGCCGCCGACGCGCACCTCTCCGATGGCGGGATCTTCAAGTTCGAAACGCCAGCCGCTCTGTTGCGAGACACGCGCGATCGCTTCGTTGAGCGTCTCGCCGTCGAACGCCCACATGTTGTCGCGTCATGCACGGCGGCGTGGGATCGCTGATCCGTTCACCGAGTCCCAATGCGTCGCCGGGCGCGCGCAAGACAGCCCCTTATTGCGCCGTTCAGCCCCAAGTTGCGTCGGCGTTTAACCTTACCCCGTGTGAGGTCCAGCAACCACGTCCAGTCGAGACGGGGCGGGGCGTTTGTTGTCGCCCGTCAATGGCTGCCGATAAACGAAAGCGCCCAGGATGGCATGTTCGTGTTGCCCTGATAATTGCCGCCCTGATCGTAGACACGCACAGAGACATTGCCGCTCGCGGACGACAAGCTTGGCGGCGGCGAGCCGCTCGCGATGTAGCCCTGCAACTCGGTTTGCCGTTGGCAGGCGTTGCCCGAGGGATTGACGCCACACACTTCTTCAACTTCCCATGTCCGCACCAGAGGATAGAAGCGCGCATAAATCTCTAGGTAATTGCCACCCAGAACGGCTGACGTGAAAGCCCAGTCGGCGCGCTCGGTGTCGCTCAGCGTTCCGGCGTTTTGCTGTTGGGCATAGAGGGCGTTCCATTGCGCCGTATGCCGTGCGCGCGCGGCGGTCGCCGCAGCGAGGCGCGCCGATTCAGCCTGCGCCCGCTCCTGTTCGACCAACACCACCGTGTTGGCAAACAATTCCGCACGCGCTCCGCCTTCGCGCCGCGACCAAGCCTCCGCCCAGGCGCGATCAATGCGCAACACCTCACGGTTTGTGCGTATGGCGCTGATGACAGTCTCGAATCGACGCTGGTCTATATCGGGACCCGACAGCGCGCGCTCGGTGAACACCACGTTCCCCGGAGCCGGACCTCGGCGCGTCCAATGATCACTGAAACCGGAAGCGTCGCCGGTATATTCAAAGTCGAAACCGCAATCGCGAAAATTGCTGCGGCCGACGATACGGAAGCGTTCGCCTTGCAGCCGCCGCCATGGGCCTTCGCAATTGGAGAGCACGCGGCTCACTTCACGGTCTTGATAACCGGACTGCCAGAGCTGCGCTGCCCATAGTCCCGCCAGTGGCGTGTTGACGTTAGACAAGAGGCCGTCGATAGGCATAGGTGATGCGCTCGCACCGCGGTCGTATGCAAGCATCATGGCGATCATGGCATTGCGATCGCCCGCATTGGCGATGGGGCGGAGTTGATCAAGCAATTCCGGCGTAGCCGCCGTTTCGATCTCCCTGATTAGCCCTCGCGCCTGTGCGCGCTCCGCCGATGTAAGAGAGCGCCGCGCAGTCTGCGGCCGGTGTGCATCGACATATTCCGCTGAAGTGACGCCGGACGACACTACAGGGATCTGCGCCCAAGCGAGCCCCGTTATTGCAAGGGCCATCACAGCCGTCGTCAGGCCACTTGTCACGCGCATCGTCCGCCTCCATCAGAACACACGTATCTAGCTGGCCATCTCTAACGCTGTCATCCTCCACGGGATGTGTAGCTTGCTCACTCGCTCGTTGTTGCGCGCAATCTTGCATACGAAAGCGCCGTCGCAGCTGCGTTAGATCGATGGCTATCCGCAGGGGTGGGGGTGCGCGGCGCAGATGCTTTATTTTTGCGCTTGCGCGAGCCCAGGGTCGACCGCGCCGATTCGCCATACCGGCGTGAAGTCCGGCAAACACGACAATCTTGACAGGCTCTGCCTCCACTCGCGATGCTAAAGAAAACTCTCCTGAGGTTCCGATGTCTTTGCGCACCAAATCCTGGCTCACAGTCGCTAGTCTGGTCCTTGTCGTTCTCATCAGCAGTCATGGCGCGTTCGCCCAAGTTGACCCCCAGCGCATCCCGCCAACAGCGCCGGTTCTGCAGTTCGCCGGACGAATGCCTACCGGCGAGGGCGTCTTCGTCGAGACAACGACTTTCGGCCGCTGGCAAGGCAACGGATATGGTTGGTTGGTGCTGCTAACCCCATCGGACCCGCGGCCGATTTGGGTTCGTGAGATCGTGAATTGTCAAACCCGAGTCATCACCGATGACTACGTGGTTTGGATGGATGAGCGCTTGACGGCGTTCGCGTCGAGCGATGCGGGTTTCCCCAACTCCAGTCGTACGCACGCTGCTGAAGGCCTGGTCGAGACGACATTCGTTACGGCGGCTTGCGCAGGAGCGCCTGCGGATGTCTGGCAGCGCGTGGGCAACCTGCAAAACGCCGTCGCCTTCGCACGCCGCTTGCCAGAGTAGGAAGTGAAGGGGGCAGTCGCCAGGCCGCCAAGAGCACCTGGCCGTCCTCTGTACTCTGACCGCGGCGCACCAAAACGCGGTCGCCGGGGGCTAGAGTCCACGTGCCTCGCTGTTCTCTTCGCAGTTGCAAACGAGAAGAGGCGAGCTGATTTAGCCGCTTCTGAGGCTTCGCGCCTTAAGGCTTGCTCTTTGACTATGATCGGCGTGCGAGAATAACACGGCGATTTCCGTCGCGTCTGGCCTCCAGATTCAAACTGGACGACATGAGGTCGATGAACGCCTCCGGATCAGCGTGGACGTAGCCGCCGACGCGTTCATCGCCGAGCGAGGGATCCGCGAGTTCGAAAGTCCATCCAGTCTGTTGGGAGACCTGCGCGATAGCTTCGTTGAGCGTCTCGCCGTCGAAAGCCAGCATGCCGTCGCGCCACGCCAAGCGGCGAGGGATGACGCCGGTGCTGATGGGAATGAGTTCAGCGGTTCCGGCTGAGAGGACAATTTCTTCGTTCACTTGGGCCGTAACTGGCGCGCTCTCGCTTGAGAAAAGGCCAGGACGCTGGGCGGCGGCAGAGACCGCTCCGCGAAGTACGGTGGTTCGGACTTCATCGCCAGTGATCCGGACAACAAACTCAGTGCCAAGCACGCGAATGTCGCCTTGTGGAGTTTCGACAATGAATGGCCGTGCGGGATCGTGCGCGACGTCGAAGAGGGCGTAGCCGCGGGTGAGGTCGACGCGGCGTTCGCTGTCGCTGATCGCGATCGAGGCTTCGCCGGCGCCGGAGAGCGTGATGGTGGAGCCGTCAGCAAGCGTGATGGTGCGTACTTCGGCCGGGGCGGTGGCGTAGTGTTCGGACGGGGCGAAGGAAGAAGTCGCCCGCGTGAACCAGAGGCCCGCGCCGATCGCCAGCAGCGCGCACGCCGCGATGGCGGCGGCGGGCAGATTCCGGCTTCGGCGTGGGCGAGGCGCGGTGTCGTTGGCGGCGGCGCGGCCCTTCAGATGATGCAGCGATTGAACCGCGCCCCAGGTGCGCTCCAGCTTGGCGTAGGCCTTGGGATGGTCGGGATCAGCGTCGAGCCAGGCCTGGAAATCGCGGCGGTCAGCGTCGCTCGCATCGTGCGCCTTGATGCGGACGATCCAGCCGCTGGCTTCGCGCTCGGCTCGTGTCAGGGTTTGCCGGCTCGGCATGTCTGTCGGAGCTTTACGTGTCTGGTTCGGCGAGGGCGAGCGCCATCTGAGCGAGCGCGGTCTCGATGTAGCGCTGCAGCGTGCGGCGCGAGACGCCAAGGCGCTGGGCGGCTTGCGGCTGGGTGAGGCCCTCGATGATGTGCAGCAGCAAGGCTTCGCGCAGATGCGGCGCCAGAGCGGCGAGCGCGGCTTCAGCGGCTGAGGCCTGCTCAGCGGCGATGAGGTCCGCTTCGGGATCGGCGGCGGCTGTGAGGGCCAGGGTCTCGATCCCGGCTGAAGCGTCGGTCTTGTGATTGGCCTGACGGCGAAGGTCGTTGAGCGCCAGATTGCGGGCCGTGGTCATGAGATAAGCCTGGGGATTGGCGATCTCTCCGGTCTTTGCAGCACAGAGCTTGGCGAAGGCGTCCTGGGAGATGTCTTCAGCCGAGATGCGCGGGCCGAAACGGCGGAGGAAGCGCATCAAACGAGGGGCTTCCTCTTCGAAGAGGTTGGCCCAGTCGAGGGTGGAGCTCATGGGGGGCTCTCCTTGGCGAGGAGTGCGGCAAGCTCGTCGATGCGGGAAAGGGGGTAGGATTCTATCTCACCAGAGAGGTGAGGCTGGTCTTCGGCGGTGTAGACGATGAAGGCGCGGGTGAAGTCGCCTTCAGCGAGCATGGTTGTGAGTTCGCGAAGATCTGCCGGCGCGGGCGAAGTCGTGCAGCGCACGACGCTATCCTCGTTTCGTGGGCTGCGCAGCGCGAAATCAATCGCCTGGGGCGACGCCCAAACCGCACCAAGCACTTTCAGGCCATTGTTGGTGAAAGTGGATTGAATCCCAGCCGTTCGTTCTGACAGCGACACGGAAAAGCTCTCAGGCCAAAGCGTGAGAATTGACTATAGGGACTATAGTCCCTGGTGACTATAGTCATTGTCCCGTCCATTCTCGCGATGGACTGGCAAGCCATAGTCGGCGCGAATATCTTGAAGCTAAGGAAGCGCCGTGGCTTGAGCCAAGAAGAGCTCGCCGTCGATGCCGAGATCGATGTGACTTATCTCCGCGGCATCGAGCGCGGTCGTCGAAATCCGAGCTTGATGGTCTTGGTTCGCCTTGCGAACCAGTTGGGTGTTCACCCAACTAAGCTACTCCAAGATTGATTTGGGCGAACCGCGCGGAGCGCGGACGCGCTCTCGTGAACCGAGCCGCGCTCTGCGCGTCTCGGCCCTTCGGGCTTCGATCGCTTTCGCGGCCCACGTCTGCTCTGGGGCAATTGCGGACTCGGGCAAGGTGCTGAGCAACGGCAATAGCGGACGTTGAGCGGGGCTAATGGGATGAAGCGGCGCGAAGGCGAGGGATGGCGGCCGATTGCGCCGGCGCAGTGAGCGTAGAACAAAAATTACGAGCGACGAGCGGATAGAATGTCTGGTACTGTCGTTCAATGCGGCGGCTGATTTCGACCCTGCTGATGGCGACGTGCATGTGCGAGGCCGCCGTTGCACAGCCGGTTCAATCCGAGCGCATCGCCTACGATGCTGCGTTCTTTGAACAGTTCTCGCCGCGAACAGCGCTCGACATGGTCGAGCGCGTTCCGGGCTTTGCAATTGAAGAAGGGGAAGAGCGCCGCGGGTTCGCCGGCGCCCAAGGGAACGTGCTGATCGACGGCGAGCCGCCAGTATCGAAGTCGCAAGAGATTGAAGACGTACTCGCCCGCATTCCGGCGCGCGATGTCATACGCATCGAGTTGATCCGAGGCGCGGGCTCAAGCGCCGGTAGTTCGCAGGCGGTGCGAGTCAACATTGTGCGGCGCGCTGGAAGCGGCGAGGGCGTCTGGGAAGTTGAGCTTGCTCGCACACGCGATGGCCGGGTCACCCCATCAGGTGAAGCTGCGTGGTCCGGACGGCGAGGCGACTTCGAATACGGGATATCGGGTGCGGTCAATCTCGAACGCCTGCCGATCCGTGGCGAACGAACCGACTATGATGCGGGCGGGGCCGTCGATGAACGGCGCACCGAGCGCATCCCTACCGATGAACGTGAGGGCCGGCTCGCAGGTGAGGCGTCGTTTCCACTAGGCGGCGGGATCGTCGCGATAAATGGCCAACTCAGCCGGGTGGAACTCGACGAGCGGGAATTGGCAGCATTGTTTTCCTCCGGTGGTGCGTCATCAGGATCGATCGATACGGATCTCGCTGAACGAGAGAACATTGGCGAGGTCGGCGTTTCCTACCGGCGTGACCTCGGAGATTGGCGTGGTGAGCTTGCCGCCATTGTAACGCGGCGCCGGTTCGCGGGGGACGAAGTCACGACCGAGCGCGATGACACGGGCGCATTCGAAGAAGGCGCGCAGCAAACCCAGCGGATCGATAGCGGCGAATCTATCCTGCGTCTCCAGGCGCGGCGTGATCTTTGGGAGGGCTGGCGCATAGAACTCGGCGCCGAGGCTGCGCTGAACACGCTGGAGCAACGCCTAACTTTGATCGAAGACGACGGCAGCGGGCCAGTTCCAGTAATTCTGCCTTCCGCGAACGTGACCGTAGAGGAGCAGCGCGGGGAGGCGTCGGTCATGCTGGCTGGCGCGCTCGCACGTGGCTGGGTGTTCGAAGGTGGCGTCGCTGTCGAGACCTCGTCGCTGACTCAGAGCGGCGATGCGAGCAGAGACACCGAACTCACCTATTGGAAGCCGGCTATTCAGCTCACGCGCGCCCTAGGTGAGCGCAATCAACTGCGCGCTCGAATCTATCGCGATGTCAGCCAGCTGGATTTCGAGGACTTTGTCTCTGCAGCCGACATCACAAGTTCGATTGTGAATGCAGGCAACCCGGATCTCCGTCCGGAAACATCGTGGCGGCTTGAACTGTCCGGCGACTGGCGTTTCGCGGAAGACGGCGCATTCAGCGTCACGCTCTATCGCTGGTGGGTCGAAGACGCACTCGACATCATTCCGGTCGGCTTACCCGGCAACCAGCTCGACGCCCCAGGCAATATTGGCGACGCCGACGTAACCGGCTTGCGTGCCTCGCTATCTCTGCCGTTGCCGTTCAACTCAGAATTTCGTCTGGAAGGGTTCACACAAGAGTCTGAGGCAACCGATCCGCTCACGGGTGAGCGGCGTTCGATCTCTGCTTTTGACGAAAGCCTTCTAACGGTGGGCTTTCGTCAAGATCTCGCCGAAATCGCTTGGGGGATAGATTTCGAGCGTGAACGGGAGGCGCCCGAGTGGCGTCTCGACCGCGTCGAGCACGAGCAGGATGCGGATGAACTTACGCTCTGGGTGGAGACCACCGCGTTCGCGAATATCAAACTGCGCGCCTGGGCTTCCAATCTCAACCAAGGCGAGGAGACGCGCGAGCGCCGAATCTTCGACCCTACGCGCCTCGGCGCATTCGATAGTTCCGACTCTCGCGCGCGCGAAGAAGGCGTGACTATCGGCGTGTCGGCCAGCGGCGGCTTCTAACGGCGTGTTTCCAAGTTCAGCGCTTGAGCAATTGCCGACCACGGCACCAGCTTGAAGTTCTGGTGTTCCTGCGGGGCAATGTTGCGGCCATCCTGTGCGATGAAAATGCCGCCAGAATAGGGACCGCCGAGATTGGCGCTTAGCACGTCGAGGCCGTCCGTTTCCGAGATGCCGTCGATGCCGCGCGCGGCGTCCGACAGTACCGCGAATGATCCGACGTACTCATTCTCGCCTTCGCGCCGGAACACCGCGTAGGTGTTGTTGCCTTGGCTAGAAAGTACGAGATAGCCACGCCCGTTGCCGAGGTCATAGAGCCCGATGCCCTCAAGGTCGTCCTTGAGTTCGGCATTGGCCGCAACCGTCGTGACCGAGACCGGCGTCGCGGGCGCATTCGGCTCAGCGCCTACGCGCCAGAGGCCAATATCCTCTTCTGCGACGTAGAGAACGCCTGTCGCGTCGTCAGCGACGCAGCCTTCCGTCTGGCTTGCGAACGGAATGTCTCGCACGCGGTTGGCGCGCACACGGCCATTGCCGGCATCGACAAGCTCCCATTGCCGGACAGGGCCTTCGCTGTCGGTGACGAAAACATAGGTCCGCCCCGATTGCGCGCTCTGATACATGCAGAGGCCGTAGGGATCGACCATGCCTGTCGTCTGCAAGCCATCGGCAACGTCAACAAGACGCCGCGCGCCGCCATCGACGCGATAGAGCGAGATGCCGTCATTGGTGCGATTGCTTGCAGCCACCAGTGAAACGGACTGGCCGCCAAGCCGGAAGTTGTCGCGAATGTCGACATTGTTCATGCGGCCGTCAGGCAGGAACTGTAGCACCGCGCCCTGCAAATCGTAGACATAGAGGCCCGACTGCTTCTGCGTGCCAATAACGATGCTGCGCGACGGGTTGTTGCGATCGACCCAAATTGCCGGGTCGTCGGCGCTGTCGCCGTCGGTCTCGACCGGCGTTGTCTCCGTCAACGGATGCACAATGGCGCGCGTAGACTGCGGAGGCGTGCGCGGATCGACTGCCGTGCCGGCGCGAAGGTTCAGCGCGCCCGCAATCTCGGCCCATGAGATGAGCTTATAGTTCGCGCCAGCCTCGTTCTCGTCGTCCATCGCGACGAGCATGCCCTGCGGATAGGCTGCGCCATAACCAAAGCTCGACGCGTTCAGGCCGCCAGCCGCCTCTACGCCGGCAACGGCAAAGCTGCCGACGAACGCATGATCATTGTTGCGGTCGTACACGTGAAATCGGTTGGCGGAGGCATCGGAGGCGACCAGGTAGCTCGCGTCGCTCGCATTGTAGACGGCAATGCCGCCGGCTTCGCCCGAGACATGACCAATGCGCGCTGCATCGATAAGTTCGGGAACGACTTCAGCTTCGGGATCAGCGTCAAAACGCCAGAAGCCGACACCCTGTTCGGCCACGTAAAGGTCGCCGGTCGCGTCATCGGCGGCGCAGTAACTGACCTCTGAAGCAAGATGCAGTTGGCGCACGAGGCGCGCATCAAGGCCCGCTTCCGTTGATGAGATCATGAATTGCGCGATCTGGCCGGCGCCGCCGAGTGCGAATGCGTAGAGCGTTTGATCGCGTGCATCGCGCCAGAGGCAAAGGCTCTCGCCAGCAAATCCAATTGGAACGTCGCGCACGGTGCGTTCGGCGCCACTCGGCGCATCGGCATTCACTTCAAACAAGCGAATGCGATTGGTAGCGCCATCGAGCGCAGCGACGGTCCATCCGTTTCCACTGACGCGTGCGTCGAGGCCAACGACAGAGCCCGCAGCAACCGCCGCACGGCGTTCGCCGCTCAAGTCATAGAGCTCGATGCCGCCGCTCTCGCTGCTACCGATGATCAGTCCGCCGTTGGCGTTTGGGATGACCACCGCAGTGTTGGCGTCGGACTGCGTCGTGGCTGCCGTTTCGGCGGTGGGCGATACGCTTGAGACGCGATCTGCGCCGCCGGCGCAGCCTGCCAATGCTGCGGTTGCGAACAAACCAAGAGCCCAACTCTTCCGCATCGCCTCGTCCCCTCGCTCTCCGCAAATCAGCGGTTTAACCGCAGTTTGCAACGGTTTCGCGTGGCATTGCTGCCACCCCAATTCCCATTGTGCAAGGGAAATTCCAAAAGTGTTGCAGGATGGAATATTCGTTCGTATCATGGATCTGTCATGACAATCTCGTAGGTGCCGGGCGCTTGCCCGGAGCGAGCGAGGGGACCTCGAGGGGAGGACGGACTATGAAATCGACCATGCGCAAGGCGGCGCTGCGGACGCTGCTGATGTCGTGCTGTTTCGCCATACCGAGTGTGGCGCTCGCGCAGGATCAAACCGACGAAGAGTCGTTGGAAGAGATCGTCGTCACCGGCGAGATTCAGTATCGCAACCGCACAGACACGGTCGCGCCAGAGCTCGTTTACGATCAACAATTCTTCGAGCAGTTCGAACCGCTCTCCGTTGGTGATCAGCTCTCGCGGGTGCCTGGTGTTGCGTTCACGAGCGACATCGGCGAGCGCGACGCGCCGCAGATGCGCGGCCTAGGCGAAGGCTTCACTCAAGTTCTGGTCAATGGCCGTCCGATTCCCGGCGCCGGCAACGACCGCACCGTCTTCGTCGACCGCATTCCGGCGGAGATCATCGATCGGATCGAGATCGTCCGCGCCCCCAGTGCTGACATCGACAGCCAAGGCATCGGCGGTACGATCAACATCATTCTGAAGGATGGCGCGAGCTTGCCGCCGGGCATTATCGCTCGCGTCGGCGGCGTCTATGATGTCGACAACGAAGAACTTGGCGGCGTCGGTGCGCTTTCGATTTCCGGCCGAACGGATGATCGCCGCATCGCCTGGTCAGGCACGTTCGACGTGCAACAGCGCTACAACACGAAGATCCTAGATCAGCAGCTATTCGACGATACGTCGCCGGGATTCGATCCGAATTCGGACGGCACGCAGATGTTCCTGCCGGATGACTTCAACGCAGCCGTTCCCTCGACGAATGCTGTCGAGCATCAGGACCAGGTCGATACGCGTGAAAGCCTCGACATGTCCTTCAACGGCGACCTGACTGTTGAAGTCGTCCCGGGGCAAACGGTTCGACTTGATGCGTTCTATCTCCGCACTGAGCGCGACGAGACGGAAGACACTCAAAACTATTTCCGCAACGATGATTCTGGCGACGATCCTGGCACCGGCAATGACAACGACGATGTCAGCGACGACCCGTGGGATCTAGATGAAACCGGGACGCAGGCGCAGACGATCGAGCAAGACAGCTATGGCGTGTCGGCGCTCTATGAAGGCGAAATGGGCGGGGGATGGTCGCTTGAAAGCCAGTTCCGCTACGCGCGCTTCCTGGAAGCCAGCACCGAAGACAGCTTTACCACGGCTGTGTTTGACGGCGATCCGCCGGAAGGCGAGCGGGAGTTGATCGACAGCGACGACCAAGAAGTCTCGCTGGATGGTTCGATTACGTTCGACTCCGATGCGTTCGCTGAGCGTATCGGTCTTGTCAGCTTCGAGTTCGAGATCGGCCTGGCCGGCAAGATCAAGACTCGCGACTACAGCCTGCGTTCGTTCGAAGACGACAATGACCTCGATTTCGCCGATCCCGGTGAAGAGGTGACCAGCCCAACAGCGAGCGGCAATTTCGACTACGAAGAGCGCCGGCTCGATGGCTTCGTGCAGGCGGAGCTTGGTCTATCCGACGCCGTGACCTTCCAGGCTGGCGGTCGCATCGAGACGACGGAAATCGAGACCTCGCTTCCGGGCGGCGGCGCGAGCGGCTCTACGGAGAGCGCCGAATTCTATCCGTCGATGCACCTGCAGTGGAACGTGACCGAGAACGGCCAAGTCCGCGTCAGCGGCGCACGTACGGTCCGTCGCCCATTGCTCGATCAACTTGTGCCGTTCGAGGATGAAGAGACGCCGGGTGATGACGACATCACCATCGGCAACCCGGACCTCGGTCTCGAAACCGCCTGGGGCTATGACATCGGCTACGAACACCGGATTGGTCAGCGCGGCGTCATCGGCATCAACTACTTCCACCGCCAGGTCAGTGATCTGATTAGCTTGGTGCGGTCGCCGATTGCCTGTGCGTGCCCTGGCGGCCTCTACACCTATGACAATATCGGTGATGGCGAAGTGTGGGGCTGGGAAGTGGATATTTCCACGCCGCTTTCGTTCATCGGCCTCGACGATACAGGGTTCTTCGCGAACTACACCGATCTGGACTCTGAGCGCACCGATCCGTTCACCGGCATCGAGACGACGTTCAATGCGCAGCCCGAGTACGTCTACAACTGGGGCATCACGCAGAACATTCCGGCGATCAATTCGAGCATTGGCTTCAGTTATCGCAAGCAGGGCAAGTCACGCTCGCTGTTCTTGGGCGAGATCGAAGATCAATGGTACGACGCCAACCTCGAAGTGTTCGTCGAGCACCGGATCGCGAACAATCTCGTCCTGCGCGTCGTCGGCAACAATCTGCTCGACGCCGACAGCATCCAGTCGGAACGCAACTATGACGGCGATACGGCCGAAGAGTTGCGCGACGCGATGCTGGCGAACGATGTGGATGAGTTCGAGATCGAGCGGGAGAACTCGTCGCCGACGATCCTCGTCACTCTACGCGCCGTCTTCTAGGCGTTCCTCCATCCTGCACCTTCAGCGGCCCCTGCGAAGGGGCCGCTTTTCTTTGCGTCAGAGGCCAACGGGCGCACCGCTGTTCATTGATGCTTGTGCGGCGGTGGCCAGCGCCAAGGCGGCGACGCCGTCTGCGTATCCAATCTGCGCGGGGGCGCCGCGCACCAGCATGTCAGCGAAGTGGTTCATCTCCAGCCGGTAGGCGGCAGCGTAGCGATCGAGGAAGAAGTTCTGGAACTGATCGGCTTGGGCGCCGCTCTCGGTCCATGCTTCGACCGTGCTTTCGGTGACGTTGCCCGCGCGTAGGGCGCCAGCGGAGCCGAATGCCTCGATGCGTTGATCGTAGCCGTAGCCGCTGCGGCGGCTGTTGGAGATCACGCAGAGCTTGCCGGAGGGCGTGCGCAGGATTGTCTTCGCGGTGTCGATGTCGCCAAGCTTGCCGATCTCCGGATCGACCAAGCAAGCGCCTGCTGCAAACACCTCGCTCGGTTCCTCACCCAGCATCCAGCGCGCCATGTCGAAATCATGGATCGCCATGTCCTTGAACAAGCCGCCGCTCACCGGGATGTAGCCGGCTGGCGGCGGAGAGGGATCGTGGCTGGTGATATGCAGCGTCTCAAGTTTGCCGACCGCGCCGGCGTCGAGCTTCTTCTTGAGGGCGCGGAAGTTTGGATCAAAGCGGCGGTTGAAGGCCAAGAACATGCGCGCCTTGGCGGCCTCGAATTTGGCCGCTGCGCCTTGAGCGCGCGCAAGGTCGAGATCGATCGGCTTTTCGCAGAAGATCGCCTTGCCCGCTTGGGCAGCGCGCAGACTGAAGTCGAGGTGAGTGTCCGTGGAGGACGCAACGATGACGCCGCTGATCGAGGCATCGCCTAGTGTGCTATCCAGATCGGCTGTCTTCGCACCATAGCTCGCTGCAATCTCTTTCGCAGACGTTTCGATCGGATCGACAACGCAGGCGAGTTGTAGCTCGGGGTGCGCGGCGATGTTGGCCGCGTGGATGCGGCCGATGCGGCCTGCGCCGATGAGTGCGATTTTGTGCATCGTTCTAGACCTTCACAACCTTGTTCGTGCGCGCTGACTCCGCGCAAGCCTCGGCCCACGCCAGAGCGGCCAAACCCTCGGCATAGCCAACGGACGGCTTTGCGCGGCCCGTCAGAACGTCAGCAAAGTGATCCATTTCCCGCGCATAGGAGGGCATGTAGCGCGATAGGAAATTTGGCCGGATGGGCGAAGCTTTGGCGCCAGCCTCACTCCAAACTTCTACGCTATCGAGCCTCTCGTTGGCCGTAGCCGCCATCCCTTTGGAGCCGTAGGCTTCGACCCGCTGATCGTAGCCGTAGCCGCTGCGGCGGGTGTTTGAGATGACGCAAAGCTTGTTCGACTTGGTGCGTAGGATCACACGCGCCGTGTCGACGTCCCCGAGTTCGGCGACCATTGGATCAACCAGGCAGCTCGCCGTCGCGAAAATCTCAATGGGCGGCTCGCCGAGCAAGCAGTAGGCGAGATCGAGATCGTGGATGGTGAAATCCTTGAACAGGCCGCCCGAGCGCGGAATGAACGCAGGCGGCGGCGCGGCGGGGTCATGATTGATCAGCGTCAATGTTTCCAGGGCGCCAATCACGCCAGCGGCGATCTTCTCGCGCAGCGCCGTCACATGCGGATCGAAGCGCCGGTTGAAGCCGAGGATGAAAGGCTTGTCCTCGAACCCGACGGCGACATTGCGCGCCTTCGCCAGATCGAGGTCGATCGGTTTCTCGCACAGCACCGCTTTGCCCGCGCCGATGGCGGCGAGGCTGTGCTCAAGGTGCATGTCCGTTGAGCTGGCGATGACCACGCCCTTGATCGACGGATCGCCCAGGACGTCATTGAGCGTGGCGATGCTCGCGCCTGTCTGTGTTGCCAATGCCTGGCCAAGGGCGGGATCGGTTTCGACCACATAGCGCAGGCGCATATCCGGGTGACGCGCAGCGTTTGGCCCATGGATTTGGCCCATACGGCCCGCGCCTATGATGGCGACGTCGAGTTTTTGAGACATGGCTCCCCGCCTTCACCTCGCGGTTGCACGCCGTCAACCGGCGTGCAGAACGCGTTTTACAGCTGCGCTCGCTTATGGAACGAAAATTCTGAATCTGACAAGTCCCGAACCAGAGCGAACGTTGTGTTCCATGGGCGGAATATATATTCTGCGTCCATTCCGCCGCACGGGGTGAAAATGTCCAGCGCCGCACGACCGCCGCAGACCAGCGAGGAGCTGCGCGCCGCCATTCTCGATACCTACGAGGACCTTTCGAAGCGTCTCCAGCAGATCGCGCGGTACGTGTTGGACGAGCCTAACGCGGTAGCTCTCGAAACGCTGGCTGTGATCGGTGAGCGAGCCGGGGTCCAGCCGTCGGCAATTGTGCGCTTTGCCAAGGCCGTCGGCTTCGACAGCGCCAGCCAGATGCAGAAGGTCATTCGCGATGGCTTGATCGCTGGCAGCACGGTGCTCGGCTACAGCGAACGCGTCCGCCAGTTCAGCGAAGGTGCAACAGCCCGCAACGGCGGCCGCCCGGCTGATGTGCTCTCCGAGTTTGTGGAGGGCAACGTGCTGGCCATGAACAATCTGCGCGAACTCGTCAAAGCCGAGGACCTACGGCGCGCCGTCGATCTCATCACCGACGCGGAAACTGTTTATGTTGTGGGCTTCCGGCGCTCTTTGCCGGTTTCGTCCTATCTCGCTTATTCGCTGCAGCAGCTGAACAAGCGCACGGTGTTTGTCGATGGCGTCGGCGGCATGACGCGGCAGCAAATCCAAACGATCGGGCCTGGCGATCTGCTAATCGATGTCAGCTTCCATCCTTATGCGGAAGAAACGATCCAGGCCGTTCAGACCGCATCGACGCATGAAGCCAAGGTGCTTTCGATCAGCGACTCGCTTGTGAGTCCCACAGCTAAGCCGGCGACTTTGGCGCTGCAGGTAAAAGAAGCCGAAATTAGAAAGTTCCGCTCCCTCGCCGCCACCATGTGCCTCGCTCAAGCGCTGGTGATTTCCTATGCGTTTGAAGCTTCGCAACGGGAGCAGGGGCGCCGTCCCAAAGCTGCCTCCGGCAAGCGCCGTAAAGCCGGCTGAAAACCGCTGAAACGAATGTTGCAGAATGGAATGCAGTGGAATATGTATTGCAAATGACCCGCTGCGCCGGCCGCGTGGCGTTGAGGGCGGACGGCAATGGCGCAGGGCGAGCGGACCACGCTTGATCTGATCACGATCGGCAGGTCGTCCATCGACCTCTACGGCGCCCAGGTCGGCGGCCGCCTTGAAGACATGGGCAGTTTCGCGAAGTACGTAGGCGGCAGCCCGACCAACACCGCAGTCGGGGCGGCGCGTCTTGGTCTCAAAACCGGGCTCATAACGCGCGTCGGCGCAGATCACATGGGGCGTTTCATTCGCGAAGAGTTGGCGCGCGATGGCGTTGACGTGCGCGGCGTGAAGAGCGATCCGGACCGGCTCACTGCTCTGGTGATCCTGGGCATCCGTGATCCCGATACGTTTCCGCTGATCTTCTATCGCGAGAACTGCGCCGACATGGCGCTCGATGAGACCGACATCGACGAAGCCCACGTGAAAAGCGCAGCGGCGGTGCTGGTGAACGGCACGCACTTGTCGAAGCCGAATGTCTTTGCAGCCAGCCTAAAAGCTATCGACGCCGCTAAAGCCGCGGGCCGCAAGGTTGTGTTCGACGTCGACTATCGCCCCGTACTCTGGGGTCTTGAAGCGCGCGACAAGGGCGAGAACCGCTTCGTCGCAAGCAACGAGGTTACAGAGCAGCTCCAGAGCATTCTGCCGAAGTGCGATCTCATTGTTGGCACCGCCGAAGAGATCCACATTCTCGGCGGATCCACCGATACGATCAAAGCCTTGCGGGCCATACGAGCAAAGAGTGTCGCGCTCATCATCCTCAAGCTTGGGCCGCAGGGTTGCGCTGCGTTCTCAGGCGCTATTCCGAAAAAGGTGGAGCAAGGGGAAGTCGTCGCGGGCTTCCCTGTCGAAGTGTTCAACGTCCTCGGCGCCGGCGATGCCTTTATGGCTGGTTTTCTGCGCGGATGGCTGCGCGGCGAGAGCGTTGCGCAATGTTGCACGCTCGGCAATGCATCAGGGGCCATTGTTGTTTCGCGTCACGGCTGCGCACCGGCGATGCCGACATGGGAAGAGATGCAGTATTTCCTCGCGCTGAAGACGCGTCCGGAACGCCTGCGCGAGGAGAGGCAGCTCGAGCATTTGCATTGGGCCGGATGTCGCCGAGGTGATTATCCGGAGCTCACGGTTTTCGCGATCGATCACCGAACGCAGTTTGAAGAAATGGCGAGCGCTTGCGGGGCCGACGAAGCGCGGATCGAGCAGTTCAAGCTCTTGGCTGTGCGCGCAACGCACAAGCTTGCGAAGGGCGATGCACGCTTCGGCGTTCTGCTCGATGGCCGGCATGGCATGCGTGCGCTCGAGGCGGCGGCCGACTTGCCGTACTGGATCGGCCGTCCGATCGAATTGCCGCAATCATGCCCGATCGAGTTCGATACTGCTCTGCATGATGTCGGCGCCGAGATCGCGTCATGGCCGCTCAATCACACGGTCAAGGCGCTCTTCCACTACCACCCGGACGATCCAGTGGCTTTGCGCGAGCGTCAGGAGCGGCAGGCGTTGCGCTTGTTCGATGCTTGTCGCACGACGCGCCACGAACTCCTGATCGAGATCATTGCTTCGAAGAACGGCTCCGTCGACGCCAAGAGCACTGCGCGCGCGATCCAGCGTTTCTATGATCTCGGCGTCAAACCGGACTGGTGGAAGCTTGAGCCGGCGGCTGACGCCGAAACGTGGATGAATATTGAGCGCGTGATCATCGCTAACGATCCGCATTGCCGAGGCGTCGTATTGCTCGGGCTATCAATTCCCCACGACGAGCTGGTGCGATCGTTCGAACTCGCGGCGCGATCCGAGATCGTGAAGGGCTTTGCGGTCGGGCGCACCATTTTCAACGGAGCGGCCGCGCGTTGGTTCAAGGGCGAGATCGACGATGACGCGGCGGTAGACGCGCTGGCGTCCAATCTGGCGGAGCTGGTCGAGGCATGGCGGGGCGCCAAGAAGGCGCGTACGAGATAGCGATGACCACCCTACGTCTCACGGCGGCGCAGGCCGCAATCCGGTATCTCGCCAGTCAGTTCGTGGAGTCGGACGGCGGCGAGGTGCCCTATTTTGCGGGCGTCTGGGCGATCTTCGGTCATGGCAACGTCGCCGGCCTCGGCGAAGCTCTGTACGCGGCGCGAGAAGCGCTGCCGACTTATCGCGCGCACAACGAGCAAGCGATGGCGCATGCGGCGATCGCCTACGCCAAACAGATGCGCTGTCGGCGCGCGATGATTTGCACGACCTCGATCGGCCCCGGCGCGACCAATATGGTGACAGCCGCCGCGCTCGCGCACGTGAATCGCTTGCCGGTCCTGCTGATGCCCGGCGATGTCTACGCCTCGCGCCGTCCGGACCCAGTCCTTCAGCAGATCGAGGACTTCGGGGACGCCACTGTTTCCGCCAACGACGCGTTCCGTCCCGTCTCGCGCTTCTTCGATCGCCTGACGCGGCCGGAGCAATTGCTGGACTCGCTGCCGCGTACGATGGCGACATTGCTTGATCCGGTGAACTGCGGCCCGGTGACGCTCGGTTTTTGCCAGGACGTGCAAGCCGAGGCATTCGACTACCCGCGTGACTTCTTCGATCGCCGCGTATGGCGCATCCGCAAACCACAACCCGAAGCGCGCGACATCGATGCGCTCGTGGCTCTGATCAAAAAAGCGAAGGCGCCGCTGATCATCGCCGGCGGCGGCGTACTCTACGCGCGCGCCGAAGACGCACTCTCGCGCTTCGCGCAGGCGACAGGCATTCCCGTCGCTGAAACCCAAGCGGGGAAGGGTGCGCTCGCCTGGGATCACCCAGCCGCGCTTGGCTCAATCGGCGTCACCGGTTCGAGTGCAGCCAACGAAGCCGCGTCACAAGCCGATCTCATCATCGCAATAGGCGCGCGCTTGCAGGATTTCACCAGCGGTTCGCGCACCTTGTTTGAGCGCGACGGCTGCGCGCTGGTGCAGGTCAACGTCGCCGCCCATGACGCGTACAAGCACGGCGCTGACGCCGTGATCGGCGATGCAGGCGCCGTCATTTCCGCGCTCATCGCCAATCTCAGGGATTGGCGAGCACCGGATTCGTGGACTGATGTAACGGCGGGTCGCATCGCGGCGTGGAGCAAAGCTGTCGATGCCGCCACCGCAGCACCGAAGGGCCAGGTCAAACCGAGCGACGCGCAAGTCATCGGCGCCGTGCAACGCGCCGCTGACGCCAACGCCGTCGTCGTCTGCGCGGCTGGCGGGTTGCCGGGCGAGTTGCACAAACTATGGCGCACCGCGAAGCCGGGCGGCTACCACCTCGAATACGGCTATTCGTGCATGGGTTACGAAATCGCCGGCGGCCTTGGCGTGAAGATTGCCGCGCCCGATCGCGATGTGTTCGTGATGGTCGGCGATGGCTCGTATCTGATGATGAACTCCGAGATCGCGACGTCCGTGATGCTCGGCAAGAAGCTCACCGTCGTCGTGCTCGACAATCGCGGCTATGGCTGCATTAATCGCCTGCAGCGCTCGACCGGCTCGGAATCGTTCAACAACCTCCTGGCCGACTCCGAACACGAGACGCTGCCCGAGATCGATTTCGCCGCGCACGCTGCGAGCCTCGGCGCGATCGCGGAGAAGGTGGACAGCGTCGCCGCTCTCGAACAGGCGCTCGCGCGCGCCAAGAAAGCCGATCGCACCAGTGTCATCGTTATCGACACCGATCCTATGATCACCACCGAGGCGGGTGGCTGGTGGTGGGACGTGGCGGTGCCGGAAGTGTCCGAACGCGCCGCGGTTCGCGATGCGCGCGCGGTCTACGAAGACAAGATCAGACCGAAAGAGACCAAACGATGAGCATCCGCTTCGGCGTCAGCCCGATCGCGTGGGCGAACGACGACATGCCTGAACTCGGCGGCGACACGCCGCTCGAAGCGATCCTCCAGGATTGCCAGGAGATCGGTTTCGAAGGTGTGGAGCTCGGTGGCAAATTTCCGCGTGAGCCGAGCGCGCTCAAAGCGGCGCTCGCGCCGTATAATCTCGACTGCGTCGGCGGTTGGTACAGCGGCAACTTGCTCAGGCAAGACGCCGACGCGGAAATTGCTGCACTCCAGCCGCATCTCAATCTGCTGAAGGCGATGGGCTCGACCGTTTTTGTCTTCGCCGAAACCTCAAACGCCGTGCACAGCAACAAAGCAGTGCCGCTCGAAGGCACGCCGCGCCTGAAATCCAGCGAATGGGCGCAGTTCGGCGGCCGGATGAGTAAGGTCGCTGACTACATCGCCAGCCAAGGCATCAAGTTCGCCTATCACCATCATCTCGGCACCGTCGTCGAGAACCAGGCTGACATGGATGCATTCGTTGCAGCGACCTCCCCAAGCGTCGGCTTCACGCTCGACACCGGGCACGCCGCTCTCGGTGGCGTAAAATCTATTGATGTCATTGAGCGCCACGCAGATCGGATCGCGCACGTCCACTGCAAGGATGTGCGCGGCGCGGTCCATGCTGAAGCGCGCCGCACCGGGAAAAGCTTCCTAGATGGTGTGCTCGCTGGCATGTTCACGGTTCCCGGCGACGGAAGCATCGACTTCGGCGCGGTCATGAAGGCGTTGAAGCGCATCGATTACAGCGGCTGGATCATCATCGAGGCAGAGCAAGACCCTGCCATCGCCGACCCTCGTACGTACAGCGAACTCGGCCTCGCCACACTGAAGCGCGAAGCCGCCGCCGCTGGTTTGATTTAGGAGCACGCGATGCCAGACCTCCGCGTCCGCCCGAAGCAACGAGACGAAGCCGGCGCCATCCTGGAAGTGACGCCCGAGAGCGCCGGCTGGACCTATGTCGGCTTCAAGGTGATCACGCTCGAAGCGGGCGAGAGCACCGCCGGCGGCGAGGCCGGCCGTGAGGCCTGCCTCATCGTGCTTTCCGGCAAATGCGACGTGGACGTCGAAGGTCGGCGCTTCGAGAACATCGGCGAGCGCATGAGTGTGTTCGAAGATCTCTCACCCGCTGCCGTCTATGTGCCCGCTGGCGCCACCTACGCCATCACGGCGCGCACGACGCTCGAACTCGCAATCGGCACAGCGCCGGGCGAGGGCGGCGGCGAAGCGCGCCTCATTGAGGCAAGCGCGATCAGTAAAGAAACCCGCGGTGAAGGCGCCAACACACGCTATGTCCGCAACATTCTGCCTCAGACGGAGCGCGCCGATAGTTTGCTCATCGCCGAAGTCATCACGCCGGGCGGCAATTGGTCATCCTATCCGCCGCACAAGCACGATCGCTTGGCGGAACCCGAAGAGTCTTCGCTCGAGGAGATCTACTATCATCGGCTAAACCCGCCGCAGGGCTTTGCCTTCCAGCGCGTCTATACAGACGATCGTTCGCTCGATGAAACCGTCAGTGTCGAAGATGGCGACGTGGTGCTCGTGCCGCGCGGTTATCATCCAGTCGGCGCGCCGCACGGCTACGATCTCTACTACCTCAATATCATGGCCGGGCCGAAGCGGACCTGGATCTTCAACAATGATCCAGCGCATGCCTGGATCGCCAAGAAAAAATAGGAACGAGAAGAGGGGAAGCGTGTGGCGGGAGGATTACTCAAGGCGTTTGCGACAGCCGCCGACGCGCCGCTAATCGGCGATCAAAAGGAGATCGACCGGCTGTTCAAGTCCACGCGCTGGCGTGTGATGCTGGCGATCACGTTGGGTTACGGGCTCATCTACACCTGCCGCCTCGCCATCGGCATGGTGAAGCCGTCGATGATCGACGCTGGTGTCTTCACGCCGGCGGAGTTCGGCCTCATCGGCTCGGCACTCTTCTACACCTACGCGTTAGGGAAACTCACCAACGGCTTCTTCGCCGATCACGCCAACATGCGCATCTTCCTAACGTTCGGCTTCGTCATGACGGCGATCTGCAACATCGGCATGGGCTTCGCCGATACCGTGCTGATCGCAGCCATCATCTGGGGCGTGAACGGCTACTTCCAGGGCTTCGGCGCGCCGGGCGGCGTCGTCGCGATGACGCATTGGTTTTCCAACAAGGAGCGAGGACGCGCCTACGGCTTGTGGAGCACCGCCCACTCTGTTGGCGAGGGGCTTACGTTCTTCGTCACTGGCGCTGTCGTCGCGTACTTCGGCTGGCGATGGGGCTACTTCGTGCCGGCGATGATCGGTTTCGCGGCCGCCGCGATGATGTGGACTCTGGTGCGTGATCGCCCGCGAACCATGGGTCTACCCACGGTGGCCGACTGGAAGAACGATCATTTGCCGGAGAGCGCAACGTCCAAGGGCAAATCTACGCTGGCGCTACAATTCTCGATCCTCAAGATCCCAGCTATCTGGATCCTCGCACTCTCCAGCGCCGCCAATTATGTCACACGCTACGCCATCAATTCGTGGGGGCCGCTCTATCTGCAGGAAGCGCGCGGCATGGACGAGATTGCATCCGGCACCATGCTGATGATCTCGACGCTGGCTGGCATCGCCGGCTCGATCCTTTACGGCCTCATCAGCGACAAGTTCTTCAACGCTCGCCGCCCGCCCGCGAACCTGTTGTTCTTCGTCGTGGAGTTTATCGGCCTCATGCTGATCTTCTTCGGGCCGACCGACATGCTCACGCTGACGATCGGAATGCTTCTGTTCGGCTTGGGTCTCACCGGCCTCGTTGCCTCGCTTGGCGGGCTATTCGCCGTCGACATCTGCCCAAAGCGCGTCGCCGGCGCGGCAATGGGCGTGATCGGCGTCTTTTCCTACATCGGCGCGGCGATCCAAGAGAATGTCAGCGGCATTCTGCTCGACCAGAACTCGCACATGGTCGGCGCCGATCGCGTGTACGATTTCGGCCCGGCGATCTATTTCTGGATTGGCTCGTCCGTGCTCTCGATGATCCTCGCCGCCACTTTGTGGCGCACGAAGCTGCGTGACTGATGAGTGCGCTCCTTTCAGCCATGAACGAAGCCGCGCGCCTATCGGGTGAAGGCCTCATGCAGGACTTCTCACGCGTGCGTGCTGAACTTGGCGTCACCAACAAGATCGGTCCAGACTTCGTGAGCCAAGCAGATCTGCGCGCCGAAGCGACAATCAAGTCCGTGCTTACGAGCTTCGCGCCGGACTATGCGTTCCACGGTGAGGAGGGCGGTCGCGTAGGCGGCGCCAGTTCTGACCTGACGTGGCTTGTCGATCCCCTCGACGGCACGACCAACTTTCTCTGGGGCGCGCCACTCTTCGGCACCTGCATCGCGCTGGCGCGCGGCGACGATGTGTTGGCCGGCGTAATCAATCTGCCGGTGCTTGGCGAAATGCTCTGGGCGGAAAAGGGCGGCGGCGCGTTCATGAACGGCAAGCCGATCCGTGTTGCAGACAAGAACCGCTTGGAAGATGCGGTGATTGCCTTCGGCATCCCGCATGCCGGCAAACCCGGTCACGATGTTTTCCGGCAAGAGATGGGCCGCCTCACCGTGAAGGCGACGGGCGTGCGCCGAACTGGATCTGCCGCCGTCGATCTTGCCTACACGGCATGCGGTCGCTGGGACGCTTATGTCGAGCGCATTGTTGCGGCGTGGGA
The DNA here is from genome assembly GCA_050186805.1 of Hyphomonadaceae bacterium. Classification (GTDB taxonomy): domain Bacteria; phylum Pseudomonadota; class Alphaproteobacteria; order Caulobacterales; family Aquidulcibacteraceae; genus Vitreimonas. The sequence goes on from JBFWYC010000023.1 coordinate 54,763, forward strand.
CATCGCCGCCGGCGTCGGCATAATTTTGGAAGCCGGCGGCGCTGCCACCGACGCTGATGGCGATCCGCTCAAACTTCACGGCGGCAGCGTATGCGCAGGCGCGACCGGTCTCATCGCGCCACTCACCGCGGAAATGCGCGCGGCGCGCGCCGACCTAGACTCAGAAAGAGCCAAAGCATGACTACTCATCGCCGTTCGTTTCTGAAGCAGGCGGGCCTGGCCGCGGCGTCGCTACCATTCGTTCCACAGGCTTGGGCACAGACGCTCGGATATCCGCGCACGCTGCAAGGACCGATGGTCGGCGCGCCAAGCGCAAGTTCAGTCCGTGTGTGGGTGCGGGTGAGCGGGACGTTTGATGTCGTGCTCGAAGTCGCGACGCGCCGGGATTTTGCCGACGCACGCTCGTCGGCGCCAGTCCGCGCTAGCGAAGCGAGTGACTTCTGCGTGGTTGCAATCGTCGAGGACCTCTCGCCGGCAACCGCGTACTATTACCGCTTCAAGTTCGACGGCGTACTCGATCGCTACCAGCCGCTCGCGTATCGCACGCGTACAGCGCCGCGGAGCCGCAACAATTTTCGCGCAGCGTTCGGTTCGTGCGCTCGCCTTCAGATCGATACCGATCAGCGCATCTTCAGCATAGCGCAGGCGCTCGAGCCTGATCTAATGTTCTTCCTCGGCGACAATATCTACGCCGACAGCGTCGCGCCGGCGGCGATCTCCGATCTCTATCGACGTCAGCGTGAGATTGAGCGGGTCAAGCCGTTCATCAGGCAAACCCCGTGCTTGGCCATTTGGGACGACCACGACTTCGCCATCAACGATTCTGATCGCACCAATCCCATCCGCGAGCAGTCACTCGCCCTGTTCAAGAACTTCTGGGCTAATCCGTCTTATGGCCTGGCGAATACACCGGGCATCTTCTTCAAGTACGCTTATGGCGGAGTCGACTTCTTTTTCCTGGACGGACGCTACAATCGCGATCCGGCTATTGCGCCTGATGCGCCAGGCAAGACAATGCTGGGCGCCGAGCAAAAGGCTTGGCTGAAAGACGAACTCCGCGCCAGTCGGGCGCCGTTCAAGGTTCTCGTTTCTGGCGGCGGCTTCTCGAAGGCCGAGCGCGGCGGCGATTCGTGGGCCGCCTACACGAGCGAGCGCGATGAACTCTTCGATTTCATCCGCGACCATCGCATCGAGGGCGTGTTCGGCATCTCGGGCGACAGTCACATGGGTGAGCTCAACTGCGTGCCACGCTCAGAGCAGGGCGCCTACGATTTCTACGATCTGTGCTCTTCACCTTTAGCGAATTTCCCCGACAGCGATTTCGTCGATCAGATGCCGGAAGTCCGCATCCGCGGCGTCTACACTCGAAGCTGCAATGTCGGTCTGTTGGATTTCAGCTTCGATGATGGTCCACGTCTCAGCTACACACTCCACAATACGATCGGCGCCGCGGTGTGGGAGCCACTCGTGTTGACGCCGTCGGACCTTCGCAATGGCGCCTCAACTTGGCGCACGAAGATCGCTCAAACCGAACTCGTCCGCCTCGAACGCCACCGCGCCGGCGGAAGCTATTATGATCCCGAAGGCGACGGCTAGCGGGTGAGCGTCTGTTGTGGTGTGCTGTCGGGTTGATGTCTGCTTCTGGGATGCCTCGCGTTCAAAAAATGCGTCGTCTCGACCGCATTGGTCGCCATGGCGGCCGAGGCCTCCATCCGCGCTGCTGCGCAATCGAGGCAAGTGTGCGTAGATAGTCTTGCTCCTGCCTTGCGCGCTGGGCGGCGAGCCGTTGCCCCGCCTGCATGCGCAGAGGCAGGAAAAGAAGGTTGGTGGCCTTCTCCTGGGCCATTCTGACGAAAGTTGTGCGTGCCAGACTGAGGGCAATTGCCTGGTGACCTGATTGAGGGAGGAGGCACCATAGTCGGTCTCGGACGAGCGCCGCCGCCGCGGGATCTGCAGGCGTACCAAAGTCGAAAAACACGGGCGCTGCGCAGCCAAGCCAGCTCTTGGGAAAAAGCTCATCTGGGAAGGGGTGCAGGAACGCGCCCTTGCCAATGGATCTATGCTGGCGTGCGCCTTCGATGAATCTAGGCAGATCGCGCTGAAGCCGCACTCCGTCCACCACCCAGATCATATTGTGATAGAAGGTCTCGCGCGCGACGCGCTCATCAGCGTGCAAATACGAGTGCTGGAATTCGATGATTACACCGTCGGGCGTGCGTACATCGGCTATGTGCTTCTCATCGTTCGCGTCGTGCAGGACGCATTCGTGCCAGTCTTGTGGGAACCGCAGCTTCCAGGCGCGGTGCCATTCGGTTTCTGGCTCCCACCATCGGTCACACGCACGCTCGCCGAGATGTGCCCAATGATGAACGCGCTGCGTGCCGCACTTCGCGATAACGGTGCGTGCACAGACTGGACACGTACCGCGCAGTCCCACTGCTGGCGCAGAGCGCACCTTTCTTACGTCAGCCCAAAGCATGGCCCACTCCGATGAGATCTTTGCGCGCAACGGCGCGCGTTTGTTGGTCGGAAGTCGGATGGGGCGGCACACGCTCGGCCAGGGCCGGGGCCATTCTCTTTCTCTTCGGCGTTGCCCGCCGGTTATCTTGGCAAAATGCCTGCGCTCTTTGTGGCGCACGACTTAGTTGGGAGGGCCGAGGGTACGTTCAAGGGCCAGCGCTAGAAAATAGAAACGTCACCGAGCTCATGTCCGATTTGGGGTGCTGAATCAGGAGTGGCCGTTCCTGGCATGCCTCACCTAGTGAAGGGGCGGTTGTATCCGTTTGAAATTCCATCCCGATAAGCGCCGCTTTTCCAGTCCTCCAGCAAAGGAGGACGGAGATGGAAACGCATACACAAAACACCGAAACAGCGCGCACGCAGTTCGTGCCGTGGAATAAGGGCAAAGTAACGGGCCAAAAGCCGCCTCTTAAGCCGCGCGAAGTCTGGGCGATCCGCGTACGGCTTCAAATCTCAAATCGCGTCCGTGACTTGGCGCTCTTCAATCTAGCCATCGACAGCAAGTTGCGTGGCTGCGACCTGGTCCACCTGCGCGTTGAGGATGTCATGCAGGACGATCAAGTACGCACCCGGGCCTTGATCTCACAGCGCAAGACCGGCGCCCCGGTCCAGTTCGAGATCACCGAGCAGGCGCGGGCTGCTTTAGCAGCCTGGGTTAGAGGCAAAGATCTGAAAGCATCCGACTGGCTCTTCCCGAGCAGGGTGGACAAACGCAAGGCCATGACCACTCGCCAATACGGCCGTTTGGTCGACGAATGGATCGCCGCCATCGGGTTATCGCCGAAGGCTTACGGGACCCATTCGCTGCGGCGCACGAAGGCGGCGCTGATTTATCGGAAGACCGGCAACATACGGGCGGTACAACTCCTTCTCGGGCACACCAAGTTGGACAGCACCGTCCGATATTTGGGTGTCGAGGTGGAGGACGCCTTGGCAATTGCCGAAGGGATCGACGTCTAGCCGCTAAAGGGGGGTGAAACTCCTGGTTGGGGCATGCTAACGACCCGGCGTGTACTTATCGATCGCCACCACGCACGCCCCAGCCACGGATCTGGGATATCTGCTGATGAAGCACCCGGAGCGGGTGCACGAAACCGAGCTCACGTTCGGCAAGGCGGTGGTTTTGTTTCCGGAGGCAAGCGAGGCGCGCTGCGAAGCGGCCTTGGTTCTGGACGTCGATCCGGTCGGCCTAGTGCGCGGCCGTGGCCAGGGTGAGGGATTGCTCTCTCAATACGTCAACGATCGCCCGTACGCGGCGACATCGTTCCTGTCGGTGGCGCTCAATAAGGCGTTCCGAACCGCGATGAACGGGGAGTCGCGGGAGCGGCCCGAACTCGCCAAGACGAAGATCCCACTGGAAGTACGCGTGACGCCGCTGCCCGGTGGCGCGGACATGGTGCGCGCTTTTTTCGAACCGCTCGGTTGGGACGTTACGATTGAGCCTGTCGCCGGCGCCGGGCGGTACGTGTCGCTCACTTTGCGCGGCGCGCATCGCGTGTCTGATGCGCTCTCGCATCTTTACGTGCTCATCCCTGCGCTCGACGCCGACAAGCATTACTGGGTCGGCGAGGACGAGATCGAGAAGCTGCTGGCGAAGGCAAGTGGGTGGCTTGGGTCGCATCCCCAGAAGGAACAGATCGCACAGCGCTATCTGAAGCGACGCTCTTCGCTGGTGAAGGTGGCGCTGGCGCGACTGGCCCCTGAAGAGGTTGAGGAGGCCGACGCGGAAACCCCGAGCGGCGAAACGCCGAAGCTCGCTCCGGAAGAGGCGCTCGAAGCGCCGATCCGGTTGAATGACGTTCGGCTCGACACGGTACACGCGACGCTGAAAGATTTGAGCGCCTGGCGCGTGGCTGATCTGGGTTGCGGGGAAGGCAAGTTGCTCCAACGCCTAGCGCAAGATCGCAAGTTCACGCGGATCTTTGGCCTGGATGCTGCCGCGCGCGAGTTGGAGAAGGCTGCGCGCCGCTTGAAACTAGAACGCGCCGGTGCACCGGTGGATCGCATCACCCTACTTCACGGTGCGCTAACCTATCGTGACGCGCGTTGGACGGATGTTGACGCCGCATGTTTGATCGAGGTGATCGAGCATCTCGATGCGGAGCGCCTGCCGGCGCTCGAAGCTGTGGTGTTCGGCAAAGCTAAGCCGCGTTACGTCCTGGTGACCACGCCGAACGTGGAACACAACGCGCTCTTCGTGGGCATGACGCCAGGCGCTTTCCGCCACCCAGATCACCGCTTTGAGTGGACGCGCGCTGAGTTTCAGGACTGGGCCGGACGCATCTGCGCCGCGCACGGCTATGAAGCTGAATTCCACGGCATCGGAGCTGACGATCCTGTGTATGGCCCGCCGACACAGATGGCTGTGTTCCGCCGATGACTGAGATCGCCATCCCCGATTTTTGCTTGGTCGTCCTGATCGGCGCCACCGGCGCCGGCAAGAGCACGTTTGCGCGCAGGCATTTCAAGTCGACAGAGATCATCTCGTCGGATTATGCGCGTGGGCTCATCACCGATGACGAGAATGACCAGTCGATCAGCGCAGATGCGTTCGAACTGGTTGCCGCCATAGCCGAAAAGCGCCTAAAGCACCGCAAGCTTGCGGTGATCGACGCCACTAATGTCCGAGCGCCGGACCGCAAGCGCTGGATTGAGCTCGCACGGCGCTGGCACGCACTTCCGGCGGCCATCGTCCTCGATGCCGATCTCGACGACTGTATGGCGCACAACAAAGATCGGCCCGATCGCCAGTTCGGCCCGGGCGTACCTCAGCGCATGATCGGCGAGATCAGGCGCGGGATGCGCGGGCTGGAGCGAGAGGGGTTTCGCCAGGTTTGGCGCCTGCGCGGGCCTGAGGACATCGCGTCAGCGACATTGAAGCGTGAGCCGCTCTGGACAGACAAGCGCGACTTGACTGGTCCGTTCGATATCATCGGTGACATTCACGGCTGTTGCGATGAACTCGAAGGCTTGCTGGCGGAACTCGGCTACCGTGTCAGCTGGACGCCAGAGCTGAGTATCACGCGAGATCATGCCCGCACGGCCGTGTTTGTCGGGGATCTGGTCGATCGTGGCCCGCGCTCCCCCGATGTCGTGCGTTTGGTGCGCGCGATGGTGGAGCAGGGCATCGCGCTCTGCGTGATGGGCAATCACGAACGCAAGGTGGTCAAATGGCTTCTTGGCAAGGACGTCAAGCGTAGCCATGGGCTTGAGCAAACCATCTCGCAATATGAAGCGCTTTGGGCGAGCGACGACGTCGGCAGGGAGGACCGTCGTAGCGTGAAGGACTTCCTCGACGGCCTGCGGTCCCATGTCTGGCTCGATGGCGGCGGACTGTGTGTGGCGCACGCGGGCTTGAAGGAGAACATGATCGGTCGCGCTTCCGGCGCCGTGCGGGAGTTCGCGCTCTACGGGGAGACGACAGGTGAGATCGACGAGTTCGGACTGCCTGTGCGCGCCGATTGGGCCGCGCACTATCGGGGCGCGACGACCGTCGTGTACGGTCACACCCCGGTGCCCGAAGCCGAGTGGGTGAACAACACCATCTGCATCGACACCGGGTGTGTGTTCGGCGGCAAACTGACGGCGCTGCGTTGGCCTGAGCGCGAGTTGGTCAGCGTGCCTGCGGCGAAAACCTATTTCGAGCCCATGCGTCCGCTTGCGGCGGCCGAGGACGGGCGTTCGGCTCAGGCGCTGGCCGACGATATGCTCGATTTCGCCGACGTTTCTGGCCGGCGCTGGATCGACACGCGCTACATGAAGCGCATCGTCGTGGCGGAGGAAAACGCCGCGGCCGCGCTCGAAGCGATGAGCCGCTTTGCCATGGCGCCGCAATGGCTGATCCATTTGCCACCGACTATGAGCCCGGTGGAGACGAGCCCGCGCGAAGGCTGGCTTGAGCGGCCCGAGGAAGCTTTGGCGTACTATCGCGGTCGCGGCGTTGGGACTGTGGTGCTTGAGGAAAAGCATATGGGCTCGCGCGCGCTGATCGCGGTGTGTCGCGATGCGGAAGCCGCGCGCCGGCGGTTCGGCGTGTCTGGCCAAGAAGCAGGCGCGATCTGGACACGCACCGGCCGGCCCTTCTTCTCGGACACTGCGTTGCGCGATGCGGCCCTGGACGCCGTTCGTGCGGCGGCGGACGCCGCCTCGCTGTGGGATGAGCTCAAGACCGACTGGGTTTTGCTCGACTGCGAACTCATGCCGTGGTCGGCGAAGGCGTCGAGCTTGATCGAGGGTCAATACGCTCCCGTTGCGGCCGCGGCTGTCGCGGGTCTATCCGCGGCCGAGGAGGCGTTGCGCCGCGCAGCGCTTCGGGGCGTCGCGATCGACCCGATGGCGATCCAGTCACGGCTCGCAAGCGCCAAGGCGTATGAGACGGCGTGGGCGCCTTACGTATGGCCCGTGACTGGTCCGCAGGACTTACGCATCGCGCCCTTTCACGTGCTCGCGAGCGAGAAGGCAGTGCACGCCGACAAGGATCATTCATGGCACATGAACTGGGCGCATCGGCTTGCCGAGCGGGGTGGGACCATGGTGCACGCCACGCCTTGGCGCACGCTCGACCTCGCCGACGAAGCTGCCTGTGCAGCGGCCATCGCATGGTGGGAAGAACTCACATCGCGCGGCGGTGAAGGGATGGTGGTGAAGCCGCTCTCGTATATCGCGCGCGGCGACAAGGGGATCATTCAGCCGGCGCTCAAAGTGCGCGGTCGGGAGTACCTGCGGATCATTTACGGACCTGAGTACGATGCGCCGGCAAATCTGGAGCGCCTCAAGAAGCGCGGCCTTGGCGGCAAGCGTGCGCTGGCGCTCCGCGAGCTCTCGCTGGGGCTGGAGGCATTGCACCGCTTTGTCGAAGGCGCACCCCTGCGACGGGTGCACGAATGTGTCTTCGCCGTGCTCGCCCTGGAGAGTGAGCCCATCGATCCACGGCTTTAACGTCTGCTTTTTGGCCTCCGAGCCGGAACGACTGTTGTTGGGATGAGTGTGCTGTAAGTCGACGAGGAGGTTGGGCACACGTCCATAGTTTGCTAAGCCGTCGCGTAGGCGACCGCAGCTGCGTTCACATCGTCGTGGCCTACCCAGAGAAATAATGACGAATACGCAGCTTCCCACCACTGACAGTCTCAGCTTCTGGGACGCGGTGAAGTCAATCGGCTGGATACCACTGCTGCTCATGGGCGTGGGCGGGCTCTCGATCATCGACATTTTGGAGAAGGCGGTCTTTCACGACCTGTCGTTGATGACCCCGTTTCAAATGGCATTGATCGGATATCAACGCATTGCGACTGTGGCTGGGCTCATTTTTGAACCGCTGCTGCAGCCGGCCATCGATTGGCTCAGCGCGGTGGTTGGCTGGTCGATTCAATTGCCGCCAAGCTGGCGGTCGGTGTTCATTCTAGGGCTGATAATCGTCGCCAGTATTTCGCGCGCATTCTGGCGCGCCGGGCTTCACTCGCTGGCGGCGCAACTCTTCCTGTCTGGCGGCTTCGGAGCATTGATCGGAGCGGCTGCGGCAGCCACCGCTGCCTCCGTCAACACATGGTGGGCACATGGTCTTGCCGCCGCTTTGCCAGCGGCGTCGATATTCATGTCTATCGCAGTCTCAGTCGCAGTCAGAGATCTCATTCGCGGCGACGCGCCGGGAGCTGTTAGAGTTCTCTTGCGAGTTACGCGCGTCACGACCTTGATCGCCATCGGTGTGTTCGTGCTTGGCAGCGGGCTCTTCTTTGTACTCGTTGAGGGTGCAGGCGCAGGTATTCTGGCCTTAAGCCTTCTCATCGCAGCGTTCGGTCTCTTTAGGTTGCGACGGGCTCTCTCGGAGGCTGACAGGCTGGGCGCCCGCATAGGCCTAACCGTGCTCGGCGGCTTCGCTGCTGCTGGAGTAATTCTGATCGCGAACTGGGTGACGAGCGCTCTTAGCTGAGGCCACCTTACAGTCCATTGATGGACAGCAGAAATCGGAAGTCTGCTTTGCGGGTCACAAGTGCCAATGACCGCTTGTGGGATGATTCAGTCGATGCGCCGTTTGTCAGCGCGTAATTCTATCGACCGCAAGCTTGTGACACTCGGCGTCTAGCTTGACGCCATGGTCACCCTCTGCACTCTTTCCCCAATGGCTGATGACGAGAAGCTTGGCCGTCCCTGGGACGACGCCGAACTCGACGCAATCGTCGCGGATTACTTCGCCATGCTCAAAGCAGAGCTTTCTAGCCAGCCTTACGTCAAATCCCATCACAGCAAAGCGCTGATGCAAGAGATCGGTCGCACGCACCGGTCTGTGGAGTTCAAGCACCAGAACATATCGGCCGTGCTCGACGAACTGGGTATGTCTTGGATCGTGGGCTACAAGCCCAAGCGTAATTATCAGAACGCCATTTTCGATGCGATCGACCGCTATCTGTCGGTTCGTCAAGGCGAGCTTAGTCTTTCGATGAATGCGACGGAGGAAACCGCGCCGGCATCGCCGGCTCTATTCGTTGCTGCGCCTGCGATCGAGGAGAGAACCGAACGCCCGCCACGCCTCGAGAAACTTGTGCGCAAGTTCGATCCAGTCGAACGAGACTTCCGTAATCGCCAACTCGGGCGGCGGGGCGAAGCCTTCGTTCTGAGCGCGGAGCGTGCTCGGCTAGAGGACATCGGACGCCAAGACCTCGCGGACAAGGTGCGCTGGGTCGCCGACATGGACGGCGATGGTGCGGGCTACGACGTGTTGTCGTTCGAGGCGAGCGGACAAGAACGATTGATCGAGGTGAAGACCACTAACGGCGGGGCCCGCACGCCATTTTTCCTCACGCGCAACGAGCACGAAGTCTCAGAGGCCCGCAGCGATGTATGGCGGCTCTATCGCGTGCACCTGTTTGCGCAGCGCCCGTCCATCTACACGCTCTCGCCACCGCTTGCGCAAGCTCTGCATCTGCGCGCGGAGGCTTGGCGCGCGTCCTTCCAGTAGCGTAACTGGGACAGGAATGCGTCAGCGATCGCAGCCCGACGGGCCGAGACGCGCTTCTCCCAGGTCACCAGCGCGGCTCGGTCGCGAAGCGACAAGAGCGCGGCCCGCGAAGCGGGCGACGCCCAACATGTTTCTCTGCTCTTCACTCAGCCCACAGTCTCGACGAATAGCGCCTTGTCGCCGGCGCCTTGAGCACGGTCACATCTCGATCATCCCCATAGATGTCGGCTCGGAGCCAATCGAGCTCGGCTTGGGGATCGTTGGTCATGAGCCACCAGGCCTTGACGCGCTTGCCTTCGCCGTCATCCCAGCGATAGCCGCGCGCTTTGAGCGAAGCCCGCTGTTCGAACGCCGTGTCCTCAGCGCGAACGATCCAGAGCTGGCGGCGGGCGCAGTCGAGCAGGGCGCTAAGACCGAGCTTGCCCGAGGTTGGCAAGGGAAGCGTGAGCAGGAAGAGCGCGGCTTCGGCATCCGACATTGCGCGGTGCCCATCATGAAACCAGCCGCGCGCCCATAAGAGATAATCGAGCTTAGCGGATCCCAGTCCTTCGGCCTTCCAGTCGATCTCCGCGAACGAACACGCCCAATGCTTCTCTTCGAAGATGGGCCAGTGCTTTTCCACCATCGGCCGGTCGAAGGCGGCGTTGTGGGCGATGACGATATGCGCGGGCTCGATGATTGCTTTGATGCGTTCGGGATCGATGATTTGGCCTTTGACCATCTCATCATTGATGCCGTGGATCTTGCTGCTCTCAGGCGGGATCGGCAGGGAAGGTTGACGGAAGGCGTTGAGCGCAGCGTCCCTGTCAACGCGCACGATCGCGCCGGTGTCGCGTTCGTATTCAAACGGCAGAAGCGCCAGCTCGATGATTTCATCATTGTCCGGATCGAGCCCGGTTGTCTCGGTATCGACGAACACGGCCCGGCGTGTTTCGCCAGTGGCGCTCCTAA
>JBFWYC010000024.1:0-64910 GCA_050186805.1 Hyphomonadaceae bacterium
GGCTTGGACCGCCGGCGCCCTCGCCGGCATGCGCCAGATCGAACAAGCGCCGCGCTTGTCGGCAGTGGCGGCGCCGTGCCGGCGAGGGCGCCGGCGGTCCAAGAGCGGCCCGGATGTCTGATGCTGCTCTCATGCAGCGTGCGTTGGCGCTTGCGGCGGCGGGCGTTGGCCGCACGGGCGACAATCCCAGCGTTGGCTGTGTGATCGTGAAGGATGGCGCGGTCGTCGGCGAAGCCCGCACCGCCGATAGCGGGCGCCCGCACGCCGAGGAGCAGGCGCTGGCGCTTGCCGGCGAACAGGCGCGCGGGGCGACGGCCTACGTAACGCTCGAACCATGCGCGCTGCGCTCGACCGGCGCTGCGTCGTGCGCGCAAAGGCTCGTTCAAGCCGGCGTCACGCGCGTGGTGATCGCCGCACGCGATCCGCATCCCAATGCGAACGGCGCGGGCATCGAGCGCCTGCGCGCGGCGGGCGTTGCAGTGGACGTTGGCGTGATGGAAGACGTCGCCAAAGCGCTCAACGCGGATTTCCTGGCGAAGTGGAGCTAAGTCTGAAGGGGGCGCGCGCGTCAGCGCCCGACGATCAGCGGATCGCCTTCTTTCATGAGGCCGTCGAAATAGGCGATGGTTCTCGTCAGGCCTTCGCGCAGTTCGATTTTCGGCGACCAGCCGAGCACCTGCTTGGCCTTCTCGATGTTCGGCTGACGCTGCTTCGGATCGTCGCTGGGCAATGGGCGATAGACCAGCTTTGACTTGGCGCCGGTGAGATCGACCACGGCTTCGGCCAATTGCTTGATGGTGAATTCGTTCGGATTGCCGAGATTGATCGGCCCCGGCAGATCGCCGTCAGCATCCATGAACGCCACGAACGCATCGATCAGATCGTCGACATAGCAGAACGAGCGCGTTTGCGCGCCATCGCCATAGAGCGTGATGTCTTCACCTTTCAGCGCTTGCACGATGAAGTTCGACACCACGCGCCCGTCATTGGGATGCATGCGGGGGCCATAGGTGTTGAAGATGCGCGCGACGCGGATGTCGACCTTGTGCTGGCGATAATAGTCGAAGAACAAAGTCTCGGCGCAGCGTTTGCCTTCATCATAGCAGGAGCGCGCGCCGATCGGATTGACGTTGCCCCAATACTCCTCCGGCTGCGGGTGCACGGTGGGATCGCCGTACACTTCCGAGGTCGAGGCCTGGAAGATGCGTGCGCGCAGCCGCTTGGCGAGACCCAGCATGTTGATGGCGCCGTGCACGCTGGTCTTCGTCGTCTGCACCGGATCGTGCTGGTAGTGCACGGGGCTCGCCGGGCAGGCCAGATTGTAAATCTGATCGACTTCGACATAGAGCGGGAAGGTGACGTCGTGGCGCGCGAATTCGAAGTTCGGCTTGTCCAAGAGATGCGCGACATTGCGCTTCCTGCCCGTGAACAGATTGTCGGCGCAGATCACATCGTCGCCGCGCGCGACGAGGCGATCACACAGGTGCGAGCCGAGGAAGCCGGAGCCGCCAGTAACGAGAATGCGCCGTTCGAACATGAAAGCTGCTTAGGCGCGTTCGCGCGCCGGCGCAATTTCCCGAACCTCAAGCCGCCGGCGAGCGCTCCAGGCGCGCACGGACAAGACTGATGATGTCGTTGAGGTCAGTTTCGCTGATGTCGAGCTTGTCGGCGATCACGCGCAACGCCGCCATTTCCTCCGCCGCTATGTCGCCGTCGGCGGCGGCGACATAGGCCGCGCCGACCAGGGTCAACCGGCGGCTGGCTTCCGGCGCGCGCGAAAGGCGCTTGAAGTGCGCTTCGAGCGGCGTCTTGCTGGCGCGTGCGTCCTCTATCGTGTTCAGGGTCATGTCTCGCGCGAAGGCGTCCAAATCGCCGACGCGGCCTTCGCCGGCGTCGTAATAGTCTTTGCAATGCGCTTTGAGCATTTCGATCGCCATGGCCGTTTCTTCGGGTTTCAGCACGCCATCGGCGTGAGCGACATCGGCCATCACTGCGGCTGCGCTCTCCACCCATTTCGGGATTGCCTTCACGCCAGCGCCTTGGCGCGCCCAGGTCGAGCCTGCGGCGGCGCCGAAGAAGCCGCCAACCGCGCCGCCGGCGAAGTCCGACCATCCCATCGCCACACCCATATCGCCCATCGTCGCGTCTGAATCGCCGAGCGTGAAGCGTGAGAAATACTCGTTGAGGAAGTCGAAGAAGCTGAGCTGAGGATGATGCAACAATGTGGGATAGATCATCGCCTGATAGATCGTGAAATAGTTGATGGCGATGGCGGCGGCGCCGATGATGACGCCCCAGAGCATGAGATTGATCGCCTCGTTGCGGCGGTCGCCGTGCAAATCGGTGGCGAAACCGACGCCCAGCGCGCCGAGAAAGCCGAGGATCACCGCACCGGCGGGAACGACGAACCAAAGCACCAGCGATGTGAGATTCCACGGCGAGTAGAGTGAAAGCGCGCCGTTGGCGCCGCCGACGATCAGGGCGCTCAACAGGCCGCCCAACACCATGCGAATGAACATGCTTTCCCCCTTGCCGGGAGTAAGCCTAGCACGGCCAGCGCGACCGCCAGTAACGAGAATGCGCCGTTCGAACGGGAAAGTTGCTTAGGCGCGTTCGCGCGCAGGCGCAATTTCGGTCAGGACCGCGCGCGTGGCGGCGTCAGCCGGAAACAGAAGCTCAAGCCGAAGGTCCCGCACCGTCACATCTTCTGTTGTGCCAAAATGCGCGATCGCAGACAGAAATCGCAACTCGCCTGCTGGAATTTGCACCACCACCGGCAGTACCGCGCGGCGGGCGACGGCGGGGGCGGGGTGCTTGGCGCAGGCGCGCTCCAGTGCCGCGAGCAAATCCTCGAACACGGCGTCGCCGGCGGCCTCCAGAGCTTCCAGTTGCAGCCTGGTGAGGAGCTCCGCCAACACCTCCGGCAAGTTGCCAATGATCTCGTGCGCGCGGGGATGATCGGTCATCATGCGCACGACGTTGGGAGCGCGGCCCGGCGTCTGTAGCGGTGCGAGCAGCGTCTGCGCGGTCACATTCGCTTCGATCACATTCCAATAGCGGTCCACCAGCAGCGCGGGATACGGCGCGTGGCGCTCCATCATCTCGTTCAGGATGTGACGAAACGGCTGCAGTACGTCAGAGGCCAATGGCGTAGCCGGAAACGCCGGAGCGAAACCAGCCGATTGCAGAAGCGCATTGCGGGCGCCGAGAGGCAGCAACAAGCCGGCTCCCAATTGTAACACCATGTCGCGGCTCGGCATGGCGCGACCCGATTCCAGAAACGAAAGATGCCGCGCTGACACATCGCATGTTGTCGCGAGATCGAGTTGGCTCATGCGCCGGGCGCTGCGAAAGCGCTTGAGCACCGCACCAAAGGAAGTCGCAGGGGGCGTTGGATCATAGAGAGCCATGGGCAATGGTCGCCGCGCGAAATCGGCTTGTCCATTACCTGCCAGGTAATTGCTTTGCCTCCCTTGGCTGCTGAACATCGCGCGAGGAGGTTCATATGAATGCGTTTTGGTCTTCGTGGCTCAAAGTTTGGTGCTGGGGCGTGCTCGCTTTCGGCGTGGTGCTTGCAACGGCGGCCTTGCCGGGAATTGACGGCCTCGTGCGCACGCTGTTCGTCGCCTTTGGCGGCGACGCCGCCAGCTTCGACTTAAAGGCGGTGCGTTTCGGTCTCGGCCTTCAGGGCGCGCTGACGATTGGCTGGGGGCTGACGCTGCTTCCGGTCGTGAGCCATGCCCATGCGCTCGGACCAGGCATATGGCGTGCGCTGACCGCTGCGGTGCTGGTCTGGTACGTGATTGACAGCGCCATTTCTGTGCAGACGGGCTTTGCGCTCAACGCGGTCTCGAACACGCTGTTGACCGCCGCGTTCCTCGCGCCAATGGTCGCAGGCGGCGCACTTGCCCGTAGCACGACGGCTTCGCGGTAGCGCTTTTGCGGGACGCTACTCGGCCGCGATCGCGGTTTGCTTGGCGAGTTTGTCGAACGCCACCAGATCGCGCACCAAATCTTCCAGCTGATCGAACGGCACCATGTTGGGGCCGTCGCTGGGGGCGTTGTCGGGATCGGGATGCGCTTCCAGGAACACGGTAGCGACGCCGATCGCCACCGCCGCGCGCGCCAGGATCGGCACGAACTGGCGTTCGCCGCCCGACGTGTCGCCGCGTCCGCCCGGTTGCTGCACGGAATGGGTGGCGTCGAACACGACCGGCGCGCCGAACTGTTTCATGATCGGGATCGCGCGCATGTCGGAGACGAGCGTGTTGTAGCCGAAGCTCGCGCCGCGCTCGCACGCCATGACGTTGGGATTGCCGCTGCCGGTGATCTTGGCGATCACGTTCTTCATGTCCCACGGCGCCAGGAACTGACCCTTCTTGACGTTGATCGGCTTGCCGGTTTCAGCCGCGGCGACGAGCAGGTCTGTTTGACGGCACAGGAACGCCGGGATCTGCAGCACGTCGACCACTTCAGCGACTTCCGCGCATTGTTCGGGCAAATGCACATCGGTCAGCACCGGCACGCCGAGCTTGGTGCGGATTTCTTCGAAGATGGGCGCCGACGTATCGAAGCCCGCGCCGCGCTTGGTGGAGAGGCTGGAGCGGTTCGCCTTGTCGAAGCTCGTCTTGTAGACGAAGCCCGCGCCGCAGCGTTTGAACACGTCGCGCAGGAACTCCGCCGTTTCGAGTGCGTGGGCGCGGCTTTCGAGCTGGCAAGGGCCGCAGATGAAGGTGAGCGGCAGATTGTTGCCGATCTCGAGCGGCGTCGATTCAACGCGCGGAATGCGGATCACGGATGCGGGGGTCATGGGCGTCCTTTAAGCGCTCCAGATAGGCCGGCCGGCGCCAGCGCTCAACCATACACATGCGTCACGCGCAGTGAATTCGAGCTGTTCTATCGCCGCCACAGGCGCTCTCGATGGATCATTGCGCATCCAGCGTTTCCAGCGGGCAGGGCGGCGTTTCGGCTTGTGCGCGCGCGGCCAGCCAGGTGCGGAAGCGTGCCGCGTGCGGATTGTTGGCGCGGCCGGTCGGCCACACCAGCCAGTAGGAGAAATCGTCCCGCACGGCGTGCTCGAACGGGGTCACCAAGCGGCCGGCGCGGACTTCATCCACAGCCAGCCATTGCCGCCCCAGCGCCACGCCCGCGCCCTGCAGCGCCGCGCGCAGCAAAAGCGGGCCGTCGTCGAACTTGGGACCCGAGGCCGGCTCGGGCCAGTCGAGCCCCACCGCCCGGAACCAACGCGACCACGGCGTCCACGGATTGCGCAAGAGCGTGACGCGCATCAGGTCTTCGGGGCGCTGCAGGCTGAAGCGCTCGCGAAACTCCGGCGTGCAAACCGGCGTCAGCGCTTCGTCGAACAGCTTTTCAGCATGCAGGCCGGGCCAGCCGCCGAGGCCAAGCCGCACGCCCAGATCGATGCCTTCCTTGCGGTAGTCATTGAGCGCCTCGCTGACGCGCAGTTCGACATCGATGTCGGGATTTTCGGCGCGGAATTCGCCCAGGCGTGCGAACAACCACGTGGACGCCAAGCTCGGCACGGACGTGACGACGATATGCCCGCGCGCGGCTGACGCTGCGCGCTTGGGCGGCGCGAACGCTTGCTCCAGCACCGAAAGCCCTTGGCGCACTTGGCCTTCGAGCTTTTGGCCCTCGGCGGTGAGTTGCATGGTGTTGCCGACGCGGCGGAAGAGGGCAAAGCCCAGCCGCTCCTCCAATTCGCGGATCCGGTGGCTCACGGCGCCATGCGTCAGGCCGAGCTCTTCGGCGGCCTTGGAATAGGATTTGAGGCGCGCCGCGGCGTCGAAGGCGCGCAACGTTTGCAGCGAGGGCAAGTGGGTCACGACCCCTCCCGGGTTGTGAAATCCGCTCACACCCAAGTCGTCAAAGCCTCGTTCGGATTCAAGGGGCGCCCACCCCACTTCGTGGCTGTAGCCGGTGAAAATCCTCCCGCCCCGCCGGCCCGATACGGAGTAAGTCAGATGTCACACCGTCTTTATGCCGACGCGCTCGAACATGGTTCGCCCCTGGCCGTGAAGGCTGCGTCGTTCGCCATCGCCACGCTTCTGGTTTTGCTCGTGGCCGTCCCTGTCCTGGCCGTTGGCGCGGCCGTGGTCGCCTGATCTGCCAGGTCCGCACCTGGCGGGGCCGTCCATGCCCTGCGGCCCCGCCATTTTTTTTTCCCCTGACAGGCGGCCTGCCCGCGCTTAAGAGCGGGCGCCATGCCAGCGCCGCCGCCGGTCTCCTTCTTCGTTTCCCGGTTTCCCAACCCGTCCGAGACCTTCATCCAGGCCCAGGCCGAGGGTTTGCTGGAGCGCGGCGCGTCTGTGGAGATTGTCGCGCTCGCCGCCGGCGACGCCGAGGCGCTGGGCGCGCTGCTGTTGAAATGGCCGGGCAAACTCAAAGTCCGTTACGCGCCGGTGCCAAAGACGTTCGGCGCTCGCGTGGGCGCTGCGTTCGGCGCGCTTGGCGCGCCCGGGGCGCTCAAGACGCTCGACGGCGGCCGCTTTGGCGACGACGCAACTTCGCTGCGCCTGCTGGTGGCGGCGTCGCGTTGGCCGAAAGAGCCGCCGCAGCGGCGCGTGTGGCTCGCGCACTATGGGCGCTGGGGGCGCTTTGCGTGCGCGCTGCGCGACCTCGGCTTGATCCAAGGGCCGATCGCCACCGTCTTTCACGGCAAGGATATGTCGGCTTATCTCGACAAGCATCCGAACGCCTATGCGAGCTTGTTGAAGCGCGGCGATCTGTTTTTGCCGATCAGCGATCTCTGGCGCCGGAAGCTGCTGGCGCTCGGTGCGCCCGCGGACCGCACCATGATCCATCGCATGGGCGTGGACGTGTCGCGCTTCGCTGCAACGCCGCGCACGCTCGAACCTGGCGCGCCGGTGCGCTTTCTCGGCGTTGGCAGGATGGTGGAGAAGAAGGGCTTCGACGACGCGCTGGCGGCGTTCGCGGCGATGCAGGCCGATATCTCGGCGCCGAAGGCCACGCTGACTTTTATCGGCGACGGGCCGTTGCGCGAAACGCTGAAGGCGCGCGCTGCGGACTTGGGGCTCGGCCCCGAAGTGCATTTCACCGGCTTGCTCAGCCACGCGCGCGTGGCCGACGAACTGCGCCGCGCGCATGTGTTTGTGCTGCCCAGCAAAACCGCCGCGAGCGGCGACATGGAAGGCATTCCCGTCGCTTTGATGGAGGCGATGGCGCAAGGGCTACCGGTTCTGGCGACGCGCCACAGCGGCACGCCGGAGCTGGTTGAACACGATGTCTCCGGCTTGCTCAGCGATGAAGGCGATCGGCGCGCGCTTGCCGCCAACATGGCCGCCATCGCGCGCGCGCCTGAGCGCTGGAGCGACATGGGCGCGGCCGGCGCGGCGAAAGTGCGCGCCGATTTCGATCTCAAGCGCTGGAACGACATCCTGCTGCAGCGGCTGAGCTTGCTTGCCGGTTGATCCAAGCACGCCGCGTCGCTCGTAAGCCCATACGCGGGCGCCGAAGTCCGCCGCCGTGCGTTGGAGCGTCATGTTCAAACAAGCCTCGCCGCCAAAGCCAATCGCCCGCACGCTCGCTGTGCTGATCGCTGCGTTCGTCGCCATCGCCGCGCCGGTGCTGATCTACGCCGCCGGCTTCGGCCTCAGCGCCGGCGAATTCGCCGCCGATGGCGACGAGACTTTGCGCGCTGCGCCGTACGCGTTCTCGATCTGGAGCCTGATCTATGTCGGGCTCGGCGCCTACGCGATCTATCAAGCGCTGCCGGCGACGGCGAACGGACGCTGGCTGGATCGGCTCGGCTGGCCGTCAGCGATCGCGATGCTCGGCTGCGGGCTTTGGCTCTACGCCTCGGCGATCGACGCCAAGTGGGCGACGGTGGCGATCATCGCGGTGTCGGCGGGCGTGCTGGTGAGGGCGTTCTGGCGCGGCGGCGATGTCGGCCACGCGTCGGCGCGGCAAACCTGGCTGGTGCTGTGGCCGCTGGGCTTGCTTGCGGGATGGCTCACCATCGCCACCGCGCTCAACGCGCTGACGGTGCTCACCGCGGTCGGCGTGATCACAGCGGAGGCGGCGCCAGTATGGGCCGGTGCGGGCATTGCGCTGGTGTTGGCGGCGGGTGCGGCGGTCGCCAACCGCACGCGGCTCCTGGCGTATCCGCTGCCGATCTCATGGGGGCTGGCGGCGGTGTATATGGCCGAACGCAGCGACAAGCCGGCCTTGGCGCTCGCGGCGGCAAGTGCGGCGGCGCTGTTGTTGGCGTTTGCGCTCTTCCGATGCCTGCGCGGGCGCAAGCCGGTCGCCGCCCATTCGTGACAATCGCCGCGCCGCGTGCCAACAGGGCGCCATGAGTTCCGACCTGATCAAGCCCGACGCCGCGGTGGCCGCAGGGCAGGAGACCATCCGCACCGAGGCGCGCGCGCTTGATCAGTTGGCCGACGCGCTGGCCGGCCCGCTGCGGGCGCCGTTCGTGCAGGCCGCGCAAGTGCTGGCCGGCGCCAAGGGGCGCGTGATCGTCTCCGGCATGGGCAAATCGGGGCACATCGCGCGCAAGATCGCCGCGACGCTGGCGTCCACTGGCACGCCCGCGCAATTCGTGCATCCAGCCGAAGCCAGCCACGGCGATCTCGGGATGATCGTCGAGAGCGATTGCGTGCTGGCGATTTCACGCTCCGGCGAAACGGCGGAATTGTCGGACCTGCTTTATCATTGCCGGCGCATCCACGTGCCGGTGATCGGCATGACGTTCAAACCGAACTCGTCGCTGGCGCGCGCTTCGACCGCGGCGTTGGTGTTGCCTGAGTGCGGCGAAGCAAGCGAAGAGGCGCCGGCGCCGACAACCTCGACCACCATGTGCCTGGCGCTGGGTGATGCGCTCGCGGTGGCGCTGTTGAAGGCGCGCGGCTTCACCGCCGACCATTTCGGCGCCATCCATCCCGGCGGCAAGCTGGGCGCGGCGCTGAAACGCGTGCGCGACATCATGCGCGTAGGCGGCGACGATCCGCTGATTTCGCCGGCGGCCAGCGTGCCCGATGCGATGAAGGCGATGAGCGTGGGCGGCATCGGCGCGGTCGGGGTGATCGACGCCGGCAAGTTGGTCGGCATCATCACCGACGGCGATCTGCGCCGGAAACTGACGCCGGACATGTTCGCCAAGACGGCGCGCGATATCATGACGGTGGCGCCGCGCACGATCGCGCCCGACGCGCCGATCGCCGACGCCATCGCCATCATGAACGAGAAACGGATCACGCTTCTGTTCGCCGTCGAAGACGGCAAGCCGGTCGGCGTCGTGCACATGCACGATCTGCTGGCGGCGGGGGTGCGTTGATATTGGCGTCTCTCACGCAAGACCGGATTTTGCTCGGTATTGTCGCTGGAGCCGCGACCGGAGGCGCTTTAGTTGGCGTTAGCCCGATAGCTGGCGGTGGTTGGCTGATCGGCGTGTTTTCGTTCTTGGTCTTGGGCCTCTATCTGCCGCTGGTGTTTGTGCCGATATGGTGGGCGGCGCGAGCTTGCCGTTTGCCTGATCTCATCGGAGCGCCCTTGAGTGGGGCATTGGCATTGCTGGCGGCGCCCGTCGTCATCGAATTGATCGTTTGGCGGCGCTTGCCTTTCGAAGATTGGGGCAATCTCGGCTGGATTTTGCTGGCTATTGGCGGCGTGGTCGGCATCGTGGTTTGGCGCGTGTCGCGCTGGAATATCGACGCAACATAGGGGGATGGGATGAAGGCGTGGAAAAGCGCAGTGCTTGCGCTCGGCGTGCTTTCGCTGGCCTTGGCGCCGGCGGCGAATGCGCAAGGCTTTCCCGCGCCGGTCGAAACGCAAATCCAAGCCGTGCTTCCGCACATGATCGAATGGCGGCGGGATTTTCATGAGCATCCGGAGCTCTCTTACGAAGAGGTACGCACCGCCCGCGTCGTCGCCGCGCATTTGCGCTCGCTGCGGATGGAGGTGCGCACCGGCGTCGCGCAAACGGGCGTCGTCGGCATTCTGCGCGGCGGACGGCCGGGGCCGGTGATTGCGCTGCGCGCCGACATGGACGCACTGCCGGTGACCGAAGAGGTCGATCTGCCGTTCCGTTCGCAAGCGCGCGGCCGCTATAACGGCCAGGATGTCGGCATCATGCACGCCTGCGGGCATGACACGCATGTCGCCATTCTAATGGCGACCGCGAGCGTGCTCGCCGCTCGCCGCGAAGACTTGGCCGGCACGATCATTTTCGTGTTTCAGCCCTCGGAAGAGGGCGCGCCTCCCGGCGGGCTCGGCGGGGCGCGGCGGATGTTGGCGGAGCATGTGTTCGGCGATTTGCAGCCGGAGGTGATTTACGGCCTGCACGCGTGGCCGGCGCCGTCCGGCACCATCCAATTGGTTCCCGGGCCGTTCATGGCCGGCTCCGACCGCCTGCGCATCACCGTGACCGGCAGCCAAACCCACGGCGCTCAGCCGCATCGCGGCATCGACCCCATCGTTGTGTCCTCGCAGATCATCACGGCGCTGCAGACGATTCCGTCGCGGCAGATGGATGCTGTGCGCTCGCCGGTGATTGTCACCATCGGCTCCATTCACGGCGGCGTTCGGTACAACATCATCCCCGAGCGGGTGGAGATGGAGGGCACCATCCGCTATCTGAACCCGGAGACGCGGCAGGACCTCTATGACCGCATTCGCCGCACCGTCACCGAGACGGCGGCGGCGTCGGGCGCCACGGCGGAAGTGTCGATCGAGGAAAACGCAATCCCGGTGGTCAACCCGCCGGCGCTGACGGCGCGCGTGCGCACCGCGCTGGTGGCGGCGTTGGGCGAAGACGCGGTGCAGCTCGATCAGCCGAATATGCCGGCGGAAGATTTCGCGTATTTCCAGCAGGCCGTGCCTGGCGTGTTTTTCTTTTACGGCATTCGTCCGCCGGGAACCGCGCTGGCGGACGCCGCGCCCAACCACAGCCCGCGCTTTTTCGTGCACGAGCCGGGTATGGAAACGGCGTTGCGCGCGATGGTCGCCGCCGCACTCGATCGCGTCGGCGGCGACGCGGCGGCCGCAAATCCGTGAGCCATGCGATTTTGCGCGATCTTGCGCTAACGCGTGAAAAACTTGACTTCACACCGTCACATGGGCCCTATGCCCAACGGACTAGGCGATTGACGATCCAATCTCGCGCGTGAGCGCGGTGCTGAGCTTTCTTCATGCTGGTCCGGCCGAAGCCGATCGTGGCGTCGGCCACATGTCGAGGAGAGCCCACATGGCTACGGGCGTCGTAAAGTGGTTTAACATGGCGAAGGGCTTCGGCTTCATCGCTCCTGACGGCGGCGGGCAGGACGTGTTCGTCCATGTCAGCGCGGTGGAGCGTTCCGGACTCACCGGCCTGCGCGAAGGGCAAGCGATCAGCTTCGATGTCGAAAACGACCCGCGCAAGAACAAGCCGTCGGCTGTGAACCTCAAGCCGGTCTAACCGCGCTTTTAGAACATTGACTTTGGGTCGCCGTGCGGGTTCTCCGTGCGGCGATTGCATTTTGAGGACTGCCCATGACCGCCCCGTTCCGCCTCTATGGCGCAGAGCTTTCGCCGTACTCGCTGAAGGTTCGTTCCTACCTGCGCTTCAAGGGGCTCGACTTCGAATGGTTGCCGCGCAGCAATGCGCGCCAGGAAGAGTTCGCGCGCTACGCCAAGCTGCCGCTGATTCCGGTGTTGGTCGACGCCGATGATGCGGCGCTGCAGGATTCCACCCCGATCATCGAAGCGCTCGATGCGCAATATCCGGAACCTTCGATCACTCCCGCCGATCCGGCCTTGGCGTTCGTCTCCGCGTTGCTTGAGGATTACGCCGACGAATGGCTCAACAAGGCGATGTTCCATTATCGCTGGTCGTATCCCGAGGATCAGGACAGCGCGGCGCGTCGCATCGTGTCGATGATTTTCGAAGGCGCGGAAGCGCCGGCGGGGGTCGAAGAGGGCGTGCGCACGCGCATGATCGGCCGGCTGCATCATGTTGGCTCCTCGCCAGAAACCGCGCCGCTGATCGAAGCGTCGTTCACGCGTGTGCTCGCCATCCTGGAGCGCATGCTGGCGGGCCGGCTCTATCTGTTCGGCGCGCGCCCGAGCCTGGCCGATTTCGGTCTCGCCGGACAACTAGCGCAATTGCTGTCCGACCCGACGCCGGGCGTGATTATCCGCACGCAGGCGCCGAACGTGGCGCGCTGGGTGGAGCGCATGGATCATCCCAAGGCGGAGGGCGATTTCGTTTCGCTCGACGCCGTGCGCGAGGACCTCGTCGAGTTGCTGCGCGCCGAAATCGCGGGCGCGTACCTGCTGTGGATGGCCGCCAACGCGCAAGCCGTCGCTAGCGACGCCGCCGGCGTCAGCGTCGATATCGCCGGCCAGACGTTCACGCAGAAGCCGCAGCGTTACGCCGCCAAGGCGCTCGCGGAGCTGAAGCGCAAGCGCGCCGGTGTTGAAAGCGAAGCGCTTGCGTCGCTGCTGGCGGAAGCGGGATGCGAGCCGTTGCTGCAGGGCGCGGTGGACGCCGACGACGGCGACGAAGACGAGGGCGAGGAAGACTAAACGCGGCGCCTCACGCGCTGCAGGCGGCGCGGAAATCGTAGGGCGTCTGATCC
The DNA here is from genome assembly GCA_050186805.1 of Hyphomonadaceae bacterium. GTDB lineage: Bacteria > Pseudomonadota > Alphaproteobacteria > Caulobacterales > Aquidulcibacteraceae > Vitreimonas. The sequence goes on from JBFWYC010000024.1 coordinate 12,600, forward strand.
GCGCAATCGGGCCAGACGCCGCTGTCACGCCAATAGCGCGCAAGCCCCAAGCGGGTGCAGAGCTTCGGGAAATCGGCGTTCATCCGCAGCTGCGTCGTCTGGTCGATGAACAGTAGCGCGGTCTCGTAGCCGATATGCGGACGCGTGGTTTCGAGCGCGCCTGCCCGCCAAGCGTCGACATTGTCGAGCGCCTCTTCGAAAATCGCGAGCGCAGGGCCGGTGAAGCCGAGCACCGAGAGCGCAACCGCCAGATCCAGCGCGGCCGCGGGTTCGGCCCCCGCCATGGCGGCGAAATCCTCGCCGAGCTTCATGAACGCTTCCGGCGAAGGCGCCATCATCAAGTGCTGCATGCGTTCGCCGGCTTTGTACGAGGCGGAGTCGCGCAGGCCTGGGATGAGGCGGGCGCCGTCTGCGCGCAAAGCCTCTGCGGTGGCGAAGTCGCCATCGAGGGCGGCGGTGTTCAAGCGCATGAACCAGACAAACACATTGTCGGCGTAACGTTGCGCCGCGGCTTCCAGAATTTGCCGGCCCTGCGCCTTGTCGATCTTGGACCAGACATTGTAGCCGTGGAACGCCGCCAGCATCGGATCGAGCGGATCGAGTTCGAAGGCGCGCGCCTGCTGCGCGTAGCCGGCTTCGACGCGCCCGGTGGAGACCAGGAACTGGCCGTGGCGGAAGAGCAGAAGCGGCGTGTTGGGCTCGACCTCCAGCGCCTTTTCTATAAGCGCCTCGCGCTCGCGCCAGCGGCCGAAGAACTCGCCCTCCAAGGCCGCGAGCACGGCATAGGCTTCGCCCATGGTCGGATCGGCGCCGAGTGCGCGCTGCGCGGCTTCGCGTGCGTCCTCGACCAGGCGCGCCCGATCGGTGCGCGACAGACGCAACACCTCAAGCTTGGCCGTGGCGAGCGCGGCCCAGGCGCGCGCGAAGTCGGGCGCATCAGCGACGATGCGATCGAGCGCGGCGGCGGCTGTTTGAATGCACGCAATGGCGCCGGTGCGCATGAGTTCGCGCGCTTCGAAATAGGAATCCGAAAGGGCGGCGGTGAGTTTCGGCGCGCGGGCGCGGCGGATTTCGCCCAACGTTACAGTGAGAACTTTGCCGACTTCGTCGGCGATCTCGTCCTGCAAGGCGAACGTGTCGCCGATGTCGCGGTCATAGCGCTCGGACCAGATAACGACGCCGGTCTCCGCCTCCAGCAATTGGACCGCCACGCGCACGGCGTCGCCTTGGCGGCGCACGGCGCCGTCGAGCAGGTGAGTGGCGTGCAGGGCTTTACCGGCGCGTGTCTTGTCCCGCCCGCGAAACGCAAAGCTTGACGTGGAGCCGATGACCTTCAGCCCCGGCACGCGCGACATGTCGTAGAGAATTTCTTCCGCGATGCCGTCGCACAGGGCGCGAGTGGCGGCGTCGCGGCCGGGGTTGTCGAACGGCAGCACCGCCAGAATGGGAGTGGCGTGCGCGGCGCGGGGCGCGGCGTCGCCCGATCGCAGAGCGTAGACATCGATCAGCTGGCGCATCTTGGCCAGCTTGATCTTGCCGCGTGACTCAAAGCGCGCGGCGAGGTCGGCGGCTGCGTTGTCGCGCGCGGCTTGCGACACGAAAATTGCGCCAGGCGCTGCTTCCGCCTGCAGCCGTGCGGCGATGTTCACGCCATGCCCGAGCAAGTCGCCATTCGCCGCGGCGCTGACTTCGCCGACATGCACGCCGAAGCGCAGCTGCGCGCCGGTGTCGGCCTCGGCGAGCGCGATGGCGGCGCGCAGCGCATCGGTGGCGCTGGTGAATTCGAGCATCACGCCGTCGCCGGCGGTGTTGAAGATGCGCCCGCCGTGGCGGGTCGAAATCGAATTGGCAAGAAGCCGCAGCCGCGCGACGCGCGCCAACGCTTCCGTAGGGTCGCGTTCGGCGAGCGCGGAAAAGCCTACGATGTCGACGGAGACGATCGCGGCCAGCTTGCGGGCGGCGGGGCTCATGCGCGCACGCTAGCACATCCAATGTGTCTGAAACGCGTTCGCCCCTTGTCGGCGTGCGCGCTTATCCCGGTGAAAGAAAATGCGGCGCGTCGTGGGGCGCGCCGCCCTGTGAAAGAAAATGCGGCGCGCCGTGGGGCGCGCCGCAGGAGCTCTTTGGGGGGGGGGAGGAGTGCCCGCCGCGCGGCTGGGGGGAGGGGGAGAGGCCGCGCGGCGAGCGGAAGCGGTGATTTAGGCCGCTTCTGTTTCGTCATTGGCTGCATCGACCACTTTCGGCTTGGCCTTGGCGGATGCAGCGCCGATCTCGATCTTGCGCGGCTTCAGCAAATCCGGAAGCTCGCGGACGAGGTCGATAGTGAGCAAACCGTTCTCCAGCTTGGCGCCGGAGACGAGCACGTGATCGGCGAGGCCGAAACGGCGCTCGAAGCTGCGCTCGGCAATGCCGCGATGCAGATAGTTGCGCTGCGTCTCGGTTTGCTTGCGCTGGCCGGTGACGACGAGGGAGTTCTGCTTGAACTCAATCGACAGATCGTCTTGGCCAAAACCGGCGACGGCTAGTTCGATGCGGAATTTGTCTTCGCCGATTTGCTCAACGTTAAAGGGCGGATAGCCAGGTGCAGCGTCCAGGCGCGCAGCTTGGTCCATCAGGCTCGCAATGCGGTCGAAGCCGACCAGCGTGCGGTAAAGGGGGTTCAATTCATTCGAAGCCATTATGTGTCCTCCTAAAGCGACATCCAGGCGCTCCCTTGGGAGCTGATTTTGCCGGCTTTCTCGCCCCATATTGGCGGCGGGTGGCGCGGCGGCGCGGCCTCAACGAGCACCGCACAGAGCCCAGATGGGAACGGGCAAGCCCGGTTCAAGGCCTCCGCCCGTCGCCCGTGTTTTGACAATTTTAGCGCTTCCGGCTTAGCGCAGAGCCATGCTGTCCCTGACCCGCCGACAAGCCGCCATCGGCCTTGCCGCAAGCCTCGCCGCCTGCAATCGCGGCGGCGCGCGCAGTGCGGCCGATGCGCCGCCGGAAGGATCGCTCGGCTGGGCGATCGCTGGGCCGTGGCGGATCGAGCCGGAGCGCGATCAGTGGCGTCATCCGCTGCAGACGCTGCTGTTCTGGGGGCTGTCGCCCGGCATGAGCGTGCTCGAGGTTTATCCTGGCGTCGGCTGGTACACGGCCATCCTGGCGCCCTACCTGGCGCGCAACGAGGGGCGCTTGACGGTCGCCAGTTTCGATCCGCGCAGCGCGACGACAGCGCAAGGCGAAGTGTTGGCGGCGTGGGAAGCGCGCTTCATGCGCGACCAAGATTTGTACGGCGAGATCGCGCGCACAATGGTTTCGCCACGCGCGCCGCTGGCGCCGGCGAACAGCATCGATCTCGCCATCATCTCGAACAGCGTGAACACGCTGATGGCGCAGGGCGTCGCCGAGCGCGTGTTCGCGGACACGCTGACGGCGTTGAAGCCTGGCGGCGCGTTCGGCGTGGAGCAGCATCGTGCATCGTCCACCGGCGTGCAGGATCCGCCGGCGCGCTCGGGTTATGTGCAAGAAGAATATGTGAAGGCGCTGGCGCAGGAGGCGGGCTTCGAGTTCGTCGCCGCGAGCGACATCAACGCCAATCCGCGCGATACGCGCGATCATCCTTTCGGCGTCTGGACGTTGCCGCCGACATTGCGCACATCGCCGCTCGGTCAGCCGGACGATGCGTCATTCGACACCGCCCCCTATCGGGCGATCGGCGAGAGCGACCGCATGACGCTTAAGTTCCGCAAGCCAAGCGGCGCCCCTGCCGCGACGGCGCCGCCTGAATCGCGTCCCTGACGCCGCCGTCACTCTTGCGGGCTCGCGTCGGCTGGTGTGTAAGAGGGCAGTACATCCCCCGGGAGGAAGCCGATGACGTTCGAAGACATTCTGGGCCGCTTCACCAGCGCCAACGTGACCGTGCCTGGCAAGAAGGTGAAGTTCGACTTCGGCGACGCCGGCAAGATTTTCCTCGATGGCGGCGCAGGCAAGGTCTCGACTGAAGACGCCGCCGCCGACACCACGATCAAGGTGAAGCTCGAAGATTTCGTCGCCATGGCGGGCGGTTCGCTCGATCCGACGGCGGCGTTCATGCAAGGCAAGCTGCGCGTAGAAGGCGATATGGGCGTCGCCATGCAGCTGCAAAGCGTCATGGCGAAGTTGCGCGGCTAAGGCGCTCGCGCGCATGGCTTTCGTCCGCGTTCCTGGCAATGACGTGCCGGACGGCGCGGTGGAGCATTGGCTCGAAGGCCGCGGCGGCGTGAAGGTGCGCGTGATGACAGCGCCCGCGACCGCGTCGCCGCCGCGCGGTTCGGTCATCGTCGCGCCGGGCCGCACCGAATTCATCGAGAAATATTTCGAAGTGATCCGCGAGCTGCAGGGCCGTGGCTTTGCTGTGTTCTGCATCGACTGGCGCGGGCAGGGTTTGTCCGGCCGCGAGGTGCAAAACGGCCTCAAGGGCCACATGGTCAGCTTCGACGATGCGGTGAACGATTTGTCCACCGCGCTGAAGCTGTTGACCGACACGCTGCCGCGGCCGCTGATCGGGCTCGCGCATTCTATGGGCGGCGCCATCACGCTGCGCGCCCTGCAGACGCGGCGCATCGAGCTGGATGCGGCGGCGTTCTCGGCGCCGATGTGGGGCGTGGCCGGGCTCAATGCGACGGCCAAGAAGTATGTGCGCTTCATGTCGTCTCTGGGCGCCGGCGCGCAATTTGCGCCGCGAGTGGAGACGCGCTGGAAGCGCGAGACGTTCAAGCGCAACCCGGTGACGCACGACAAGGAGCGTCACGATCGCGGCCAAGGTCTGATCGCTGAAGAGCCGCGGTTGGCGCTGGCGGGCCCCACCATTGGCTGGGTCGCCGCCGCCGCCGACACGACGGAAAGCTTCCTGCAGCCGGCCGGCTTGAGCCATATCCGCATCCCCATCCTAATCGCTTCGGCCGGCGAAGAGCAGCTGGTCGACAACGCCAGTCACGATGCGGTCGCAGCCCTTCTGCCGGACGCGCGCCACATCACGATCGACGGCGCCAAGCACGAAATCCTGATGGAAACCGACGATCTGCGCGCGCAATTCTGGGCCGCATTCGATCAGCTCGCCGAGCGCGTCGCGCCGGTTCACGCCTAACAGAAGCGGAGGCCGCCATGGCCGGAGAAACAGTCCTTGTCACCGGCGGCACCGGTTTCATTGGCGCACATTGCATCGTGCAATTGATCAATGGCGGCTATCAGGTGCGCACCACGGTGCGCTCGCTCTCGCGCGAAGCGGACGTGCGCGCCATGGTGCGTGAAGGCGGCGTCGAGGCCGGCGATCGTTTGAGTTTCGTGGCGGCGGATTTGACGGCCGACGCAGGCTGGGCGGAAGCTGTGGCTGGGTGCGCTTACGTGCTGCACGTGGCGTCGCCGTTTCCCCCGGCGATCCCGAAACACGAAGACGATCTCATCGTGCCGGCGCGTGATGGCGCGTTGCGGGTGTTGAAGGCCGCGCGCGATGCCGGCGTCAAGCGCGTGGTGCTGACCTCATCGTTCGCCGCTATCGGCTATGGCCAGAAATCGACCGACCGACCCTTCAACGAAGAGGATTGGACCGATCCGAACGGCGACGACGTGCGCGCCTATGTGAAATCCAAAACCATCGCCGAGCGGGCGGCGTGGGATTTCATCGCGGGCGAAGGCGGGGCGCTTGAGCTTTCAGTGGTCAACCCGGTCGGCGTGTTCGGCCCGGTGTTGGGGCCAGACTATTCGACCTCAATCCTGCTGGTGCAGCGGCTGATGGATGGCGCCATGCCGGGCGTGCCGCGGCTCTATTTCGGCGCTGTCGACGTGCGCGATGTCGCGGCGATGCACATCGAATGCATGACCAATCCGGCCGCCAAGGGCGAACGCTTCCTGGCGGTGGCGGGCGACTTCATGTCGATCGGCGATATTGCGCGCATTCTGAAGCGCCGTCTCGGCCCTGCGGCCAAGCGTGTCCCGACATTCCAGATTCCGGACTTCATGGTGCGCATGGCCGCCAAGCGCGACCCAGCGGTGGCGCAGATCGTGCCTGAGCTGGGCAAGCGCAAGAACGGCTCCAACGCCAAGGCGCGCCGGTTGCTGAACTGGGCGCCGCGCTCGAACGAGGAATGCGTCGTCGCCACCGCCGAAAGCCTGGTCAAACTCGGGCTTCTGAAAGATTCGACGAAAAAAGCGGCCTGAGTGTCGAAATCGCTTAGCGATGCGCGTCAAGGCGGCGTGGGTGATGTCCACGCCAGTCTTTGGAGGGTGCGATGCAACAGTACATGCTGCTGGTCTACGGCGAAGAATCGATGTGGGCGAACCTCTCGCCCGAGCAATTGTCGCAAGAGATGGGCGCCTACATGGCCTACACGCAGGATTTGGCGAAAGCCGGCGTGCTGGTCTCCGGCGATGAACTGCAACCGGTCGAGACGGCCAAGACGCTCAGCATCACCGGCGGCAAGCAGAAGGTCATCGACGGGCCGTTCGCTGAAACCAAGGAAACGCTCGGCGGCTATTATCTGATTAAGGCCGAGAGCCAGGACGAGGCGCTGGCTTGGGCCGCGAAGTGCCCGGGCGCGCGCTATGGGCGCATCGAGGTGCGCCCCGTCGTCATGCGCTGAGCATGAACGCCGCCGCGGCCGCTGAGCGCGTCGCGCGCGAGAGCTACGGGCGCTTGCTCGCTCTGCTCGTCGCGCGCACGCGTGACGTGGCGGCGGCCGAAGACGCGCTCGCCGATGCGTTCGCAGCGGCGCTTTCGGCGTGGCCGCGCGGTGCTATTCCCGACAATCCGGAAGCCTGGCTGTTCGCCGCCGCCAAGCGCAAGCTGATCGATGCCGCGCGCCGCCGCCGCACTGCGACGGAGGGCGAGCAACATATCTTGCTCGGCATAGAAGAATTGGAAGCCGAGACCGCGTCTGGCGGCGCGCCCGATCGCCGGCTGGGCTTGATGTTCGCCTGCACCCATCCGGCCATCGACGAGGGCGCGCGCACGCCGCTTATGCTGCAAGCCGTGCTTGGCTTTTCGGCGGAGCGGATCGCAGCAGCGTTTTTGGTGGAGCCAGCGGCGATGAGCCAGCGGCTGGTGCGCGCTAAAAAGAAGATTCGCGACGCCGGCGTTGGCTTCGATGTGCCCGCGCCGGATGTGTGGACGCAGCGTTTCGCCGCGGTGCTCGATGCGATCTACGCCGCCTACGGCGTCGGCTGGAGCGATCCGTTGGGCGCCGATCCCGAGCGGCGCGCATTGGCGGAGGAGGCGGTGTGGCTGGCGCGCGTGCTGGTGGCGCAAGCGCCGGGTGAGCCGGAGCCGCTCGGCCTTTTGGCGTTGCTGCTGCATCTGGAGGCGCGGCGGCCAGCGCGGCGCGATCGCGACCGGCGCTTCGTACCCCTGGACGAGCAAGATGTGTCGCTTTGGCGCCCGGAGATGTTGGCGGAGGCCGAAGCGACGCTGCGCGCGGCGAGCACCGCGAAGCGACCCGGGCGCTACCAGTTTGAAGCCGCCATTCAATCCGCGCACGCCACCCGCGCCTGGCGCGGCGAAGCTGATTGGGATGCTATCGTGCTGCTCTACACCGCGCTTTCGGAACTGACCGGCTCGCCGGTGGCGCGCCTCAATGCAGCGGCGGCGATCTCGCGCCGAGACGGGCCGGAAGCGGGTCTGGCTCTGGCGACAACTCTGGCGCGCGAGCATCCGGTGCTGCGTCAGTATCAGCCTTATTGGGCGCTGCGCGCGGATTTGTGCGCGCGCCTTGGGCAGGATGAAGCGGCGCGCGCCGCTTATGACGAAGCGATTTTGCGGGAGAGCGACCAGGCGGTGATCGGATTTCTCGAAGCGCGGCGCGACCGCTTATGAAGGGCTTTGCGCCGCGTTGACGCGGGCGGACGGTTCCTCGACCATCAACGCATGAAACCCGGACCCGAACGGCTTCTCCTCGATGCCTACCCACGCCGCTATACGCTGGAGACGCGCTTCTCCGACGTCGATCGCAACGAGCATCTCAACAATGTCGCCATCGCCAGCTTCTATGAGGATGCGCGCGTGCGGGCGCAGGCGGAAATCTATGGCCCCGAGAAATATACTGAAGGCCAGCGCGTCGTCGCCGCCAACGTCGCCATTGCCTATCTGGAGGAGGGCTACTACCCGGACGCGGTGACGGTGACGTGCGGCGTGGGCTCAATTGGGCGCACTTCCTACACCATCGCTCAAGCGCTGTTTCAAAACGGCAAGTGCATCGGCGTGGCGGACACGGTCATCGTGTTTTGCAATGCGGCCGGGCCGACGCCGCTGCCGCCGACTTTGCGCGCCGAACTCGAGAAATTTCTGCTAACGGCCTAAGGGCTCGGCGACGCCGCCGTCATGTCCGACGTCGCGCTCTCCGCCTCGATGTTGGCGATCACCTCCGCCAATGCGGCATCGAACGCGTCGAGCGAGAAATTTTGCGGATCGTCGTGAGCGTCCGGAATCCAGCGGTCGACGTTGGCGTGCAGGCCCGGGATCAGCCATTCGCCGGCGCGTGCGCTGGCGAGCACGTAGAGCTGGGCGGCGCGGCGATATTGCTGGGCGGAGAAGCCCACGTCCGGGGCAATGCCGTGATTGTCGGGCCGGCCGCCCGGATCGTCGTCGCCATAACGGCGCGGCTGCACCAATTCGAGATGCAAGAAAAGTCCGCGCGCATAGCGGCCGCCGTACTCGGCCCGTTCGAGCTTGGTTGCGCGTAGCGGGCCGGCGAAATCCTGCGCCACATAAATCTCGCCGCGCCGGTTGACAAACGCGTGCGCCACCGCGTTGCGACGGCGGTAGGCGTGAAAGCTGTTCACGCCTTCGTCGTCATCCAGATTGTCCGGAAAAGGTGCGGCGCCGAGGTCGGGCGTGCTGGTGTCGTGCAGCACCAGATAGCGCGCTCGAATGCTTCGCTCGGGGCCGCCAAAGGAAACCTGCGTCTGCGCGTCGCCGGCGATGTCGGACGGAACACCGCCTTCGACGAGCGCGCGAGAAACTGCGACGCGGTCCAGTGCGAACGGGCGGCCGACGACGCTGTCCAGCGTGGGCGGCAGCGTCGCCAGTTCGCCGTGGAGTTCGGCCCAGCGGCCATACGGACGCAACAGGCAGCGCGCCTGCTCGCGCGCATCGCCGCGGAACGCCAGGGCGGCAGGAGAAAATTCGCATGGGCCAATAGGCGCGGTCAGCGTCTGCGCCGTCGCTGTGACGCTGAGAGCGGCCCACAGGATGAGGGCTGGCGGCGCCAGCCTCATCCGCGCAGCCAATCCAGCCAGCCGCGCGCTTCGTTCGGCCTGTCGATCGCGGTCGTGTCGGCGATCAGGTGCTCGATCACGCATTCATCGGCCGTGGGCGCCGGACCAAGCTCGCGCCCGGCGCGCAAGCGATCGAAGGTTTCACGGACGTCGGAATTGTGCCGGCCGCCTGCTTGCAGCGCGCAGCGGATCGTAAACAGAGCTTGGTCTTGTTGGCCGTTTTGTTCGAGCGCATAGGCCAGGCTGTCCATGGTGAGGAACGAGTCCGGCATGCGCCGCAACGCTTCGTGGCAATCGACGATGGCTTCGTCGGCGCGGTTGGGGATGTGCGCTTTCGCCCAGCAGCGCGAATTGTAGGCGCCCTGCAGATCGGGGTTGCGGTTGAGCGCGAGATCGAGCGCTTCCACCGCTTCTTCCCATCTGTGCGCGCGATTGTGCCACATGCCGCGCAGCGTGAGCGCCCAGGCGTCGTCCTCGACCGGCGGCTCGTTGAGGGCGACCTCTATGAGTTCGAGCGATAGCCGCTCGCGATCCGGCTCGGCGGTGATGGGGCTGCGATAGTAGTACTGCGCCAATAAGTAAGGATCGACGTAGCGGATGGACGCGCGCGCCGCTTCGCGGATGAGGGCGTCGATTTCGTCTTGCGAGTGTGTGATCTGTACCGGCCGCGGCCCTTGCGGCCCGCGCACGGTGAGAAAGAACGTGTAGCAGCCGACTTCAGTCTGGCAGCGTTCATCTGTGGAGTGCGACACGACGATATTGCCGCCGACCTGATCGCTGTTTTCGCCTAGCCGCGAGCGAAAATAATTGACGATCGAGCCGACCGACATGTCCACACCCGGAAGGGCCAGCTGCACCTGGCCGCCGCCGAACACTTCGTCAGCATTGATGTTGGCGCGCTTGTATTGTGTGTCGGAAACCAGCGCGATGCGCTGCCACTCAGCCAAAATGTGCGCCGCGATCACTTGCGGCGTGTAGCCGTCATCTTGCAGTTCGGGCGGCACGGAAATGTCGTTCACGACCATGTATCGCGGTGCATTCATCTCTAGGCCGAAGGCCAAACTGAGGATGCCGCCGATCGCGACCACAAAGACGCGTACGATCGACGAGAACACACGATCAAAGATCGAGAAGCCTTCCACCTCCACCCCTGGGTCGCCTCCGGTTGCCGCCATACTCCGCCCGTTCAAACGCGGGCGTCAAGCGTGCTCAGCCGTGCGGGGGCGGTTGTACAAGAGCGAGTGTAGCGATCATTCTGCCTGGCGTTGGGCGATTTCAGCCCGGGCTGCATCCATCAGCGCGCCGAACTCCGCATCGGCGTGCAGGCGGGCGATGGCGGCGGCGGCGACGATGCGGGCGGCGTCGATGTCGCTCGGATAGTGGACGCCGCAGACGACGCGGCTCCAGCCAAAATCGCGCCCGCGCTCAATGATCGCGTCGGCCTGCCCCGGGAAGAGCTCGGCCAACACCAGCGACCAGCCGAAGCCGAGCGCGCCGTGCCCGGAAGGGTAGGAGAAGCTGGCGCGCAAGCGCTCGTCATTGGCGATGCACGGCGTGATGGCGCTGTCGCTCAAGAAGGGGCGCTGCCGGCGATAGACGAACTTCACCGGATCGCCGGCAAAGCCAGCCGCGCGTCCGGCGCGGTCGAGCGCGGCGGCGGTGGCGGGAAAGTTGGCGGCGGTGAAATCCGGGCCGAGCACGACGTCGAAGGCGGCGAACGGATCGATGGCGTTGTCTTCCAGAGCTTGCGCGCGCCGCGCATCGCTCCACGGGCCGCGCACGATGGCGCGTTCGGCCAATTCGAGCGCGCCATTGGCTTGTGGCGGCGGCGGGATGAAGACCGTGGCGTCAACCTGCACAGCCGGGTTGCGCTCGGGCGTCGTCGGATGCGTGGGCTGTACGCTAGGCGCCGTGGGCGCCGCCGTAGCACAGGCCGTAAGCGCGAGCGCCGCCAGGAGAGTGATTTTGAGCTTCATGGTCCACCCCCCGCGCGTCTTCAGCAGCGCTCGCCGTAGGCATAGGCGCAAACCACCGGAAATGAAATTATCCCGGCAGCACCAGCTTGGCGCTGAAGCCGCGCGGGGTGCGGTTGGCGAGGGCGAGGCGCCCGCCATGGGCCTCGGCAATGGCTTGCGCGATGGCGAGACCCAGGCCTGCGCCGTCGGGGCGCGAGGAACGGGCCGCATCGGCGCGGAAGAACGGTTCGGCCAGGCGTGCGAGTTGATCGGCGGGCACGCCGGGGCCGTCGTCGGAAACCTCGACGATCGCGTCGCCGCCTTCGCGATAGACGCGCATGACGCCGCCGCCGCCGTACTTGGCGGCGTTCTCCGCCAGATTGCGCATGGCGCGCGCGACCTCGCTGGGCCGGCAGGTGATGGCGACCGGCGACGGCGCATCGGCCGTCGCGTTGACGCCCATATCCTGCAACTCGCCGCAGAGCGTGCGCGCGATCTCGGCGATGTCGACCTCGGCGCGTTCTTCTTCGCTGGCGCCGGCGCGGGCGAGTGAAAGCGCTTGCTCGGTCATGCGCTCCATTTCCTCGACCGACGCCAGCAAGCGTTGCCGGGTGGCCTCGTCGTCGACCAGTTCGGCGCGCAACCGAATGGCGGTGATCGGGGTGCGCAAATCATGGCTGAGCGCCCAAAGCATTTGGCGCTGCCGATTGAGTTGGCGGCCGAGACGCTCAGCCATGGCGTTGAAGGCGGTTGAGGCGCGGCGCACGTCGTCGGGACCGCTGACAGGGGCGGCGACATTGCTCTCGCCAGCGCCGAGCGCCCGCGCGGCGTTGGCGAGGTCGGCCAATGGACGCCCGATCTGACGCGAGACCAAGGCCGCGCCGACGCCGACGACGATCACAGCGACAACCGCGGCCGCCAGCACGCTGAGCGGCGCCGGCCGCGGTCCAGGCAGGCGCGCGCGCACGTTCAGCCAGTGCGCCTCATCGAGACGCACCGAAAGGCTGGCCTCGGTGACGCGCACGTTGGGGCCTTCCGGGGGAGCTTCGGGGTCGCCGCGCTGAATACGAACATCGCCGTTCGGCGGCGCGCGATCCGGCAAGGGCCGTTCGACTCGCCAGCGGCGCGAGGGGCGCTCGAAAGTGCGCATTTGTGCGCGCACCTCAGCGCCGTCCAGCCGCTCTGAAACTCCGCGCGCCAGGCGCGCGCCGGCGCCAACCGGCGCGCCTTGCGCCACGAGGGCGTCGGGCGAGATCGTGTAGCGCAGGCCGAAGTCGCGAATTTGGTCAGCCAGCTGGGGCCGCCGCGCGGCCGGCGTGTCGCGCAAACGCTCGGCGGTGTAGACGACGCGCTCGACCACGGCGGTTTCCGCCGCCCGTCGCAACGCTGCGCCGCGTTCGTTGGTGAAGATCGCGAAGGCGACGCCGTAGGAGAGCAGCACCGCGGCGATGGTGACGAGCACCATGCGGCCGGTCAGCGTGTTGAGCGGATTGGTCACGCTTTTTCGACCGGCGCGGTGAAAACGTAACCGCCGCCCCAGACAGTCTTGATCAGTTTCGGCGCGCGCGCGTCGATTTCGATCTTGCGGCGGAGGCGTGAGACCTGGGTGTCGACAGCGCGATCGAAGACGTCGGAGCCGCGATCGAAGGCAAGATCGAGCAATTGATCTCGCGTCAGCACGATCTTTGGACGCTGCAGGAAGGTGAGCAGCAGGCGATACTCGCCGGTGGAGAGTTCGTGCGTGGCGCCGTCATCATCGACCAGTTCGCGCTCCGCCACCTTGAGCGTCCAGCGATCGAAGCGCAGCGCCTCGCCGGTGGGCGCCTCGACATTGGGGGGCAGGGCATGGGTGCGGCGCAGGACAGCGTCGATGCGCGCCATCAGTTCGCGCGGGTTGAACGGCTTCACCACGTAATCGTCGGCGCCGACTTCCAGTCCGATGATGCGGTCGAGCTCTTCGGCGCGGGCCGAGAGCAGGATCACCGGAATGTGGTTGGTCTCGCGAATATGGCGGCAGAGCGAAAGGCCATCCTCGCCGGGCATCATGATGTCGAGCACGACGACATCGACGCGGTTTTCCTTGATCGCCTTGCGCGCGGCTTCGGCGCTCTCGACGGCGGTGGCGCGGCGGCCGTTCTTTTTCAGGAACTGCGCCAGCGACTCGCGGATCTCGCGATGGTCGTCAACCACCAGAATATGAGGGTCCTCGGGCGTCATGGGGCAGATGTGCGCCCGGCTTTGCCAAAAATCTACAAAGCGCGCGTCGCGGATTTGTGCCAAACCTTGGCGAAAGCCGTCCGGCGCCACACTTAGGCGCAAACGGGGCCGGATTCGCCATACGGGCGCCCAGGTGCGCCGGTCTTTGGGGCCGATCGAGAGGGGTTAGCGCATGCGTTTGAAAACAGCGATGGCGGCGGTTGCGGCGGCGGCCTTGACGGCGTGCGCATCCGGCGGCGGATCGAGCGCCGTCAACGAGCCGATCCGGGCGCTGCTCTCGGCCGACGCGCTGATGTTCGTGAGCTTCGACGCGGACGGCGACCTTTCGGTCAGTACGCCGGAACTGGAAGCGGGGTCCGCGCGTGAGTTCGCCCGCGCCGATGCGAACAGCGATGGCCAGCTGCAGCCGATCGAGTTCCAGACCTGGTCGAACCAAGTGCTCGGCGGTTCGCAGTTGGGCCCGTACCGGCTCGATTTCGACCGCAACGTCGACAACGTCATTACGCGCGCGGAATTCGACACCGAGATTCGCGCGCGTTTCAGCGACTACGATCAGGACGAAAGCGACTCGCTTTCACGCAGCGAATTCGTGCGGCTGATCGGGCAGGCGCGTCCGCCCGCGCCGCGCCGCGAACCTTCCGGATTTCCGCCCAGTTCCTGAGGCGTAAATGAGGCGCTGACACAGTTTGGCGCAACAACGCGGTTAAGCGAAAAACACGCGACAAGAACCGCGCCTATCTTTGATCCTGCGAGCGGCTCCCATGTGATCTCCCTCACCCGCTCGCAACGGCGCCTGGCCCTCATCTCCCCCCGCAGGGACCAGGGCGACCGTTCGGAAAGTAGGCGGCCGACGCAACCCTCCCCCCGGCGTCGGCCGCCTTTTCGTTTCTGCACGTTCGATCGGCGCGACACACTTTGTCGCAAGCGCGACGAACCGGGGAAAAGCCACTGCTCTATCAGACCACGCTGAGGGAACGGCCGCATCGCGACGGCCTCTAGGAGCATAACTCAATGCGTAAATACCTGTTTGCCGCCGCGGGCCTCGCGGCGTTGGCCGGCGTGACCGGCGTAGCGCTGGCGCAGAGCGGCGGCGAACGCCCCGAGCGGCCGGGCTGGTTCCAGGCCGACGCCAACAATGACGGCGTTCTGACCCGTCAGGAGTTCGACGCCGGCAGCGAAGCGCGCTTCGCGCAAATGGATTCCAACAATGACGGCCAACTCTCCCGCGAAGAGCGGCGTGAGTCGCGCGCCGAGCGGCGTGAAGGCCGACGTGGCGGGCATCACCGCGGCGGCGGTTGGATGTTGACGCGCGCCGATGCGAACGAAGACGGCAACATCACCCGCGACGAATTCCTCGCGCGCCCGATCGAGCACTTCAACCGCCTCGACGCCAACAGCGACGGCGTCATTTCTGCAGAAGAGCGGCCGCAACGCGGAGATCGTGGCGCCCGCGCCGAGCGGCGTGGCGATCGTCCCAACCCCGACGCGAACGGCGACAATCAGATTTCGCGCGCTGAGTTTGTCGCCATGAGCGGGTCGATGTTCGAACGCCTCGACGCCAATGATGACGGTCGCGTGACACAAGAAGAAGCGCAAGCCGCGCGCCCGCATCGCCGCGGGCAATAAGCGGCGGACGCGGCCGGGAGAAGGCTCATCCCGGCCGCGTCCTTCTTTTGGAGAGCGAGCTTGCCGAGGGCGCAGAGCGCGCCATGTGAGGACGCAGAATGAACGTCGGGGCTGCAAAGGATCGCGCGCAAGCGCTCTGGGCGAAACGGCCCCGCCTGTTGCGCGGGCGAGGGGCGTTGATCGGCGCCGGCGCGGCCGCGCTCGTACTGTGGGGCGGCTTCGCGATTTTTGGCGGCGACGGCGGCGCCGAGCCATACCGCACCGCGCAAGTCGATCGCGGCGCCATTACGCGCGTGGTGAGCGCCACCGGCACGCTGCAGCCATTGGTCTCGGCCAATGTGGGCTCGACGGTGTCGGGGCCGGTGCAGGAGGTGCTCGCCGATTTCAACAGCCAAGTGCGCGCGGGGCAGGTGCTGGCGCGGCTCGATCCGACGCCGTTCCAGCAGCGCATCGTGCAAGCGCAAGCGCAGTTGGCGCAGGCGCAGGCGCAGCTCGCTGTCGCCGAGAGCGACTATCAGCGCTACGTGCTGCTGCAACAGCGCGGTTTCGCATCCGAACAATTGATGAGCCAGCAGCGCGCTGCGCGTGACACCGCGCGCGCAGCGGTGGCGCAGGCCTCGGCGCAAGTGGCGACAGCGCGCACGGATTTGGATCGCAGCGTTATCCGTTCGCCCATCGACGGCGTGGTCGTCGATCGGCAAGTGAACGTCGGCCAGTCAGTGGCGGCGAGCTTGCAGGCGCCGACGCTGTTTATCATCGCGCAAGATCTTTCGCGCCTGCAGGCCAACATCACGGTCGATGAAGCCGATATCGGCGACGTGCGCGAAGGCATGGACGTACGCTTCACCGTCGACGCTTTTCCCGATCGCGCGTTCGAGGGGCGCGTCAGCCAAGTGCGTCAGCAGGGCGTCGCCGAGTCCGGGGTGGTGAGCTACACGGTGGTGGTCGAGGCCGACAATCCGGGCCGCCAATTGTTGCCCGGCATGACCGCAAACGCGGAGATCGTTCTGGAGCAGAGGCCCGACGTGCTGCGTCTGCCGAACACGGCGCTGCGCTTCCGGCCGGCCGATCCCGCGATCGCCGCGCAAGGCCAGGCGATGGCGGCGGAAAGCGGCGGCGCACAGCGCGGCGGCCAAGCGAGGGCGCAGGGTCAGGGTGGCCAAGGCGCCGGCCAACGTGGCGGCAGAGGCGTCGCGCAACTGACAGAGACGCTCGAACTCACGGAACAGCAGCAAGCCACCGCCCAGGCGGCGTTTGAAAACGCCATGGCGGCGATGCCGCGCGGCGAAGGACAGCGCGGCGACAGGCGCGCCGCGATGCGCCAAATTCGCGAGCAAGTGATCCGCGACCTGGAGCCGACATTCACCGATCGGCAGCGCGAATTGTTGACGCAGATGCGCCAAGGCGCCGGCCAACGCGAAGTGCGCCAACAAGCCGTGGTGTATGTCCTGCGCAACAATCGGCCGGCGCCGCTGCAGGTGGAAATTGGCGTGGCGGACAACGGCTACACGCTCATTCATAGCGGGCTCAACGAAGGCGATGAGGTCATCATCGGCGGCGGCCCGCGCGCGGAAGGCGATCGCAACGCCAACCCATTGGGCGGCGGGCGCGGCGGGCCGGGCGGCGTCCGTATCAGGGGCGCGTGATGCTGATCGAAGCGCGCGACCTCGTGAAGCAGTACACGATGGGCGACGAGACGGTGCACGCGCTGGCGGGCGTGAACTTCGCCATCGCCCGCGGCGAGTACTGCGCCATCGTCGGCCCGTCGGGCTCCGGCAAGTCGACCCTGATGAATATTCTCGGCGGTCTCGATACGCCAACCGGAGGGCGCATCGTCATCGATGGCAACGACATCGGAGCGATGGACGATTCCGATCTCGCGCTCTTCCGCAATCGCACCATCGGCTTCGTGTTTCAGAGCTTCAACCTGTTGCCGCGGCTAAGCGCGGTTGAGAATGTCGAACTGCCGATGATCTATGGCGGCATCGATCCCAAGGAGCGGCGTGAGCGCGCGATTGATCTGCTGACTCAAGTTGGCCTCGGCCAGCGCCTCGATCACCGGCCGACGCAGCTTTCCGGCGGCCAACAGCAGCGCGTCGCCATCGCCCGCGCTTTGGCGGGCCGGCCGGCGCTGCTGCTGGCGGACGAGCCAACGGGCGCGCTCGACTCGAACACTGGCAAGGAAATTCTCGAACTGTTCGGCCGCCTGAACGGCGAGGGCGCTACAGTTGTGTTGGTGACGCACGATCACGACGTTGCGGCAGCCACCAAGCGCACGATTGAGATGCGCGACGGCGCCATCGTCTCGGATCACCGCAACGAAGGGAGGGCGCGCCATGATGCGCACGTCTGATCTCGTCGCGTCCGCCATGCGGGCGCTGCGCTCAAACCCGATGCGCTCGGCGCTGACGGCGCTCGGCGTGATCATCGGCGTTGCGTCCGTTGTCGCGATGGTGGCGCTGGGCTCGGGCGCGCAAGCGCAAGTGGAGCGTTCGATCGCCTCGCTTGGGTCAAACCTGTTGATCGTGGTGCCGGGCGCGCAACGCGGCGCCGGCGGCGTGCGCGCGCAAGCCGGCGGGGGCATGGGTTGGGACACGCTCACGCTCGACGACGCCAACGCGATCGCGCAGATCGATGGCGTTGTCGCAATCGCGCCGTCGCAGCGCGCTCGGACGCAAATCGTCGCCAGCGGGCTAAACTGGAATCCGCAAGTGGAGGGCGTGACGCCCGACTATCTTGTCGCGCGTGATTGGGAGATCTCGCAGGGGCGCATGTTCGACGCCACCGAGGAGCGTCAGGCGCGCCGCGTCGTCGTGCTGGGCGCGACAGTGGCCAACCAGCTCTTTCCCAATGTCGATCCTGTCGGCCAAACCGTGCGTATGTCGGGCGGCGCTTACGAAGTAATCGGCGTGCTCGAGTCGAAGGGCCAATCCGGCTTCGGCATGGATCAGGACGATATCGTCTTGGCGCCGCTGACGACGGTGAAGCGCCGCATTTCCGGGCGACGCGGCCGCGCAGATGCGGTGAGCCAGATATCGGTCAAGGCGAGCAGCGAAGACGATCTCAATCGCGTTCAGGAAGACGTCGAGAACCTGTTGCGGCAGCGCCATCGCACGCGTGAGGGCGAAGACGATTTCACCGTGCAGAACCTCAATTCCATCACCGAAACGGCGGCGCAGACGACACAGGTGTTCACCTACCTTCTGGGGGGAATCTCGGCGGTGTCGCTGCTCGTCGGTGGTATCGGCATCATGAACATCATGCTGGTCAGCGTAACTGAACGGACTCGCGAAATCGGTCTCAGAAAGGCGCTAGGCGCCCGTCAAGCCGATATCCTTCAGCAATTTGGCTTGGAGGCGGTGGCGCTATCCGTCGCAGGCGGGATCATTGGCTTGGCGATTGGGGTTTTCGGCGCCTGGGCTATGACGTCATTGTTTAACCTGCCCTTGGTAATCGAGCCTTTAAACGCCATTTTGGCCATCGTGTTTTCGGGCGTGGTCGGCGTGCTGTTCGGCGCCTACCCAGCCTGGCGCGCCGCGCAGCTCGATCCGATCGAGGCGCTGCGGCGGGAATGAGGAAGAAGTTCTCATGCGTGTGCTGATCGTTTCGCTTCTCGCCCTTGCCGTGGCGATGCCTGCTTCCGCCGATACGCTGAACGAGGCGATGGTGACGGCGGCGGAAACCAACCCGACCTTGGCGGCGCAGCGCCAGCGCCTCAACGCGACACGCGAAGCGCTGCCGCAAGCGTGGGCGCAGGCGCTGCCGCAAGTCTCGGTGTCCGCCAGCGCAACCGCGAGCGACCGCGATTCCGACAACGCTGCGCTCGATGGCGACCGCGACGAGACCTGGTCGAGTTCGGCCAACGTCTCGCAGCTTTTGTTCGGCTCCGGGCGCGTGCTGGCATCGACACGCGCCGCGCGCGCGCAGATCGCCGGCGCCGTGGCCGATTACGATCTGGCGTTCCAGACTTTGCTGTTGGACGTGACCCGCGCTTATGCCGACGTGCGCCAGGCGCAAGCGGTGGTCGCCGCGCGCGAAACCACGGTGTCCAATCTCACGCGCCTGTTTGAATACGCGCAAGCGCAGTTCGAGGCGGGCGTCGTCACGCGCACCGATGAGGCGCAGGCGCAAGCGCGGCTGGCGCAAGCGCGCACGCAACTGACGCAAGCGCAAGGCGCGATGGCGGCCGCGGTTGAAGCCTATCGCCGTTTGATCGGGCGCCCGCCGAGCGATCTGCAGCCGCCGCCGGGCGCTACCGGCTTGCCCGCGGATCTGGAAGCGGCGCTCAATCTCGCCGTCGATAACAGCCCGCTATTGCGCAGCGCCATGGCCGACACCGTTCTCGCTGACGCCAATGTCGATGTCGCCGCCGCGCAAGGCCGCGTGAACGTCACGCTGGATGCGGGTTTCGGCGCCGGCGCCAATTTCAACGACGACCTCTCCGAAACAACCAGTGACTCGGTTGGCGTTCGCGTCTCGGTGCCGCTGTTTCAAGGCGGCGCCATCCGTTCGCGCACGCGCCAGCAGCGGGCGCTGCGCTCGGCCGCCAATCTCGATCTCGCCGCCACGCAGCGCGTGCTGCAAGAGAACGTCACCAATGCCTGGACGGGTTTGATCAGCGCGCGTTCCGCGGTGGAATCCGCGCGCGAGCAGGTCGAGGCCGCCGAGCTCGCCTATGAGGGCGTGACCCTGGAGCAGGAGACGGGGCTGCGCTCCACCGTCGAAGTGCTCGACCAGGAGCAGGACTTGCTCAATGCGCGCCTGGCGCTGGCGCAGGCCGAGCGCGATTTGGTGGTGGCGGAGCGCCAATTGCTCGCCGCTGTCGGGGTGCTTGGCGTGCCGCAAACTGGCGGCGCGGCGCCGATCGAGGAAGACGGTTTGCGCGGCCGTTGAGTGCGGTGGTAGCGGGTGCTAGTCAGGCAAGTGGTCTTATGATACCGCTCGCTCATGGCGCATATACGCAGTCCGATCGATCAGGACCCTGATCTCGTTGAACTCGCCTGGGCTTTGCCGGTCGCGTTGCTGTATCGCGACGACGGCTACGAAACCCAGGAGAATTGGACCAATTGCGGCCCGACCAGCGCGGCCAATCTATTGCAATCGATGGGTCTCGATCTCGACCAGAAGGAGGTTGTCCGCCATGTCGGCGTGCGCACCTTCTTCGGTCTCATCATCGGCGGCATGACGCTGGATCAAATGGCTGAGCTATTGGGCAAAGCGACGGCGCGCCCGGTCGTCATCCATCGCAATCTCGACCTCGACACGCTGCGCACCCACATGCAGCGCGCCAACAATCCAGGCCATCGCTTCATCGCCAATTTCGACCGGCGTCCGCTGTGGGGCGAGGGCGCGGGGCATTTCTCGCCGGTGCTCGGCTATCTCGATGCGCACGACCAAGTGTTCGTCGGCGACGTGAATGACGACTTCGATCCGTTCCTGACGCCGACCGAGCGTCTGCTCGAAGCGCTCAATGCAGTCGACGACGACACCGGCCTCGCGCGCGGTCTGCTCGAAGTGAACGTGTGGGGGGCTGCGCCCGCGACCCGCTGAACGCGCGCCGCGATCACCGCCTTGCCTCGCCATCGCAAGCTCTGCTACCTGCGAGCAGTCTCGCGGGCGTAGTTCAGAGGTAGAACGTCAGCTTCCCAAGCTGAATGTCGGGGGTTCGATTCCCCCCGCCCGCTCCAGCGCTCGTCCGCTCATGCTCGCCTTTGCCAAGCGTGGGTGCGGATGAGGGAGTAGAGCATGGCGCCGCCGAGCAGGGCGACGGTCATCGCCAGCGACCAATGCGCTTCGAGGTAAGGCACCAGATGCAATTCCTTGGCGAGGCCGAAATTCCAGAAAATCTTGCCGCCAATCAGCACCAGCACCAGCGCCAGGCCGTATTTCAGATACTTGAAGCGCTCCACCGCGGCGGCGAGCATGAAATACATCGAGCGCAGGCCGAGAATGGCGAAGATGTTCGAGGTGTAGACGATGAACGGATCGCGGGTGACGGCGAAGATCGCCGGCACTGAATCGACGGCGAACACGATGTCGGCGGTCTCGACCATCACCAGCGCCAGCAGCAGCGGCGTCGCATAGAGGTGCATACGCCCACTGGTCGGCGAGGCGCGGCGAACGAAGAAGTTGTGATTCTCGATCGTGTCGGTGACGCGTATGTGGCGGCGCAGGAAGCCGAGCAGCTTGTTGTCCTCAAGCCGCATTTCGTGCTCGTGGCCTTGCAGCATGCGCCAGCCGGTGAAGATCAGGAACGCGGCGAAGATGTAGAGCACCCACGTCCACGAATTGACGATGGTGGCGCCCAGCGAAATGAACAGGCCGCGGAAGATGATGGCGCCGATAATGCCCCAGAACAGCACGCGATGCTGGTAGGCCGGCGGCACCGCGAAATACGCGAAAATCAGCGAAATGACGAAGATGTTGTCGAACGCGAGCGCGGTCTCCAGCAGATAGCCGGTGAAGAATTGGATCAGCGCCTGCTGGTTGAGATTTTCCGGCGAATTGTAGAATTGCGGATCGGGCTGATAAAAATTGCCGACGTAAAGCCCGAACAGTACGGCAAGGCTGGCGAAGCCCGCCCACATCAGCGCGCTTTTGCCGGGCGAGACGACCTCGTCCTTGCGATTGAGCACGCCGAGGTCGAGCCACAGCAGAAAAACAATAAGGCTGAGGAAGCCGGCCCACAGCCAAACGGGCTGCCCGGCGACCGTCGCGGTCAACGCTTCGAACATGAAGGCTCGTCCTTTTGCATCACAACGATTTGACGAAAAAGGACCGCGGACGGAGGCGTCATCCCCGTAGCCGGGGAGGGGCAGGGAGGGGACGAACCGTCACCGCCCGCAATCCTCCAGTCCGACATCACGTGAGATCGAAGATCTCACGCCAGAGGGGCCCGGCCTGGCGAGCGCAAAATGGTCAATCGCATCGGTTTTGGCAAGAGGGCGACGACGACCCTGCGGCAAGAGCGCAGTTTGGCGCGGCAAATGCCGCGACATTCATCAGCTTAGCCTTCGGCGCCGCGCACAAAGTCGAGGAATTCGGCGCGCGTGCGCGGGTCGTCGCGCACGTCGCCAAGCAGTGCGCTGGTGGTGAGTTGCGACCCCGGCGTGTTGACGCCGCGCATGGTCATGCAGCTGTGTGAAGACTTGACGACGACGCCAACGCCGCGCGGCTGCAGCACGTCTTGAATGGCGTGCGCGATTTCGGAGGTCAGCTTCTCTTGGATTTGCAGGCGGCGCGAGAACGCTTCCACGACGCGCGCGAGCTTTGAAATGCCGACGACGCGGCTCTCGGGCAAATAACCCACATGCGCGCGGCCGATGAAGGGCAGCATGTGATGTTCGCAGAAGCTGACGACCGGGATGTCAGTGAGCACAACAAGCTGGTCGTAGCCGCCGACTTGCTCGAACGTGCGCTGCAGATAGTCGCGCGGATTGTCGCCATAGCCGGCGAAGAGCTCGCGATACGCCTTGGCGACGCGCGCGGGCGTGTCGAGCAGGCCTTCGCGCGAAGGATCGTCACCCGCCCACTCGATCAGCGTGCGCACGGCGGCTTCGGCTTCTTCCGCCGTCACGCGGGGCTTCGAACGATTGGACATGCGGAACTCCGGTGGCGGCGTCAGGCCACGTAGATGTGGGGCGCGGGCGCGGCTTCGTGAAGCGCTTGCACGGTTTTTGCGCGCCGCGCCAGCACGATGCGCGAGGCCGCCGCGCCCTTGTCGGTGAGTTCCCCGTTGTCGAAGGACGGCGCTTCCGCTTCGAGCACCAGGCGCGCAATGCGCTCCGAGGCGCCGCGCGCGGTCGCCGCGAAGGCGGCGAGCCGCTCCTGCACCCACGCGCGTAGCATGGGGTTTCGCAGCACCGCATCATCATTCGCGCTAGCGGGCTCGGACGCGATCTCGCGGGCCACGGCCAAATCGGGGAAACCGATGGCGGCGACCTCGGCGCGATCGTGGCCGGTGATCACGGCGTCCTTCACCAGTGGCGCCAGCGCCGCCAGCAGGCGCGTACGCAGCGCCGGCGCTTGCACCCAGGTGCCCGAGGCGAGCTTGAAGTTTTCAGAGATGCGTCCGTCAAACAAGAGGCCTTGCGCGAAGTCGCCAGGATCGAGCGGCTTCACCGCGTCGCCGGTTTTGAAGAAGCCTTCTTCATCGAATGCGGCGGCCGTGAGATCGGGGCGGCGCCAATAGCCCGGCGTCACGCACGGCCCGCGCAGGCGCAGCTCCCATGTATCTTCGATCGGCACAAGCTTGGCCTCGACGCCGGCAAGCGGCAGGCCCGCTTCGGGCTTGCGGTTCTGCTCCCATGTGCTTTGCACCGGCGTTGGCCCGCACTCGGTCGAGCCGAGGCCGGAGATCATCAGAATGCGCTCGCCCGTCGTGGCGACCGCGATGTCGTCGATGGCGCGCCAGATATGTTGAGCCAGCAGGGCGCCGCCATATTGCAGCAGCTGCAACCGCGAGAAGAAGCGCTCGGCGAAGGTCTGGTCGTTGCGCAGATAGGGCAGCAGCGCTTCGAAAGCGCCGGGCGTGTTGATGTAGAAGGTTGGCGGATGGGCGCGCAGCAATTCGACAGTCCGGCCAATGCCCGCGGGCGTGGGGCCGCCGTCGTCGATGTGCAATTCGCCGCCGCACCACAGGATCTGGCCGAGATTGTTGTTGCCGCCGAACGTGTGATGCCACGGCAGCCAGTCGACCATGACGGGCGGCGCATCATTGAGAAAGGCGTAAGCCTGCGCGCATTGCTGACGATTCACCGCCAGCATGCGATGCGGCAAGATCACCGGCTTGGGTGCGCCGCTTGAACCCGAGGTGAAGAGAATTTTGCCGATCGTGTCGCTGGTGACGGCGGCGTTCGCGCGGGCGCCCCGCTCCGTCGGTTTGGTCGCGCGCAGTGCGGCGAGCGAGATGGTCTCGCGTCCGTCAACTGGCGCGCCGCCAGAGATGATGGCGACGCCTGCCGGCGTGGCCCCGCGCACGGCTGCGCCATAGAGCGCGCCGTCGGCCACATAGAGCGCGCCGGGTTGCAGCGCCTCGATCACGCCGGCCAGTTTGCTGTATTCCGTCGCCTTCAGCGCGTACGGCGGTGAGATGGGCGAAGCCGGCGCGCCCACCCACATGGCGGCGAGCGTGATCAGTGCGCAATCGATGCTGTTCTCGGCGAGGATCGCGAGCGGCTTTTGCTGATCCAGGCCAAGCGCGAGCAAGCCTTCGCCGATGCTGCGCACGGCGGTGAGCGTGTCGCCGTAGGTGATCGCGCGTCGCCCGCCAGCGCCGTCGGCTTCGGTGAGAAAGGTGCGCGCCGGCGCTGCTTCCGCCCAGTGCGCGAGCCGCACGTTCCAGGTCTCGGGGTAGGGTTGGAGGATTTCCGTCGATGTGAGGAGCACCGAACCATCGGCGCGCAGCGTCGCGCGTCCAGTTTTTCCGGCAAGGCGGACGGGCCGGGTCGGGGCGGCGGAGCTTGTGTCTGCGGCGGTCACGGGCGCGACGCTAGCGGGCGCATCCGTCGCGGCCAATAAGCGACGGGAATATCTCATCTGCGATTGAAGCGCGCTGGCGCAGCCGCCACGATTGCGCCAAATCCGGGCTGAGCGACGAACGAGGACGACATGAACGGCAGAACAGTGGTGATCACGGGCGGCGGCGGCGTGCTTGGCGGCGCGGTCGGCCGCGTGGCGGCGTCGCGCGGCGCCAATGTGGTGCTGGTGGACGTGGCCACGTTGCCGGAAGGGCCGGGCCTGCGGCTTGGCAATGTCGATCTCACCAATCTGGATTCAGCGACGCGCGCCATGGACGAAGCGCGCGCCAAAACCGGGCGGCTCGATGCCCTGCTCAACATCGCCGGCGGCTTCCGCTGGCAAACCCTGGCGGACGGCGACCTCGCCGGCTGGGACGCGCTCTACAATATCAACGTAAAGACTGCCGCGACCGCATCCAAGGCGGCGCTGCCGCATCTCCTGGCGAGCGGCGATGGACGCATTGTCAATGTCGGCGCAGCCGGCGCGGTGAAAGCGGCCGCCGGCATGGGCGCCTATGCAGCGTCGAAAGCCGGCGTCATGCGCCTGACCGAGAGCTTGGCCGAAGAGCTGAAGGGACGCGGCGTCACTGTGAACGCGGTGCTGCCGTCGATCATCGACACGCCGGCCAACCGCAAGGACATGCCCGACGCGGATTTCTCGAAGTGGGTTACCCCCGAGGATTTAGCGGCGGTGATGCTGTTTCTCGCCAGCCCCGAGGCGCGCGCCATCACTGGCGCGCTGGTGCCGGTGACGGGTCAGGTTTAGCGCATCGCGCATGCGATCACGCGGCTGCGTGCTTTGCGTGCGCGGACGCGGAGCGGGACAATCGCGGCCCTGAGGAGGCCGCATGCAATACGCGAAACTTGGCGATACTGGCTTGATTGTGTCGCGCCTGTGCATGGGCGTGATGACGTTCGGCGTGAACACCGTGAACGCCGCGCTTGGCAAGGTCGACCAAGACGGCGCGACGAAGATGGTGGATGCGGCCATCGAGGCCGGGATCAATTTTTTTGACTCCGCCAATGTCTATTCCGGCGGGCAGTCCGAGGAGATGCTGGGCAAGGCGTTGGGCGCGCGTCGCAAGGACGTGGTGATCGCGACGAAATTGGGCTTTCGCGTTGGCCCTGCGATCACCGATGCGGGCTTGTCGCGTCACAACATCATCGCCGCATGCGAGGCCAGTCTGAAACGTCTCAACACTGACTATATCGATCTCTACCAGGCGCATAAGGAAGACATCTTCACGCCGCTTGATGAGACGTTGGAGGCGTTCGACAGGCTCGTGCAGGCGGGCAAGGTCCGCTATCTGGGCTTTTCGAATTGGGCGTCCTGGCGCGCCGCGACGGCGCTGCAGATGCAAAAGGAACGCGGCTGGGCCAAGTTCGTCTCGGGGCAGTTGCACTATTCATTGCT
This sequence comes from Hyphomonadaceae bacterium, assembly GCA_050186805.1. Taxonomy (GTDB): domain Bacteria; phylum Pseudomonadota; class Alphaproteobacteria; order Caulobacterales; family Aquidulcibacteraceae; genus Vitreimonas. Next base: position 38,558 of record JBFWYC010000024.1, read on the forward strand.
GAACCGCGAGGTCGAACACGACCTAGCGCCTTTCCTGCGCTATGGCGGGCTCGGCATGCTGGTGTGGAGCCCGCTCGGCGGCGGCTTCCTGAGCGGCAAATACACGCGCGAGAGCATCACCAAGGAAGGCCGTCACGCCGCCTTCGACATCGTGCCCTTCGATCGCGAGAAAGGTTTCGTACTCATCGAGGCGATGCGTCCGATGGCGGAGGAAACCAGCTGTACGGTCGCGCAGCTGGCGTTGGCGTGGTTGTTGACCAAGCCCGTGGTCACGAGCGTGCTTATCGGCTCGGCCAAGCTCAGCCAGCTGGAGGATAATCTGGGCGCGGTCGGCGTGAAGCTCGCGCCTGACGTTGTTGCGGAGTTGGAATCGCTCACTGCGCCAACGCCGGTCTATCCGCACTGGTTCAATGCGCGGCTGACGGACGCCAAGATTCGTGACGGTCTCGCTGCATCGACGGCCGCGCCATGAAATTCGATCCGATGGCGCCCGAGACGCTGGCCGATCCTGGCGCGGCGTACTCAAAGCTGCGCGCGGAATGCCCGTTCCATCGCTATGAGGGGCCGGATTTCAAGTTCGCCATCACCAGCGACTATCGCGAGATCAAGGAGCAAATTCTCCAGGACAATCCGATCTGGAGCTTTCGCTTCGGCAATGCCGCCAAGGACACCATCAGCGATGTCGGGTTTAAGTCCGACCCGCCGTTTCACATGTCGTTTCGCGCCGCACTGGCGTCGGGTTTCGCGCCGCGCCAGCTCAAGACCTATGAAGGCGACATCGCGCGCATCACCGACGACTTGATCGCGGCCATGAGCGCTACGCCCGCGCAGCGCGGCGACTTTCATGAGCTGTTTGCGATGCCGCTGCCGGCGCGTCTCATGTGCGTCATGCTCGGCGCGCCGGAGCAGGATTTCCGGCACTACAAACGCTGGGCCGACACGCTGCAGGACCTGCTCTTCCACGATCCGACGCCCGGCTCGTTCGAGCAGATCCTGAAGGAGATCTACCCGCACTTTATCGGGCATCTGAATGAGCGCCTCGCTCTGCTGGAAGCGGCGGGCGTGAGCGAACCGGACGCCGCGGTGCTGGGAACGGTTCTACCGAACGATTTCATGTCGCGCTCGATCATCGCGCGCGTCGATGGCAGGCCGCTGACCCAAGATGAGCGCCTGAACGTGTGTCTCGCTTTCCTTACCGGCGGACAGGAGACGACAACGTCGCTCATTTCCAACGTGATTTGGCGGCTGCTGCAAACGCCCCAACTCTGGGAGCGAATGAAGCGCGAACCGGCGCTGATCGAAAACGCGGTCGAGGAAAGCCTGCGCTACGATCCGCCCGTTTTGGCGCATTTCCGCACCAGTTTGTGTCCGGTCCAAATGCACGGCGAAGATTTGCCCGATCGCGCGAAGCTCATGTTCTCGATCGTCGGCGCCAATCGCGATCCGGCTGTGTTCGAGGCGCCGGATGAATTTCGCATCGACAGACCGTTGCAGGAATCGCGCAAGCATTTGTCATTCGGCTCGGGCATCCATTTCTGTCTCGGCGCGCCGATTGCGCGGCTTGAGGCGAAAATCGCACTTGAGAAGCTTGTCGCGGCGCTGCCGAGCCTGCGGCTCGATGGCCCGACCGAGCGCATCAGTTCTTGGATGCATTGGGGGCGGGTGAAGCTGCCGGTGGCCTGGGGCTAACCGCGCGCGAGCCGGTCGCGCCAAGCGCTGCGGCGCATTTTTCCTGACTCGTCGCGTATGCTTTCGCGCACGAAGGTCACGCCGCGCGGCAGCTTGTAGGGGGCGAGTTTCTCACGCAGCGCTTCGAGCAACTGGCCCTCCGTCCAGGCTTGTGAATCGGGCCGGAGCTGCACAAAAGCGTGCGGCGCGTGGACCATGTCGGCATGCGGCGCGGCGACGACCACGCTGTCGACGACACCGGCGAGCGCATCGATTTGCGCCTCGATCTCGGCTGGATAGAGATTGACGCCGCCGCTGACGATCATGTCGGTGCGGCGGTCGGCGATGTAGAGGTAACCGTCCTCATCGAGCCACCCGAGATCGCCGAAGGACGCCCATTCGCCGCGTTGGCGCACGTCGGCGCCAATATAGCGGAACGTGGAAGCCGGCCCGCCTTCGCGGCGGAAATAAATTTCGCCGACAACGCCGGGAGGTTGGGCGTCGCCACTCTCATCGAGGATTTGCGCTTCGATGCCGGCGCGTGGGCGGCCAACGGAGCCCGGATGCGTCAGCCATTCTTCGCCACCGATGATGGTGGAGCCGATGCGCTCGGTCCCGCCGTAAATTTCCCAGATCGCGTCGGGCCGCAGCATCTCGATCCATGCGCGCTTCACCGGCGGCGGACACATTGAGGCCATGTGGACCAATGTGTGGAGCGAAGAGATGTCGTGCTGAGCGCGCACGTCCGGCGGAAGATTGGCGATGCGCGCCATCATGGTTGGCACCAGATAGGCCCAGCTCGCGCGATGCCGCGCAACAAGCTCAATGTAACGGGTGGCGTCAAAGCGACCCATTTCGATGATGTGGGCGCCTTCGCAAAGAGCGGGAATCATCTGTCCGAACGGCGCGCTGTGATAGAGCGGCCCCGGATTGATGATGGTCTCGTCCGGCCCGCGGCGATGCGCCTGCTTTTCAACGCCCCAGAGCGCGGGGTGGGGGTCGATGATCAGCTTGGGGCGCCCAGTGCTGCCGCCGCTGGTTGAAATCTTCCAGCGGCTCGACACCCGCAGCGGCAGCGGCGTTGCATCAAACTGCGAAATGTCGGCCTCGATCAGCGGTGAGCTTGCATCGAGCACGAGCTTTGGCTGAGCAAGCGCGACGATCTCGGCGAATTCGCGCGACGTCAGCTTGTTGGACACATGCACTGGCGTCGCGCCCAGCTTCCAGACGCCATAGACGAGTTCGTAATAAGCGGCGCTATTGGGGATCGCGATCACCACGACGTCGTCGGGACCAACGCCTGCCGCTTGCATTTGGCGCGCGCGCTGGTTGGATTGTTGCTCCAAGTCAAGACGCGTGAGCGTCCGATCCGCCACGGTGAGGGCGATACGGTTTGGGGCGCGCGTGGCGTGCGCGGCCAGCAGCAGCGCCAGCGGCGCGCCTGCTCTGGCGGCGCCTGCCGCATCAAGGAGCGCTTCGGGCGAGGTCACGTCGCGTCAGCCTTCCGGCGCGCTGGATTCACCAATTGGTTGCGCGCATGGGCTCAATCTTGTCCGGTTCGCAGCGCGCGCGCCAATCGCCGATGCGATGGTTAGGCCGCGCCGTTCGGCTCGACGGCGCCGGTGCGCTAGCGTAGGCAGGCAGATAGGCGAGAGACGAGTGATGAAGACGGTGCGCGAGCCTTCGACGCTCAGTCCCGGCCCAATTCCCCTCTATCACCAGCTCGAACAGGAGCTGCGTGGTCGTATTCAAGCGCAGGAATTCAAGCCGGGTGAGGCGCTGCCCACCGAAGAGCGTATTTGCGGCCAGTATGGCGTTAGCCGAATTACCGTGCGCCGGGCGCTCGATGCGCTGATTGCCGAAGGGCTGATCACTAAACGACGGGGCGTTGGGACGTTCGTGAGCGTCCGCCCGGCCGCTGGCGTCCACAAAGTGCGCTTGTCCGGCTCGCTGGATGAATTCCTGGTCTCAGCCGGCACCTTGGCGACCCAAGTCCTCAACATGCAGGAGGTGCAAGCGCCGGATGAGGCCGTCCGCGGGCTTCAGCTCATTCCGGGCGAGGTGTGTACGCGTCTGGAATTGTTGAGTTTTCTGGAGGATTTGCCGCTCGGGCACCATCATCTCTATTTGCCCTTGGCGATCGGTCGCAAGATAAAGCCAGTCGAAGTCGGGCAAACATTGCCGATCATCCGCATGGTTGAAAATAAACTGGGGACGCGGGTGGTGCGCGCAGAGCAGTTTCTGGAGGCGGACGTCGCCGGTCCTGTCGCGGCCAAGCATTTGAGCCTCGACGAAGCCACGCCAGTCCTGAAGGTGACCCGTATTTATTACGACATGTCTGGATCGCCGGTCGAAATGATTGTCGCGCGCAATCATCCGGAGCGGTATCGCTATTCGATCGACTTCGTGGCGCGGCCTAGGGTGGTTTGATACCATAGCTGTTCGAAAAATCGTGGACTGTTCAAAAATCTGTTGAAGCCTCTTGCGACGACGGAGGTTGTTATGACAACATGCCGTCATAATAATTCCGTGGGAGGAAGAAATGGCACGCTCACTCGATCCGAAGAAGATCAAGTCCGCTCAGCGCGCGCTTGAGGTGCTCGAGTATTTCCAGAACGGCCGCACTGAAGCTACGGTGATGGATATCGCCCGCTCCATGGGATACCCGCAGTCGAGCACGTCCGAGTTGCTGAGCTGCTTGGTCGCCCTCGGCTATCTCACCCGTGACCGCGCCGCGCGCACCTATCGTCCGACTGCGCGGGTCGCTGTGCTCGGCGCCTGGGTGCAGCCCAACCTTTTCCGCGAAGGCCGCTTGCTGCCGACGATGGACGAACTCGCGCAAGAGGCGGGTGCTGCCGTCGTGCTTGGCAATCGCGTTGGCCTCGACATTCAATACATTCACGCGGTGACGCCGGTTGGCGTCGAAGTGCGCGTGCGCGAAGGCGTGTCGGCATCGCTGGCGCATTCGGCGATGGGCAAGGCCGTGCTCGCCTCGATGGACCGCAACTATATGCGTAAGCTGATGCATCGCTTGAACGCGGAAAGTGCGCCTGAGCTGCGCGTCCCGTTCGAGGCCGTGGTGCAGGAGTGCGATGCGACCTACGCGCAGGGCTTCGCGCTGGCCGACGAGCATGGCGGGCGCATGATCTCGATGCTGCTCTCGCAGAACGGCCCGGAAGACGGCTTGGCGCTCGGCATGTTGCTGACGCACGAGCAATACGAAACGCGCCGCGAGTATTTCGTCCAGCTGCTGCGCGGCGCCGTCGCGCGTCTCGCGCCGAAGGCGGCCACGCAACGTTATAGTGCGCCGCCGCGGTCGGCCGAGCGCGCGCCGATGCAGATGATGGGCTGAGCCGAGAAGGGCGCCTCAGAGCGTGTCTGGGGCGCCCAATATCACCACGGACTGACTCGACAAAACGCCGCCATTGCCGTGCGCCAGCGCTAGCTTTGCGTCGGCGACTTGGCGTTCGCCGCATTCGCCGCGCAGCTGCCGCACCGCTTCGATCAGCGTAAAAATGCCATTCATGCCGGGGTGGACGCAGGACAGCCCGCCGCCGTGGGTGTTCACCGGTAACACGCCGCCGGGTGCGATCGCGCCGCCTTCGACAAATCGAGCGCCTTCGCCTTTCGGGCAGAAGCCGAGATCTTCAAGAAACAGAATCGTGTTGATGGTGAAGGCGTCGTACAATTCAGCCACGCTGATATCCGACGCGCCGACGCCTGCTTGCGCGTACGCGCGCGCGCCGGCGCGCTTGGCGGCGGTGGTGGTGATATCGGGCATCCAGGCGATTTCGCGGTGCGTTGTTTCGCTCGCTGCGCCGAGGACGAAAACGGGCGTCGACGCCAAGTCGCGCGCGCGGTCGGCGCGCGTCATCACCAACGCACCAGCGCCATCCGTGACCAGGCAGCAATCGAGGACTGAGAGCGGGTCGGACACCATGCGCGAGGCGAGGTAGGCGTCCATCGTCAGCGGATCGCGCTTGAACGCCTCCGGATTGAGTTGCGCCCAGGCGCGCGCGGCGAGTGCGACTTCGCCGAGCTGCTCTCGTTTGGCGCCGAATTCATGCATGTAGCGCGCGGTCGCCAAGGCGTAAGAGCTAACCGGGTTCATGGGCGCATAGGGCGCCTCATAGGTCATCGGCCGCACGGTGTTGACGAGCTTTCCCGCCGCCGTCGCCTGATTACTGCCATAGGCCACGAGCGCTACATCGATCGCGCCGGCTGAGAGCAGCCACGCGGCCAGTTCGACATAGGCCTGAAAGGACGAGCCGCCGAGGCGGTTGTTGTCGACGAATTTCGGTTGAATGCCGAGATATTGCGCGAACGACAGGCCGCCGAGCGTGTCGGTCGAGTGGCAGAAGAAAAGGCCGTCGACGTCGCTGAGTTTGAGGCCCGCTTGCGCGAGCGCCGCGACGCTTGCCTGGGCGGCGATGTCGGAAGCCTCGAAGCCCGGCGCCTTGCCGACGCCGGCTGTGGCCACGCCGACGATGGCGGTCTTGGCCCTCGGAAAAGCTTCGCTCATGGCGCCGGCTCGAACACAATGAAGGGCTCGTCGCCATCGACAATCCTGGCGCGGACAGCCATGCCGATCTTCACGTCCTCCGGCGCGACGCCTTCCACGCGGCTCATCATGCGCGGGCCCTCGGCTAGGTCGATCAAGGCGACGTTGTAGCTGGGCTCAGGCGGCTTCTTGCGCACCACGGTGGTGGAATAGACGCGTCCATTGCCCGAGGCCTCGACCCAGTCGAGTGCTGCGCCATCGCCCGGCGCGGCGACGCGGGGATAAAACACGTAGCGGCCGTCGCTGCGTGCGCGCTGCAGCATGAAGCGGCCTTCGCGCAGGAAGGCGCGGAATTGCTCGTCCGGCCCGGCTTCGGCCATTTCTCAGTTCCCGCGATAGGAGGGCTTGCGCTTCTCTTTGAACGCGGTGGTGCCCTCTTTGAAATCCTCGGTGGTGACCATTAGCGGTTGAATATTGGCCTCGAAATCGAGCGCCTGCTCGAAGGTTTGCGCAGGCGCTGCGTCGAGTTGGCGCTTGGCCATGCCGATGGCGATGGTCGGCGAAACGGCAAAGCTCTTGGCGACTTCCACGGCGCGCGTCAGCACCTCTCCGACCGGTAGCGCCTCGAGCGCGAGGCCAAGCTGTTGCGCCTCTGTCCCGCTCACGAAGCGGCCGGAATAGAGAATTTCCTTCGCGCGCTGCAGCGGCACGTAGCGCGTCAGCAGGAAGGCGGCGCCGCCGTCTGGCGCTAGCCCAATGTGCCGAAACGCGAACTGGAAGCGCGCGTCCTCCGCCGCGATGACCATGTCGCAGGCCAGCGCCATCGCCCACGACATGCCGATGCACACGCCTTTGACCGCCGCGATAACCGGCTTGTTGGTTTGCGCGATGGCGCGACACATGCGGTGCATGTGGCGCATGCGCATGAGCGACCCGCGCGTGCCGCCGCCGCCCATTTCGCCCACATCGGCGCCGGCGCTGAAATCGGCGCCCGCGCCAGTCAGGATAATGACGCGGACGTCGTCGTCATCTTGAGCCTTCTCGAAGGCGTGCTGGATATCCGTGCGCATGGCCAGCAGGATGGCGTTCTTGCGTTCGGGGCGGTTGATCGTGATGGTCGCGATCCCTTCGGAAACGCTGTACTCGATGCCCATAAGGCGGCTCCGTTTCGTCTTCAGGACGTGCTTACTATCATCGCGTCAGAGGCGACAGGCGTCCTATCCTGTGGCAGGGCATATCGCGGCTGCGATAGCGGCGGCGGCGGTCCGCTCATCGCTTGTTTGGAACGCGGTGAAAGGCGATTTCGAGGCGTGCAGAGTTTTTCCATCCGACCGTTCGATCTGCCGGTTGACGTTGCGGCGTTGCGCGCCGAGGTGCGCGCTTTTTTGGCTGCGCATCAGCCCAAGAGCGACGCCAAGACGCGCGCCAATTCGTGGGCCCAAGGCGATGCGGCGTTCTCCAAGGCGCTCGCTAAGGCGGGCTATGTCGGGATGATTTGGCCCAAGCGTTATGGCGGCGGCGAGCGCCACCCGCTTGAGCGCTATGTGGTGCTGGAAGAATTGCTCGCGGCCGGCGCGCCCGTCGGCATGCATTGGATCGCAGATCGCCAGGGCGGCCCGCTTCTGTTGCGCTACGGCACGGAGGCGCAGCGTCAGGAGCTGTTGCCGCGCATGGCGGCGGGTGAGCTCTATACCTGCATCGGCATGAGCGAACCGGGCAGCGGTTCCGACCTCGCGTCTGTGCGTACGCGCGGACGCCGTACGGCGGAGGGCTGGCGCATATCGGGCCAAAAAGTCTGGACCACCAACGCGCACAACGCGCACTACATGATCGCGCTTGTGCGCACCGGCGAGGATAGTCAGCGCCAAGACGGCCTGACGCAGTTTCTCATCGATATGAAATCGCCCGGCGTCACCGTGCGCCCGATCATCGATCTCGTCGGCGGGCATGATTTCAACGAGGTGTTTCTGGAAGACGCGCTCGTCCCGGATGCGATGCGCGTCGGCGAAGAAGGCGCGGGCTGGAAACAAGTGACCGCCGAGCTGTCGCTCGAACGCTCAGGCCCTGAACGGTACCTGTCGTCGCTTTCGCTCTTGCTCGAGTTCATCCGCATTGCGGGGCCTGCACCGGACCACGCTACGGCGGCGCTCATTGGCCAGCTGACCGCGGAAATGTGGACGTTGCGCCAAATGTCACGCTCGACCGCGGCGAAACTTTCGGCGGGTGAAGATCCCGCGCTTGAAGCCGCGATCGTCAAGGATTTGGGCAACAGCTACGAACAGGCGTTGCCGCGCGTGCTGCAAGCGGTGCACGAGCAGGATTTATCGGCGGACACCGAGTTCGCGCGTGCTCTGGCGTTCCTGCTGCAGGTGTCGCCGTCGTTTTCGCTGCGCGGTGGCACGCGCGAGATTTTGCGCGGCATCATTGCGCGAGGGTTGGGCCTGAGATGAGTGAAAGCCGCGCCCTCATCGTGGAAAGCGCTGAGCGCTTGTTTGCCGAGCCTGTCGGCGATTTCGCCGTTGGCTGGAGCAAAGTCGCTGAGCTCGGGTTCGATGCTCTGCTGGTGGCGGAATCGGCGGGCGGCTTTGGCGGCGATTGGGCGGACGCGTTCGCCGTGCTCCGCATAGCGGGCGCGCATGCAGCGCCGCTGCCGGTCGGTGAGGCGGTTGTCGCGGCGCATATTGCAGCGCTCGCCGGATGGAAAAGCCAAGGCGGTCTGCAAACACTGGCGCCGCGCGCGGTTGGCGCCGCCGATGGCGGGCGTTTCACTGGGTGCTTGGAAGCCGCACCCTGGGGCGCTGATGCGACCCATATTGTGTTCGATCTCGACGGCGGCGTCGCGCGTGTTGCGGTGGCGGATGCGCGGGTCGAGAGGTGCGAAAACCCGGCCGGCGAACCGCGCGACACGCTCACCTTTGACGGCGCGACGGTCGAACTGGCGGACGCAGCGCTCAGCGTCTTCGAAGCAGGCGCCTTCGTTCGCACCGCGCAAATCGCCGGCGCGCTCGATGCGGCGCTGGCGCTCTCGATCCAGTACGCCAACGAACGCAGCCAGTTCGGCAAGCCGATCGGCAAATTCCAGGCAGTGCAGCAGAACCTCGCTGTGTTCGCTGAAGAAGCGGCGGCGGTGAATTCGGCTGGGCAAGCGGCCGCCCAGGCGCTCGATTGCGGCGACGGCGGTTTTGAGATCGCCGCCGCGAAGCTGCGCGCCAACATGGCCGCAAGCATCGGCGCGGCCACCGCACATCAAGTGCACGGCGCCATAGGCTTCACGCAGGAGCATACGCTGCAAAGATATACGCGCCGTCTGACGGCATGGCGTTCGGAGTTTGGCGGCGAGCGCTTTTGGGGTGAGCGCATCGGCGCCGCCGTGAGCGCCCGCGGCGCCGAATTGTTCTGGGACTATCTCGCCACGCGCGGCGACAGAGTTTGAGGTTCACATGCCAAATGCCGTGATTGTCTCCACCGCGCGAACGCCGATCGGCAAGGCATTTCGCGGCGCGCTCAATAACACGCATGGCGTCGAGATGGGTGGTCACGTCGTCCGCGCGGCTCTGGATCGGGCCGGGTTAGAGGGCGGCGAGGTCGAGGATGTGATCCTCGGCGCGGCGTTTCTCGAAGGCGCCACGGGCAACAATGTTGCGCGCCAAGCGGCGATCCGCGCCGGCTGCCCTGTGACCGTGGCGGGTCTGTCGCTCGACCGCAAATGTTCGTCCGGCCTGCAGAGCATCGCGCTGGCGGCTCAACGCATCATGGCGGGCGAGGGGAAAGTGTTCGTCGCCGGCGGGCTGGAGAGCGTCTCGCTGGTGCAGAACAACGCCAACAAAGTGCGCGCCAAGGATGGCTGGATCAGTGAGCACAAGCCGGAGCTCTATTGGTCCATGATCGCAACCGCTGACACCGTCGCGCGCCGCTACAAGATCGATCGCGACGCGCAGGATGCTTACGCGCTTGAGAGCCAAAAACGCACGGCTGCGGCGCAAGCTGCTGGCAGGTTGGACAAGGAAATCGTCGCCATCGATGTGGTGAAGCAGATTATCGACAAGGCCGGCGCCGTCACCGGAGAGGAGCCGGTGCGATTTTCCCAAGACGAAGGCAATCGGCCCGACACAACGCTCGAAGGGCTGGCCAAACTCAAGCCTGTGTCCGGCGAAGACGCATTCATAACCGCCGGCAACGCCAGCCAGCTTTCGGACGGCGCCAGCGTGTGCGTGGTCATGGCGGAGGACGAGGCGTCGCGGCGTGGGCTGAAGCCGTTGGGGCGCTTCGCGGGCTTCGCCGTCGCTGGCTGCGAACCGGACGAAATGGGCATCGGTCCGGTCTTTGCTGTACCAAAGCTGCTGTCGCGCGCCGGGTTGAAGGTCGACGACATTGATCTCTGGGAATTGAATGAGGCGTTCGCGGTGCAAGTCGTGTACTGCCGCGATCGCCTCGGCATTCCGCAAGACCGCTTGAATGTCGATGGCGGAGCGATTTCGATCGGGCATCCGTATGGCATGAGTGGCTCAAGATTGACCGGTCATGCGTTGATTGAAGGTCAGCGGCGCGGCGCCAAATGGGCCGTGGTGACCATGTGCATCGGCGGCGGCATGGGCGCGGCCGGCTTGTTCGAGGTGCTATGATGGTGGACCGTTACGCTGCTTTCGACCGCTTGCTGTTCGATCGCCCAGCGCCGCACGTGCTGCGTATCACTATCAATCGGCCCGAGAAGCTCAATGCGCTGGACGTTGAAGCGCATACTCAGCTTGAGCGCATATGGGCCGCGATCGACGCCGATCCCGAAACGCGCGTGAGCATTATCACCGGCGCTGGCAAAGGGTTCAGTTCGGGCGGCGACTTTTCGTCGATGCCGAGCGACGCCACGGCGCTCGATATGAACCAAGAGGCGTCACGGAGTTTCCGCAGCGCGTCCAATCTCGTTATGGGTATGGTCAATGCCTCGAAGCCCATCGTGTCCGCCATTAACGGTCCTGCGGTTGGCGCCGGTTTGGCGCTAGCGTTGCTGGCGGACATTTCGATCGCCGCCAAGCAGGCCAAGCTCATCGATGGCCACGTGCGGATCGGCGTCACCGCCGGCGATCACGCGGCGCTGGTTTGGCCGCTTTTGTGCGGAATGGCGAAAGCAAAATACTATCTGCTCACCAACGACACGATGACGGGCGAAGAAGCGGAGCGCAACAATCTGGTGTCGCTCGCCGTTGACGCGGCCGACTTGCAAACCAAGGCCGTCGAAGTCGCCAGCAAGCTCGCCAACAGCGCGCCAACCGCGGTGCGGATGACAAAGTACGTGTTGAACCACTGGCTACGTCAGCAGCAAGCGGTGTTCGACCTCTCGGCGGCGTTTGAGATGATCAATTTCCAAGGTGGAGAATCCAACGCGGCGCTGAAGGCCCTTAACGAGAAAGCGACACCGGATTTCAAAGACGAGACCTATTTCTGATGAGCGACGCCGCTGAACTTGAGGACCTGCGCGCCAGCTTTCGCGCCGTACTTGATGATGCCGTCGCCGCAGGCGTTGTTCGCACTCATGTGAATGAAGGCGCTGTGCGCTGTGAACCGTTGTGGTCGAAAGCGGCGGAGCTCGGTTGGTTTGCGTTGCTGACGCCGGAGGCGCACGGCGGGCTGGGCTTGGGCCGCGAGGCGGCGGCGGTGCTCTATGAGGAACTGGGCCGCGTCGTCGCGCCGCTGCCGATGCTTGGCGCCTTGGCTGCGACCGACGTTATCGCCGCGTATGGCGATGAAGCGCTGCAAACCGAATGGTTGCCGCGCCTCGCTGGCGGCGAGGGGGCGGGAATTGATTGCGACGGAGACCTGATCGACGGCGCGACCGCATCTTTGTTGCTCTATACAACGGACGGCGGCTGCACGCTTGTCGCTGCGGACGACGCTGAGGTTGGCTTTGTCGAGCTCATGGATCGGACGCGTACCCTGGCGAAGGCAAGTTTTCCCGAAGGCGGCGCGCGCCGCGTTCAAGCCGCCCAGGCCTCGCGTGACGTGCTTGCGCATGCGCGCATCGCGATCGCGTGTGACTCAATCGGCGGCGCCATTGGCATCCTCGACATCACGGTCGCTTACCTCAAGACGCGTGAGCAATTTGGCAAGCCGATTGGATCGTTTCAGGCGCTCAAGCATCGGTGCGCTGAACACAAGGTGGCCGTGGAAGCGGCGCGTGCGTTGGTGCGCGAGGCCGTGCGGCGCTGGGCGTCGAATGACGCGGACGCGGAATTCTATGCGCTTGTGGCCAAGCAGCAGGCCTGCGCGGCGTACGCGACGGTGGCGATGGACGCCGTGCAGTTGCACGGCGGCATCGGCTTCACGTGGGAACACGTCTGCCACCTCTATCTGAAGCGCGCGAAGCTTAACCAGGCGCTGTTCGGAACGACGGCCGCTTGCCGTGACGCCGCCGCTGCTCTGCTGGCGAGGGCGGCATGAGCCGGGAGTTTGCACCGCTCGCCCGCCGCGACGATCTCGACGCCTTCCGCGCTGAGGTGCGCGCATGGCTTCAAGCTGTTGTGCCGTCTGGCTGGTTCGCCAAATCGGCCGGTGCGCCTGAAAGCGAATACGTTGCGTTTCAGCGGTGGTGGCTCGGCGAGTTGCAGAAGGTCGGACTGGCGACGCCGCATTGGCCGAAAGATTGGGGCGGCGAGGAATTATCGCTGCGCCATCAGGTCATCGTGTCCGAGGAAATGGTGCGCGCCGGCGCGCCCAATCCTGATCTCTTCGTTGTCTCACTCTATCACTTGCCGGCGACGCTGTTCGCGCACGGTTCGCCGAGCCAGCGGGAGCGCTACCTCAAGGGCGTCACCGAGCGCGGCGAAATTTGGTGCCAGGGCTTCTCCGAGCCAAATGCCGGCTCCGATCTGGCAAGCTTGCGGACGCGCGCCGAGAAGCGGGGCGACGTCTACGTCGTGAACGGACAGAAGGTATGGTCGTCGTTCGCCGCGCACGCGGACTATTGCCTGCTGCTTGCGCGCACCGATCCGAACGCACCGAAGAAGCAGGCGGGCATTTCGTATTTCATCCTCGATATGAAGTCGCCCGGACTGACGGTGCGGCGCATCAAGCAGATGACCGGGCAGGCGGAGTTCTGCGAGCTCTTCTTCGACAATGTCGAAATCCCGCAGGAAAATCTGATCGGCGCCGAGAACGCCGGATGGGCCATCGCGCAGTCGACGCTGTCGGCGGAGCGGGGCCTCTTGGTGTTCGATCTCGCCGAGCGCATGCACGACGCATTTGAGCGGGAGATTGCTTCTATTCGGCGCGAGCTGCCGTCATGGTGGGGCGACGACGAATTGCGCCGCACCTTCGTGGCGCACTATGGCGAGCTGCAATCGTTGCGCTTGATGATTCAGCGCATGCTGAGCGAGTTGGATGAGAATGCGGAGACGCAGGCGTCTTCGCTTCCGTCGCTGATCAAGATCCAATGGTCGGAGCTTTTGCGCCGGCACACGGATTTCTGGCTAAAGGTCGGCGGCCTGACGGCGCACAAATACGCGCCGCCCTTGACTGGCGGCGGCCATGTTACCGGCAATCGGTTGCAGGATTTCCTGTGGTCGTATTCATGGACGATCGCCGGCGGCGCCAATGAGATCATCAAGACGCTGATCGCCGAGCGGGTGCTTGGTCTGCCGCGTTAGGGCGGAACGGAGAGAATGATGAGCGACGCTGCTTCCATTCTGGTGGACGAGCCGGCCGAGGGCGTAAAGCGCGTCACGCTGAACCGGCCGCAGGTGCTGAACGCGTTCGACTTTTCGATGTACGAGGCGTTCATCGCCGCGCTTGAGGGCATACGCCACGATGCAAGCGCGCGCGTTATCATTCTCACCGGCGCGGGCAAAGGCTTCTGCAGCGGCCACGATACGCGTGGCGGGTCGAAGCCGGCTTGGGTCACGCCAGGGTTGGGCCGGATTCAAACCGGCGCGTTCACGATGGCGAAGCTCGGCCTGATCCCGCCGCTGATGCGGGCCATGCCGCAGCCGATCATCGCGGCGGTGAACGGTTCGGCCGCCGGCATCGGCTACGCGTTGGCGCTCGCGTCCGATCTCTGCGTGGTCGGGCAGTCGGCTAAGTTCGTGAATGTGATCCACAACGCCGGCACGGGCGCAGAGCTTGGCTTGAGCTATATGTTGCCCCGCGCCGTTGGCGCTCAGCGCGCCGCGGAGCTTTTGTTGACTGCGCGCCCAGTCCTCGCCGATGAAGCCGCCCGTATAGGGTTGGCGCTGAAATCGGTCCCGGATGATGCGCTGATGAGTGAAGCGCTCGCGCTAGCGGAGGCGATCGCGGTGAACAGCCCAATCGGCATCTGGCTCACCAAGCAATCGATGTGGCTGAACCAACATGCCGGCAGCATGGAGCATGCGATTGAGCTGGAAAACCGCGCTGTCCTAGCCAGCCAGTCCACCGCGGACGCCGTGGAAAAACGAGCTTCGGCGCAGGAGAAACGCAAGCCGAAGTTCACGCAGACCTAGCGCGGCGCTTTGTCTGGCCGGTGGTCCTGCGGCAGGCCGAGGATTTTCTCGGCGATCGTGTTGAGCAGCATTTCGTCAGTGCCGCCGGCGATGCGCAGAGTCGGGCCGTCAATCCACGACATCATGTAGTCGGTGCGTGTCTTGGCGCCGTGATCGTAAGAAACGCCAGCCGGTCCCATCAGATCCAAAGCGAGCGTCGCCATGTCGTGGCGCCCGCGCGCTGCGGCGAGTTTGTGGATCGAGCCTTCGGGGCCGGGTTCGCGGCCGGCGGTTAGTTCTTCGAGCGCGCGCTCGTGGATGGCGGCAAGGCCGCGTTGTGTAGCGTAGGCGTGCGCTATGGCGCCGCGCACGCGCCCATCTTCAATCGCCGGCCGTCCTCTGAGCTTGCGATCGCCGGCCAGCGTGAGCAGCGCGGCGAGCGGCGGCCCGTCGTCTGACGCGGCGGCCACGTAGCGTTCCATCATCAAAGTGAGGATCGCCATGCGGAAGCCGTCATTGACAGCCCCGAGCCGATTGGCGTCTGGAATGCGAACGTCGTCGAAAAAGACCTCGTTCACGTCTTCATGTTCGTGCAGCAGCTTGATCGGCCGCACGGTGACGCCCGGCGCCTTCATGTCGACGAAGAAGAAGGTGAGGCCCTTGTGCTTGGGTGCATCTGGATCGGTGCGGGCGACGATGATGCCGAAATCGCAGAACTGCGCGTAGCTGGTCCAGATTTTCTGGCCTGTCAGCACCCATTCGTCGCCGTCGCGGCGCGCTCGCAGCCGTGCGGCGGCGAGATCGGAGCCGGCGCCCGGCTCCGAGAACAATTGGCACCACATTTCCTCGCCGCGCACCGCGGGCGGGACATAGCGCTGCTTCTGCTCTGGCGTGGCGTGGTGCAGCATCATCGGCACCGGCATGCCTAAAGTGATCGCGAGCAAGCCGGCGGGGAAGCCAAATTGCGCCTCTTCGGAGGAGAAGATGATCTTCTCCAATTCCGTGCCGCCGGCGCCGCCGAACTCTTTGGGCCAGGTAATTGCGGCATAGCCGTTGGCGGCTTTCACGCCCTGCCAGCGTTTGGCCAACGCGACTTCCTCGGCCAGTGTTTTGCCGCGGCGCGCGTCCCAGCCATAGTCTGCGGCGTGGCGCTCCAGAAACGCACGCGCCTTGCTGCGATAGGCGATCAGATCGGCCGCACTCATACGTGCGCGCCTTGCAGGGCGTCGACGATCACATCTTCCCAAAACAGGCGCGAACCGGACTCAACCGCCAGGGTGCGCGCCCGCCGCAGATAGAGATGCAAGTCGTGCTCCCAAGTGACGCCAATCGCGCCGTGTGTCTGAATTGACTGAGCGCTGGCGAACTCAAACGCGTGACTGGCGCTGAGACGCGCGGCGCCGGCGCGCACGACAAAATCAGTGGCGTCTTCATCGAGACCTGTGGCGGCGAGCAGCGCATTGCCGCGGGCAAGCTCGATGGCGACATACATCTCTGCGATCCGATGTTTGATTGCCTGGAACTTGCCGATCAGTTGGCCGAACGCCTCGCGCGTGTTGGCATAGTCGCGGGCGCGATCCATCGCGGCCTCCGCGCCGCCAATCTGCTCGAATGCCGTGAGCGTGGCCTGAACCGAGAGGAGACGCAGCGCGGCAGCGTGCGAATTTTCAGTCTCAAGTGACTCGGCCGGTGCGTCGTCAAAGCTCACGTCGCTGGTGCAGCGTGTGTTGTCGATGGTGTCGGTTGCGCTTCGATGCGCATGTGAGAGGTCGACGATGGCGAGGCCTTGAGCGGCGAGCGCGATGGCGTGGGTGGCCGCCGCGCCGCCGGCAACTGCTATTTTACGGCCGGTGAGAACTCCATTTTTCAGCGTTACGAGCGGCGTGGCCGGTAGTCCGTCTTCATTCTCAAAAAATGCGAGCGCAAACCGCGCCTCGCCGCTTGCGATGCGCGGCAGATAGGCGGCGCGCTGTTCATCACTGCCGAACTCCGTCAGCGCGACGACGGCCGCATAGGTTGCGGCCAAGAAGGGCGCGGCGGCGACGAAGCGGCCGCACTCTTCGGCGATGATGCACACATCCAATGCGCCGAGGCCGAGGCCGCCATGCGCCTCCGGCACGCCGGCGCCGGTCCATCCCATATCGACGCAGGCTTGCCAGAACGCCTCATCGAACTGCCCACGTTGCCGCAGCAGCGCGCGATGGCTGTCAGACCTGAAAGCGTCCTGCAGAAAGCGGCGCGCTTCGTCGCGGATTTGCGTTTGGTCGCTGGTATAGCTCAGCGCCATAGGTCAGGCTTTCGCGCCATTCGGCGGTACGCTTGCCCAGCCTTTGCCCTCGGCGACCAGTTTCTCCAATAGTTTCGACGGCGCCCAGCGTATGCCGCGTCGCGGCGCCAGGTCGCGCGCCGTGGCCAGCACCTTATCGAGCCCAACGTGCTCGGCCCAGAACATCGGCCCGCCGCGGTGCGCCGGGAAGCCGTAGCCGTTGACCCAAACCACATCGATGTCGCTGGCGCGGATGGCGATGCCTTCCTCCAGTTCCTTCGCGCCTTCGTTGACCATTGGGAAGAAGAGGCGGTGCAGCACCTCTTCGTCGGAAAATGCTCGCCGCGTGACGCCGGCTGCGCGCGAGGCCTCCTCGATGATGGCGATGGCTTCGGGATCGGCGATGCGGTTGCGGCCCTCGTAGCGATAATAGCCCTTGCCGGCTTTTTGTCCGACCCGTCCTGCTTCGACCAGGCGTTCGACAATGTCGGTCATGCGCTCATCCGGCGGCAGCGTTTTGCGGCGGATGGCGCGGATGCGGACGCTGGTGTCCATGCCGGCCAGATCGCGCATGGCGAGTGGGCCCATGGCCATGCCGAAGCTCTCTGCGACGCGATCGATCTGCTCGGGCGTTGCGCCTTCTTCGAGCATGAATTCCGCTTCGCCCGTGTAGTACTGCAGCATGCGATTACCGATGAAGCCGTCGCAATTGCCGGCCAGCGCGGCGACCTTGCCGATGGTCTTGGCGAGCGCCATCACGGTGGCGAGAGTTTCATGCGACGTTGCCTTGCCGCGCACGTTCTCCTGCAGTTTCATGACATTCGCCGGGCTGAAAAAATGAACGCCGACGACTTTGCCTGGCCGCTTGGTGGAGGATGCGATTTCGTCGATATTTAACGACGAAGTGTTGGTGCCGAGAATGGTCTCCGCCGGCGTCACGCGATCGAGCTCGGCGAATATTTTCTTCTTCAGGTCCATGTCTTCGAACGCCGCCTCGACGACGAGATCGACGGGGCCGATGTCGTCGTATTTAGTGACGAAGCGCATTCGGCCGAGCGCCTCGTCCATGCGCGCCTGACTTATTGAACCGCGCGACACAGATGTGGCGTAGTTTTTCTCGATGACGCTGCGGCCTTTGGCGACAGCCTCTTCGCTGACATCCAGCAAGGTAACGGGGATGCCTGCATTGGCGAAGACCATGCCGATGCCGCCGCCCATCAGCCCCGCGCCGATGACCGCGACGCTGGCGATCTTCCGTGGCTTCACAGTTTCGGGAATGTCAGGGATTTTTCGCGCTTCGCGTTCGGCGAAGAAATAGTGGATCAAAGCCGCCCGCTGGTCGCTTTGATAAAGCTCCTGGAAGCCCGCCGTCTCGAAGGCCAGAGCCTCTGCCGCGGGCTTCGTGCACGCGGCCTCAATGCATTCGATAATTTTCAGCGGCGCGACCTGGCCTCGCCACTTCTTGATGTTTTTGTCGCGAAACGCGGTGAATACTTTCGGATCGACATTGGCGATCTTGTCGTTGCGCTCGATGACCGGCTTCGGCGCGCCGTCAGCAACCAGCTTGCGCGCATAGGCGACCGCGCCGGCGCGGAGATCGTCGATCACAGCGTCAATGAGGCCAAGCTGCAGCGCTTTCGCCGCCGGGATGTGCTCGCCGGACGTGACGATATCGAGGGCCACCTCCGGGCCGGTCAGCCGCGGCGTACGCACTGTGCCCCCAGCGCCCGGCAGCAGGCCGAGCTTTACTTCCGGTAGGCCGACCTTGGCGCTCGCGATGGCGACGCGCGAATGACAGGCGAGGGCGATCTCGAAGCCGCCGCCCAAAGCGGTGCCGTGAATGGCGGCGATAGTTGGCTTGGCGCTGGTCTCGAGAGCGCGCTGAATGTCCTTGAGCTGAGCGCCCTGGCGGCTCTTCGGCGTGCCGAACTCGCTGATGTCGGCGCCAGCGATGAAGGTCGCGCCGCCGCCAAGCAGCACAATGGCTTTAACCGCATCGTTGGCGAGGCCCTGTTGAATGCCTGACATGAGGCCTTCGCGCACCACGAGGCTCAGCGCGTTCACAGGCGGATGGTTGACTGTTAGGACAGCGACTTCGCCTTCAACCGTATAGTCGACGCTCATCGGACGCGGCACTCCTGCTGGCAATTTGACAATGGTGTAGCGGTGGGCGCGCGCGGGCCAAACTGAGCGGGCGCCACAATCCGGGATAAATCGCCCCTGCGATTGAGGCAAAGCGCGGAGGGGCGGTCAGAGCGCAATCATGTATGCGATTTGACCCTGGCGCCCGAACGCGCTGGATTGGATGCGCCGTCTTTCGGCTAGGACCGTGCAATGGATTTCGCCCTAAGCGCCGAGGATCAGGCCTTTCGCCGCGATATGCGCGCATGGATCGCGGCGACCCTGCCGGCCGACATAGCGGCGCGCGGGCGACGCGGCTTCCACGCCACGCGCGCGGACGTCGAGACATGGACACGGCTGCTCAACGCCAAGGGCTGGGCCGCGCCCGCTTGGCCGGTTGAGCATGGCGGCGCCAGCTGGACACCGCTGCAGCGCTATCTGTTTCAGCTGGAGCTGCGGGCGGCGGGCGCGCCAGTGCAGGATCAGTCAGCGATGGAGCTGGTCGGTCCGGTGATCTACACGTTCGGCGACGCTGCGCAGAAGGCCGCCTATCTGCCGGCGATCTTGAATGCCGTGACGTTCTGGTGTCAGGGCTTTTCGGAGCCGAATTCGGGCTCCGACCTCGCGTCGCTGCGCACGCGCGCGGTGTTGGAGGGCGATCACTACATCGTCAACGGCCAGAAAATCTGGACCTCGGACGCCCAACGCGCCGACATGATGTTCGCGCTTGTCCGCACCGACGCGGAGGCGCGCCCGCAGGCGGGCATTTCGTTTCTGTTGATCGACATGAGATCGCCGGGGCTGCGCGTTCGGCCGATTTATTCGATCGATGAGGGCCATAGCGTCAACGAAGTGTTCTTCGATGACGTGCGCGTGCCGGCAGAGAATGTCGTGGGGGAGCCCAACAAGGGTTGGGGCTACGCCAAATTCTTGTTGACCAACGAGCGCGCGATGAGCGCTGAAACGGCGCACACGCGCGCCGACCTCCAACAGCTCAAGTTATTTGCCGGCGAAAAGGCGCGTGAGCCGTTGTTCCGCGCCAAATTGTCGAAGCTGGAAGTGGACTTGTTGGCGCTTGAGTTTGCGGTGCTGCGGGTGCTGCACGCCGAGGGCGGGGCGCAAGATGCGGTGGCCGCGGTTCTGAAGTTGCGCGGCGCCGAATTGCGTCAGCGTGTCGCCGAATTGGGCGTCGAAGCGCTCGGCAATGTTGGGCTTGCCGTCAATCCCGATCCCACTGGGCACGACGCGACCGATCACCCTGCGCCGCGTCCGCCTGCGCCGGATCACGCGCTCGGCTGGCTGTCTCGCGCGATGTTCCGCCGCGCCACCACGATTTACGGCGGCAGCAACGAAATTCAGCGCAACATCATCGCCAAAGCCGTTTTGAGCCTCTGAGAAAATCGATGGACTTCACCTATTCCGACGAGCAGCAGAGCCTACAGGACAGCGTCAAGCGCTTCTGTGAGCGCGAGTATCCCTTTGAGAAACGCCAAGCTTCGCTGAAGACGGCTGATGGCTTCGACCGCGCCCATTGGGCGGCGTTCGCGGACCTGGGTTGGCTGGGCGCGGGCTTATCGGAAGAGGCAGGCGGGTTTGGCGGCGGGCCAATAGAGAACGCCATTATCCTGGAGCAACTGGCGCGCGGGCTTTCTGTCGCGCCGTTTTTGTCGAGCGCCGTGATCGCAACGCAAGCTGTGGCGCGGTTGGCGACGTCAGGTCAGCGCGAGGAATTGCTTGCGCCGCTGATTGCCGGTGAGAGCATTGCGGCATTGGCGCATGGCGAGACCGCGCAACACGCCTTCGCGCCAGCGCTCGGCACGAAAGCAACGGTGTCGAAAGGCGGCTACCGTCTCAATGGCCGAAAGACATTCGTGCTGGGCGGACAAGCCGCCGATGTGTTGCTCGTGTCAGCGGCGCACGGGGCTGGCGTGAGCCTCTTTGCTGTGCCCAGCGGCGCCAACGGCGTTGAGCGAGTGAGCTACCACGCCGTTGATGGCCGGCGGGTCAGCGACGTCATGCTGAAAGACGTTGAGGTCGGCGCTGACGCGCTGATTGGATCGGAAGGCGGGGCTCAGGACGCGATCGATTTCGCGCTCGACTACGGCGTTGTGGGGCTGTGCGCAGAAGCCGTGGGCGCCATGGACGCGGCGTTGTGGATCACGCGCGACTATCTGAAAACCCGTAAGCAGTTCGGCGTGACGCTGAACACGTTTCAGGCGCTTCAGCACCGCATGGCCGACATGCTGGTGGAGACAGAGCTTGCGCGGTCCATGCTCTATCGCGGCATTGCGGCGCTTTCCTTGGAAAATCCGCGAGCGCGGCAGCGCGGTGTGTCAGCCGCGAAAGCGCAGATCGGCGAGGCGGGCTTCTTCGTCGGCACCCAGGCGATCCAATTGCATGGCGGCATTGGCGTGACCGAGGAGTATGTCGTCGGCCACTATTTCAAGCGTCTTGCGTTGGTGCGCGGGCTGTTCGGCAGCACCGACCAGCATCTGACGCGCTTCGCTGAATGCGCGGAAGGTCAAAACGAGGAAGAATTGTCGCCGCTTTAGGCGAGGACTTGACCCTCGTCGGCGGCGAACACGCCGCCAGTGATCGAAGCCGCCGCGTCCGACGCCAAGAACAGCACCAGGCCATCAAGTCCCTCGGCCGCCATCACGCGGCGGCGGGGAAATGTCTTGGTTAGCTTCTGGCCGCCTTCACTGGCCAGCCATTCTGAATTCAGCTCTGTGGCGATCCAGCCTGGGCAGATCGTGTTGACGGTGATGCCGTTGCGCGCCCATTCGCGCGCGAAGCCTTTTCCCATCATCGCAACGGCGGCCTTTGACATGGAATAGGCGGTGAGGCCGGCGAGCGGTTTTTGGCTGCCGACTGAGCCAAGCAAAATGATGCGTCCACGCTCGGCGTGCTCGCTGGCGATGAGCCGCTTGGCTGCCTCGCGGGCCGTCAGGTAGACGCCCTGTACATTGACACGAACGAGCTGTGCGAGCGCGTCCGCCTCAAGCTCGGTGGAGGCGCCTTGCGCGTTGAGGCCGGCGTTGGCGATGGTAATGTCGACTGGTCCTAGCGCGCTCTGAGCCTTGTCGAAGCCGGCGATAATGGAGGCTGGGTCTTCGACATCCATGGCGATCGGCTCGACCACGCCACCTGCCTTGCGCACGCGGGCGGCGAGATCTTGCAGCCGGTCGGTGCGTCTTGCGCACGCGGCCACCTTGGCCCCCGACGCCGCGAGAATTTCGACGAAGCGCGCGCCAAGCCCTGACGAGGCGCCGGTGACGAGGGCGACGCGTCCGGAAAGGTCGATGGTCATGCTCTATCCTTCGATCTGGCGCCGCGGCTGGCAAGAAATGCGGCGCGGGCGGCTTTAGATTCCAGAGAGTCGACAGTGGCATCATAGATCGCGCGAGCGCGGGCGAGGCCGTCGTCGAATGAGATGGCTGTTGCCCCGGCTTCGATCGCGGCGATCAGGTGGTGGGCGAACGGCGGATACTGGCCGCTGGTGACGCGTCGGCGCGCCTCCGCCAGAATTGCGGCGGCGTCGGTCGTGGGAAAAGGGATGTCGCGCGCCAACGGCGCGGCCGCACGCGCTAACTGAGCGGCTGTGGGCAGCAGGGCTTCGACATCCACGACGGCATCGAGCAGAGCATGCGGCGCGTCTTCGGCGCGAACCTCGCGTCCGGTCGCGATCATGTCGGTGGCGTCTTCCAGTCCGATCAGGCGCGGCAAGCGTTGAGTGCCTGACAGCGGGATCACGCCGATCAGCGCTTCGGGCAAGCCTAGCCTCGCATCGGGCGTCGCGATGCGTCGATGGCAGGCCATGGCGGTTTCCAGCCCGCCGCCTAGCGCATAGCCGTGGATCGCCGCGACGACGGTTTTGCCGCAAGCCTCGATGGCTGGATGCACGTCCTTCGACAGACCGGGATCGGCCTTCGCTGCCGGCGAACCGAACTCGCGCAGATCGCCGCCGGCCGAAAAGCAAGCGCCGCCGCCATGGAGAACGACGCCATCGACATCCGCATCGTCACGAATGCGCGCGAAGGCTTCGAACAAGCCAACGCGAACGGCGTGGCTTAAGCCGTTCACCGGCGGGTTGGCGATGGCGACAAACGCGATCCGCTCCTCGATGCGGACCGTGACGTTCATGAAGCGGCGGGACGAAACAGTGGCACGGTGAGATCGTCCGACACCGCGTGGAAGCAAACCTCCACGGGCATGCCAATCGCCGCCTCGTCGATATCGAGGCCGATCAGGTTGGAGAAAAGCGACCAGCCTTCCTCCATCTCGATCGCTGCGAAAATGAAGGGCGCCTTGAAAGCCGGGGAAGGCGAGCGATGCATGACGGAGAAGCTGTAGAGCTTGCCGCGGCCGTTGCTCTCCACCCAATCCCACTCGCGTGACCGGCAGTGCGGGCAGGCGATCTCGGGGCGGAAGAATTTTCGGGCGCAGGCGCGGCAGTGCTGCACCAGGAGCTTGCCAGCGCGCGCGGCGTCCCAGAACGGCTGCGTTAATTCCGTTGGGCGCAAGTCATAGGTGGTGAGCGGCGGTTCAAGCACGTTGCGCGGTCTGCCAAGCTTGCCCGGGATAATTGCCGCCGCCAAAGCGTTCGTCGAGCGCTTTGTAGTCGATCGCGCCAAGCTTTGTGCGTGGCAATGCGTCGACGAACTCGACCACACGCGGCTTCTTGTAGGAGGCCAGATGCGCGCGGCAATGCTCCACCAAATCGCCCGGAGCGCAACTGGCGCCATCGCGCAATTGCACGATGGCTTTGACGCTTTGGGTGAAGAGCGGATCGGGGATGCCGATAATGGCGGCGTCGGCCACGGCGGGGTGACGGCGCAAGCAGCCTTCCACCTCGGCGGGATAGATGTTCTCCGCGCCGGATTTGATCATCTGGGTCTTTGGGCCAACGAACGAGATCGAGCCATCGGCCTCGCGGCGGCCAAGGTCGTTGGTGTGGTGCCAACCATTGCGCTGGCGTTGCGCATTCAGCTCGGCCCGGTTCCAGTAGCCGCACATCACTGTCGGGCCGCGGACGACGAGTTCGCCCACCTCGCCGTCAGCGACCTCGTTGTCGTCGGCGTCAAAGACGCGCACCTGTGAGCCAGGCGAGGCGCGCCCACTGACGCCTTTGTCGCCGGCGGCGCTGTAGAATGTCCACGTGACCAAGCCGTTCACTTCGGTTTGGCCGTAGCCGTAAGCGGTGTTGCGGGTGTCGCGCGGGTTGATCGTCACCATCGCATCCCATTCCGGGAAGAAGGAGGGCGAGGTGAGGCATTTGAAGTCGTAGCGCCCATCCTTGTTGAGGCGCACCAAGTCCTCGCACACCTTCATCATCAGAAACGCAAACGTACAGCGCTCGGCGTGAATGATTTGCGCTAGCGCCTCGCCATCGGTGCGCCGCACGAACACGTTGGTCGCGCCTATGGTGAAAGCGGCGAATGTCGTCATGAGGGTGCCGACGTGGAACATCGGGCCGGAGTTCAGGAACACGGAGTTGGTCGTGATGTCCTGGACGTATTGGACAACCAGGCTCTGCGTCAGGATTGCGGACTGGTTCAGCATCGCCCCGTTCGGGACGCCGGCGAATGCGGCGGTGTAGACCACCAGCGCCGGCAGCGCCGGATCGACGGCGCGAACTTTGTGAGCGCCGTCCGCCTTTGCAAGCAGCGCCTCGTACTCGTCAGCGCCGTCGTGCTGAATCCAGCGCGCCTCGCGCCATTTGGTCGCCTCACGCGCGCTCTTCACCGCGTCGCCGATTTCTTCGTCCTGCCAGATCACCAGTTTGGGGGAGAAGTCGTCGATGACGAACGCCATCTCTTCCGCCGATTGGCGCCAATTGATCGGACAGATCATGGCCCCGAGTAAGGACGCGGCTACGACCCCCTCGACCACGCGGTAGGAGTTCTGCGCCAGCCACAAAACGCGGTCGCCGCGTCCGACGCCAAGCGCTTCCCACGCGTTGGCGAGACGGTGCGCGCGATCCAGGGCGTCCCGGTAGGTGATGCGGGTCGCGCCATCGACATAGGCCGTGTGCTGGGCGCGACTACGCGCGAGGTCCTCAAGCGTGCTCGGCAACGTATGTTCGTGCAACCCACCGCTCATGCCATGCACCTGTCGCCCGGCGCCTCGCGCGCTTCGGGCCGCTGTTTAGCCTGTCCAGGGCGCCACACGAACCGCAAACCCCAGTAAAGGCAATGTCGGCGCGGAAACATCGGAATGCCGATTAGTCCTCGCCGAGTGGCGCGGCCCCTGGCGGGCGTTCAAGCATGCGCTTGACCACCGGAGGCGGTCCCTGGTGGAATTGCAGCACCCCATCGCGCACGGCTTGATCGGCGGCGGTGACCCGGCTGACCCGGCGTAGATGCTCCGTCCAGGTCGGGCTTTGATAGCGCTCGCGCCAGATTTCCGGCTGATCGAGGTCCTGGGCGATGCTCCAGCGGCGGGCGCCGTCGCGCTGGCGGATGCGGCCGATTTCGTGCATCGCCTTGAGGAAGTCGTCAGCGCGTTCACGCGGGATGCGATACTCGATAGTGACGACGATCGGGCCCGAGCGCGGATCGATGGTGACGCCCGGAGACGCAACGGAATAAGGCGCGCTGCTCCAGTCGGTTTCATCGACGTCGGCAATCGGCAAAGCGCGAGCCAGCAGCAGCGTGGCCAAAAGGGTGACGCCGGAAGCGATGAGTGCGGCGTCCAGTCCGCCATGCGCGGCGACGATGCCCCAAAGGATCGATCCCCCGGCCAGCCCGCCAATTGTGGTCACTTGGCCCATGGCGACGCAGCGGCCGACCACCCAGCGCGGACACGACATTTGCACGCTTGTGGCGATCGTGGCGAGCACCAGAATCCAGCAGGCGCCGGCGACGATCAACGTGCTCACCGAGAACACGGTTACTGAACTCAGCGCGAGCAGAATGGACATGACCCCGTAAGCGATGCTGCACAGGCCGACGAGGCGCTGGGCGCTCATCAGCTGCCGCGCCCGCGCTGTCAGCAGTGCCGCGGCCATCGAGCCGATGCCGAAGCCGCCCAACAAGACGCCGTATATGACAGGGCCGCCGCCCAGATTGTCGCGCGCCACAAGCGGCAACAAGGCGAGCACGCTGCTGGCGCACAAGCCGAACATGGCGCCGCGCGCAAACAACGCCAACAGCGGCGGCGACAGCAGGGCGTAGCGTATGCCCGACATGATGGCGCGTCCGATCGGCTCCGGCGGCAGCGTCTCGTCCCGCGCCGGCGGCTTCCAACGCAGCAGCACGGCGATCAAGCCGAGATAGGACAGCGCGTTGATGGCGAAGGCGCCGACCGCGCCGATGGCAGCGACCACCGCGCCGCCCACGGCCGGCCCCA
>JBFWYC010000025.1:0-64200 GCA_050186805.1 Hyphomonadaceae bacterium
CTTGGCATTGTCGTGCTGGGTTTCCTGCTGGCGCTCGCAGCGCTGACATACCTTGCCTACAAGCAGGTCTGGCGCGGCGAGAGCCACTAGGCGCAAGTGCAAACCATTTGAGAGGCCGCCGGTGGACACGCCGGCGGCCTTTGCTTTTGCCCCGCATCCAGCGGCGGTAATGCGCGCATCCCTCTGCCAACGAGGAGGGTGAGCCAATGGCTGGCGAAGGTCAGGGACGGGGCGCGGCAATCGCCGCCGCCCTCGCTTATGCGCTGATATGGGCCGGCGCCGTCGGCTATCTCTACGCCACCAATGGCGACTGGACGACGCCGGTTTTCGTCATGGCCATTTTCGGCTTGGCGCTTTCCGGCATGGCCTGGTTACTCACGCGCGGCGCCAACGCGCCCGCCATCGTGGTCGAACGGCCGGCGCTTGAAAGCATCGCCGTGCTCGTCTTCCTGGGTCTCTACGCGGTGCTGTTCCTCGGCTTCGGCATGAGCGCGGCCCGCGAGGCGCTGCCGCCGGGACCAGGCCAAGAACTTTTGGTGATGGGTCTGAAGCTGACCGCGCACATTCTGCTGCCAGCGCTCTTGCTGGTGATGTTGGGCGCCCGGCTTGCGCCGCTGTTTCAAACTGCTCTGAGCGGGCGCAAATTCTGGCGCACCCTGATCGTGCTGGGCGCGATCATCCTCGGCCTCCTGTGCGTCATTAGTCCCAGTTTGCAGAACATCGCCGCCGAGAACCCCGCGCCTGCTTTGCTCGCCTGGATCGCGCCGGCGAGCTTCGTCTGGATCACTTTGGAGGCAGGCTTATGCGAGGAGTTTCTCTATCGCGCCGTGCTCCAGACGCGCCTCTCGGCCTGGCTCCGCTCGCCATGGACCGGCGTGTTCGCGACCTCGATCCTGTTCGGGATTGCGCATGCGCCTGGCCTCTTTCTTCGTGGCGGCCCCGGTGTCGACGGCTGGAGTACAGATCCGCTGCAGGTGGTGGCGCACACGATCGCAACGCTCTCGCCCATGGGGCTGTTGTTTGGCTTGATCTACGCGCGCACTAAGTCTCTGCTCTTGGTGGTTCTGCTGCACGGCCTCGTCGACGTGCTGCCGAACATGGCGGATTTCATCAGGATTTGGACATGAGCGAAGCCAAGCCGCGCGCACCCATCGCCATCGAGAGCGTGCCGTGGACGGAATGGAGCGAGGGCGTGCGCTTCGGTTCGCGCTATCGCTTGCTCTCGGACACGCGCAACGATGGCCGCAAGATTGGCGTGAGCTACGAGGAGTTGGCGCCGGGCAAGCAAAGTTCGCCGTTCCACTATCACATGGTGGAGGAGGAGCACATCATTGCGCTTGAAGGCGAGGCGACGCTGCGCTTGGGCGATGAGCGCTATACGATCAAGGCGGGCGACTATGTCGGCTTTCCCGCCGGCCAGTGCGCCGGGCATTGCCTGATCAACGAAAGCGACAAGCCGTTCCGTTTCATCATGATCGGCGACCGCGCCGCGAACGAAACCTGCGTCTATCCCGATAGCGGCAAGATCATGGTCTACAATCTCGGCCGGCGCATCGTGCGCGACGCCGCTAGCGTCGACTACTGGGACGGCGAAAAGGCGGACGAGCCTTTATGAGCCCGCAGCGGCGCTCGCCGTTGCGACGGGCACGCCGTCGATCGTCGGCGTCGCAGCCGCGTTGGGATCGGCGACGCTGGATTCACTCGGCAGCTCCTGATGCGCCATCTCGGCTGGCGCGTACTGAATGACGCCGTTGACGCGGCCTGCGCGGGGCCCGCGTTGCGCCCGCGCAGGTCTCGGCTCCGCCTCCGACGAACGCCCGAAGATCTGCGCGATGTCGATCACGCGCGGCGTGCGCCGCTGTGCGCCATCCGGGACATCGGTGTAGAAAATGTGAGCGCCGATGGTTTGCGCGCCCTGACCGTAACGCGCCCAGCGTGGGCGGATGGCGCGCGTATGGTAGAACAACGCGCCGCTGGTGGGATCGATAGATTGACCGGAGAGCACTTCGCGCGCGACGCGTTGTGCGATCTCCCACTCGGCTTCGCCGCCGCCCGAATAGCGCTCGGGATCGCGCACGAGATTGAGCACCAGGCGTCGGTTGGGATCGCCGCGATTCCAAACCGAGAATTGCTTCGGAGAGAGGATCACTGTCGGCAGATCCTCGCCGAAACGGTCGCCGATGCGGTTGACCATGACGTGCGCCACCGCGCGCATGCCAGTCTCGCCTTCGCTGCGCGCCTCGCCCCAAGCAGTGGCGGCCAGCAAGCGCACTTCGTCCTCGTTGACGACAATCGCCGCGCCCGGCGTCAGAGCTGTGCCGGCGGACGGATCGTTGGGAACGAAGCCGATGATCTGGCGTTCGCCTGACATCACCTCGGCCAACGCGTCGGGGTACATGGCGAAATTCATCGCCGCCGCTAGCGCCAAAATGCCGCCTGCACTGAACGCGTGCAGCGAATGCAGCAGGTTGTGCTTCTTCTTGTTCTTGGGACGAGCAAGTCCAATCCAGCGAGCGGCCATCGGGTCTCTCTACCGAACGCGGCGAATGCGCCGCGCCAACAAACCAAAAGAAATGCGCCCGCCCGCAGCTAATCTTGCAACGGACGCGGACCCGGTTTGTACTTTTCCACAGGGCGAAAATGCGGCTCAACGCGCGCGCTGAGGCGGCGCGGGCGTTACCATTCAGTCAGAGAATGCTGGAACTTTCGCGCCTTAGCGCGCCGAGGAGCTGCCGCCGCCACAGAAAAAAGCGCTCATATAGTAGGGAGTACGCACGCCGGAGGTCTCCAGGCGCACGGCCGGCGCGCTGCGCGCCTGCAGCACTGCGCGCAATGACGCAGCCGCTTCCGCCTCGCCGGCTTCTGAGCGGATTTCATCGGCGTTTACGCCATAGCTGGGGCGATCGTTGATGTTCGCAGGCAAGGGGCGTAGCCGAACGCGGCCGAGGGAGATGCCGGCGTCGGCGGTGGGTGAGCGCGCCTCTTCGCTGAGGGCATCGAAGGCCGCTTGCGCGCGCTCCTGCGCGCCGGGCACGCCTTCACAGTGGAAAACATCGATGTTCCACAGCGCGCCAGGGCGCGCTTGCTCGCGCACCGAGCGCACTGCGTCGCGCACTACTTGCGGCGGTGAAGCGCTGTCGTCGGAGCGCACGTCCTCCGTCGTTGTTTGCGGCGGCGTGGTCGGCAGCGGCTGCATTTGTTGCTGCGGCGGCGGCACGACGGCGCCTACGTCGATCGAAGCCGCCGGCGCTTCGACAACTTGCGTCGCCTGTGTGGCGGCGGTTTCCGGCACTTCCGTCGCTTGTGCGTTACATGCTTCGCGCACGGCTGCGCCATACTCCGCGCGGTTGGCGCGGTCGCACAATATCTTCAGCAAATTTTCCCGCATCGACTCTGCGCCATTGGCGCTGCGAGAGGGCATGCTGGTGACGAGCATCTGCACCGCGAAGATGCGGTCTGGATCGGTTTTATCCAGCGCTTCCATCACTTCGTTGAAGACGCCGAGCTGATAGTTGTTGAAGTGCTGTTCTTGCGAGATGCGCTGGCTATTCCGAGCCGACCATCCGGTCGCGACGACGCCGAGGACAGCGCCGATGCCGGCGAGACTGAGTGTGATGGTGTTGCGGCCTTCTGCCATGGCGATCTCCCCCGAGAAACCGGGGCGACGCTAGCAGGGGCGCGCAGGCCGCGCCAGCACGGATCGATGACAGCCGACTAGCTGCCCAACAAAACCGTGCGTTCGTTGATCGGCTGTGGATGACGTGAGCTGGCGCCGAGCGCTTCACGCAGCTTGGCGATCTGGCCCGCCGAAGCCGTGATCGGCGTCCGCAGCACATTCCAGCGCACGCCTTCGCTACAGGGCGGCGTCGTCAGCGAGCCGGCATAAGCAAAATAGGCGCGATCGGGCGGCAGCAGCGCCATCAAATTCACTTGCAGGTGCGTAGCGAATTCGTCGCCTTGCGAGGTCGGTTCGGCCGCCAGCAGCGCGGCGAGCGCGTCGTTTTCGCCGCCTTCCTCGATGAACACGCCAAGCACAGCAAGTTGGCCGTGCTCGTTGCGATGCACGAAATGCAGCTCGGCGGGATAGGCGCGCCGGTCGAGCGTGTGTTCGGCCGGCGAATGGAAGTGGAATTGTGCGAAGTTGTACGAGTCCGAGCCGATGCTCAGGGTGGCCGCGGCGCTTGCCGGATTGAACTGCAGCGTGTGGCCGTTGTTCACGAACGCGCCGTCGACCGGCAAATAGTGCGGGATGATGTCGGCGACATCGGCCATTGGCGCTGCGCTGGCGAGATTGATCGGCGACTGCTCGCGGCCGCGGCCGCAAAGGCCGCTGGCGCCTGCCCACGCAGTTTGATCACCATAGCTCCAGTGCGCGGGCGCGTTGGCGGCGTGCGCGGCCGGTTGGCCGTGCGGGGCGGGCGCTGCATGCGCCTCGGCCGGGCCAAGCGTCGGGACATGCCCGCCGCCATGCTCGGCAGCGGCCTGCTCGCCGCCATGCGCGTCATGACCGGCTTCCGTCGAGCCGCCGCCGCAGGCAGCCAAGAGCAATGCGAGCGCGGACGCCGCCGACCCGAAACGCATGGGAAATCTCCACCAACCCCGCCTGGCGCCGCCCCTGATGGGATCTTGCGCAAGAGGCAGCGTGGTTACCAGAGACGGCTTAAGGGCGCGTTACGGGAGGTGACGCGCGTGCTAGTTTGCGGGCCATGCATGAGCCGAGCGCAGAGCCGGGGAGGCAATGAACTGGCTGGAGCCGCCATCCGTTCTGGCCGCCTTCGCGTTTATTTGGATCGCGGGCTGGCTGCTCAATCGCCTGCTGCCATACACGCCGCTTGTGCGTGCTGAGGCAGAGCGCGGACACGCGGTCAGTGATGGCTACTTGATCGCGATGGCGCTGATCTTGGCTTGGATATCGGCGCAGCTTCTCTTCACCGCCGGGCTTCAGCCCGGGGAATTTGCCGGAAACGCGTTTGCCCGCTGGACGATGATGTTGATGGGGCTGGCGGCGCTGCTGCTTGCGCTGCTTGGCGCCTGCGCACGCTACCGTTGGGACAATCGCGGCATTGAGTTTGGCGCGTGGTTTTTGCGCACGCGGCTTGCCTGGGCGGATGTCACCGACGTTCGCACGTGGGACAAGACGCGCTGGCGACTGCGCGCAGGCAAGCGCGCTTTGCATTGGTCAACGCGCACCTTGGCTTGGCGCGCCATCAAGGACGCCGTTGCGCACCATCGCCCGGACTTGGCGTCCGCTATCGATGATCAGCCAAGCTGGGACGTTGAGTAGATGTGCTACCGAATATCGTTCTGGCTTTGCACAATGCGGCCGACGAGGCCGTAGGCCTTCGCTTCTTCCGCCAGCATCCAGTAGTCGCGATCGACGTCGCGCTTGATCTTGTCGACCGGCTGGCCGGTGGCGTCGGCGAAAATCTTGTTCAGCCGCTCGCGCATGCGCAGGATTTCGCGCGCCTGGATTTCCACGTCGCTGGCCATGCCGCCGACGCCGCCGCGCGGTTCGTGCAGCAGGAAGCGCGTGTTCGGCAGGCAGAAGCGGTTCTCGCGCTGCGCGGCGCAATAGATGAGGGCGCCGGCGCTGGCGACCCAGCCGGTGCCCAGCATGCGCACCGGCGCGTTGATGAACTTGATCACGTCGTGGATCATGTCGCCGCTTTCGACGTGGCCGCCGGGCGAGGAGATCACGAAGGTGATCGGGTTGGCGTTCTGCGACGCGAGCGCGAACAGCCGCTCGGTGACGCGCCGGGCTTGGATGTCGTTGACCTCGCCTGTCAGCATGACGACGCGGGCCTCGAACAGCGCCTTCTCGATCACGTCGGGGGCGTTGCGGCCATCGGCCGGGTTCTTGGGCTCTTCGTCGTCGAGGCGGAACGTCATAGGGGCTCCCTGAGGCATGGGATTAGAATCCGAAGCCCCCAGGTAGGACCGTTCGGGCGGTTTTCCTAGTCTGGCCGGGCGCCCCGAGGCGCCTTAACCCTGCCCAAGCCCGGCCTGGCGGCCCCGGGACGCGGACGGGGAGCCCCTTGAGCGACGTTTTCATCTCCTACAAGCGCGAGGACCGCGCCCGGGTCGAGACGCTCTACGCGCTCCTACTCGATCTCGACGTGCCGGCCTGGTTCGACGCCGGCATCGAGGTGGGGTCCGAGTGGGAGCGGCGCATCTATGAAGAGATCGACGCCGCCAAGGCGATGATCGTGTGCTGGACCTTCGCGGCGATGTCCTCGCACTGGGTGGTGCGCGAAGCGAAGATCGGGCTTGAGCGGTCGATGCTGGTGCCGGTGATGTTGCACCCGTGCGCGCTGGCGCCGCCCTTCGATACGTTGCAGACGGCGAATCTCACAACCTGGGACGGCGCGCCCGATCATCCCGAGGTTCAGCGGGTGCTCGGGCGGCTGGCGTTGCTGCTTGGGCGCAAAAACCTCGCGCGCAACGCACGGCTCCGCGCGGGCGGCCAGAAGGAAGCGTTGGTCGGCTTGTTGCGCAGCTTGCTGGTGGATCGAGCGCTCTCCGGCGCGGCGCCCTTCACGTACAAGGAAGCCGAGGAGGCGTTACGCGCGGCGGCCGCGGACGAAGATTTGCGCATCGGCGAGTTCGACCAGCACTCGCTGTGGGGCGCGCTCGACGCCATCGCTGAGCAGTGCCGGCGCCGGCGCGAACCGCCGCTCGACGTGTTGGTGGTGAGCAAGGACACCGGAAGGCCTGGGCGCGGCTATTGGCAGAAACACGCCTTCCTCGATGGCGATGGCGACGAGTTGGAAAAACTCGTCTTCGAACGCCACTTGGCGCGCGTGCGCGCATCGACATGGCGGCTCGACGTTTAGATCGCCACGTCCAGCCTCTGGAATCCGTTGAAGAAGGGCAGCGTGCGGCGTTCCGGGCGTTTGGCGGGATCGGCCAAGCGCAAATTCGGAAAGCGCTGAAACAGCTTGAGTAGTGCGGCTTGCGCTTCTATCCGCGCCAGCGGCGCACCGATGCAGATGTGGCTGCCGCCGCCGAACGCGATATGCGGCCCAGGCTTGCGCGTCACATCGAAGGCGTCCGGGTTTTCGAACACGTCGGGATCGTGATTGGAACTGCGCAACAGCGAAATGATCGATTGGCGCGCCTTCACCGGGCAGCCGCCGATCTCCATGTCGCTGGGCGCCACACGCGCGGTGATATCGACCGGGCCGTCATAGCGCAGGATTTCTTCCACCACCTGATTGATGATGCTGGGATCGGCCTTGAGCTTGGCGAGTTCGTCTGGGTTGGTCAGCAGCGCATAGACGCCATTGCCGATCAGGTCGCTGGTGGTGAGATTGCCGCCGACCAGCAGGCCGATCAAATTCGAGATGATCTCGGCGTCCTGGAGTTCGGCGCCTTCGGCCTTGAGCCGCACCATGTCGGTGACGAGGTCGTCCTGCGGCGTCTTGCGGCGCGCCTCCATGAGGCCGGCGATGTAGGCGCGGATCGCTTCGCCGGCGCGCTCCATGTGGGTGACTTGCTCGGGCGTGCGGAACGGATTCAGGATTTGAATGACGCCCTCAGACCATTCGCGAAATTCGCCCCGGCGCTCGACATCGACGCCAAGAATGGCGCCGATCACATCGATCGGTATGGGGATGGCGTAGTCGTTGAGCACATCGAAACCGCCGCGCGCCGCCACCGCGTCGAGCTTTTCGTCGATGATTTCATCGACAAGCGGCTTGCACTTCGCCGCGCGCGCATAGAGCGCCTTGGCCAATGGGGCGCGCACGCGAGTATGATGTGGCTCATCCATCAGCAGGATGGAGTAGAAGCGCCGCTCGCCGGTTTCGGGATCGATCTCCATCGTATCGGTCAGGCGTGAGGTGAACGCGGCCGGCGGATCGACCTTGTCGGGCCCGCGCAACATGGTGCGATCGTTGAGGATTTCGCGCGCCTGCTTGTACCGCGCGAGCACGAACGAGCCCGCCATGGCGTCGAGATGGACAGGAAAGCGCGCACGCAGCTGCGCATAGAGCGCGTGCGGATCGTCGCGAAACGCCGGATTGAGCGGTGTTAGTTGAAGGATGCTGGGCGGTGTGTCGTCGTCGGCCATTTGGAATTCGCCTCCGTCCTGCACGACACTGCGCCTACGCGCGAAACGCGACAAGCCTTTCAGCGCGGCCTCACCGAACGTAAGGTCGAGACGCGGCGCAGGAGGGCATGATGCGGGCGCGCCAGGTGACGCCATCGCTCAAGGCGCGGCTCAGGTCGCGAGGCGAACGTTATATCTTCTGGAGCTTAGGGATCGCCGCGCTCGCCAGTGCGGCGTCGGTGGTGCAGGCGATTGTGTTGCTGATGCAAGGCTCGCTGCCGTATCGAGCCGCCATTTACGAGCGTCAGCTTGAAGCCGGCGGCGCCTACTACGCCGCCGCGCACGAACAATGGGTCACCATCAACGACCTCGCCGACGCCTGCGAGGCAGGCGCTTCCGATGCGAATTTCGCCGCGCTCGTGGAGCGTTTCACCAGCGACTCAGCAGCGTTGCACCGCGCCTATGCCGACACCATCGCCAGCTTCCCCCGTCGCCTGCACGACAAGCTCACCGATGTCTGGGACGACAACGAATATGTCAGCGCCAACATTGTGCGCGGCTCGGCCAATTGTGGCGTGTTTCTCACGCACTACCGAACGGCGAAGGGCTCGGAGTACGCCGATTCAATCCAGGACAATGCGCGTCTGGTGATCAGCGAACTGCGCCGCACGCTGCAGGTCGATACGCTTTCATGGACGCCGCCAGAGGCCGCGAGCGGCGGCGCCCACGCCAGCGTCACGCTCGAACAAGTGCCAAAACCCACGCGCATTGAGGATGCGACCGATCCAGAGCCCAGCAACTAGGCTTGCTTTCCGGCGTAATCGCCGAAGAGCTTAGCCCGAAATGCGCTCGAACAGCGCGTTGAACGCCGCGACGGCTGCGCGCGGTCCTTGCGGATGCGCCCACACGCCGGCCGAGACGGCGAGGAAATCCGCGCCGGCGCGCACCAGCGGTTCGGCATTGTCGGCGGTGATGCCGCCGATGGCGACGCACGGCGTTTCCATCGTCTCCTGCCAGATTTCCAGCAGATCGGGCTCGGCCCAATGCGACGGCGTTTTGGTGTCGGTGGGAAAGAAGGCGCCGAAGGCGACATAATCCGCGCCGGCTTCGGCCGCGTCATACGCCAAGTCGCGTGAATTGTGGCAGGTCACGCCGACGATGCGGTCCTTGCCCAAGGCGGCGCGCGCCTGCGCGTAGCTCGCGTCGGATTGGCCAACATGCACGCCGTCGGCATCAAGCTTGGCGGCGAGGTCGGGGCGGTCGTTGAGGATGAAGGCCGCGCCCGCGGCCTGCACAATGGGCTTGAGTGCGGCGCCGATGCGCAGCACCTCCCCGTCGCGCACGTCTTTCAGCCGCAGCTGCACGCAGGCGACATCGCCGCCGCTCAACGCGTCCGCAACGGCGCGCGAAAACGCCGCCAGCTCGAAAGCCGGCGGCGTGATCAGATACAGCCTGCAGCGTTCGCGGCTCACGCGGCTTGCTTCTCCAGGCCGGTGGTCCATTCGCCTTTGGACGCGAGGCCATTCATGCGGGCGCGGTGTAAGAACGCGGCTTGCGCCTTGCCGACATTGTCGGATTTTCCGCTCCACGCCTTCTGCGGCGCCGCTTGCAGCGCGCGCCCGTAGGAGAACGTCATCTTCCACGGGAAGCCGCCGATCTCGTTCATGCGCGAGAGGTGCGCGGTCGCGAGTTCGTCCGACTGGCCGCCGGAGAGATAGGCGATGCCCGGCACCGCGCTCGGCACCGTCGCCTTCAGGCACGCGATTGTCTTCTCCGCGACTTCATCGACGCTGGCCTGCTTGGCTGCCTTCTTGCCGGGCACGATCATGTTCGGCTTCAGCACGATGCCTTCCAGCTTCACGTTCAAATAGTAGAGCTGTTGGAAGGTTTCCTTCAGCACCCATTCGGTGACCGCGTAGGTCGTATCGATGTCGTTATCCGCGTCCATCAGCACTTCCGGCTCGACGATCGGCACGATGTCGAACTCCTGGCAGAGGTTGGCGTAGCGTGCGAGCGCATGCGCGTTGGCCAGAATGCCGGCGTAAGAGAGGTTGGTTGGATCGATCACGGCGCGCCATTTCGCGAAGCGCGCGCCTTGTTCGTAATATTTCGGCAAGCGCTTATCGAGGCCGTCGAGACCCTTGGTCACCAGTTCGCCCGGCTTGGCGCCGAGCAAGGGCCGCGTGCCTTCGTCGACCTTGATGCCGGGGATCGAGTTGGCTTGCTCGATCAGCTTCACGAGCGGCGTGCCGTCCTTGGCGCTTTGCCAGATGGTCTCATCATAGAGAATGACGCCAGAGACGTAGGCCATGGCCTCCTTGGCGCGGAACATCAGCTCGCGATAGTCGCGGCGGTTGTCCTCAGTGTTTTCGACTCCGATGCCGTCGAAGCGCTTTTTGATCGTGCCGGTGGATTCGTCCGCCGCCAGGATGCCGCGCCCCGGAGCGACCATGGCGACGGCGACTTTGTTCAATGCGTCGAGATTCACAGTCCCTGACCCCGCGTCTGGCGGGGAAACCCCCGCGACCTGAATGGATAGCGAGGGTTTAGCCCGGCCAAAGCCGAAACGCCACGCGGCGCGGGCGCGCGGGGTGGATTTTACCGCTTCAGCGCCTCGACGCCCGGCAGCGGCTTGCCCTCTATCCATTCGAGGAAGGCGCCTCCGGCGGTGGAGACGAAAGTCATATCGTCAGCGACGCCGGCATGGTTGAGCGCTGCGACCGTGTCCCCGCCGCCCGCGACCGCGATCAGCTTGCCGGCTTTGACCAATTGCGCCGCGTCCTGGGCCGCGATCACGGTGGCTTGGTCGAACGGAGGAACCTCGAACACGCCGAGTGGACCGTTCCAGATCAGCGTGTGCGAATGCTTCATGGCCTCACGCAGGCGCTGCACGGTCTTCTCGCCGGCATCGAGGATTTTTTCGTCGGCTGCGATGTCGCTCAGCCCGGTCATTCGTGCTTCGACGTGCGGCCTTACTTCCTTGGCGACGACCACATCGACCGGCAGCAGGATTTCACACTTGCCCTTGGCCGCCTCCAGAATGGCGCGCGCAGTGTCAGCCATGTCCTTCTCGGCCAGCGAAGCGCCGATCTCGACCCCTTGTGCGTGGAGGAACGTGTTGGCCATGCCGCCGCCAATGGCGAGCTTGTCGAGCTTGGCGATCAAGTTCTGCAACAGATCAAGCTTGGTCGAGACCTTGGCGCCGCCGACAATGCCGAGCACGGGCCGTTTCGGATTGCCCAGCGCCGCATCCAGCGCATCGAGTTCGCGCTCCATCTGCTTGCCGGCATAAGCCGGGAGCAGGTGAGCGACGCCTTCGGTGGAGGCATGTGCGCGGTGCGCCGCCGAGAAGGCGTCGTTGACGTAGAAGTCGCCGAGCGCCGCGATCTGCTTGGCAAGCTCCGGGTCGTTCTTCTCTTCGCCGGCGTGGTAGCGGGTGTTCTCCAACAGGATCACGCCGCCCGCCGGCGCCGCATCTATAGCGGCCTTAGCCTCGGCGCCGATGCAATCGCTGGCGAACGCCACCGGTGCGCCGAGCAACCCCGCCAGCGGGGCCGCCACGGGCTGCAACGACATCTCAGGCACGCGTTTGCCCTTGGGGCGGTCGAAGTGTGCGAGCAACGCGACTTTGCAGCCCTTGGCGGCGAGCGCTTGAATTGTCGGCAGTGCCGCGCGCAGGCGGGTGTCGTCGCTCACCGCGCCGTCGGCCATCGGCACGTTGAAATCGACGCGCACCAGGGCGACCGCATCCGAGGGCGCGTCTTCGATCCGGCGAAAGCTCAAGTGTGTCCTCCGAGGCCAAGGCCAATCCAATATGCGACGCCCAATACAGCCGCGAGCATGGCAAGCGCCAGCGCGCTGTTTGTCGCCCGCTGGCGCATATCCATGCGCGAAAGCGGCCCGCGCCGCGTCCAGGCCCACAAGAGTGCTGCGCCGGCGAAGATTGTCCCCGCCGCCATCAGCGAAGCGCCCAGCGCGCCAGCTATGAGCGCCAGCGCTGCAAAGGCGAGATCGACGCCCGCGGAGGCGATGTTGGGCCGACGCATGCGCGGCGTCAGCTGATCAGAAAATCTCGTTTGCCGAGGTCGATGCCATTGGCGCGTAGGATGTCGTAGGCGGTGGTGATGTGGAAATAAAAGTTCGGCATCGCCCACTGGTTCACGTAATCGAGGCCGCTGAACTTCAATTCGCTACTCGGGATCTTAATCGTGATCTCGCGCGTCTCGGCCCCGGTGAGGTCGGACGCTTTGTAACTCTCCACGATGCGCAGCACCTTGGCGATGCGCTCCTGCAATTGGGCGAACGTCGTTTCGCTGTCTTCCATCGCCTCGGGCTGATGCCCGGCAAGGCGCGCCATGCAGCCTTTGGCGTGGTCTGAGGCGATCTGAATTTGGCGCGACAGTGGGAACATGTCGGGCGCTAGCCGCGAGTTCAACAACACCGTGGGATCGTAGCCCTTGGCCTTCGCTTGCTGTTCGGCCTTGGCGAGGATGGCGGAGACGTTCTTGAGCATGCGCGTGAAAACGGGCGCGCTGATGGCGTGCATGGTGAGCGTGGTCATTGTTAGAAATATCCTCCCATGCCGAGCCCAAGCCAGTAGGCGCCGGCTTCTATCGCAATAATGACGGCCACGGCGATGCTGGTTTGGCTCGCCCAGGCCGCGCCGTGCAGGCGCCGCAGAATGGCGTCGCGCGAGGCGCTCCAATAGGCGAGCATGGCGCCGGCGACCAGCCCTGTTACGACCGGCGGCGCATCGAACAGCCCGCAGCCAAACATGGCGATGGCGAACGACAGATCGCCAGCCGCGACTTGGGCCGGGGTGAGGCGGCGCGTGGGCATGGGGCTCGATTTATGCACAGGCGCGGGGTGTGCGCCGCACTGTTCACCTCGGTGGCGCGCCTGCGCCTAGGGCCGCGCCAGATTGAGCAGATAGGCCGCTGCGAACCCAGCCCAAGGGAACAGAAAGCCGCTGACGACGCCGGTGATCAGCGCGCCCCGGTCGCTGCGGCCGACGAGCCGTGGAGCAAGATAAAATTCGCTCGCCACCCAGGCGATCAGAAAACCCAGAAAGAAGATGCGATAGCTAACGCCCGCGTGCTCGGTCGCGAGCAACGCCAACGCAAACCCCACGCCCATGCCCCAAAGCTGCGCCTTGGCGACGGGCGTGAGGTCAGGCAGGCGCAGCTTCATCGCGCACGCATCGAGAGGCCAGCGAAACTAGATCAGCTTCGCCATCGCGACGGCCGTGTCGGCCATGCGGTTAGAAAAGCCCCACTCGTTGTCGTACCAGGAGAGGATCGAGCAGAACTTGCCCTCCATCACCTTGGTCTGGTCGTTGTGGAAGATCGACGAGCGCGAGTCGTGGTTGAAATCGAGCGAGACGTTCGGCGCGTTGGTGTAGCCGAGAATGCCCTTGAGCGGGCCTGCGTCCGCCGCCGCCTTGATCGCCGCGTTGATCTCTTCCTTCGTCGTCGCTTTCTTGGCGACGAACTTGAAGTCGACCACGGAAACGTTCGGCGTCGGCACGCGGATCGAGATGCCGTCGAGCTTGCCCTTCAAATCCGGGATCACGAGGCCGATCGCCTTCGCGGCGCCAGTGCTGGTCGGGATCATGTTCAGCGCCGCGGCGCGGGCGCGGTAGAGATCCTTGTGCAGCGTGTCCAGCGTCGGCTGGTCGCCGGTGTAGCTGTGGATCGTCGTCATCATGCCGTGATCGATGCCGATGGCGTCGTGCAGAACCTTCACCACCGGCGCCAGGCAGTTGGTGGTGCACGAGGCGTTCGAGATGACGACGTGATCCTTCGTCAGCCCTTGATGGTTCACGCCGTACACTACCGTGTAGTCGGCGCCGTCCGCCGGCGCGGAAACGATCACGCGCTTGGCGCCGCCTTCGAGGTGAAGTGCTGCTTTGTCGCGGGCGGTGAAGATGCCGGTGCATTCGAGCGCGATGTCGACGCCGAGCGCCTTATGCGGCAGCTCAGCCGGGTTCTTGATCGCGGTGACCTTGATCTTGCCCTTGCCCAGGTCGATCCAGTCTTCGCCCGACTTCACCTCGCCCGGAAACTTACCGTGCACGCTGTCGAAACGAAGTAGGTGAGCGTTGGTCTCGACCGGGCCGAGGTCGTTGATGGCGACCACTTCGATGTCGGTGCGCCCGGCTTCGTAGATGGCGCGCAGGACGTTGCGCCCGATCCGACCGAACCCGTTGATGGCGACCTTCACGCTCATGATCCTGCTCCTGGCGAAATTTGTGGCCCGGAATTAGCGGCAAAGCGCGCGTGCGTCCATGCACGGCGGCGCAGAGCAGGCTTTCACAGAATCGACATCGGGCGTAACATTTGGTCGCAATGGGAAGCGATTCCCTTTTCGAGACGCCTGACGCGCAGGCGCAACGTTTGGCCGAGGCGTTCGCCTTTGAGGCCGCTCTCGACGCGCTGGAACCGGGCGCAGACCCTGCCGTTGTCGTCGAGGCTCTGAGCGAACCGGCGTGCCGGTTCGATGCGGCGGCCAGGGAGGGTTTCCGCGCATGAAGGTGCAGATCCTGGGCGAGGACTTCGCCATTGACTGCGCGCCGGCCGATGAGCGCCGGCTGGAGGATTTGGCCAAGGCGCTGGATGCCCGTTTGGCCGGTTTTGCAGGCGATGCTGACGGCAAGCGTCGGCTGGTGCTGGCGGCTTTGGCGCTGATCGACGAGGCGCAGGCGACCAAGGCGGCGCTCTCGCGCGCCTATGCCGAGATTGAGCGGCTGACCGACATGGTCGTGGAAGCCCGCCTTGAGGCGGCCAATGCCGCCCCTGACGACGATCGCGGCCGTGTCGGGGCGCTGCGCGCCTGACATTTGCGCCGCTTGAGACGAGGCGCGATGCGCCTTAGATTCATGGTCGGGCGGTTTCTGCGGCGTGCGAGAGGCGCATCATCCCTGGGACCGTATCATCTCTCTCGGGAGCTGGCTCTGTCGCGGACCCTGGTCTGCAGCACCTGGCGCCCACCTAGTTGTCTAGGGTTCGAGAGGATGAGCAATGCCTTACGGCGCATGTGGGACCGCCCAACCTTCGCGCCGACTCGGCTTCTGTGAGATCGTCTCGGCATGATCGACGTTGACCTGGAGGCAGCGAAAGCCGACGCGC
This sequence comes from Hyphomonadaceae bacterium, assembly GCA_050186805.1. Classification (GTDB taxonomy): domain Bacteria; phylum Pseudomonadota; class Alphaproteobacteria; order Caulobacterales; family Aquidulcibacteraceae; genus Vitreimonas. The sequence continues at coordinate 15,178 of JBFWYC010000025.1, forward strand.
GCATGACGATGCGCGCCGAGCGCTCGTTGGTGACGCCGGGCGATGCGCCGCTCAGACTCATCGAGAATTTCCCGCTGGAATTGGCGAGGCTGTCGCCCGTGGCTGGCTATTGGCCCGTCGGCGGCGAGATCGATGACCGGCCCTTGTTGGCGGCGCTGGCGAAGGCCGGGCGCGTGGTGGCGTTGCCGCGCATGGAGAGCCGGGCCGGGCCGGCGCGTTTCCTGGCTTGGCGCGGCAGCGAGATGTTGAGCGCGGATGCGTTCGGCGTGCCGTCGCCGCCCGCGACTGGCGCCGATCTCGCGCCACGCCTCATTCTTACGCCGCTGGTGGCGTTCGATCGCGCCGGGCGGCGCTTGGGCCAAGGCGGCGGCCACTACGACCGCATCATTTCGCTCTATCGCGCGCATGGCGCGGTGGCGGTCGGCCTGGGTTACGCCGAGCAGGAGATGGGGCAAGTGCCCGCCGGCGCCCACGACGCACTGCTCGATTGGGTGATTACGCCAAAAGAAGCGATCCGATGTGCGCGGAGCGATGATCTGCGGGGGCGATAGCGGTCCTTGGTCGCTGTCAAGCTTGAGAAATTGCGCGCCGCCCTTTAGGACCCCGGCCCATGGCAGGTCACTCTAAATTCGCGAATATCCAGCACCGCAAGGGCGCGCAGGATAAAAAGCGCGCGCAGATGTTCACCAAGATCGCGCGCGAAATCCAGGCGGCGGTCAAGCTCGGCGGCGCCGACCCGACGTCCAATCCGCGCCTGTTCCGCGCCATGGCGGCGGGGCGCGCGGTCAACATGCCGAAGGACAACATCCAGCGCGCCATCGACAAGGGCTCCGGCGTTGGCGCCGAGCAACTCGATGAAATCCGTTACGAAGGGTTTGGGCCCGGCGGCGTCGGCGTCATCGTGGATTGCCTCACCGACAACAAGAATCGCACCGCCGGCGAGGTGCGCGCCGCGTTCGCGAAATTCGGCGGCAATCTGGGCGAGACCAATTCGGTGTCGTTTGCGTGGAAGCGGGTTGGCGAAATCCGCTATCCGCTCAGCGTTGCCGGCGAAGACGCTATGCTGGAAGCCGCGATTGAAGCGGGTTGCGACGATTGCGTCGTGGAGGACGAGCAGCACGTGCTGACCTGCGAGATGGGCGCGCTTGCCGGCGCAGCGCAACAACTCGCCAAAGCCTATGGCGATGCAACTTCGGCCAAATTCGTGTGGCGCACCGACATCGCCATTCCGGTGGAAGGCGACAGCGCCGAGACGCTGATGAAGCTGCTCACTCAGCTCGACGATCTCGATGACGTGCAGGATGTCTATTCAAACGAAGACATCAGCGATGAGGAATTGGCGCGGCTGAGCGCTTAGCCTTGGATGGCGTCGGCGATGCGCTGATAGAGTGCGATTGCCGGCGGAATCAAAAAGCCGATCACCGCCGCCCAGAACAGCGCCGTGATCGCAAACCAAATGCGGCCCATTGCGCCGCGCTTGCCGACTTCCTTGAATTCGGCGTCGATCACTTTCGCCGCGCGTGCCGGGGCGGCGCGGGTTTCGCGCAATCGGATAGGCTTCTGCCGGGCCATTGCGCCGTGTCTCGCAAGAACGCGGCCAGCATAAGGCAAAGCCGCCGACGCGGATGCGCCGGCGGCTCAATGCGCCTCTCAGGCGAGCTTAGCCGTAATAATTGTTGCGGTCGCGCCGCTCGGCGAGCACGCGGCCCTCAAGCCGGTCGAACCGGTCATCGAGGTCGCGACGTTCGCGGTTGGACAAGCCGTTTTGCCGATAGCGCGCCTCAAGCTGCGCAAGATACTGGAAGTCTGCGCGCAAGCGCGACGCCTCAGCGCGCGACAACGAGCCGTCGCGGCGGCCGGCATCGATGCGCATGTCAATCTCACGCTGACGCTGATTGATGGGCGTCCAATCATTGCCGCGGCCGGGGCGATCCTGCCAGTCGTTGCGCTCATACCGGATGCGCTGGCTGAGCGCGTCGAAGCGGCGGTCGAGATCGCGGCGTTCGGCCTGCGACAGGCCGTAGCTGGAGCGATAGTGCGCCTCAAGCCGCGCGATGTCGCGGAACTCCGCGCGCAATTGCGTTGCTTCACGCGCGGTCAGCGAGCCGTTGCGAACGCCGACATCGATACGTTGATCGAGGTTGGCTTGCCGCGCGTTGATGCTTTGCCACGATTGGGCAAACGCAGGAGCCGAAAAAGCGAGCGCACTCGCTGCGACGGCCATGGCCAAAATCTTCTTCATCAGTCATTCCTCACAAGTCTGACCCCTCGACGGGTCAAAGCATTGGGGCGCGGTGGCGTTCCGCCGGAACATGAGCCAAGCCGCCGCGCCTGCAAGGTTCCCGGAGCTGTTGCCAAGTTGAGCCGAACAATCCATACCGCGACACAATTCGACACATTCCCGAGCGCCGAATTCGATCATCGCGCGCTCGCGCTGAACCGGGGCTGACGGAGCACTTCATGAGCGATTTGGTCGTTGTTTTCGGCGGCTCCGGCTTCGTCGGAAAACAGGTTGTGAGAGCGCTGGCGAAGCGCGGCAAGCGTGTGCGCGTGGCGATGCGCCGGCCCCACCTCGGCCACGAGCTGCGCGTCATGGGCGACGTCGGCCAGATTCAGCTGGTGCAGGCCAATGTGCGCTTTCCGGAATCGATCGATGCCGCGCTCGAAGGCGCGGATGCAGTCGTCAATCTTGTCGCGGTGTTGCACGAGGGCGGTAAGCAGAGTTTCGAAGCGCTGCACGTCGATGCCGCGCGCGCCATCGCCGAGGCCGCGGCTAAGCGCGGGGTGAAGCGGCTGGCGCACGTTTCGGCGCTGGGTGCGGCGCCCAAGGGCGCGCGCTATGCGCGCAGTAAGTATCACGGCGAACGCGCCGTGCTCGAAGCGCTGCCTAGCGCCACCATCTTACGGCCTTCGGTCATTTTTGGACCCGAGGACTCCTTCTTCAATCGTTTTGCGGCGATGGCGCAAACCGCAGCTTCGCTTCCGTTAGGTGGCTTGCCGCTCATCGGCGGAGGCAAAACGAAATTTCAGCCCGTGTTTGTCGGCGACGTCGCAGAAGCGATTTGCGCGGCGCTCGATGCCGAAGGCGCGCAGGGGCGCGTCTATGAACTGGGCGGGCCGCGCGTCTACTCCTTCAAGCAATTGCTGGACTACGTGCGCAAGGAAACGGATCGCGACGTGCCGCTGATCTCGCTGCCGTTCTTTGTCGCTCATCCGCTCGGTCTTATCCTGGGCGGGTTCTTCAAACTGATCCCGTTCGCGTCGCCGCCGCTGACGGGCGATCAAGTGACGCTGCTGCGCCGCGACAATGTCGTCGGCGCCGATCAGAATGCAGGCACGATCCAGGATTTGGGGGTTGCCTCGTTGGAAAGCGTTGAGGCGATCGCGCCGACTTACCTCTGGCGTTTCCGTCCGTATGGACAATTCCAGACACGGCAAAATCCGGCATGAATGCGCGCCTTTGGCCGATTGTCACGATCGTTGGCGGGCTGGCGACGTTTGGTGTGTTCGTCGCGTTCGGCATGTTGCCCGAAGTCCAAACCGCATACGCCGCAGGCGCCGCGCCTGGCGCGGTGAGCCAGTTTCAGCGCGCCGAGACGATGGCTGATCTCGTGCAGGTGTTGGGTGGTGATCCGCCGAACCCGGCGATCGCTGCGGCCCACACAGCGCTGAATACGCTCGACCTGAAAGTCTTCATCGCCGCCTACACGATCTTTCTGATCGGTTCGGCGCTGATGATCGGCGGGCCGCGCGCGCCGCTGACCTGGGCCGCAATCGCCGCAGCCGTTGCCGGAGCGGGCGGCGATTTCGTCGAGACATCGAAGCAATTGGCGGTCACCGCCGATTGGGCCAACGCCGAAGCACAGCTGCCGATCGCGACGTGGCATTGGATTAAGTATTTTAGCCTGGGTGCCAGCGGCTTCGCTATCGCGGCGCTGTGCGTGCTGGGTGAACGCAGGCGCTGGATTCTGGCCGTGCTCGCGCTAGCGCCGCTCGTGTGCATGGTGTTGGTTTATGCCGGCGTTATCGCTTCGCCGCGCGTATTTCAGGGCGCAATCACGCTCTATTGGTTGGCGCTGCTGGCTTTGGCGGTCAAGGAAGCGGTTCGGGCGAAAGATGCGCCGGCCTGAGGCCGCGTTCTTCTAAGTGCTCGGCGACGATGGCGCGATGGCAGCCGCGCCAATCGTGCTCCAGGCACATGATGCATGTGCGCGCGCCGTGAGCCAGATCGGCCAGTTCGCCGAGCGCCAGCTGGCTCTCGGGCTCAACGAGCTTGGCTTCAAAAATGCGCCGCATGGTCGCCTTGTCGCCCTTGCGCGACGCTTCGCGGCCGGCTTTCGGCGTGCCCAGCGGCTTCAGATGAATGTAGGCGATTCCCGATGCATCGAGGCTCGCAGCCAGCGCCTTCTTGGAGAAACCGGCGCGGCGTGAATTGGCGACTTCGCGCACATCGACGAGCGTCTTGATCGTCGCCGCCTTCAGCGCCGCGATGAAGTCAGGAATGCCGGCCTTTTCGTAGCCGATCGTGTAGAGCGTCGTCACAGCCATCCCAAAGTCACGACGCCGAGAATGATGGCGCCGAAGACAATGCGATACCACGCGAACGGGCCGAAGCCCACTTTGGTGACGAAGTTGAGGAACGGCTTCACCACCAGCCAGGCGGAAATGAAGGCGAACACAAAACCGACCGCGATTTCGGCGACGCGATCTGAGGTGATGTGATCTTTCACCGTCCAGAAATCGAGTGCGAAGGCCGCCACCATGGTTGGCATGGCGAGGAAGAAGGAGAACTCAGCCGCAGCGCGCCGATCGAGCCCCAGCGCCAGGCCGCCAAAAATGGTTGCGCCCGAGCGGGAGACGCCGGGGATGAGTGCGAGCGTCTGAAAGGCGCCGACGCCGATGGCGCGCCAGATCGGTGTCTCCGCGGCGTCCTTCACTTCCATCTTGGGCGGCCATTTCTCGATCGCCAGCATGGCGAAGCCGCCGAGGATGAGCGCCCAAGCGATGATGTCGAGGCGAATGTAGAGTTCGTTGCGCACGTAATTGTTGGCGATGAGCCCGACGAACGCCGCCGGCAGAAACGCGAAGAACAGCATCAGTGCAAAGCGCCGTGCTTCCGGCTTCGTCGGCAAGCCGGTGACGACGTCCCAGATGCGCTGCCGGTACAGCCACATCACCGCGAGGATCGAGCCGAGTTGGATCATCACCGTGAAGACGCCGCCGGGGTCGTCATAGCCAATGGCGCGTCCGACAATCAGCAGGTGGCCGGTCGAAGAGACGGGCAGAAATTCGGTCAGGCCCTGCAGAATGCCGAGCAGCGCGGCGCGGGCGAGGTCGAGAAGGTCCAAATCTGCCCCCTTGGTTGGCGGCCGGACGATGGAGTGCGTCGCGGCGCGGCGAAAGAGCTCGATTCAGCGCTAAAACCCTACTAAAGGCAGTTTTTTCCTTGTGCAGTGCACCAAAGACTGCCTAGAGAAATAATCTCCCGCCAATTGCGTCTTTGGAGCGCGTTCATGGCCGAACGCATGCAGAAGTTTGTGTCCGTGGCTCAGTCTTGGCCCGAGAAGCGCACGTCCACCGAACGGGCGGGCGACTTCCATGAAATCTATAAGGATTTCATCGCCGAGAAAGCGACTGCCCAAGCTTCGCGCTGCGCTCAGTGCGGTGTTCCGTTCTGCCAGACGCACTGCCCGCTCCAGAACAACATCCCGGATTGGCTGAAACTCACGGCCGAAGGCCGCCTCCAAGAGGCGTACGAACTGTCCGCCTCGACAAATTCGATGCCGGAGGTGTGCGGCCGCATCTGCCCGCAGGACCGGCTCTGCGAGGGCGCTTGTGTCATCGAGCAATCGACGCACGGTTCGGTGACCATAGGCGCTGTGGAAAAATATCTGACGGACACGGCATGGCGCGAAGGCTGGGTGGCGCCGATCGCCCCGCGGCGCGAGCGCAGCGAGAGCATCGGCATTATCGGCGCCGGCCCAGCTGGTCTGGCCGCCGCCGAACGCATGCGCGTGCGCGGCTATCAAGTGACCGTTTATGATCGGCATGATCGCATCGGCGGCCTGCTGATCTACGGCATCCCGAACTTCAAACTGGAGAAAGAGGTCGTCGAACGCCGCGCGCAGCGGCTGATCGAGGGCGGCGTGAAGTTCGAACTGAACTGCAGTGTCGGCGAAACCATTTCGTTTGAGGATGTACGCGCGCGTCACGACGCCGTGTTGATCGCCACTGGCGTGTACAAAGCCAAGCCGCTCAACGCGCCGAACGATCAAACCGTCGTCAAAGCGCTCGATTATCTGATTGCCGCCAATCGCACCGGTCTTGGCGATGACGTGCCAGAATTCGCAAGCGGCGCACTCGACGCAAAAGATCGCCGCGTAGTCGTCATCGGCGGCGGCGACACCGCCATGGACTGTGTCCGCACAGCGACCCGCCAAGGCGCCAAGAGCGTCACCTGCCTCTATCGCCGCGACCGCGCCAACATGCCCGGTTCGCAACGCGAGGTCGGTCACGCCGAAGAAGAAGGCGTGGCGTTCGATTGGCTCGCTGCGCCGAAGGCCGTGCGCGCGGGCAAGACACCCGGTGTGAAAGCCGTGCGCATGCGCCTGGGCGCCCCCGACGCGAGCGGGCGCCAATCGCCCGAAGAGACGCCGGAGAGCGACTACAACGTGCCAGGCGATTTGATCATCGCAGCTTTGGGCTTTGATCCGGAAGACTTGCCAGATGCCTGGGACGCGCTCGACCTCAAAACGACGCGCTGGGGCACTGTAAACGTGAACCCGCTCACCTACGCCACCAGCTTGGAAGGCGTTTACGCCGCTGGCGACATCGTGCGTGGCGCGTCGCTGGTGGTGTGGGCGATCCGGGAAGGGCGTGACGCGGCGGACGCGATGCACGCCTGGTTGCAAGAGCGCGCCGCGACGGCGCAAGTGGCCGCGGAGTAGGCCAATGAACGGTTACGATGAAATCGCGCGCTACGAGCGCGAACGGGCGAAGCTGGAGGCCGAAGGCCTCTATAGCGCCGAGCATGAACGCGACGCCTGCGGCGTTGGCCTCATCGTGTCGATCGACGGCAAGCCGCGCCGCGATGTGGTGACGCTGGCGCTGGCCGCGTTGAAGGCGGTTTGGCACCGCGGGGCCGTCGATGCCGACGGCAAGACAGGCGATGGCGCCGGCATCCTGATCGACGCGCCGCAGGATTTCTTCCGCGAAGTCGTACAGCGTACCGGCCACACGCCACGCCCGGGGCCGATTTTCGTCGGCCAGGTTTTTCTTCCGCGGCTTGATCTGGGCGCGCAAGAACGCGCCCGCGTCATCGTCGAGAGCGAGATCATTCGTTCGGGTTTCGTGCTCTATGGCTGGCGTCAGGTGCCCGTCGACATTTCGCGCATCGGCGAAAAGGCCAACGCGACGCGGCCTGAGATCGAGCAGGTATTGTTTTACGATCCGCAAGGGCGCGACGAGGAGAGCGTCGATCGCGAACTCTTCATCTGCCGCCGCCGCATCGAGAAGCGCGCGCTCGCGTCGAACATCGCTGAGCTTTACGTCTGCTCGCTGTCGGCGCAGACGCTCATCTACAAGGGCATGTTCCTGGCCCAGCAGATGGACGCGTTCTATCCCGATTTGCGCGACGAGCGCTTCGTCTCCTGCGTTGCGCTTTATCACCAGCGCTACTCCACCAACACGTTCCCGCAATGGCGCTTGGCGCAGCCGTTCCGCATGCTGGCGCACAATGGCGAGATCAACACGCTGAAGGGCAACGTGAACTGGATGCGTTCGCACGAAGTGCGCATGGCGTCCGAAGCATTCGGCGAGGCGGACGCCGATGTGAAACCAATCATCCAGCCGGGCGGATCGGATTCAGCGGCGCTCGACAATGTGTTCGAAGTGCTGGTGCGCGCTGGCCGCGCCGCGCCGATGGCGAAATCGTTGCTGGTGCCGGAAGCGTGGGCGAAGTCCACCACGATGAAGCCGGCGCATCGCGCGCTCTATGCTTATTGCAACGCGGTGATGGAGCCGTGGGACGGGCCGGCGGCGCTGGCCATGTTCGACGGCCGCTGGGCGGTTGCCGGGCTTGACCGCAATGGCCTGCGCCCGCTGCGCTACGCGCTGACGGAAGACGGGCTGCTCGCCGTTGGCTCGGAAGCGGGGATGGTGCCGCTCGACGATCGTCGCGTGACCGAACGTGGCCGCATCGGCGCCGGCGAGATGGTCGCTGTCGATACGCACGAGGGCCGGCTTTATCATCACGAAGAGATGGTCGATGTGCTGGCCGCGCAGCACCCGTATGGCGATTGGCTGGAAAACATCATCGACCTCGACAAGAAGCTGCTCGGCCCCGAGCCGCGCCTGTTTACCGATCGCGCGGAACTGTTGCAGCGGCAGGCCGCCGCGGGCTTCACCATGGAAGACATCGAGCTTTTGCTGCAGCCGATGATCGAGGACGGCAAGGAAGCTGTCGGGTCGATGGGCGACGACGCCCCGCTCGCAGTGTTGTCCGAGCAGAACCGGCCGCTCTCGCACTATTTCCGGCAGAACTTCAGCCAGGTCACCAATCCGCCGATCGATCCGCTACGCGAAGGTCGGGTGATGAGCCTCGCCACGCGCTTCAAGAATCTCGGCAACATCCTGGCGCAGGACGAGACGCAGTCGGACGTGTACGTGCTGCAAAGCCCGATTCTGACCAATGGCATGTACGACCGCTTCGTCGGTGAACTTGGCGACGAGGTGGCGCGCATTGACTGCACGTTCGCCGCGCCCGCGCCTGACGAAGACGCCGGCGTGGTGCTCCGCGCGGCGCTCAATCGCATTCGCGACGACGCGGTGAAGGCGGTGAAAGCAGGGCGCTCGCACATCGTGCTGAGCGACGAAGCGCAAGGCGTCGACCGGATCGCGTGCCCAATGATCCTGGTCGTCGGCGGGGTGCATTCGCATCTGGCGGCGAAGGGCCTGCGCACATTCTGTTCGCTGAGCGTCCGCTCGGCGGAATGCCTCGATGCGCACTACGTCGCCGTGCTCGTCGGCTGCGGCGCGACGACGGTCAATCCGTATTTGGCGCTCGACACTGCCGCCGACCGCGCCGGGCGCGGCTTGGTCGGCGGGCTGAGCCGCGAAGACGCAGCGTCGAACTACAAAGCGGCGCTCGAGGCCGGCTTGCTCAAGATCATTTCCAAAATGGGCATCGCGGTGATCTCGTCCTATCGCGGCGGGCTCAATTTCGAGGCCATCGGCCTGTCGCGCGCGCTGGTGGATGAGTACTTCCCTGGCCTGACCAGCCGCATTTCCGGCATCGGCCTCGCCGGCATCGCCTTCGAAGCCTGCGATCAGCACGCGCGCGCTTACGATGACGCGGTGAGCGCGTTGCCCGTTGGCGGACTTTATCGCTATCGCGCCAGCGGCGAGCGCCACGCGCTGGAAGGCGGCAGCATCCATCAGCTGCAGCAAGCCTGCGACACCGGCGACTACAAGGCCTATCGCAAGTATTCCGAGGCGGTGCGCGAGCGGCGGTTGTCGCAGCCGATCCAGCTGCGCGACCTGCTTGAGGTGCGCGAAGAAAACATCACGCCGACGCCGCTGGCTGAAGTTGAAAGCGTCAACGAAATCCGCAAGCGCTTCGTCACACCCGGCATGAGCCTGGGGGCGTTGTCGCCTGAAGCGCATGGCGCGCTGAACATCGCGATGAACCGCATCGGCGCGCGTTCCGTCTCGGGCGAGGGCGGCGAAGACCCAGCGCGCTACAAGCCGTTGGAAAATGGCGACGACGCCAACTCCGCCGTGAAGCAAATCGCGTCGGGCCGTTTCGGCGTGACGGCGGAATATCTCAATCAGTGCCGCGAAATCGAGATCAAGGTCGCGCAAGGCGCCAAGCCTGGCGAGGGCGGGCAATTGCCCGGCTTCAAAGTGACCGAGCTGATCGCGCGCCTGCGCCACTCGACGCCTGGCGTGATGCTGATTTCGCCGCCGCCGCACCACGACATCTATTCGATCGAGGATCTTGCCCAGCTCATCTACGATCTGAAGCAGATCAATCCGGTGGCGCGCGTGTGCGTGAAGCTGGTGTCGCAATCCGGCATCGGCGCGGTCGCGGCCGGCGTCGCCAAGGCCGGCGCCGACACAATCTTGATTGCAGGCCATGTCGGCGGCACCGGTGCGAGTCCGCAAACTTCGATCAAGTACGCCGGCATTCCGTGGGAAATGGGCCTGGCGGAAGCGCATCAAACGCTGATGCTCAACAATCTCCGCCACCGCGTGCGGCTTCGCACGGACGGTGGCCTGCGCACAGGACGCGACATCATCGTCGCCGCCATCCTCGGCGCGGAAGAATTCGGCATCGGCACGGCATCGCTGGTGGCGATGGGCTGCTTGATGGTGCGCCAGTGCCATTCGAACACCTGCCCGGTCGGGGTCTGCACGCAAGACGAAGAGCTGCGCAAGAAATTCACCGGAACGCCGGACAAGGTCGTCAACCTGATGACGTTCGTCGCCGAAGAAGTGCGCGAGCTGCTTTCGGAGATCGGCTTCCGGCGGCTCGAGGACATCATCGGCCGCACCGATTTGATCGAACAGATCAGCCGCGGCGCCGAGCACCTGGATGATCTCGATCTCAACCCGCTTCTGGTGCGTGTCGATAGCCCATATCCGTCCTATTGCACGCAGCTCGGTCGCAACGAGCCGCCGCAATCGCTCGATCACGAATTTCTGGCCAATGCGGAAGGGTTCTTCGAGCGTGGCGAGAAGCGGCAGCTCGATTTCGCCGTGCGCAACACTCAGCGCGCCATCGGCACGCGCGCGGCCGCGCACGTTGTGCGACGTGTCGGCATGCACGCGCTGAAGGAAGGCCAGCTGAGCGTGAACTTGCGCGGCTCGTGCGGGCAAAGCCTCGGCGCGTTCCTGGTGCAGGGCATCGCGCTCGACGTGACCGGCGACGCCAACGACTATGTCGGCAAGGGCTTGTCAGGCGGACTGATTTCGTTGCGCCCGGCGCCGGAGGAAGCCAATCGCCTTGGCGCGATCATTGGCAACACCTGCCTCTACGGCGCCACCAGCGGCAAGTTGTTCGCGGCGGGCCTCGCTGGCGAGCGTTTTGCCGTGCGCAACTCCGGCGCAAGCGCGGTGGTGGAAGGCGCAGGCGCGAACGCGTGCGAATACATGACTGGCGGCACGGTCGTCATCCTCGGCGCCGTGGCGGAAAATTTCGCGGCGGGCATGACCGGCGGCATGGCGTTTGTGTACGACGCCGATGGACGTTTCGAGTCGATGGTCAACCCCGATACCGTGGTGTGGTCGCGCTTGGCCTCCAAGCATTGGGAAAACGTGCTTAAAGCGCAAATCGAGGAACATGTGCAGCGCACCGGTTCGCCGCGCGCTGGTGAGCTGCTGTCGAATTGGAAAGCCGCGAAAACGCGCTTCTGGCAGATTTGTCCGAAAGAGATGCTCCCACGCCTCCAGCACGCTTTGAGCGATCCAGCGCCGTCATCTGTCGCGGCGGCGTGAGCGTTCGTCGCAAGCGGGGCGCGCGTCCGCATCTGGCGTAGAGTCTAAAGTCATCTCCACCGCAGCACGGGGAGGTGCGAAATGAAGCGCGCATTACTGGTATTGGCGGCAGCTCTCATCGGCGCGGGCATCGCGCTTGGCGCCGTGAAGGCCTATGGCCAGACCCATCCTGGCGACAACGCGGCGTCCGCCGTCGCGCCGAACTCGGCCGAAGCGCGGCGCGCCGACCTCGCCGCCTTCCGTGACAATTTCTTCAATGTCGACCGCGCCTATTCAGAGGCTGCGCGCGCCGAAGCCGCGGCGCGTCTGTCGGCGTTGGAGGCGCAAATTGAGGGCGTGAGCCAAGTCTATTTCGAATTGGAGCTCGCACGCATCGTGGCCCTGGCTGACAATGGCCACACGGTATATTTCCCCGGCCCCCGTTCGCGGCGGTTCAACCGCGTATTTGTGCGTCTCGCGCCGTTTGGTGAAGACTTCTACGTTCTGCGCGCAACGCCGGAGAATGCGGATTTGCTCGGCGCGCGGCTGGTCGCGATTGACGGCCGCCCGGTCGCGCAAGTGCGCGATGCCGGCCGCACGCTGGCCGGTGGCACAAGCGCTTGGCGCGATCGCAACGTCTCGTATTTCCTGGAGAGCCCCGAGCAAATGCAGGCGCTCGGCACGATTCGCACGAGCGAGCGCACCGCCTATCGCTTCCAATTGCCGAACGGCCGGACGGTGACGCGCCAACTCACGCCGGAGCCCGCCAATCCTGATCGCGTGCGCGCCAATCCGGATCGCTGGTTTTATCCGGCGCCGGCGGAAGGTGAGGGCGAGGGCTGGCGCAGTCTGATCTCCGTCGAGCAAGCGCCGTGGTCGCTGCAAGATCCCGACTCCGCCTTCCGCATGCGCGATGCGCCGGAGATCGACGCCTTTGTCATCGAGCTGCGCCAGAACAACAGCTCCGAGGATGTCGACATCGCTGAGTTCATGCTCGACTCGCTGGAAGCGGCGCGCACCTCGGGCCGGCGCAATGTCGTGCTCGACATGCGCATGAACGGCGGTGGCGACCTGAACACGACGCGCGCCTGGGTGCGGCGGCTGCCGCGCGCCGTGCCGGGGCGTGTCTATGTGCTGACAAGCCCGTTCACGTTCTCGGCGGCGATTTCGACAATCGGCTACTTGAAGCAATCGGCGCCGGACCGCGTGACGATCGTCGGCGAGGGCGTGGGCGACCGGCTGGATTTCTACTCCGAAGGCGATGTGATCACGCTGCCGCATTCAGGTGCTGCGATCCTCTCCGCTACCGAGCGCCACGACTATCGCACCGGCTGCCGCAATATCGAGAATTGTCACGGCTCGGTCGTGCGTCACCCGATCGCGGTGGAGAGCCTGGCGCCGGACATTGCCGCACCCTGGACCATCGACGCCTACCGCGCTGGCCGCGATCCGGCCATCGCGGCGATCGCCACAGCGCAGCGCTAAGTCTCGACTTCTCCCGCGCCCCACGGCATGAGGGCGCGGGGGAGATGCGACATGCGAACAGCAACTTGGGCGGCATGGTGTGTGGCGATCGTCGCAGCCGTTGTAGCGACAACCGCGCACGCACAGGACGCCAGCGAAGCTTGGGCTGACCGTACATTGAGCCGTTGGAGCGCGATCCAGGCGACGGTCTTCCATCAAGCGCGGCTGGGCGATCTGTCGTATCGCGAGCCTGGTGAAGACGACGCAACTTGGCGCGGGCGGATCACCGAGGCGCGCGCGGCGTTCGACCAGAGCATTGCTGAACTGCGCGCCGATATTGCCGGCGCCGGCGCCGCGCCCGACTTGAGCGCGTTGTTCGAGAGTGAGGCGGCCGCGCTCATCGTGGCGACGCCTGCGACGCAAACCGCGATGCTCGATCGGTTGTCGGCGATGGCTGCGCTTGAGGAACGCAATCGGCTGGCGCTGGTCGGCGGGACTATCGATGCGGCGCTCGAAGCCAAGGTGCGGCTGCACCTTGAGTCACGTGAACTCGCCGCCTGGCACCTTGAGATGACGCGATTGGCGTTGGCCGATCTGCCGGCGGAGTCCGGCCAACGCCTATGGGTCGGGCTTACGCTCGCTGACGCGCAGGCCGTGCTGGCGGCGTACGAAGCAAGATCAGCCATTCTGGCGAACGATCGTTCGGCGTTGACGGAGGCGCAGACGCGCGCCAATGAGGCGGCTGCCTCTCTCACCCGCTTGGCGCCCTCCTTCGTCGTGCCGCACACCGGCTCGCGCCCGGCGCCGGAAGAGGTTGTGCCGCCGGATTTCGGCTACGCGCAAAACTGGGAGCAGGCGTTCGATCAGGCCCCCGCCATCATTTCCGCCCGCGCCGGCGCGATAAGGCGGGACGCAGCTTCGTGGAGCGCGATGACGCCCGCGCAAATTCTAGCGGAAGCCGAACTCACGCACGAGAGCGTCATAGCGCAGCTCATCGAGATCGCCGAAGGACCGCCGCCGCCGCCGCTGTGAGCGCGCTATTCGCGCCCTTTGCGGAAAGCGTTCCGCAGGCCGAACCACGCCGCCACGAGGCCTGCGAGCGCGACGAGCACGCCGCTCACCAGCTTTATCCAGTCGGGCAGCGTGCCGAGGAAATCCTGGATGCGGCCTGACCAGCCGACCACGACTTCCACCTCGTAGTTTTGCGTCGTCGAACGCAGCGGATAGCACTGGCCTTCGGCCGTGCAGCCTTCGACGGTGGTGCGCAGCGTGAGATTGCGCAGACCGCCTTCCTCAGCGACGACGCGCCAATTCCACGTCGTCACGCTGTCTTCCAGCACTTCCTGCGACGCGGGCGAAAGCGAGGTGACTTCGAACCCGTCGCCCAGCAATTCGGCGCGCATGAAGCGGCCAACCAGTGGGGTGAATTCCTGCGTCTCGCCTTGCAACGGATCAACCGTCTCGCTCGGCGTGGGCGGCGGTGGAGGAGGCGGCGGCGCCGGTGGCGGCGGGGCTGCTGGCGCATTCGGTTCGACGCCAGTGGCGCCCGTCGATGGCGCAGTCGTCGATGTTCTTGGCGCGTTGTCCAGTTCTTGCGCGCGCCGTTCCGCTTCGAGCCGCGCTTGCTCTTGCTCAGCCCGAGCAAGTGCTTCATCGCGCTCGCGTTGCAGGCGCGCTGCCTCTTCCGCCGCTGCTATTTCTTCCGGCGTCGGCGCGAAGCTGATGGCGAGTTGCAGTGTGTGCGCTTCGCCACGTTGCATGGGGTTCGGCGCGTTGAACGCGGCGATGCCTTCGCTGGCCTCGTCGGCAAGGCGGCCGAAGGTTTCGCAATCCTCAGGCGAGATGCGGCGGCTCACTTCCGCGCAATATTGCGCGTTCGGGTCGGTCGTTCCGGCGGGCGCCTCCGCGCTCGGCGCCGGTTCTTCGGACGTGACGGATTCGCCCGGCGCGGCGGCTTGGCCGCAGGCGACGAGCGCCAACGCCAGAGCCCCGATCGCGCAACTCGTCAGCTGATATTTCCGCAGCATCGGGTCCCCTCCGCTCAAGCCGCGCGCCGGACTATACAGGCAGCGCTCGGGCAGTCGATAGCTCGACACGCCGCCGCACGCGCGGCATGACGGCGAAACCGTGACTTTGAAGGCAAAATTGCGCGAAAAAGCCAGTGACCTGGGTTTCGATGCGATCGGCGTCGCATCGGCCGAGGCTGCGTGGCCTGCCGGCGCGCGCCTGCAAGAGTTCCTGCGCGAGGGACGCCACGGCGACATGGTGTGGATGGCGCAAGAGCGGCGCGAGCATCCGCAGCGTCTGTGGCCGGATGCGCGCAGCGCCGTCGTGCTTGGCCAAAGCTACGCCGCACACGACGACGCTATCGCGCTCTTGCAGAACAAGAGCGACGGGCTTGTGTCCGCCTATGCGGCGCGCCGCGATTACCACGATGTCGTCAAAGGCAAGCTCAAGCAGCTCGCACACTGGCTCTCGCGCGAGAGCGGCGGCGACGTCAAGGTTTTCGTCGATACCGCGCCGCTTATGGAAAAGCCGCTTGCCGCGCGTGCGGGGATCGGCTGGCAGGGCAAGCACACTAACCTCGTTTCACGCACGCACGGCTCTTGGCTTTTCCTCGGCTCGATTTTGAGCGCCGCCGAGATCGCGCCGGACGAAGAGCACGAAGATCATTGCGGTACGTGTCGCGCTTGCCTCGATGTCTGCCCGACGCAAGCCTTCCCGGCGCCCTATCAACTCGACGCGCGCCGCTGCCTTGCCTATCTCAGCATCGAGCATCATGGTCAAATTCCGCGCGCGTTTCGCACCGCTTTGGGCAATCGCGTGTTCGGATGCGACGATTGCCTGGCCGTGTGCCCGTGGAACAAATTCGCCGAGCAGGCGCGCGAGGCGCGTATGAGCTTGCGGCAGGATTTGCGGCTGGCCCCGCTCGCCGAGCTTGCAACCCTTGACGATGCTGCGTTTCGAGCCCGTTTTGCGGGAACGCCGGTCAAGCGGACGGGCAGGGACCGGTTTGTGCGCAATGTTGTGTGCGCAATAGGCAACTCCGGCGATCAAGCCCTTGCGCCCAGCGCTCGGGCGTTGTTGGACGATCCTGCCCCGCTGGTGCGGGGGATGGCGATTTGGGCCTTGCGGCAATTGCTTGACGGCCCAGCCTTCGCCCGCCTGAAATCGGAGCGGGCCGCGCGCGAGCAGGATGCGAGCGTGAAGGAGGAGTGGGACGCATGAGCGGCGACGACGAGGAACGCAAGGACGATCCGCCGCCGCAGCCCGCTGAGCCAGCGCCAGCGCCCGAGCCAGAGCCGCCGATCGCCGAAGCGGCGCCTGAGCCTGAGCCGGCGCCCGAGCCGGTTTTCGAAGAGCCATTGTTCGGCGCGCCGGAAGATGCGCCTGAAATTCCGATGCCGGGCGAGCGACGCGCGCGCGGCCCGCGCGTGCGCGATGCGCGCATCAATCTCGATCACGATCTCGGCCGCATTAAACGTCGCAAACGCTATGGCCTATTTCTGACCACGCTAACGGTGCTGTTCATTGCCTTTGTGCTGGCGCCGGTGATGTGGGTGGGCGCCTATCTCTTCTTCGATCCGCCGTCGAACGTGCTGATGATGCAGCGCGCGGCGGAAGGCCAGGCCATTCGCCACTACCCGGTTCCAATTGAGCGCATGTCGCCGCACATCGTGCGCGCGGTGATCGCGGCGGAGGACGCAAATTTCTGCACCCATGACGGCTTCGACGTCGAAGCCATTCAAGATGCGATGGAGCGCAACGCGCGTGGTGGACGCGTGCGCGGCGCATCGACCATCAGTCAGCAGACGGCGAAGAATCTCTTCCTGTGGCCCGACCGCTCGTGGGTGCGCAAAGGCTTCGAAACCTATTTTACCGCGCTGATCGAATTCATGTGGCCGAAGCGACGGGTGATGGAGGCGTATCTCAACGTGGCCGAATGGGGCGACGGCAATTTTGGCATCGAAGCCGCCGCGCGCGCACGCTTCGGAGTTTCCGCCGCTGACCTCACGCCGCTCCAGGCAGCACGCTTAGCGGCCGTTTTGCCCAACCCCAACCGCTGGCGCGCCGACCGCCCAGGGCCGTACGTCCGCCAGCGCGCGGCGACACTGGTGTCGCGGGCGCGGGTCGTGCGCAATGAGGGCATGGCAGGGTGTGTGCTCGCGCTCGACCGCCGCGACCAGGGCTAGTAGCGCACGCCTAACAGGCGAGTTGGTGCGAAGCGGCGTGCATCTCGCCCAAGACGCGCTAGGATTATCTCCATCTCAAGGGGGAGATCCATGAGCTGGGTGGTCATAGCGAGCATCGCCGTCATCGCGCTCGTCATCGCTGTCGCGATCTACCTGACGTTCAAGTTCTACTCGACGACGGTCGATTACACGCACTGGACGCAGAACGATCGCGGTTATCGCCGTACGCTGACGGGGCGCGGATTTATCCTCGATCCCGAAGAGTTCGTGGTGAAAGGCGATCACGCGCCGCGCATCGAATTTCCCGCCATCGATCCGGCGACCGGCGGGCGCAAGTCGATGGCGCTCATGGATCGCAAGTCGGGGCGAATAAGCTTGCGGCCGCACATCTGCACGCCGCTGCCGTTCCGTTGCCACACCGCGGACGACCACGCCATCATGGCCGAAGCGCGCGTGCAGTTTAAGCTCGACGTCAAGAAGATGAAGTTCGTCCACCACTGGCAGGACATGTTCGGCGCAGCGCTTGAACAGCGCATCCAAAGCGCCCTGCGCGCCGAAGTGGGCCAACTCGAAGACCAGCAATTGCGCAAGAAGCTCAACGACGTCGAAGACGGCGCGCTGCGCAGGCTGCGCTTCGCCGAAGAAAATGGCGACGAGGAGCACGAGGATGGCTACGCTCTGGGCGTCAAGTTCATCGGCGTTACGTTCGACTACACGCCCGGCGATTACGCGCCGTCGCAGCAAGCGCAGATGGTCATGGGCGGGGACGCGCCGATGATGGCGGTTGCGGCATCCGGCGATGGCGCAACGCCGGCGGCGCCGGTTGGCGTACGCCACGCGGTGCGCGTCGGGCCAATGAGCCTCACGCCGCAACAGATCGACAAGCTTGCCGATCAGTTTGAAACCAAGACGCCGCACTCGACCGCGGCTCTGCTGACGCTGATGGAAATGCAGACGCGGCAGAACATCGCCGAAGCCTTGGCGGGCTCCGGCCAGCTTGTGGTGGTGACGCCGCAGGACCTTGGCCTCGCCGGCGCCTCGGTTCACGGTCAAATGATCGAACGGCTGCGTGCGCAGAGTTCGCCACCGGGCTCAAACGGCGCCTGATGGGCTTGCCGGATGAGGGGCGGCGCTGCCATGAGTGGCGGCGCTGCGCCGCGCCCGGCGCCCGGGGAGAGCTTGCGTGAACGGATTGAGGCTGGTGCTCACGGTCGCCGCCTTCGTGGGCATGATCGCGCTCTGCATCGTCGGCTGGAATTATGGCGGCGTCGGCGGCTTGATCGGCGGCGCGATCGGCCTTCTGTTTCGCCTGGGCGGGCGCGGATTGGATTGGGGCGAGCGCCTGGGCAACGCCTATGTCGGGGCGCTGATGGGCATGCCTGTGGGGCTGATTATCGGCG
This sequence comes from Hyphomonadaceae bacterium, assembly GCA_050186805.1. Classification (GTDB taxonomy): domain Bacteria; phylum Pseudomonadota; class Alphaproteobacteria; order Caulobacterales; family Aquidulcibacteraceae; genus Vitreimonas. The sequence goes on from JBFWYC010000025.1 coordinate 33,710, forward strand.
GCTTCTATGCGCTCGGCGTGCCCTACGTTTTGAACATCATCAACAATCCCGCCTGAGACGCGCCGCATTGGCGGCGCAATGGCGGCTCAGCCTTCCAGCTTCGGGAGGTCCAGATGCGTGGCTTTGCGGCGGGTCTTGTGGTGGCGATGTTGGCGATGACGCCGCTGGCTTTGGCGCAGCAGCGGAGCGCCCAAACGCAGATCGACTATCAGGGCTTTCGCAATCTGACCGCCGAGGTCGAGGCCTATCGCACGGGCCGGCTGGTTTCGCTGGCTGACTTCCAGCGCATGGCCGGCGAGCCCAACACCATTGTTCTCGATGCGCGCTCCGCCGACGCCTACGCGGAGGGCCATATCGAAGGCGCCATCAACGTGCCGTTCACGGACTTCACCGACCAGAGCCTACGCGTGGCCCTGCGCGATCCGGACGTGCGCATCCTGATCTATTGCAATAACAACTTTTCCAACAACGCCCAGCCGGTCATTCTCAAGCGCGTCGAACTGGCGCTCAACATCCAGACCTTCATCAACCTCTACGGCTACGGCTATCGCAACGTCTACGAGTTGGCCGACACGGTCGATTTCAACGACCCGGCCGTGCGCTGGGTGCGCGGCTAATTCCGCTAGCGCTCGGTCCAAAGCTGCGCCAATGTTAGCGCGTGCAACGGGGGCGGGGCATGTTTGGGCGTGGGTTTGCGTTGGCGCTGGCTCTGGCGGGAGCGGCGCTTGGTGCATGTTCGCGGCAAGCGGAGAAGGGCGAGGCCCCCGTTGAGGCGGCTGTCGAATACCCCGATCCCGCCGCCGCGATCCGTCCGCTCTACGATCCCTATATCGTCGAAGGCGAGGCGTTCCCGGCGTTCGAGCAGCAGGCGCCTTGGTCGCGCGATCTTTGGACCAGCCTTGAAGCGATGATGGTGCGCTCCAATGCGCGCAATGAACCGATCCTGGATTTCGATCCAGTCATCGGGGCGCAAGATTATCAGCTCGCCGGTCTCGACGTGACCACTGAGGCGGTGGTGCCGAACAGCCATGCCGTGGTGCGCGCGCGCTTCTCTAACCTCGGCCAGAGCGAGGAAATCCTCTACGATCTGGTATGGGAGGGCGAAGCCTGGCGCGTCGACAACATTCGCGGCGCCGATTGGGACCTGCGCGCCATCGCCGCCGATGAACCCGCCTCGCGCGAAGGCTGAGCTTACTGCTCCATCACTGGCGCGCCGGTGCGCCGGCTTTCGCGCACGTGACCCAGGATCAGGAAATTATCGACATTGTCCGGCTCCAGCGTCGTCGCTGCGACCGCATCGGCTTCCGCGAGTTCGAACGAGTTCTGGTGCATGCGGGCCGAGGCGCGTAGCCGAAGCGCCAACGCGTCCTGCGGACGAATGTCGAGCGAACGGCTGAGGTCCTCCTCCGCCAGGCGCCAGTCTTCTTCCATCGCATAAGCGCGGGCGCGATCGATCAGAAGGTCCGGCAGTTGCGGCGGGTCGACTTGCATCGTGGCGATGGCGCGGCTGAGCGCGCTGCGGGCGCGGGCGGGTTCGCGCGCCAGCAGCCAAGCGTTGCCGGCCTGGCTGAGCAGATCGGCGCGCGTGGCGGTCTCCGCCGGGTTCACGGCGGCGGCCAGCGATTCTAGCCGCCGGGCGCCTTCGTCGATCCGATTTTGCGCGATCAGCGCCATGGCGGCGCAGCGATAGGCGCTCACCGCCTGGGTGTCCGCCGCCCAGGCCATCGCCTCTTCATAGGTCAGCGCCGCATCGACCTCGATGGCCGCCACGCATTGGGCGAAGCGATTGCCCTCCGGCGCTGTGGATACCGGCCCCGCCTGAAGCACGACGAGCGGCAGCAAGAGAGCGGCGATGGGCGTCATGCGTGCGTGTCTCCCCGGAGTTCAAAACGACCGATGCCTCAAGCGCAGGCCAAATCCAAGCCGTTCCCTCAGTGCGCGAGCTGATCGGCCAGGTCGTCGGCGGTCGCCACCAGCCGGGCAATGTCCTGTGGACGTGAAAGTCGGTGGTCGCCCGCGGCGATGATGTCCAACCGCACATCTTCGCTTTGCAGGATCGCGGTCAGCGCCTGGACATGCGCGGTCGGCACGTCCGGGTCGTCGCCGCCTTGCAGAATACGGACGGGCCCGGCGAACGGGTAAGGCGCATGCATGAGCGAATGGGTTTTGCCATCCTCGATCATCGCCCGCGTAATGATGGTGGGCTCGGCCGAGTAGGCCGAGGGCAGGGCGAGGCGTCCCTCGCTCATGATCTCCGCCTGCTGCTCGGGTGAAAAGCTCGGCCACATCAGCCGCTCGGTGAAATCCGCGGCGGGAGCGATCAGCAGCAGCCCCTTTACCCGCGCCGTACGCCGGGCCGTCAGGAGCGCCAGCCAGCCACCCATCGAGGATCCCACCAGCACCAGATCGCCGCTGGTTTGCGCGCCAATGACCGTGAGCGTGTCGTCGAGCCAGCGACTGATCGAGCCGTCCTCAAAACTGCCGCCGGACTGGCCGTGCCCCGAATAATCGAAGCGCAGGAAGCCTTGACCGCGCTCCCGCGCCCAATGCGCCAACGCTTGCGCCTTGGTCCCGCTCATGTCCGACTTGAAACCGCCCAACCACACGAAGGTCGGCGCGGCGCCGTCCTGACGCTCGAAGGCGAGCGTCACGCCGCTGCCTTGCATCGCCTCGATTTGGCCGAACCCCATGCCTCTACTCCGCTCTGGTCCGATATTTGTAGCGCTGATTTCGGCGTATCGCGCCAAAAGCATTATCTAACATCGGCTTAGCCATTTTTGCCGGTTTGCGGCGGCGGGAAAGCATTGCAAGAAGGTCACATGCTTTCGGTTCTGCAAGTTACCCCTGAGCTTAATGCTGGCGGTGTCGAGCGGACCACGCTTGAAATAGCGGAGGCGATCAGCCGCGCCGGGGGGCTCGCTTTGGTCGCTAGCGCCGGCGGCCGTCTCGAGCCGGACCTCGAGGCGGCCGGCGGCGAGTTGATCAAACTCCCCGTCCACACCAAGAACCCGATCACCGCGCTGTCGAACGCCTTGGCGCTCGCGGCCGTCATCCGTAAGCGCGGCGTGCGCATCGTGCATGCCCGTTCACGCGCTCCGGCCTGGAGCGCGTGGGTCGCCGCGCGCATGACAGGCGCTGCATTCGTGACCACCTATCACGGCATCTACAACGCGCGCTCGGCGCCGAAGCGGTTCTACAATTCGATCATGGCGCGCGGCGATGTGATCATCGCCAACTCCAACTACACGCGCGCCCATGTCATCGACCAGCACGGCGTGGCGCCTGAACGCGTAATCGCCATCCCGCGCGGCGTCGATCTCGATGTGTTCGACCGCGCTCTTGTACAGGACGCCGACATCGCCGCCATGCGCGCAAGTTGGGGGGTGGCGCCGGGTGATCGCCGGCTTGTTTTCATCGCCCCCGCGCGTCTGACCCGCTGGAAAGGCCAACTCGTTCTCATCGATGCGATGAAGGCGGTCGAGGCGCAGCGCCCGGGGGCGGTGAAAGTGGTCCTCGCCGGTGACGCGCAGGGGCGCGAGAGTTACGTCCGCGACATCGTTACGAGAATGGAAGGCGCATTACTGCAAGAGTCATTGGCGGTGGTCGGCCATGTCAGGCAGATGCCGGTGGCGTTTGCCGCGTCGGACGCCGCCATCTTCCCGGTTATCGAGCCGGAGGCGTTTGGACGCGGTGCGGTGGAGGCGCAAGCCATGGGCGTGCCAGTGATTGCGTCGAACCTCGGCGGCTTCGCCGAGACCGTGGTCGATGGCGAAACGGGCATTCTCGTTCCCGCCAACGCGCCGCCTGCTTTGGCGGAAGCGATGATACGGATGATCGATCTTACGCCCGCGTCGCGAGCCGCAATGGGAGCGGCTGGGCGCGATCGCGCCCGAAAGCTCTATGCCAAAAGTGCGCTCCAAACCGCCACATTAGGGGTTTACCAACGCATTTTGAGCAAAGCGGAGACGCAGAAATCCGCAGTAAATAACCGCGAAGCAGTGTTATAGTGGATCGAAGGAGCGAGCAGGCATGATCTGGCGCAAGCCGGCTTCATCTCAGCAGGGCGAAACGAACGCCAAGCGCGTGCTGGTGATCCAGCTCGGCGGGATTGCGGAGTTTGTGCAGGCGCTCGCCGCCGCCAAACGCATTCGCGAAGCCCATGTCGGCGCGCGCATTACGCTGCTTACCACCGACGCAACCCGCGAACTGGCGGAGAAAGCGCCGTATTTCGATTCGGTGGAGGCTGACGGCAAACCGAAAGAGCCGCAGGCGATCACCAAGCTGATCGCGCGCATCCGCGCCGCCAAGTACGACATCGTCTACGACCTCGAAGGATCGAACCGGACAAGCAACTATTTCCAAGGCTTGCGGCCATGGCCGCCGAAATGGTCGGGTCCGATCGCCGGCGCCAGCCACGCTTATGTCGACCCCACCCGCGGCCAGTTGCATCCGCTCGATCGCTACGCCGGCCAGCTCGCGGTCGCCCGCATTGGCGCTGAGCCGCTCGTGCCGGATCTTTCCTGGTTGCGCTCGGTCATGCGCGACGCGCCGCGTCTGCAGCCGGACTATTTCGGCATTCGCGGCGCCTACGTGCTGCTGTTTCCGCGCGGCGCCGACGCGGAGTCCAATCGCCATTGGGGCGAAGAGAATTACATAAAGCTGGCGCAGCGCATCGCCAATCATGGCGTGACGCCTGTGGTGATGGGCGGCACCGAAGAGCGCGCCCTCGGCGCTGCCGTGGTCAAGGCCGAACCCCGGGCCAAAAATCTCGTCACCCGCGCCGATCTGTTCCAATCGATTGGGATGGCGGAGCGGGCGGCGTTTGCGGTGGGCGACGATGTCGAACTGATGCACGTGGCCGCCGCCGCTGGCGCGCCCTGCCTGGCGTTTTTGTCCTCGCTGGCGCGGCCGGACCAGGCGGCGCCGCGCGGCCGGGGCGGGGTGATTGAATTTACCGCCGCGGTCATCGCCGACATCCCTGTGGACCAGGTCGAGCGTCAGCTGCGCAACTGCGGCATTCTCCGGCACGCCGCAACCGCTTGATGAGCGGGCGGACACACGCAATATTCGGTAGGTGAGTCCGCGCCCCCGCCCAGGGGGTGCGGGCGCATGTTTGTTTTTCAACAGCGACAGGAGAAGGCCCGATAGCCAGACGTCCGTATGCAGCGCCGCCCCCGAGCAAGGATGGGCCGCGCGTGAATGAAGAGATCCGCGGCGTGGCCCGCGTTCTGCTCATCGATGCTGAAGGAGAAAAGCAGGGGGAGATGCCTATCTCCGCCGCCCTCGACGCCGCGCGTGAAGCCGGCCTCGATCTGGTGGAGGTCGCCCCCAACTCGAATCCGCCCGTCTGCAAAATCCTCGACTACGGCAAGTTCCGGTTCGAGGAGCAGAAGAAGAAGGCCGAAACCCGGAAAAAGGCCAAGCGGGTCGAGCTCAAGGAAATCAAGGTTCGTCCGAACATCGACGACCACGATTACGAAGTGAAGATGAAGGCCATTCACCGCTTCTTCGAAGAGGGCGACAAGGTGAAGGTCACGCTCCGCTTCCGTGGCCGCGAAATGGCGCACACCCATCTCGGCATGGAGCTTCTCGACCGCATGCGCACGGAACTCGACGGCATCGCCAAGGTCGAGCACGAGCCGCGCTTCGAGGGCCGTCAGGTCGTCATGGTGATGGCGCCGCGCGGCTGATCAGCCGCCGTTCAGCATCAGGCGTCTTAGATCGCCGCAAACTCAAGGAGAGACGTTTTGCGCTCTATTCTGTTTGCGGCGTTCGCCCTTGCCGCCTGCGCCTCGCCGGCAGGCGGCGGAACGCCCGCGCCCGCGCCGTTGCCCGAACATATCCAAATGGACCTCGACCAGCGCGCCGAGGCTTTGCGTGCGCCTGGCGTGGTTGCGGCGGAAATTGGGGAAAGCGCGGATCTCGGCGGCGGTCTGCGGGTGACCCCGCTTGAAGTGCTGGAAGACAGCCGCTGTCCGCAAAATGCGCGTTGCGTATGGGCGGGGCGCTTGCGCCTGCGTGTGGCGATTGCCGGCGCCGGTGAGGCTGAACTGACGCTTGATGAAGCGCCTGCGCAGTCGCCGCACGGCGCCTTTGCTTTGGTCGCGGTATCGCCCGGTCCGTGGACGGATTGGCCTGAAAGCCAGCGCCCGCCGTACCGCTTCGGATTCCGCCGCGCCTAGCCTTCGGTGTAGCGCCGCCGCCTGGTCATGATCGTCACGTTGATCGCCAGCAGGATGAGCGCGACCGCCAAGCCTACGCTGTTCACGATCCAAAGCTTGTCGCGATTGGCATCGACCCAGCCCACGGCTCGGCCGCGCACATCTTCGTCCTTAGCCCTCTCGCGCACGGTCTGGGCCTGCTCGCCGGCGAGCCCAAAATCGATCGGCGGCAGCCCGGCTTGCGCCACCGACAGCCCGCCCACCGTCGGCAAACGCTCGGGCGCGTAAGCGAGGTGAGTGGCGAAGGCGATCACGAATGTCGCTAAAATGGCGAGCAGCCAGCGCGAGCCGGCGATAAGGCTGACGGACGAGGCGATCTTTAGCCGCTGCGTGCGGACCATCGCCTTGGCTTCATCCAGCGATTGCGGCGCCTGCATTCGGCCCTCCGTTCCGGATGCCACTCTAGCTGGGGATTGCCGGCGAGCCAGCCGCAAAGTCGGCGCATTGTGGGAACAGCGTGGCGGAAAGCGGTTAAGCCACGCGCTGGGCCTTCTGCCTGCTCGTGTCGCCGGCCCCACGCAGGTCACACACGCCGCCGATGCCAGTGCTGCCAGCGCGTGGTTGGTCCTGATGGGCCGGACATAGTTGCAGCCAAATCGGCGGAATGCCGGCGGATTTGCCTTCCCCGGCCCCATTGCGGGCGCCGGACCCTCATGCTACACGCCCGCCCTTTCGTGGGTGGCCCGGCTAAACGGCATGCCGTGGCGGCCCCTTTTGGCGTCTTCGGACGTCTCGATCCCGCTGGAGGATGAAATGCCGAAACTGAAGACCAAGAGCGGCGTGAAAAAGCGCTTCAAGCTCACGGCTTCGGGCAAGGTGAAGGCCGGCCCCGCCGGCAAGCGCCACCGCCTGATCAGCCATAATTCCAAGTACATCCGTCAGAACCGCGGCACCGACGTGTTGGCCGAGCCGGACGCCAAGCGCGTCAAGCTCTGGATCCCGTACGGCCTCGATTGATCAGACGGAGACTGACCCATGGCACGCGTTAAAGGCGGCGTCACTGCGCACGCCCGTCACAAGAAAGTTCTGAAGAAGGCGAAGGGCTATTATGGCCGTCGCTCGAACACCTTCCGCACCGCCAACGCCGCGGTCGAGAAGGCGGGCCTTTATTCCTACCGCGACCGCAAGGCCAAGAAGCGCGTTTTCCGCGCGCTCTGGATCCAGCGCATCAACGCCGCGGTGCGGGAAGAGGGCCTGACCTATTCCCGATTTATCAGCGGGCTCGCCAAGGCGGGCATCGAGCTGGACCGCAAGGTCATGGCCGATATCGCCATGCACGAGCCGGCGGCGTTCAAGGGTCTTGTTGCGCAAGCCCAAGCCGCACTGAAGTAAGCTTCAACGTGGTTTCCTCCTCGCTTCGCGCGAGGAGGTGGCCGCGAAGCGGCCGGAGGGCGGGAAGCCCCAACGCTCGCTGCGCGGTCTGAAGACGGGGCGCAGAATGAACGCCAACACAACTGATCTCGTCGCGCTTGAGCGCGATCTCATGGCGCGCGTCACCGCCGCCAATGACGAAGCGTCGCTCGAAGCGCTGCGCGTCGAAGCCCTCGGCAAGCAGGGCAGCATCTCAGCGCTGATGAAGAACCTAGGCTCGATGAGCCCGGACGAGCGCAAGACGTTCGGTGCGGCGCTCAACGTCCTCAAAGACAAAGTCACCGAAGGGATCGTCACCAAGAAGGCGGCGATGGCCGAAGCCGCGCTCGATCGCCAGCTGCAAAGCGAAGCGGTCGACGTCACGCTGCCGCCGGTGCGGCCGCGCCTCGGCGCCATCCATCCCGTCTCACAAGTGATGGAAGAACTCGCGCAAATCTTCGGCGAGATGGGCTTCTCCGTTGAAGAAGGCCCCGACATCGAGACCGACTTCAACAATTTCACCGCACTCAACTTCCCACCGAACCACCCCGCGCGCGAAACCCACGACACGTTCTTCCTCGATGCGAAGGGCGAGGATGGCGCGCGCAAAGTGCTCCGCACGCACACGTCACCCGTGCAGGTGCGCACCATGCTGAAGCAAAAGCCGCCGATCCGCATGATCTGCATGGGCCGCACATTCCGCAAAGATTCCGACGCCACCCACACGCCGATGTTCCACCAGATCGAAGGCCTCGTCATCGACGAGACCACGAGCATGGCTGATCTGAAGAGCGTGCTGATCGCCGCGATCAAAGCCTATTTCGAAGTCGACGACGTGCGCCTGCGTTTTCGCCCGCACCATTTCCCGTTCACCGAACCGAGCGCGGAAGTCGATGTCGGCTGCGATCGCTCCGCCGGCACCATCAAGATCGGCGCCGGCGACGATTGGCTCGAAATTCTGGGCTCCGGCATGGTGCACCCAAACGTGCTCAAGAATTGCGGCATCGATCCCGACAAATACCAAGGCTACGCCTTCGGCATGGGCATCGATCGCTTGGCGATGCTCAAATACGGCATGCCCGACCTCCGCGACTTCTTCGCCGCCGACAACCGCTGGCTAAAACACTACGGCTTCAGCCCATACTTGCTGCCCGGCTTGGCGCAGGGAGTGGGGTGATGCTCTCGCTCGATTGGACGCTGAACGCGTTTGAAGCGGCCTCGGAAGGGCCGCCCAAGCGCAAGCTCTACATCTGGCAAGACGAGCCCGTTCCTGCCAACGCCGCTCCGAATGTCGTGAGTGGTTGGGGTTTCAGCGTGAGCGAGTTCGACGAGGTCGGTGATCCTCAGCCGTTCTGGGACACGTGGGAACGAACATTTGAAGAGATTCTTCGCTATCCGCCTGAGTATGCGCCCCGCGATATCGTGTGGACACGCATCGAAACTGGCGAGGTCGTGAACTTGTACGAAATGGCAAGCATATGAAATTCACGCTCTCCTGGCTCAAAGAGCACCTCGCTACCGACGCGAGCATCGACGCCATCGTCGAAACCATGACCATGACCGGTCTGGAAGTAGAATCAGTCGAAAACGCCGGCGAGAAACTCGGCGCCTTCACCGTCGCGCGCATCATCAGCGCCGCGAAGCACCCGAACGCCGACAAGCTGCAAGTCTGCCAAGTCGAAACCGCGCTCGGTAATCTCGAAATCGTCTGCGGCGCCCCCAACGCGCGCGCGGGCCTCGTCACCGCCTTCGCGCCGATCGGCACCTACATTCCAGGTTCCGGCATCACGCTTGAACCGAAGCCCGTGCGCGGCGTCGTCTCCAACGGCATGCTCTGCAGCGGCGCCGAACTCGAACTCGACACCGATGCTGACGGCATCCTCGAACTCGACTCCACACTCGCAGTCGGCACGCCGCTCGCCGAAGCGCTCGGCCTCAACGATCCGGTGATCGACATCGAAGTCACGCCGAACCGCCCCGATTGGCTCGGCGTCTCCGGCATCGCCCGCGATCTCGCCGCCGCCGGCATCGGCAAGCAAACCACCAAGCCGATCCTGCCGGTCCCCGGCCGCTACCCGTGCCCGCAGAAAGTCGAAACCGACGACACCACTGCGTGCCCGATGTTCGCGAGCCGCTATATCCGCGGCGTCAAGAACGGCGCATCGCCCGCATGGCTGCAGCAAAAGCTCCGCGCCATCGGCCAAAAGCCGATCAGCGCGCTGGTCGACATCACCAATCTCATCACCCACGACCGCTCGCGCCCGCTCCACGTCTATGACGCGTCGAAACTCAAAGGCACGCTCCGCGCCCGCATGGGCCGCGAAGGCGAAACCTGCATGGCGCTGAACGGCAACGTCTATGACGTCACGCCCGCCATGTGCGTCATCGCCGACGACGCCAACGTCCAAGGCCTCGGCGGCGTCATCGGCGGCGAGCTTTCCAAAGTCAGCGAAGACACCACCGACATCCTGGTCGAGTGCGCCTACTTCGACGCCACCATCACGCACAAAACCGGCCGCACCCTCGGCCTCACCACCGATGCGCAATACCGCTTCGCGCGTGGCGTGGATTCCGGCTTCGTGGTCCCCGGACTCGAGCTTGCCACCCGCATGATCCTCGATCTCTGCGGCGGCGAACCGAGCGAAATCCAAGTCGCCGGCGATATCCCCGCGCCGCCAAAGCCAGTGACCTTCGATCCTGATCGCGTCCGCCAACTCGCCGGCATTGATGTGAAGCCCACGCGCGTGCGCGCCGTGCTGAAGGATCTCGGCTTCGAAACCAGCGCCGAAGGCGCCAATTCGAAGCGCATCATCGTCGAACCGCCGACCTGGCGCCGCGATGTCGAAGGCCCCGCCGATCTCGTCGAAGAAGTCGCGCGCATCGAGGGCTACGATAAGATGCCGCTCGTCGATCCGCCGCGCGCGCCGGGCTTCCGCCCGCCGCCAACCAGCGTTGGCGAAAGCCGCTCGCGCATCGCGAAGCGCGCCGCCGCTTCGCTCGGTTACAACGAAGCCATCACCTGGAGCTTCTGCTCACGCGCGCAAGCGCAAGCCTTCGGCGGCGGCAGCGAAGAGATGCTCGTTGCCAACCCAATCGCGTCTGACTTGGATTGCATGCGGCCTTCTGCTTTGCCGCAACTCCTAGCCGCCGCACAACGCAACGCCGACCGCGGCTTCGACGACGCGCGCCTGTTCGAAGCCGGCCCAGCTTACGCCAGCACCAACGACACCGGCCAACAGCGCACACTCACCGCCGTCTGGCGTTCACGCCCGCCGCGCCACTGGCGCGCCGCGCCGCAGCCCGACATCTTCGACGTCAAGCGCGACGTGCTCATCATCCTCGAAGCCATCGGCGCCCCTGTCGCTTCGCTGCAAACCGCGAGCGACGCGCCCGCCCACTGGCGCCCCGGCCGCACCGGCACCCTGAAGCTCGGCCCAAAGGTCATCGCCTATTACGGCGAGATCCACCCACGCGCGCTCAAAGCCATCGGCGTGGAATCCCCCGCACTCGCGTTCGAAATCTTCCTCGACGCGCTACCCGCGCCGCGCGCGAAGGGCAGAACGAAACCACCGCTAGAAAAACTCGATCTCCAACCGCTAACCCGCGACTTCGCCTTCATCGTCGACGACGGCGTGTCAGCGCAGGACGTCGTTCGCGCCGCCATCGGCGCCGACAAATCGCTTATCAGCGACGTGAACCTCTTCGACGTCTATCGCGGCGAACGCATGAGCGCTGGCAAGAAGAGCCTCGCCATCGAAGTCACGCTGCAACCGCGCGAGAAAACCCTCACCGACGCCGACATCGAAGCCACGAGCGCCAAGATCGTCAGCGCCGTGATGAAAGCCACCGGCGGCACGCTGCGTGGTTGATCTCCGCGGCGGCTGTCCCACATAAACCCTGCGCAGGACGGCCTGCGCATTCCAGCATTGGGGACGGCCCCATCGTCGCGTACACACGGCGTTTGGAGTCGTCATGCAAGCCTGGATCATGCTCGCCGCCGCGGGTGTTCTCGAAATCGTGTGGGCCATCGGCCTCAAATATGCGGATGGCTTCACCAAGCCAGTCGCCACCACCATCACCATCGCCGCGATGGTTGCTTCGATGTGGCTGTTGGCGCAAGCGGCGCGCGATCTGCCGATCGGCACGGCCTACGCCATCTGGACGGGCATCGGCGCGGTGGGCGCAGCACTGTTCGGCATCATGCTGTTCAATGAAAGCGCCAATGTCGTGCGCGTAGGCTGCATCGCGCTCATCGTTGTCGGGATCGCCGGTTTGAAGCTTTCAACGCCGGGCTGAATCGCCTTGCCCGACTCCCGCGCTTCGCTCAAAACGGCGCGCGAGGAGGGGCGGCATGCCTCTGATCAAGCGCAAGCACGCGACGGCGAAAGCCTACGTCCATGATTGGCTCGAACCCGATCAGCCGGGCGGCGTCAACTTTTTCTCCGGCACGATCATCTTTCTGGTCGTGCTCAGTCTGATGTCGTTGGCGTTGGAGACGGAGGCGCTGCGCTCGGACACGGTGCTGCAGTCTTGGGTGCTGCCGCTGGTGCAGCAGATCAATGTCGCCATCGTCTGGATTTTCGCTGTCGAGTTCGCGCTGCGCTTCTGGTCCGAGGGTGAAAACCCGGCGCACAAGGGCGTCGCCGGCCGCCTGCGCTTTCTGCTACAGCCGATCACTATCGCCGATGTGCTGGCGTTTTTGCCCGAACTGATCGCCATGCTGTTTTTTCCGGACGCGACGGGCACGTGGTTTCCGGCGCTGCGCGCGCTCAGGCTGTTTCGGCTGTTCAAGCTGGCGCGCTACGTGCCGGCGTTCGCGATTGTCGGCGCAGCGGTGCGGCGCGCTTGGGCGCCATTGATGGCGGCGCTCTGCGTGGCGGCGGCACAGCTCTATATCGCCGCGATGATGCTCTATTTCATCGAAGGCGACTCCAAGCCCGACGCGTTTGGCTCGATCGCACGCGCCATGTGGTGGGCGGTGGTGACGCTAACGACGGTGGGCTATGGCGACGTGTTTCCCGAAACCGCGCTTGGCCGCGTCGCCGCTGGGCTAGTGGCGTTGGCGGGCGTCGGCATCGTGGCGCTGCCGACAGGCATTCTCGCGTCGTCGTTCGCTGAGGAATTCCGCGAACGTCACGAAGCGCAAAAGCAGCGCGCGGAAGAGGCGAAGTCGAACAAGGCCGAGTGATCAGAACGGGTTGAGGCGTCGCCGGCGCGTATAGTGCAGGTAGCCGATATTTGCGCCGACGCGGAAGCCGACGCCGGCGCGCATCGGCGCCAGCGTGATGTCGTCGCGTCGCTGATAGTTCACGCCCACGCCGCCAACGAAATAGGCCGAGCCATCGACGCCGGGAAACCGCTCGAAGATGGCGTCGGGATTGGGCAGGCGATAAGCGAGGGTGAAAACCTTCGAGGCGTTGCCGCCAGTATCGAAGCCAATCGACGGCCCTTGCCAATAGACGCGGGTCGTGCCGCGCGAGCCTTTCATGCGCAAGCGGCCATCGCCGTAGCGCAGGCCGACGCCGATAGCGCCTGAGGCCTCTTCGCCCTGAATGTATGCGTTCGGCCGCCCGAGGTCTGAAAACACATGGCTCACGACAGCCGCGACGCCCTCGGCGCCGGCGCCGAAAAACGCTTCGGCGGCTTCGACGATCTCAGGCTCGGAATAGGTGTCTTCGTTTTGCGCGAAGGCGGTCGCAGGCATCAGCGCGCTCGCGCCCAGTCCCAATGCCAAGGTGCGGCGAGAAATATCGTCGGCCATGCTGATCTCCGTGGCGTACCGCATCACATTGGCGCGCGCACGGCTGAGCGCAAGCTGAATGGCGTTAGGCCGGCGCGGTTTCGGCTTCGAAGCGGCCAATGGCGAGGAAGCGCTCGCGCCGCTGTGCGCGCAAGTCCGGCCCAGACAAAGGCGTCAGCGCATCGAGCGCCTGCGCCACCGCCGCGCCCACCGACGCAATTGCAGCGGACGGCTCGCGATGCGCGCCGCCCGTCGGCTCTTTGATGATCTCGTCGATCACCTTGAGTTCGATCAAATCCTGCGCGGTGATTTTCATGGCGGTCGCCGCATCCTTGGCGCGCGCTGAATCTTTCCAAAGGATCGACGCTGCGCCCTCCGGGCTGATCACCGAATAGATCGAGTGTTCAAGCATAAGCACCTTATTCGCCGCAGCGATCGCAATGGCGCCGCCGGAGCCGCCTTCGCCGGCGATCACCGCCACCATCGGCACGCCGAGCGTCAGGCACCGTTCGGTCGAGCGCGCAATCGCTTCGGCTTGGCCGCGCTCTTCGGCGCCGATGCCGGGATAGGCGCCTGCCGTATCGACGAAGCTCACCACCGGAAGCTGAAACTTGTCGGCCAAGTCCATCAGCCGCACCGCCTTGCGGTAGCCCTCGGGCCTGGCCATGCCGAAATTGTGCTTCAAACGATCGGCGGTGGTGCGGCCTTTCTCATGGCCCATAACTAGCACGGCGCGGCCCATGAACTTGCCAAGTCCGCCGAGAATGGCGGCGTCCTCGCCGTACTTGCGATCGCCCGAAAGCTCGACGAAATCGGTGACCAGCGCCGCCACATAGTCGCGAAAGCGCGGCCGATCCTGATGCCGCGCGACTTGCGTTTTTTGCCACGGGTCGAGCCGGGAATAGATCGCTTCGAGTTGGCTCTCGGCCTTGGTCTTGAGGCGCGAAAGCTCCACGCCCTGCGAGATCGCGTCGGCGCCGGAGGCTTCCGCCAGGGCGGCCAATTCCTCGATCTTGGTCTCGATCTCGGCGACCGACTTCTCGAAGTCCAGATAGGTACGCAAAGCGGCAAAGCCCCGGACGGCCCCTGGCCGGAAGGGGCGGACAATACCCACCCCGGGCGGCGCTTCAAGGCAAAGCGCCAGCCGGGTGGAGCCTGATTGCACTGCGCGCCCGTCGGGCTCATGCTGCGCGTGCGAACAGAACAGGATCACGGCCCGCCATGAAGACACCCCGCCATTTCTTCGCGCCCCTGGCGAGCGGCGCGCCGGCGCCGCTGCGCGAGTTGCCCGTCACGCTTGAGCGGATGATTCATTTCGTCCCACCGCACTTGGAGAAGGTGCGCGCCAAGGTCCCGGAAATGGCGCGCGACGTGGACGTCATTCTGGCCAATCTCGAGGACGCCATTCCCGCCGACGCCAAGGAGGCCGCGCGCGCAGGCGCGGTTGAGCTGGGGCGAGCCGCCGATTTCGCGGCCATGGGCGTGGGCTTCTGGAGCCGCATCAACGCGCTCAACTCGCCTTGGCACCTCGATGACGTCACGGCGTTGGTCGAGGGCTTGGGCGATCGGCTCGACGTCATCATGGTGCCGAAAGTCGAGGGCGCGTGGGACATCCACTACATGGATCAGTTCCTCGCCTTGCTCGAAGCCAAGCACGGCCTGCGCAAACCGATCCTTCTGCACGCCATTCTCGAAACGCCGCAGGGCGTCGCCAATGTCGAAGCCATCGCCGGCGCCAGCCCGCGCATGCAGGGCATTTCGCTTGGGCCCGCCGATCTCGCCGCCTCGCGCAAAATGAAGACGACGCGCGTCGGCGGCGGCCATCCCGGTTACCGCGTTCTCTCCGATCCCAACGCTGAAGGCGCCGCACGCGAGAGCGTGCAGCAAGATCTCTGGCACTACACGTTCGCGAAAATGGTCGACGCCTGCGCCATGCACGGCATCAAGCCGTTCTACGGCCCATTCGGCGACATCAGCGACGCCGCCGCATGCGAGCAGCAATTCCGCAACGCGTTCTTGATGGGCTGTGTCGGCGCTTGGAGCTTGCACCCCAGCCAAGTCGCCATCTCCAAGAAGGTGTTCACTCCGGACGTCGATGAAGTAAAGTTCGCGCTGCGCATTCTCGCGGCCATGCCGGACGGGACCGGCGTCGCCATGCTGGACGGCAAGATGCAGGACGACGCCACCTGGAAGCAGGCGAAGGTTATTGTCGATCTCGCCAAGCTGGTGGCGTCGAAGGAGCCCAAAATGAAGGCCGCCTACGGCCTTTGAGCAGCGTCAAGGCGGCTGCGCGTAACACGCGTCACACGAGCGGACGCGCCGCTCCGCCTACATGCCTCATCGTGGTGGTGACGCATGAAAACGAAATACCTCTTCAGTCTGGTTCTGATCACGGTTGTGTACTTCGCGGTGGCGGTCTTGCTTTCGTCGCAGACCTGGGCGGCGCCGTAAGCGGAAACCGGCGCGCGTCGAACGCGTTGCCCGTCCATGACCGCCATTCTGCGCGCCATACCGCTGCTCGTGTTCCCAGCTTTGCTCTATGCGGCGGTTGCGCTGAGCATGGAGTTTGGCGCGGTGCGCGCTTCGCTCGATCAGATTTTTCTATCGCTGCGGCTGCCAAGCGGCGCTGATTTTGTCGTCACGCGCGGCCACGGGCTGACCATGCTCGCCGCCGGCCTTCTGTTTCTCGAAGTGATCAAATCGACCAGCGCCAGCACATCGTCACTGGTGGAAAACGTCCTGGCCTTCATCGCCTTCACGGTCGCGTTCATTTTCTTCCTTCTCAATCCGGCGTTCGGGACCATCGAGTTCGCGCTGATCATGGTGATGATGTTGGTGGACTTCATGGCGGGCTTCATCGTCATGACAGTCAGCGCGCGGCGCGATGTGGCGTTCGGCGAAGGCTAGGGGAACAGCAAAGCGGCGGTCTCGTTCAATCAAGCAAGGAGAGCGCTTATGTCCAAAGACCCCGAAGACGTCGCCCGCGTTTGGAAGCTGATCGAGAAAATCAACATCTGCATGTTCGCTTCGCGCGACGGTGAAAAGATTCGCGCCCGACCGATGAGCGCGCATCCGCGCGAAGAGATCAACAAAATCTACTTCCTCACCGACGTGCGCGGTCACAAGGACAACGAGTTGGCCGAAGACGATCAAGTCAATCTGTCGTTCGCGAAACCGAGCGACGGCAAATTCCTCGCCATCACCGGGCGCGCCCGTCTGCTGGAGGATCGCGCCCTCATCCGCGAGCTTTGGGACACCGATGCCGAAGCCTGGTGGGACGGCCCGGATGACCCGGGCGTACGCGCCATAGAGGTGACGCCGGAAGACGCCCAATTCTGGGAAGGCCCGCACGGCATCGTCGCAACCTTCGCCATGGCCGTGGCCGCCGCGACCGCGGCGCCGCCGATCATGGGCGACCAGCGCAAGGTCGATCTCAACTGATCAGAGCGCGCCGCGTTCGAGATAAGTTTTCATCCGCGACAGAATTGCCGGCCAACCGCCGCTGATGCGCGGCAGAACTTCACTATTCGGCGGGAAGTCGTCGTGAATGATCGTGAGCTTGGTTTCGCCATCGGCCTCGCTTAGCTCGTACGTTACGCGCGACGCCTTTTCGGCAAAGCCTTCGGGTGCGAGATCGAACGTCATGACCAGCCGGTTGGGCGGATCGATCTCAAGCACCACGCCGTCGTGGCTGAGTTTTGACTGATCGGCGGTAAGAAATTCGACGCGCGCGCCGACGGCCCAGTCCGACTGCACATAGCGCTTCCAAAAATGCTTGGTGTGCTCGCCGCTGGTGAGCGCCGCCCAGACTTTTGCCATCGGCGCTGCGATATAGATGACGTAAACGAAGTCGGGCCGGCTCATGGCGTCCATCCTTTGATATTGTGATCGGGCGCCTTGTCGGCGACGGCGTTGAGCGCCACGCCGTGCTCCAGCCACGCCTTCGCCGCGCAGAGCACGATGTTCCAGCCCTGCGTGAGGTCGAGCGCGAGCGCCGTCACATCATCGCCGCGCAGGCCGTCATTGACCACGCGCACCAGCGTTCCCTTGGCGTGCGGCGCGAATGTGATCTCGACCATATTGGAGTTCGGGAACGACCATTCGAACGCAATGCGCTTGCCGGGGTCGATCGCCTTGACGTCGATGTCGTCATGCACGCCGTACATTTCCCAATCCCAGCGCACGCGCTTGCCGGCCTCCAGCTTGCCGCTTGCTTTGGTGAACCAGAATTTGGTTGTGATGGCGGGGTTGGCGAAGGCGTCGAACACCTCCGCGGGCGGACGGCGGATCAGCATCTCCGCTTTGACGACAGGGGCGCTCATTGCGGCGGCCCCATATCAACAACGAGCGGCTCGCCGGTTTCGAGCAGGCTTTTCAACGACGACAAAATGATCGCCCAACCCTGCGCGCCGGCTTGCACATATTTGCGCGGAATGGCGCTGTCTGTGTGCTGAGTCATCGTAAGCTTCACCGCTTCGCCAGCGGGTTCGATGTCATACGTGATGATGGCGGGGCCAGGCGGCTTGGGGTCGTCGAGCCAATCGACTGTCCAGCTCACTTGCAGCTTGCGCGGCGGGTCGCTCACCAGCACTTCGCCGAACACGTCGAGCGTTCCATCCGGCATCACCATCTTCCATGGCGAGCCTTGTTTCCAATCGCTCTCGACCGTGCGGCCGAAGAAGAACTTGGTGGTGAAGTCGCTGTGCGTCAGCGCGTCCCAAACCTGCTGCGGCGTGCTGCGGATGTAAAACACGTACACAAGGTCGGGCGGAACGATGCGCTCCTCGCCGTCAGCCGTCATTGTCGCTCTCCAACGCCTTTTTCAAATCGCTCAACGCCGCAAGACGGGAGCGTTCGTATTTGGAGATCCAGCGATCGCCGATCTCGTGAATGGGCGCCGGGTTGAGGTAGTGCAGCTTCTCGCGCCCGCGCCGGATGCTCGCCACCAGGTTGGCCCCCTCCAGCACGCCGAGGTGCTTGGTGACGGCTTGGCGCGTCATCTCCATGCCGTCGCACAACTCACTCAGCGTCTGCCCGTTGCGGGCGAACAGCGCGTCGAGGAGGGCGCGGCGGGTTTTGTCGGCGAGGGCGCGGAAAACGCTGTCCGCAGCCTCGGTCTCGGTGTCCACACGCCCCTTATAGGCAACCAAATGGTTGCATGTCAAGAAATTCGTAGAGAAAGGCCGTGAAATTGCGGCGCGATGATTAACCGCGCCGTCCTCGCGCGAACTGCGCGCGCCGTTCTCACGGCTCACACGCACGCGATTTCGCCGCTGGCGTAATGATGGTTCTGTCCTTGCATGCGAGAGGGCATGCCGGCGCAACAACCACCAACTAAGACGGGTCTCAACGCGCTCGAAATCGGGCGCGGGCTCGCCATCGTGGCGGTGATCTACGGTCACGCGCTCGCGCCGTGGTTCATGGACGCTGGCGATCGCTTCAGCGAAGCGGCGTTCCTGCAATGGAAATTCGGCGCCGCGTTCGTGATGGCGTTTTTCTTCTTTGTGTCCGGCGTGGGCTGGCGCGAAACAGAGTCGCTCGCTGTCGCGCTGCGCAAGTCCGCGACTTTGATCGCCATCGCTTGGCTGGCGAGCACGGCGTTCGACATCGCACGCCTGTTGGTGAGCGAGAGCGGGATGGGCGAAGCGATTGGCGCGCCGCCGCTGGACATCGTTGCATTTCTGCGCGGCGTGGCGCGTATGGCGGTGTTTGGCGACGTCTATTCGCTCTCGGGGCTTTGGTTTCTCGCCGCCCTGGGTGTTGTGCGCGTACTCGCGGCGGTGATGCGGCGGCTCGATCGCCGCATGGCGTGGATGTTGGGGCTTGGCGTCCTGGCGTTGACGCTCGCATCGACTGCATTCTACTGGCGCAACATCTATCAGATTCATTTGCTTGGCGTCGCGTTGGCCTTCTTCGTGGCGGGACGCGCGTGGCGCACGGTTCTGACCGAACTGGAGCAAAAGCCGC
Organism: Hyphomonadaceae bacterium; assembly: GCA_050186805.1. GTDB lineage: Bacteria > Pseudomonadota > Alphaproteobacteria > Caulobacterales > Aquidulcibacteraceae > Vitreimonas. The sequence continues at coordinate 52,988 of JBFWYC010000025.1, forward strand.
TTGCCGCGTACGCATTGCTCGTCGCCAGCGGCTTGGTTTTGGCTGTGACGTTCGATCTGAATCAAGGCTGCCGCTGGGACTTCACGCGCCAGTGCGGCGAGGCGTGGCTGGGCGGGCGTTTCGGCGTTTCGATGATCCAGGGTCAGTTCGGCAACCTGCCGCTGTTTGCATTGACCGCGATCGCCGGCGTCGCGTTCGCCTCGATGCTGGCGATCGTGCTCGCCTATTTCGGCGGCGCAGCGGCGCGGCGCTTGTCGGCCTGGGGCCGCAATTCGCTCAACCTGCTGATCGTCAATTGTCTCTTTTTGCACGTGGGCAATTTGCTCGTCGCGGCGTGGGTGACGCCGTACATCGGCGCCGACAACCCGCTTTTCTTCGTCGCGCTTTTGACGCTGACGCTGGGCGCGAACCTCGCGCTCGTCGATTTCCTGGCTCGGCCGTTGCGGCGGCTGGCGCAAACCGCCAATCGCTTGGCCGCCTGGGCGCTCGCTTTGCCTGCGCAAGCCCTGACGCTTGCCGCTGTGGCGATGCGCTCCAATCGTGTATCGCCAGGGCCATGACCAGCGACGCTCCCAGCGCCGGCCGCTTTGACGGCCGCGTCCACCATTTGCCGGTGCGGATTTACTACGAGGACACCGACTTCACCGGCCTCGTCTATCACGCCAACTACCTGCGCTATTTCGAGCGCGGGCGGAGCGATTTCCTGCGCTTGGCCGGGGTGCATCACAGTGCGCTTCTGGCCGCCGATCCGCCGCTCGGCTTTGCGGTGAATAAGATCACCTTGGAGTTCCTGAAGCCGGCCCGCATCGACGATGCGCTGGTGGCCAAAACCGCCTTCGAAACAATGCGCGGGCCGCGCATCTTCATTGCACAAACCCTTGAACGAGAGGGTGAAATCCTGGTCCGCGCGGAGGTCGAGGTCTGTTGCATAAGCCTCACGGGACGGCCCAGAAAACCGCCGTCCATGCTTTTGGAACGGCTTAAACCATTTCTAGAGCCCTCGGCGTCCAGCTTTTGACAAACTCATCCGGCTCTAAACCTTAGGGTGGGGCGCGGCTGAATTGAAAGCTGCGGAAGCGGGAGCAAGCATGGAATCCGCCACAGTAGAACAGCTCACAGTTTGGTCTCTGTTCCTGGAGGCCGACCCGGTCGTGAAGGGCGTCATGCTCATTCTGGCGGTGGCCTCGATTTGGTCGTGGGCGGTGGCCGTCGATAAGTGGCTGCAATTCGGCGACCTCGAATCCAATGCGCGCAAGTTCGAGCGCGACTTCTGGTCGGGCCGCTCCATGGATGAGATCGACGATCGCGGCGGCGACCGTCCGCGCGACGCGCTGTCGCGCGTCTTTGCGGTCGCATCGCGCGAATTCCGCGAAGCCCGCCGCGCCGGGGCGGCCGGCGATGGAGCTCAGCTTCTGCTCGACCGCGTCGACCGTTTGATGCAGGCGCAGATTTCGCGCGAGATGCAGCGCGCCTCGCGCAGCATGGGCGTGCTCGCCACTGTCGGCGCCTCGGCGCCGTTCATCGGCCTGTTCGGCACGGTGTGGGGCATCATGAACGCCTTCACCAATATCGCCGCCCAACAGCAGACCAATCTCGCCGTCGTCGCGCCGGGCATCGCCGAGGCGCTCTTCGCGACCGCACTTGGTCTCGTCGCCGCCATTCCGGCGGTCATCTTCTACAACAAGTTCACCGGCGACCTCGATCGCTTCGGCGATCGCCTCGATACGTTCAGCGATGAAGTCGCCGCGCGGCTCTCGCGCCGCTTGGGCGAGCGCACCTGATGGCCGGCGGGCTTGCCTCCTCTTCAAGGCGAGGCGGCCGCGGCAGACGTTCAGCCCGCCGCGGACGCCTCAGCGAAATCAACGTCACGCCGTTCGTGGACGTGATGCTGGTGCTGCTGATCGTGTTCATGGTCACCGCGCCGCTTTTGACGGTCAGCGTACCGATCGAATTGCCGCGCACCGACGCCAAGCAATCGCAAACTGAAACCGATCCGCTGTCAGTGACGGTGGCGCGCGATGGCACGATCTATCTGCAGGAGACCGTCGTCGGCCGCGACGAGCTGGTTGAAAAGATGCGGGCGATCTCAAGCGAAGGCTATGACCGCCGCGTCTTCATCAGAGGCGACACCAACGTGCCGTACGGCAATGTGCTCGACGTCATGGCGCTGTTGAGCTCCGCCGGCTTCCGCAACCTCGACCTGGTGAGCGACACGCGCGATGGGCCCCGTCGGCCCAGCCCGCCGCCGCCCGCGGAGTAGGCCATGCGGCCCGCCGGCGTCATCGTTTCCATCATCGGCCATGTCGGCGCTGTCATGATGACGCTGCTGGCATGGGAAACGCGCGGCGCGCTGCCCATCGAAGGCACGACCATCGTGCCGGTGGAAATCGTCGACATCGCCGCTGAGGCCAACGTACGCGCGCTCGCCGAAGACGTGCCGGAGGAAGAGGTCGCTCCGGCGGATGAAGCGCCCGCAGCGGAGCCGCAACCACCGGCGCCCACGCCTACGCCGCGCCCGACGCCGCGACCCCCGCGGCAGCAGGAGGATGAGTGGGACCCAAGTCAGGCCGCCTCCAGTCTGCGCAACGCTGACGCGACTGGCCGGCCGCGCAATTCCGGCGCGCCATCGGATCGCAATCAGACCGGCGCCGGCCTGGGCACGGCTGAGCGCGCTTCGCTCGAAAGCCGCGCCGCCTCGCTGGCGCGCGCCGCCCTCATTCGCTGCTGGCGCTCGGTTGAGGACATGCCCGAGCCGGAGCGCCTGGTGGTGGAATTGCGCATCCAGCTCAACCGCGACGGCAGCTTGAACGGCCAGCCGACCATCCTCCGCCCGCGTAACACCACCTTCGATCCGCAAATGGCCGAAGCCGTGCGGCGCGCCACCTCCGCGGTACGCATTTGCGATCAGCGCGGCAGCTTCGGCCGGGTTTCCGAAGATCCCATCGTCGGCGAACACTACGACGTCTGGCGGGAACTCGATCTCACCTTTTCCCTGGCGCAGATGCGATGAGGCCGCTTCGCGATGCAGCCCAGGCGCAACGCCTCGATGGAACTTTGACCGCCGCGGCGCGTGTCGTCACACGCGCGCCATATCCATGCCCGCTTGATTCCGGAACGCCTCCATGAACCAGAAGAAGACGCCGATGCGCCCGATCCCTCAGCTCTTGGCTTTTTGCGTTGCGCTCATGCTGCTCGTGCTGGCGACGCCGGCGCAGGCCCAATTGCGCGTCAGCGTCGATCAGGGCCACCTCGATCCGACGCCGATCGCAGTGGTGGATTTCGGCTGCGGCAACGGCCCGCCGGAGCAAGTCGGGCGCGATATCGCCGGCGTCATCCGCGCCAATCTCGAACGCTCAGGCCTGTTCCGCACCGTGTCGCCAAATGCCTTCATCGAGCGCATCTGCTCGCTTGAGGTGCCGCCGCGCTTCGCCGACTGGAAAATCATCGACGCGCAAGGCCTCGTGGTCGGGCAGGTGACGCCGATGGCGGAAGGGCGCATTCGCGTCGATTTCCGCCTGTGGGATGTGTTCGCCGAGCAGGAAGCAACTGGCCTCGACGGCCGGCCAACCGCGTTCACTTACGTCACTACCGCCGACAATTGGCGGCGCACCGCGCACCAAATCTCTGACCGCATCTATGAAGCGCTCACCGGCGAACGCGGCTATTTCGACACCCGCATCGTGTTCGTCTCTGAAGCGGGCCCGCGCACGCGCCGTATCAAACGGCTGATGATCATGGATCAGGACGGCGCCAATCCGGTGTTCCTCACCGGCCCCGATGCGCAAGTGCTGACGCCGCGATTCTCGCCGTCGACGCAAATGATTACCTATATGAGCTTCGAGACCGGCGCGCCGCGCGTCTTCCTCTACAATCTCGAAACCAATCGCCGTGAAGTGCTCGGCGATTTCCCGGGCATGACTTTCGCGCCGCGCTTCAATCCCGACGGCACGGGCATCGTGTTCACGCTCGATATGAACGGCAATTCCGAGATTTTCTCGATGGATTTGCGCTCGCGTCAGCGTCAGCGCCTCACCAACCAGGCCGCGATCGACACCTCGCCCAGCTATTCGCCGGACGGCGCGCAGATCGTGTTCAACTCGGATCGCGGTGGCTCGCCACAGCTTTATGTGATGAACGCCAACGGCTCCAATCAGCGGCGGATTTCCTTCGGCGACGGGCGCTACTCAACGCCGGTTTGGTCGCCGCGCGGCGATTTGATCGCGTTCACGCGTCAAAGCGGCGGGCGGTTTGCTATCGGCGTGATGCGTCCTGATGGCTCCGGTGAACGCATCTTAACCGAAAGCTATCTGGACGAAGCGCCGACCTGGTCGCCCAATGGGCGCGTAATCATGTTCTTCCGCGAAGCGCGCGGCGGCGGCGCACGGTTATGGTCCGTTGACCTTACTGGGCGGAATTTGCGTGAAATTCCAACGCCAACTGACGCCTCCGACCCCGCCTGGTCGCCGCTTTTGCCGTGAAGGGAACACGATTGCAGGCTAGGAACCTGCCTCGTAAGGTTCGCATTCTTGTACGGGGGGTACGGCTTTTTCGCCGGATGCGCCGCTTCTTAGGGGAGACTTCGCCCAATGCGTAAAACTGTTCTCGCACTCGCCGCGGTGGCTTCGCTCGCCGCATGCGCCAGCCGTCCTGATCCGACGCCGACGCCGACACCCAGCACGCCGCCGCCGACCGTGGCGCCCGCGCCGTCCGGCCCGGTCGCCGGTTCGGTTGAGGACTTCCGCGTCTCCGTCGGCGATCGCGTCTATTTCGGTTACGACCGCTTCGATCTCTCCGCCGAAGCGCGCTCCATCCTTGAGCGTCAGGCCGCATGGTTGCGTCAGTATCCGAACGTGCGCGTTCTCATCGCCGGCAATTGCGACGAGCGCGGCACCCGCGAATACAACCTTGCCCTCGGCGCTCGCCGCGCGGCGGCCGTGCGCGATTACCTCTCGTCGCTCGGCGTCGCTCAGAGCCGGATGGAAACCGTGTCGTACGGCAAAGAGCGCCCGCTCGACGCGCGCGCCAACGAGGAAGCGTGGAGCGTGAACCGCAACGGTCATACGCAGATCGTTTCCGGCGCGGTCTCGTAAGCGCCCAAATTTGGCCCGAGCAGCCGCACTAGGTAACGATCCCATGACGGTTTCTTCGGCGCCTCGTTTCAAAATCTCCCGGCTCGCGGCGTCCTTTGCCGCGGCCGGGTTTCTTTTTGCCGCAACGGCTTCTGCGCAAACGCCCTTGCCGCCGCCTGCCTATGGCGGCGCCGATGCGCGCCAGGATCGCATCGAGGAGCTGGAAAACCAGCTCCGCGACGCGACCGCTGAAAACGAGCGGCTGCAATTCGAACTCAACCAAGCCCAGCGTGAAGTGCGCCGGCTGAATGGCATCGTCGGCGAACTCGCCGGCGTGAACCAATCGCTGGCCGAAGGTCAGCAAACGCCGCAGGAAGAGGGCGCCGTCAGCGGCGGGCGCTCACCGGCGCAAGCGCCCGCGCCCATCGATCCGCAGGCCGCCGCCACCGGTCAGCTCGGCACCTTGCCGGCAAGCCAATTGCCGGGCGATTCCGGCGAATCCTATCGCCGCGCGCACGCGCTTCTGGTCGATGGCAATTATGCCGAGGCCGAAGTCGCGTTCAGCGAGTTTCTGGAATCGTTCCCGAACGCCGAGCAGGCGGGCGAAGCGCGTTTCTGGTTCGCCTACACGCTGCTTGCGCGTAACAATTATCGCGATGCAGCCGCCAACTTCGTCAACTATCTGCAAAACACGCCGAACGGCTCGCGCGGGCCGGAAGCGCAGGTGCGGCTTGGCATGGCGTTCGTCGGTCTCGCACAAGACGGCACGAACGACGCCAATGACTTGCGCCAAGCGTGCGGCGCGTTCTCCAGCTTGGCGCGCCGCTATCCCAATGCGCCGGCCAACATCCGCAACCTCGCCGCCCGCGAAGCGCGCGCCGCGAACTGCCCAGCTTGATCTAAGACCATGCTCGATCGGCTGACGGTCGAGCGCATGCGCGCGCGCGCAGGCAATGCGCCGGTGCTGCTGGGGCTCTCAGGCGGCGGCGATTCCGTCGCGCTCCTGCATCTGCTTGTCGAGACTTTGGGGCCGACGCGCCTCATCGCCGCCTGTGTCGACCATGCCTTACGCGAAGGCTCGCGCGCGGACGCCGAGCGCGCCTGCGGCTTTGCGCACGCGCTTGGCGTACCCGCGCAATTGCTCACCGTCGCCTGGCCCGCACGCCGCGCGCGCGGACAGAACGCGGCGCGCGAACAGCGCTTGCGGGCGCTCTATGTATGCGCGCGTGAGAGCGGCGCGCGCGTCATCGCACTCGCGCACACGGCCGACGATCAGGCCGAGACCATTCTGATGCGCGCGGCCGGCGGTTCGACTTGGCGCGGCCTTGCCGGCATTTCTCCATTTGCGCCCGCGCCGCTGTGGCCGGAGGGGCGCGGGCTTTTGCTGGCGCGGCCGCTGCTTGGCGTGCGCCGCCGCGCCTTGCGCGCCTATCTCGGAGCGCGCGGCGCCGCCTGGCTTGAAGATCCCGCCAACCAAAACCGCGCCTACGAACGCGTGCGCACGCGAGATCGGCTCGCGGAAATGGAGGCGGCCGGCTTCGACCCGATGCGGCTGGCCGACATGGCCGTGCATTTGCGCGCTCAACTCGCCGACATTGACGATGCCGCGGCTGCGCTCATTGGCCAGGCGGCGCGCTTCGATGGCGGCGATGTTAGCCTCGATCTCGCGCGCTGGCGCGGCGGCGACGCCAAGGTCCGCATGCGCGCGCTCGCGGTGCTTGTGGCGGCCGTATCAGGTGAAAGCAGCGAGCCGCCGGCATCGGCGATGGAAAACGTTGACGACCGCATGCTCGCGCATGCCTTTGCTGGCGTGACGCATTCCGGCGTGATGTTTGCGGCGGCGCCGCGTGGCGTCCGGCTTTCGCGCGATCCCGGCGCCTTGGCTGGCCGCGCCGATGGCGTCGCGCCAATGCCGCCGCTCGATTTGCCCGCCGGCGTGGAAACCATCTGGGATGGCCGCTTGGCGATCACGCCGCCGCGCCCAGGCTGGCGTGTGGAACATGAGCGCGGCGCGCCTACGCTGTTTGCCGACGATACGGCGCTGCCGATCGCCGAAGCCGGCGAGGCGGTACGTTGGTTGCTGGCCGAACACGTCGCGCACGCGCTTGGGCATTAATGCCGCGAAACTATGGTAAAAATCGCGTGGGATTTCCTTGCTGAGCGTTCACCCGGCTTTGACGCGCCTTATGGCAGTAAGGGGTGTTCAGGGCCGTGGCTGGTCCCTATCTTGCTGAAGAAATCGTTTCCGACGCGCCGCGTGAGGCGCGCCGGGACCAGAAGGTCGGTTCATGCCCATCCGTTCATTGCTTATCTGGGGCGCCATCGCCCTCGTCCTCGTGGTGCTGTTCGCCACGCTCACTGGCGGCAACAACGCTGCGCGCGGCGCGACGGAACTGCCGTATTCGCAATTGCTCGACCGCGTCGAGAACAACCAGATCGCGACGGTGTCGACGCAAGGCGAGACCTTGCTCAGCAAAGCGCGCGACGGTTCCAGCTACATCACCTATCTGCCGTCGGGCACGATGGCGAACGTGGTGCAGCGTCTGGACGCCGCCAATGTCGAAGTTAAAACCGAGCGCCCAAAGCAGGGCCCGAGCTTGGGCGACATTCTGCTCGGTATTCTGCCGATGTTGCTTTTGATCGGCGCCTGGTTCTTCTTCCTGCGGCAGATGCAAGGCGGCGGGCGCGGCGCCATGGGCTTCGGCCGTTCGAAGGCGCGCCTGCTCACCGAAGCCAAGGGCCGCATCACGTTCGATGACGTGGCCGGCATCGATGAAGCCAAGGAAGAGCTGGGCGAGATCGTCGAGTTCCTGAAAGACCCGGGCAAGTTCCAGCGCCTTGGCGGCAAGATTCCAAAAGGTGCGCTGCTGGTCGGCCCGCCCGGCACCGGTAAGACGCTGCTCGCCCGCGCCATCGCCGGCGAAGCCAACGTGCCGTTCTTCTCGATCTCGGGTTCGGACTTCGTCGAAATGTTCGTCGGCGTCGGCGCCAGCCGCGTGCGCGACATGTTCGAGCAAGCCAAGAAGAACGCGCCCTGCATCATCTTCATCGACGAAATCGACGCGGTCGGGCGCCATCGCGGCGCCGGCCTCGGCGGCGGCAATGACGAGCGCGAACAGACGCTCAACCAATTGCTGGTCGAGATGGATGGCTTCGAAGCCAATGAAGGCATCATCCTGATCGCGGCGACCAACCGCCCCGACGTGCTCGATCCGGCGCTGCTGCGTCCCGGCCGCTTCGACCGTCAGATCGTGGTGCCGAACCCCGACGTCATGGGCCGCGAAAAGATTCTCCGCGTGCACACCCGCAACGTGCCGGTCGCGCAAGGCGTCGATCTCAAGACCATTGCGCGCGGCACGCCCGGCTTCTCCGGCGCCGATCTTGCCAATCTCGTCAACGAAGCGGCGCTGCTTGCGGCCCGCCGCGGCAAGCGCGTCGTCACCAATCGCGAATTCGAAGACGCGAAAGATAAAGTGATGATGGGCGCCGAGCGACGCTCCCTGGTGATGAGCGAAAGCGAAAAGAAGCTGACGGCCTGGCACGAAGCCGGCCACGCCATCGTTGCGCTCAACGTGCCGGAGAGCGATCCCGTGCACAAAGCCACGATCATCCCGCGCGGCCGCGCGCTGGGCATGGTCATGCAGCTGCCGGAAGGCGACAAATACTCGATGAACTTCACCCAGATGACCTCGCGCCTCGCGGTCATGATGGGGGGGCGCGTCGCCGAAGAACTGATCTTCGGCAAAGACAAGGTCACGTCCGGCGCCTCGTCGGATATCTCCGCCGCCACTCGTCTCGCACGCATGATGGTGACGCGCTGGGGCTATTCCGATGAGCTCGGCATGGTCGCCTATGGCGACAACAACGACGAAGTGTTCCTCGGCATGAGCGTGCAGCGGAACCAGAACGTCGCCGAAGCCACCGCGCAGAAGATCGACTCGGAAGTGAAGCGGCTCGTCGGTGGCGGCTATAACGAAGCCAAGCGCATCCTCACCGAGCACGCCGATCAGCACAAATATCTGGCCGAGGCGCTGCTCGAATACGAGACGCTGAACGGCGAAGAGATCGCCGCCGTCATCCGCGGCGAAAAGCTCGATCGGCCTGAGGATACGCCGCAAACGCCGTCCGCGCCGACGCCGGCTCTGCCGGTCACCGATGAGGACGACGCCGCAGCCTCGCATCCCGGCGGCTGGGGCGGCGCACAGCCGCAAGGCGCCTGACCAAAACACTAACCGCCGGCCTCTGGCCGGCGGTTTTGTTTTATGGCTAGTGCTGCGTGAACATCGAGCGGGAGGTTCACATGCTCGCATCAGCCCCGATGACGCCGCTTGTCGGCACTATGAAGCCGGAGGCCGCCAAAGCGTTTTACGGCGACGTCCTTGGCTTGAAGTTCATCAATGATGATGGCTTCGCGCTGGTGTTCGAGGGCAAGAACGGACGTATTCGCGTGTCGCGCGTGCCGGCCGTGACGCCGCCAGCCTACGCAGTGCTGGGCTTCACTGTCGATGACATCAACAAGGCTGTGGATGGCCTCGCCGCCAAGGGCGTCGTGTTCGCCCGCTTCGGTTTTCTGCCGCAGGACGCCAGGGGCGTCTGGAGCGCGCCAGACGGGACCAAAGTGGCCTGGTTCCACGATCCCGACCTGAACCTGCTCTCCATCGTCCAGCACGTGTGACCGAACGCCCCTTGGCGGGAGCGGGGCGGATCAGCTAGAGCCGGGGTCAACTTGGGAGAGCGTGATGGAAGGCTGGATCGCCGCCGGTCTCATCGGCGGGTTTATCGTCGTCATTCTGCTGCTGAACTGGATCGAGTTCGGCCGCCCGGACTAAGCGCGCCGCAGCAGCGCGGCCAGATATTGGCCGCCGCTGATTAGCGCCAAGGCGGCTGCCGTCCACAGCAAGCCCTTGGCGGCCCAATCCAAGCCCATCACGACGCCATTCGGCGCACTCAAGATCGCGCCGGCTTGAAACGCCAGAAACGCGCCGACGCCGGCCATCTCGGCCGCGGCTTTCCATTTGCCGAGCGCGCTCACCGGCAATGATCGCCCCTGCGCGGCGATGCCCTCGCGCAAGCCGGCGACCGCGACGTCGCGGCCCAGAATGAGGATCGCCGCCGCAACCAGGGTGAGCGGCAGCGCCGCGTATGCGAGCGCCAGCAGCACGCAGGTGATCAACACTTTGTCGGCGGCGTGATCGAGTGCGGCGCCAAGCGGGGTCACCGCATCGAGCTTGCGCGCGAGCCAGCCGTCGAGCCAATCGCTCAGCGCCGCCAGCACGAACAAAACAACGCACAGCGCGAAGATGAAGCCGGCCAACAGGCGATCGCTGTAAACCACGCTCGCCGCCCACAACACGAGCGCCGCAATCGCGGGGCCCATGAGAATGCGGAAAAGCGTCAGCAGCGTCGGGATGATCGAGCGTGGGCGCTGCGCTTCCGCTGGCGTGGCCTCGGGCTCAACGCTTGTTGTCGTGGAAGAAGTCATAAATGCGCTTCGCCAATTCCTTGTTGACGCCCTCAACCGCTTCCAGCTCCGCCAGCGCCGCGCGTGAGACGCCGCGCGCCGAGCCAAAGCGATCGAGCAGCGCGCGCTTGCGGGCAGGGCCGATGCCGCCGATTTCGTCGAGCGGGTTCTTGGCGATGCCGGCGGAGCGCTTGCCGCGGTGAGCGCCGATGGCGAAGCGGTGCGCTTCGTCCCGGAGCCGCTGCAGGTAGTAGAGAACGGGGCTTTTCTCGTCGAGCCGGAACGGCGCGCGGCCGGGGATGAAGAAGCGCTCGCGGCCGGCGTCGCGGTCGACGCCCTTGGCGATGCCGACGATGGTGATTTTGCCTTTGAGACCCAGCTCTTCAAGCGCTTCCAGCGACGCCGCGAGCTGGCCCTCGCCGCCATCGATCAGAACCAGATCGGGCCAGGCGCCAAACTTGGTGTCGCGCTCCGGCTCGTCGCGCTCCTTCGAAAAATCTACGCCGCCATCGCTAATCGCTCCCCCTCTCCCTTGCGGAGAGGGGGTTGGGGGGTGAGGGGCGTTCAGCTGCTGAGGCGCCTGATCGTTGGAGCGCCCCTCATCCGGCTCGCTGTCGCTCGCCACCTTCTCCGCAAGGGAGAAGGTTTCGTTCGGCGCTTCTTCCCTTTCCGCCAGCATCCGC
>JBFWYC010000026.1:0-62443 GCA_050186805.1 Hyphomonadaceae bacterium
CGCGTCGCGATCAGGCCGGAGCTTCACCATGGAAGCTATAGTGGTCGCCTGCGCCGCCCTGGTCGCGCTTGTGCTGATAGACGCCGGCTACTGGATTGCGGTCAGCTTGATGCGTTGGTCGCCCGTATTCATCATTGGCGCAGCAACAGGATGGTGCGCACATCGCGAGGGGCTTGGTCCCATAGAGGCGCTCGCAGCCGGCGCTCTAGCGAGCATGGCGGTGCGCCACCTCCTGCGGCGCGCAGAGGAAGCGAGCGACCGGAACGACTGACCTAGTTGCCGCCCTCGCGAGCGCCCGACGCGCGCAGGGCATCGCCGATACGTCGACCGCCAATCCTGCACGTCGCAATGACGCGATCGTGTGAAATCACGCGGCCGCTGCGGCCACGCGTAGCAACGCACTGGGCGTTACGCCCGAGCGCCAATTGCTCCAGCGCGGTCTTGGCCGCTTGGCCCCCGTCAGCGTGTAGTTCCGGCGCATCGAAGTCGGCGAGACGCACTTCAATCCAAGTAGATGGGTCGGAAGAATTGCCGACACAGAGGCTGTCGCCATCGCCAATGTAGCGGACCTGCCCGCTGAAGGTTTCACCTGCCCGCCGCGGCAGCGCCCCTTCGCACGGGTCCGCCCATGCAGCGGTGGGCAACGCAGCAAAGCACATCGCGGCAAGCCATAGTCGCATGACCGAATCTCCAGCCCCCCCGAGATTAGTCCACCAAGGCGCTCCCCTCACCACAAATCAGCGCTCCGAGCTCTTTCCCGGTTCCTTCTTGCGCACAATCGACATCAGGTGCGCCTCCCATCGTTCGAGCGCCTCACGCTTCTGCGGTTCGTAGTCGAAGCGATTATAGATCTTGGTTACCTGGGGACCCGGCGGTGTGTGGTTCAGAATGCGGCTGATCACGTCGCCGGAGATGCCGATCTCCGCCATCATGGTAGCGCCAGTCCTCCGAAGATCGTGAACCGTTAGATCGCCTACGCCGACATCTTCGCGCAGACGAATGAAGCCGCGCGTGAGCGCATGGCCAGTCGATGCAATCAGCATCTTGCGGCCCGCGAATGCCTGGTCAGTTCCAGTGTGCGCAAAACCCTCCTCCACAATCTTTAGGGCGAGCGGAGCCAGCGGCACGACCTGCGGGGACTTGTTCTTCGTCCTGCTGCCCGGGATGGTCCAACGCTTGGCGCTGAGGTCGACCTCGGACTTGCTGAGCCCCGCGACCTCGCCTCGACGTTGGAGGGTCAAGAGAGCGAGCTGCAGCGCCTGGGCAGTGGATCGTCCTTGGGGATTCTTGGCCATATCCACGAGGCCCCGCCAAACGAGCTTCAGTTCGTCCTGCGTGGCGACCCGCTCGCGACTGGCGATGCTGGGCCCTGGATAGCCTGCAAGTACATTCCGTTCGATCAGGCCGCGCTGGAGAGCGAACGCCATGAGCCCCTTCAAAGCCGAACAGGCGCTGCGCGCTGCGCCTGGACGGCCCGAGTCCTCGATCTCCTCGACGTAGCGGCGGACCTCTTCCAAGGTGACGAGCCCAATACTCTTTTTGCCGAACTTTGGGGTGACGTAGAGCCGGATCGTCGACTGGAGGCGGACGATGGTGCAGTCGCGCATCCGGCGCTGTGCGTCGGCCATGTAGGTCTCCAGAACCTTGTCGACCGTGCGCTCGCGCCGGATGGCGTTTGTCCGCCTCGCCTCCTTGCGCTCCTTTGCAAGGTCACGCCCTTCCAGGCGCGCGCCTGAGCGAACCTTGCCTGCGTAGTCGCGAGCCGTCTCGGGAAGCACGCCCGGATAGTCACCCAATACGACCTCAGTTGGAGACGAGCCTTCGGGCGTGTAGCGCACCGACCAGGTCTTCCTGCCTGAAGGCATCACCATGATAGAAAGGCCTGCGATCTCGGTGTCGAGGACGCGATAGCGACGCCCTTCGGGCTGCAAGTCTTCGATCGCGCGACGTGTTAGTTTGAGCTTGTGGTTCGATGGTCTTGGCAACTGATACGCTCCACTGCATCCCTCAAATCCCGTTCCTGTCCCATTCAGTGCAGAGGGAGGCGTAGGGACTGGTAGGGCTCGGTAGGGTTCAGCTAGTGAGGAAAAGCCAAGCGCGACAAGGGCATGCGCCGCGTGCGCGGAAAAACGGCAAAGCGCGGCAAAAACCCCGAAAATTACTCAATGTCTGCGAGGATCGCGCGAATTTCGCGAATAAACTCAATCGCTTTCGAGCAAGCGCGTTTCACATCCCATTCGTGTCCCAATCGTGCGCGAGCGCTGCGTAGGGCTCGCAATTTGCGGGACATGTATAACGTCACTGAGGATGCCGAACTTGGCTATCGGCTGGCGCGTGAGGGATTTGCTGTTGGCATGATCGCGCCGCCAACGCATGAAGAAGGGCCCATGACATTCGATGCGTGGCGAAAGCAGCGCACGCGTTGGATCAAGGGCCACATGCAGACCTGGCTGATCCTGATGCGCAATCCGATCCGGACCGCGCGAGAGATGGGATTGGCGGCGTTTCTCTCTATGCAACTGATGCTCGGCGGCGGAATAGCGGCCGCGCTGGTGCACGGACCGCTCGCCTTCGTACTGCTGACTGCGGCGCTTGAGCCCTATGACCTGCTCGGGCCGGCGGATTTCATTTTGGCCGCGTGCGGCTACTCGGTCGCGGTGTTCGCGGCGCTCACTGCGTGCGCACTATCCGGTACGTTGAGCCATGCGCGCGCCGCTTTGACCATGCCATTCTACTGGCCGCTCGCATCGATCGCCGCCTACATGGCGCTGTTTGAACTGATCTTCCGTCCACACCACTGGGCCAAGACGATGCACGGCATTTCGCCCCGCGCACGCGTCCCCACATTGATGATGCACAAACGCGCGCAGCAACTGGCGCGTAGACTTGCCTAGCGCAGCGCCGCCAAGGCTTTGCTCATGGCGTCGATGTCGGCCTCGCTCTGGTTCCAGGATACGACAAGGCGCGCCTCGCCCGATCCCTCCGGCCCCCAATCGTAGAACTCAGCGCCAGCGGCGCGTAGCTTGCCTAGCGCGGCGACGCCAGGCTTTATGAACACTTGATTGCTCTCCACGGGCGCGGAGAGGAACTGCGCCGCAGCCGCGCCAAGCCGCTCAGCCAAACCGTTCGCGCGTGTAGCGAAGCGCAGCCACAAGCCGTTGTCGAGATAGGCTAGCAATTGCGCCGCAGCGTAACGACCCTTGCACAACAGGTGCCCGCCGCGTTTGCGCCGGCGCGCTATTTCTTCGCCCCGCGCGAGATCGAAGCACACGATGGATTCCGCCGCCAATGCGCCATTTTTTGTGGCGCCGAACGACAAGAGGTCGACACCGGCGCGCCAGGTGATGTCGGCGGGCTTACATCCAAGCGCGGCGATGGCGTTTGCGAAGCGCGCGCCATCCATATGCAAGCCGAGCCCCGCTTGGCGCGCGACGGCGCCGAGTGCGGATACTTCCGCCGGCGTATAGACCGCACCGCGCTCCGTCGTTTGCGATATCGATAGCGCAGAGGGCGCAACCGAATGAATGCCGCGCGCGTTGCGGTCTATGGCTTCTTTCACCACGTCCGGCGTAACCTTGGCGCCGTCGCCGTCCATCAAAACCAGCTTCGCCCCGTCGCTGTAGAATTCCGGCGCGCCGCATTCGTCGCACGCGATGTGCGCTTCGCGATGGCACAGCACGGCACCCCACGGCGGCGTCAAACTCGCCAGCGCAATCGCGTTCGCGGCGGTGCCCGTCGCGACTGTAAAAACGCGCACCTCGCGCTCAAACACCGCACTGAAGGCTTCGTCGAGTTTGCGCGACCACGGATCATCGCCATAAGCCGCCGCGGGCTTGTCGTTCACGGCCGTCAGCGCGGAGAGTATTTCTGCGGCGGCGGAGGCGGTGTTGTCAGATCTGAAATTCATTGCGCCTTTACCTCTCGCCGCACGCGGCAACATCTCGTTCACACACAACGCACCGACGCCCGCGTTTTTTCGCAGAACCACAATGCAAAACGCTACGGCGCGAACGCTTGCTTTACAGAGCCGCGATAGCCTTACCGTGAAATTAGCCATCGGGGTGGGCGGTGCAATACTTCATCAACCATGCGGCGATCGAGCGCGCGGCGGCTGAAGTCTTGTCAGGCCCACGCGCGCGCTACTACTTCTTTGCGCTTCTCGCCAGTGCAACCGCCACCGCCGCCGGCCCGGCCATGGGCGCCATCTGGCTTGGCTTGATGCTGCTGGGTGAGGCGATGCGCAAAGCCTTGCTCGCCCGCATGGATCAACTCTCGCTTCCCCAAGCGGACGCCGCGCGCTTGGCGCTGGATGTGGTGGCCGCGAGTGCGATGACGGCGGCGCCCGCGATCGCTTGGTTCGCGCCGAGCGCGATGGGCCAAAGCCTCGCCGTCGCCATGCTTGCGATGCTGCTTCTGGACGCAGGCCTCAACGCGCGCGGCGGGCGCGTGCGGACGCTGATCGCGTGCGCGCCTTTCGGCGTTCTCGGCCTGAGCATGCTCGCGCAAACCATTGCCGTCGGCGCGCCAGCGGCCGCATTCGGATGCACCGCCGCCCTGCTTTATATCTTCGGCGCGAGCGCCCACCACGCCTATGTGGCCGCGCATGCGCGCCGGCAGGATGCGGAATGGGTGCGTCAGCTGAATATGAGCTTTGGTGGAGAGTCCAAGGCCGCCGCCTGGGAAATCGATTTTCTCAACCAGCGCCTCGTCGGCGCCGACAATCTGGCCGCGCTGATCGGGCGCGAAGCCACCTATAGCGATGTTGTTCAGGGCTGCTTTGCCCCGGCCGAAGACCGCGCGCTGGTGCAGAGTGTGTTTGGCGCGGGAGCTGGCGCGGTCCGCCAAATCGCGCTTGAGCATGACGTGCAGCGTGCGGATGGGTCGCGCGTTCATGTGCGTCATCGCGGCTTTGTGCGCACGACGCCCGAGGGTAAGCCGGTTCGCCTCACCTGCGTCACGCGCGTCGCCAATGTCGCCGCAGCGACGCCGTCGTTGCCAGCTGACCTGTTGTCGGGCCTCACTGTGGCGCTGGCGGCGCAAGCGAATGCTTTGCGTGCATTGCGCAACGAATTGCCCGACACGCCGGAATGCGAAGCGCCCGCCGCGGCAAGCCCGACCCAGCTCGCTCATTTGCTTGCGGACCAGAGCGCCCTCTTGGAGCGCGGCATCGATGGCCTCTCGCATGCGCGCCACGCCGCTGAGAGCGCCAATCTCGCCAAGTCGCAATTTCTGGCGAACATGAGCCACGAGCTCCGCACGCCGCTCAACGCCATTATCGGCTACGCGGAGATGCTGCAGGAGGATGCGCAGGACAACGGCGACACAACGGCCGTGCAAGACCTCGACCGCATTCTCACCGCCGCCAAGCATCTGCTCAGCCTAATCAACGAAATTCTCGACCTTTCGAAGATCGAAGCTGGCCGCATGGAAGCACTTCCGGCCCCCTTCGATGCAATCGAAATGCTCGACGAACTGGTCGACACGGTGATGCCGATCGCCGAGCAAAACGGCAACGTCATCAACCTGACCGGCGCCGAACTCGACGGAAGCGCCAACACCGACGCGATGAAAGTGCGGCAATGCGTGCTGAACCTGCTGTCCAACGCGTGCAAATTCACCAAGGCTGGTCGGATCGACGTAATGTTCGAGCGCCGCGAGCACAATGGTGTAGCGCACTTCTTCGTCACCGTGCGCGACACCGGCATCGGCATGTCGAGCGAGCATCTGGCGCGGTTGTTTCAACCATTCGTGCAAGCCGATCCCACAATCACGCAGCAATATGGCGGCACCGGCCTGGGATTAACGATCACGCGTCGGCTGGCGCAATTGCTGGGCGGCGATGTCAGCGTGGAGAGCGCCCTTGGACTGGGTTCGGCGTTCACGCTTCACATACCGATCGACTTCGCCGACGCCTCGAAGGCGCTGGGCGCCGCGGCGGCCATCGACGACGTTCAAGGCGCAGAGGGCGCGCCGCTCGTCATCGTCATCGAGGACGAGCCGGATGCGCGCGAACTTTCGGCGCGCGCACTGACCCGCGCCGGCTTCGCCGTACAAGGCGTCGGTGGCGGCGAGGCGGGCTTGGCGCTCGCCCGCGCCAAGTCGCCGGCCCTGGTGCTGCTCGACATCTTCTTGCCTGACCGCTCAGGCTGGCGCGTTTTGCAAAGCCTGAAGCACGACCCGAAGACACAAGACATCCCTGTCGTCGTGCTCTCGGTGAACGAGGATCGCGGTCATGCGCTCGCCCTGGGCGCAGCCGAACATATCGTCAAACCAGCCGATCGCGACATGCTGGCGGCGACCGTGATGCGCTACGCGCGCAAGCGCCCCGCCGAACATCCCGCGCACAGCGCCACCGTCACGCCGCTCGCCGCCAAGCAGCAGAGCGCTTAGCGCGCACCGTGCGCAGCGAGTACGCGCGCGACCACTTCGGTGACCCGCTTGCCAGTTGGGATATGCAGAAACTCATTCGGGCCATGTGCGTTCGAATGCGGCCCTAGAACGCCGGTGACAACGAACTGTGCCTCCGGGAATTTTTCGCCCAACATGCCCATGAACGGAATCGAACCGCCCTCGCCCATCATCGCCATCGGCTTGCCGAACGCCGCGTGGGAGGCGTCTTCGAGCGCCGCTTCCAGCCAGGGCGCAGTCTGCGGGGCGTTCCAACCGGAGCCGTCCTTCTCGCCCTCATAGCTGACGCGCGCGCCGTACGGGGGATCGCTCTCCAGAATGCGCTTGAGTTCAACGCTCGCCGCCTTCGCGTTTGCGGTTGGCGGAACGCGGAGCGAAAGCTTGGCTTCCGTGAAAGGCCGCAACACGTTGCCGGCATCGCGCGGCGCCGGCGCGCCGGCGAAACCAGTGACCGAGAGTGCGGGCCGCCAGGTGCGGTTCAGTACAAGCTCGGCGAGATCGCTTCCGTTCGGCTTCATACCATCGACAAACGGAAATTTGGCATAGACCTGATCGCCCAGGGCTTGCGCTGCTATCTTAGCCTGCTTCTGACGATCGACTGGAATGGCCGCATTGAAGGCGGCGCCTTTGATCACACCGGTGTCAATGTCTTCGATCCGCGCCAGAAGTTGGCGCAAAATGCGGAAGCTAGACGGCACGACGCCGGACGCGTCACCGGAGTGCACGCCTTCGTCCAGCACGTCGACGCGCAGTGTGCCGCCGACCATGCCGCGCAAGGACGTCGTGACCCACAAGCGTTCATAGTCACCGCACCCACTGTCGAGGCAAATGACGAGCGAGACCTTGCCGATGCGCTCGGCCAAGGCGTCCATATATGCAGGCAGATCGGGTGAGCCGCTTTCTTCAGACGCTTCGATGACAACGACTGCCCGCGCGTGCGGTACGTTCTGCGCTTTCAGCGCCAACAGCGCCGAGAGCGCGCCGAACATGGCGTAGCCATCGTCGGCGCCGCCTCGGCCATAAAGCTTGTCACCCTCCAACACCGGAACCCACGGCCCTTTGCCTTCGCTCCAGCCCGTCATTTCCGGCTGCTTGTCGAGGTGGCCGTAGAGCAAAACGGTATCACCGCTTGCGGCGCCCGGCACATCGATGAAGATCAGCGGCGTGCGGCCAGGCAGACGTTCGACCGAAAGCGTGGCGTTCAACGCCGCCAGCTTCGTCTGCGCCCAAGCGACGAACAGATCGACGGCTTTGTCCATGTGGCCGAGCTTGTCCCAATCCGGCTCAAACGATGGCGACCTGTTCGGTATGGAGATGTAGTCGGTTAGCGTCGGCACGACTTCATCGCGCCAGATCTCGTCCACGAACTTGCGCAATTGCGCTTGAGCGATCTCGGCCATCAGCGGCTCCTTTGCGCGATGATCTAGGCCAAACGTCACGCGAATTCTAGCGTGAACGGCCGCGCGCGCTGACGGGCCAAATGTCGATCAGATCGCCGCCGCGGACGACGTGGTAGGCGTCGTAGAGATTGACGGTCGGGTCGCAGTGCGGCGCCGTCAACGTGATGTGATCGCCGATACGGAACGGGTGGTCGGAGGCGATCAACGCGCCGTGCTCGTCGCCCATGAAGAAGAAGGCGGCATCGGCCGGCGCGCCGGTCGCCACTCTCGGCGAAGCGCCATCGGTGGAGAGCGCCTTAAAGCCCGCGTCAATCGTTGCCATGCCGGGCGAGTTGGCGCTGATCACATGTGCATCGACGAAAAGTGACGTCTCAAAAGGCGGCGCGCCGCCACCGCGCAAGTCGCAATCGAGGTACTGGCGATCCATGAACACGTACGAGCCGGTCTGCCACTCGGTGAACACGCCGAGCGCGGCGTCGATGTGATGGGTGCCCGTGCCGCCGCCGGTGATCACTTCCGGCGCGAGGCCCGCGCCGCACAACACCTCAACGACCGTCCGCAAATAGGCGGTGCGTTCTTCGATCGCGGCGCGACGATCGGCGTAGCTCTCGATATGCTGCTGCGCGCCGCAATAAAACTGCACGCCAGCGAAACGCAATGTCGGCGCCGCAGCAATGCGCGCTGCAAGCGCCACCGCACCTTCAGAAGACGCCACACCTGTTCGCCGGATGCCTGGATCAATATCGACGATCACAGACAGCGGCCTGGAACCGCCCTTCGCCGCCGTAGCAAGCGCATCCACGTTGTCTGGATTGTCCGCCACAACTTGTAGATCGCCGACAGGCGCTTGCAGCGCGACCAGACGCTCGATGGCTTGCGGCGTCACCACCGGCGACGTGATGAGGATCGAGTCGACACCACCGGCCGCAAGCGCTTCCGCCTCCCCCAACTTCGCGCAGCAAACGCCGACGGCGCCCGCCGCAATTTGCAGGCGCGCAATCTCGGCGCTCTTGTGTGTCTTGGCATGCGGCCGCAAGGCGACGCCATGTTGCTCGGCGAACGTCGCCATCGCCACAATGTTGCGCTGAAGCGCGTCGCGATCGACCACCAAAACAGGTGTGTTGAGCGCAGCGCGCGAGCCCTGGCGTCCGATCAAGTGACGATGCAGATCGATGTCACTCATGCCTGCGCCTCCGCGCCGAACAACGCCGTCAGATGCGTGTTGGAGAATTTCTCGGTGGGATCGTGTGCGGCGCGGGCAGCGCGGAAGCGCGCGGCGTTTGGATACAGCGCATCGACGTCAGCCGCCGACAGCGTGTGACGCTTGGCCCAGTGCGGGCGTCCGCCGTGGGCGCGAAAAATCGGCTCGATCTCGGCGAAGAAACCGCGCCACGGCATTTTGGCGTATTGGTGCGCGGAGATTGAAAGGCACGGTCCCTGCCCCATCGGGCTCAGCCAGATATCGTCCTGCGCGATGGTGCGGAATTCGAACGGGAACGTGATCGGCAGCTTGCGTCGCCTGATCCAGGCGATCGCTTCGCGCAGCGCCGCCCAACCGCTGGTGCGCGGCATTTCGTATTCCATCTCCTCGAAGCGCACCGAGCGCTCGGAGGGGAATATCTGATAGGCAGGCCCGACACGGCGCTGACGCGCGCCTTTCGGCACGATCAACGGCTGCACGTGGCGGGTGAGAAACGGCGCCGCGGCGCACACGTCGCAGAGCATGCGGAAAAGTTTGTCGTCCATGTCCGTCATATGTTTCAGCGGGCCTTCGGGAGGCGCCGGATTTAGCGTTTTGAGGACGACCAGATCGCCATACGGGAAGACGAAGAACTCGACGTGCCGATTGGCGGCGACGAGATCGTCCCAGCGCGCCGCAACCTCCTCGAACGGATGCGATTCCACTTTTTCTTCGAGATGATAGGCCGGCAGCACGTCGATCTCGATGCGCGTCGCGACGCCGAGCAAGCCGAGCGACAAACGCTGGGCTTGATAGAGATCGCCGCGTTCCTCAGCGCTACAGGTGACGACCGAGCCGTCCGCCAGCATGAGTCGAAAGGCGCGCGCTGCAGTGGACAGAGAACCGAGCGCGGCGCCAGTGCCGTGCGTGCCGGTTGAGATCGCGCCCGCCAGCGATTGCGGATTCACATCGCCCTGATTGATCAGCGACACGCCTTCGCGCCACAGCGCCTCCGTGAGTTTCGCTAGGCTCCATCCGGCCGGCGCCCACACGCGCGAACGGTCGGCGCTGAATTCCAGCCCGCCCTCAAGCTCCGAGAGGGACACCAACGTGCCATCGGTCTCACATAGCGGCATGAAGGAATGGCCGGCGCCGACGACGCGGAGCTTCGCCGATTCACTCACCAGTTGCGCGAGTTCAGTTTCGGTCGAGGGCCACGCAATCTGCCGCGGCATGGCGCGCACGCTGCCCGACCAGTTCCGCCATTCCGCCACGACCCGCTCCCCGTGCTCGCCGCCGTTTCGCGCCGCTGCCCCGCAGGGTGTCAAGGCCGAGGTGCGCAAGGGTTTGATTTCGGCGCGCTTTCCAATATTTTCCGAATATCGTTCGATTTTCCGAACGATCAGGCATGCGATGAAGACGCGGCGCCGGTGGCGGCGCGCCCCGCCCGCGCACTAGCGTGCAGCGTTTCATGGGTTCCGAGATGAACGACGTCAGCACAGCTCCGGCGAAACCGGCGACGAGCACGCCCAGCCCGTTATTTGCGCCTTTCAGGGCGGGGCCACTCACGCTCGCCAACCGGATCGTCATGGCGCCGATGTCGCGCTATTTTTGCCCAGACGAAGTTCCACACGACGGCGTCGTCGAATACTACCGCCGCCGCGCCGCCGCCGGCGTCGGGCTGTTGATTAGCGAAGCCACCTACGTGCCGCACCCTTCGGCGCATTCTTACGAAAATGTGCCCGTGTTCTATGGCGATGCGGCGCTCGCGGGTTGGAAGCGTGTCATCGAAGCGGTCCATGCTGAGGGCGGCAAGATGTTTCCGCAGCTTTGGCATACGGGCAGCTTTCGCCAAATCGGCATGAAACCCGATCCCACTGTGCCGGGCTTCGACGCCTCGGAAAATCTCAACGAGTTCGAGCACACGACGCATCGCACCAAGGCGATGACCGAGACAGATATCGCCGACGTCATTGCCGCTTACGCCACTGCGGCCAAATCGGCGCGCGATCTGGGCTTCGATGGCGTCGAAATCCATGGCGCGCACGGCTACCTCATCGATAGCTTCTTCTGGCACGAGACAAACCGGCGCACGGATGGATGGGGCGGCAACCTGCGTGCGCGCGCCCGCTTCGGCGTTGAGGTTGTGAAAGCGATGCGGAGCGCCGTCGGACCGGATTTCCCGATCTCCTTCCGCTGGTCACAATTCAAACAGCAGAACTATCGCGCACATTTGGGCGAGACGCCGCAAGACCTGGAGCACGTGCTGGTGCCGCTCGCCGACGCCGGCGTTTCGATCTTTCACGCATCGACCCGGCGCTACTGGGAAGCAGCCTTCCGCGAGCTTTCGCCGCTCACCTTGGCCGGCTGGACCCGCAAAATCACGGGCAAACCGACGATTGCCGTCGGCAGCGTCGGCTTGGGCGGCGCCGCGTCCACGCCGAAGACATCACCAACCCATGTCGATAGCACCACGATCAATTTCGCCGACGCGCCACTCGATGGCGTGGAGAAGGTGGAAGACTTGCTTGCCGCTCGCGAGTTCGATCTGATCGCTGTGGGACGCGCCCTGCTCGCAGACCCGGAATGGGCGCGCAAGGTGAAGGACGGGCGGCTCGACGAGCGCCGCGCCTTCGCTAAGGACTTGTTGCACACGCTGGAATAGGCCATTTCGGCGTAAAATCTGGAAGGCTCGCGGCGTCCGATGGACGAAGTCGAATGTGTTGTCATTGGCGCCGGCGTGATCGGGCTTGCCGCCGCGCGCGCGTTGGCGCTGACGGGACGCGAGGTGATCATCCTGGAGCGCACCGACAGTATCGGATCGGGCATCAGCTCTCGTAACAGCGAAGTCATTCACGCCGGTATCTACTATCCCGCCAACTCGCTGAAGGCGCGCTTCTGCGTTGAAGGACGCGACCAGCTCTATGCCTACTGCCGCACTCATAATGTCGCTCATCGCCGGTGTGGCAAACTCATTGTGGCCACGATGCCTGTCCAAGTGGGAGAACTCGAAAGCATCGCAGCGGCGGCGCGGCGCAACGGCGTGACCGACATCGAACAGCTCACCAGCGCTGAAGCGATCGCCATCGAGCCGGAGTTGAATTGCCTCTCTGCGCTGAACTCACCATCCACCGGCATCATCGACTCGCACGGCTATATGCTGAGTCTGCTCGGTGACGCGGAGGCGCACGGCGCCGTTATCGCGTATGGCGCGTCCGTCGCTTCAATGCGGGTGGAGAGTAACGGTGTCGCGATCTGGTTGGAGGGCGACGGCGAACCATCGCTGAAGGCGCGCCTGGTGGTGAATGCAGCGGGCCTCGATGCGGCGCCGCTCACGCACAGGGTCGAAGGCTTGGATCCTGCCCACGCGCATCCGAGCTACTACGCCAAGGGCAGCTATTTCACGCTTGCGGGGCGCGCGCCGTTTTCGCGCCTCGTGTACCCCGCGCCAGAGCCGGGCGGACTTGGCGTGCACTTAACGCTCGATCTAGGCGGGCAAGCGCGTTTCGGCCCTGATGTCGAATGGATCGAGACACCTCACTATGACGTCGATCCTCGCCGCGCGGAGAAATTCTACGCCGCTGTACGCGCCTATTGGCCAGGGCTACACGACGGCGCCCTGACGCCGGCATATTCAGGCATCAGGCCAAAGCTCTCCGGCCCCGGCGAGCCGGCGCGCGATTTTGTGATTGAGGGGCCGTCCACCCACGGCGCGCGCGGCTTGATCAATCTGCTGGGAATAGAGTCGCCCGGCCTCACCTCTTCGCTCGCAATCGCGGACTATGTGGCGACGCTTGGCGCGGAGAGCCTCGATGCGTGAGCTTGGCCGCTTCGACTACATCATTGTGGGCGCAGGCTCCGCCGGATGCGTCCTTGCCAACCGATTAAGCGAGTCCGGCCGCCACAAAGTGCTGCTGCTCGAAGCGGGCGGCCCGGACCTCAATCCCTGGATTCACGTGCCGCTCGGCTACGGCAAGCTCTTCCGCGACAAGAGCGTAAACTGGCTGTTCGAGAGCGAGCCGCAAGCTGAGCTCAACAATCGCCGCATCGTCCAGCCGCGCGGAAAAGTGCTCGGCGGCTCAAGTTCGATCAACGGCCTGATCTACATGCGCGGTCAGCGAGAGGACTACGACCAGTGGCGTCAAATGGGCGCTGTGGGCTGGTCCTATGACGATGTGCTGCCTTTCTTCCGCAAGGCGGAACGGCAAAGCCGCGGCGGCGACGATTTCCATGGCGCTGATGGCTTGCTTCCCGTCTCGGATCAGTCTGAACCGCATCCACTGTGTGATGCATTCATCGAAGCAAGCCAAGAAGCTGGACATCCACGCAACGATGATTTCAACGGTGCAGCGCAGGAAGGCGCTGGCTACTACCAAACGACGTCGCGTCGCGGACGGCGGATCAGTGCTGCAGTGGCGTACCTCAACCCAGCGCGCCGCCGCCCTAACCTCCAGATCGTCACGCGCGCGCACGCGACTCGCATCCTCTTTGAGGGCCGCAGCGCGACGGGGATTGAATGGCGCCAAGGCGACGAAACCGTGAGCGCCTTCGCCGATGGCGAACTGATCTTGAGCGCCGGCGCGATTGGCTCACCACACCTGATGCAGATCTCGGGCGCAGGCCCCGCCTCGCTGCTGCAAACGCGCGGCGTCACGCCGGTGCACGACATCGCCGGCATGGGCGAGCATTTGCAGGACCATTTGCAAGTGCGCATGGTGTTTGAGTGCACACAGCCGATCACCTTCAATGACGACCTCAAAAGCCCTTGGCGAACGATGCTGGTGGGCTTGCGCTATCTGTTGCTGCAGCGCGGGCCGCTGACAGTGAGCGCAGGCTACGCGGGCGGGTTCTTCCGCACCGACCCGGCGCTAGCTTCGCCTGACATCCAGGTGCATTTCATCAATTTCAGCACCTCCAAGATGGGCGACGCGTTGCATCGATTTTCCGGCTTCACCGCCTCCTCGTGCCAATTGCGACCGGAGAGCCGGGGCTATGTTCGGCTCAAGAGCCCCGATCCGTTCGAAGCGCCCGCTATCGATCCAAACTATCTCGGCACAGACGGCGACCGCCGGACCAACATCGCCGGCATCAAGCTGCTTCGCCAAATCATGCGGAGCCCAGCGATGCGGCCGTTCGTGAAAGCCGAACGCGAGCCAAGTCCCTTGATCGAAAACGATGCAGATATTCTCGAGTACTGTCGGCAAGTGGGTTCATCGCTCTATCACCCTACCTGCACCGCGCGCATGGGCGAAGATACTGGCGCCGTTGTGGACTCACGCTTACGCGTTCGCGGGCTCAATAAGCTTCGGATCGTGGATGGTTCGATCATGCCGTTCGTGATCTCAGGCAACACCCACGCAGCGATCGTGATGATTGGTGAGAAGGCCGCGCACATGATCCTTGAGGACGCACGCCAGGCCGCGGCGCCGCAAGCCGCCTGATTGGATATGAAGATATGAGCTATCCCGAACTTGCGCTGCTCATCGATGGCGCTTTTATTTCCGGCGCTGGGCGTGCGACCGAGCCGGTGATCAATCCAGCGACTGGTCGGACGCTCGCGGAATTGCCGCACGCGACGGGCGCCGATCTGGATGCTGCGTTGCACGCTGCGGAGCGCGGCTTTGCAGTTTGGCGGAACGTGACCGCCGTCGAACGCGGCAAGGTCATCAAGCGCGCGGCGGAACTGATCCGCGAGCGGATCGAAACCATCGCGCTCGCCATGACCTTGGAGCAAGGCAAGCCGCTTGCGGAAGCGCGCGGCGAGGTGGCCTACGCCGCCGATGTGATTGAGTGGTATGCTGAAGAAGGCCGGCGTGCCTACGGGCGCATTGTGCCCAGCCGCGCACCCGGCGTGCGCTTGATGGTGGAGCAAGAGCC
Source organism: Hyphomonadaceae bacterium (assembly GCA_050186805.1). Classification (GTDB taxonomy): domain Bacteria; phylum Pseudomonadota; class Alphaproteobacteria; order Caulobacterales; family Aquidulcibacteraceae; genus Vitreimonas. The sequence continues at coordinate 14,866 of JBFWYC010000026.1, forward strand.
CGTTGGCGTCGCCGTCGCGTTCACGCCGTGGAATTTCCCGGCGCTGACGCCGGCGCGCAAGATGGGAGGCGCACTCGCAGCCGGCTGCGCGCTTGTGCTCAAGCCAGCGGAAGAAACCCCCGCCACCGCCATCGAGCTTGCCCGAGCATTCGCGGACGCGGGGCTGCCGAAGGGCGTGCTCAATCTGGTGTTCGGCGCGCCTGCCGAGGTGTCGCAACACCTGATCGCGTCACCCATCTCTCGCAAGGTGTCGTTCACCGGCTCAGTGCCGATTGGGCGACATTTGATGGAGCTGTCCGCAACACACATGAAGCGGACGACCATGGAGCTAGGCGGCCACGCGCCGGTGGTGATCTTCGATGACGTGGACCTGGAGAAGACTGCGGCAGCCTGCGTCGCCGCCAAGTATCGTAACGCTGGGCAAGTGTGCATCGCGCCAACGCGCTTCTACGTGCAGGAAAATCTCTACGAGCGCTTTGCCGCCCGCTTCGCCGAAGGCGCGCGCGCGCTGGTCGTCGGCGACGGGCTCGAGCCTGCCTCGCAGATGGGGCCGTTGGCCAACGCACGACGGATCGACGCCATGGAGCGGATGGTCGCCGACGCGCGCGGCCGGGGCGCAAAGATCACCGGCGGAACGCGGCGCGGCAACCAGGGCCTGTTCTTCGATCCGACCGTAGTCGCCGACGCCCCTGATGATGCACTCGTCATGCGCGAAGAGCCTTTTGGCCCGATCGCGCCGATCGCGCCCTTTCGTGATTTCGACGACGTCGTCGCGCGCGCCAACGGCCTGCCCTACGGGCTTGCCGCCTACGCCTTCACCAGTTCGAACCAGCGCGCGCTCGACATCGGCCGCGCCCTGAAAGCGGGCATGGTGGGTGTGAACAGCTTCGCGGTATCGCACCCGGAAACGCCGTTCGGCGGCGTGAAGGACAGCGGCCATGGCCAGGAAGGCGGCATGGAAGGCCTGCAGGCCTATTTCGACGTGAAGCTGCTGGCTCACGGCTAAGAAAATGGCGGGTCCGCGGACCCGCCAAAGGCTGTATTTAGGAGGAACGCCAAGAGCGTTACGCAGCCACGCTTGCCGCAGCGCAGCACGGCGGGTCAATCGCGACGCCCGATCCATCACGGGAGCGATGCACGCCGCAAGGTGACCCCTAGTTTTGATGGGCGCATGGCCGTTAATGAGACGTCATGCACCCACGTCTCTTTGCCCAACGCTCGCCCAACCGCACCGCCCTTATTTGGCAGAACGGCGCAACCTTGTCGTTTGGCGAACTGGAGGCGCGCAGCAACCAGGCCGCGCACGCGTTTCGTGAACTCGGCCTGAAGGTCGGCGACGCCATCGCGATCTTCATGGACAATGAGTTGCCGTATTTCGAGATTGCCTGGGGCGCGCATCGCGCTGGGCTCTACTACACGCCAGTGTCGTCGCGGCTGACCAGCGAGGAATTGCGCTACATCGTCGAAGACGCCGGCGCGCAAGTGCTGATCTTCTCGGCCAAACTCAAAGACGCCGCCCTGCCGGTGGTTGCGGCGCTTGGCGGCGCGCGCTGCTTTTCCGTCGGCGGCGATGTGTCCGGCTGCGGGCGATGGGAATCGACCCGCGAAGGGCAGCCGGCGACGGCCATCGCTGACGAGCGTGCGGGCCAGGCGATGTTCTATTCGTCGGGCACTACGGGGAGGCCCAAGGGCGTGCGCCGCGCTCTGGTCGACGAACCACCAGACTCGCCCATGGCCTATTCCGAGTTCGTGAAACCGATCTTCGGCTTCGGGGAAGACACCTTCTATCTCTCGCCTGCGCCGCTCTATCACGCCGCGCCGCTGAACTATTGCATGTTCGTCCAGCGTAGCGGCGGCGCCGCGGTGGTGATGGAGAAATTCGATCCTGAGGCGGCGTTACAGTTGATCGAGCGCCACCGCATCACGCACTCGCAATGGGCGCCGACCATGTTCGTGCGCATGCTGAAATTGCCGGCGGAGACACGCGCACGATACGACCTCTCATCGCACCGGATTGCCATTCACGCCGCCGCCCCCTGCCCAACGCAGGTTAAGCAGGCGATGATCGAATGGTGGGGCCCCATTGTACACGAATACTATTCAGGCACTGAGGGCGCCGGCGTCACCATGATCAATTCCGAGGAAGCACTGCGCAAACCCGGCTCGGTGGGCAAGGCTGTCATGGGCGTCGCGCATATCATCGGCGACAACGGCGAGGAGGTCGGCCCGAACCACGAGGGCCAAATCTATTTCGAGAGCGCGGCGGAATTTTCCTATCACAACGCACCGGAAAAAACCGCAGCTGCGCGCCTGCCTGGAAAGCCCAATTGGGTGACGCTCGGCGACGTCGGATATCTCGACGACGAGGGCTATCTTTTCCTCACCGACCGCAAAGACTTCATGATCGTGACCGGCGGCGTGAACGTCTATCCGCAGGAGGTGGAGAACTTGCTTGTCACTCATCCGAAGGTCGCAGACGTCGCGGTGTTCGGCGTGCCGAGCGAAGATTTCGGTGAAGAGGTCAAGGCAGTCGTCAAGCCCGCGGATTTGGAGAGCGCCGGCCCAGGCCTCGCGGCGGAGCTGGACGCGTTTTGCCGGCAACATCTCTCGCCGATCAAACGTCCGCGGTCGTATGATTTCGAACGCGAGCTGCCGCGCCATGACACCGGCAAGCTTCATAAAAAGGCGCTGCGCGATCGCTACTGGGCGGGTCGCGCGACGCGTATCGGCTGACGCGCTGTACTGATACAATTGGCCCATGCCCACGACCGAACCCGATCCTCTGTGGCCGCCAACGGATCCGCTCACCGCGTCAATTCAAGCACGCCTCTTCGCGCTGTCACGGCTGATCGACGCCGAGATCAGCCGCATGGCGACCGAGAACGGCTTGAATGTCGGCGAACTGGTCATCCTTGGCGCACTGAAACGGATGGGCCCGCCGCATCAGAGCACCGCCAGCGATCTGCTGCGCCTGCACTGGGTATCAATGCCAGGGCTGATGAAGCAATTGGCGCGCCTGGACGAGCAAGGCTATGTGCAGCGCGAAACCGATCCGGAAGACCGTCGGCGGACCTTCGTGCGCCTCACGCGCAAGGCGCATAGCTTGTTCAACAAGCTCGAACGCCGCCCGCAGGACCAGATTTTCACCGCCATCCTGAGCCTGCCGATTGACGACCGGCGCCGGATCAACGCGGCCCTCGGCGATCTGATGCGGGTGGTTCGCCCAAAGCGCGGAAAAGACGTCTGAAATCGCTCCAAATCGCGCACACGATAGCGGCTCGGCTGCAGCATCGCGAGATTGACGGGGACGCGCTCGCGGATTTACTTAACTTGGAAAGTAATTGACGGTGTGCAGATGCTGGACGAGCTTGTCGATATAGCCCTCGCCGCGGGCGATGCGATCCTCACAATCTACGCCTCGGAAGATTTCGCTGCGCGCGCCAAGTCCGATGGTTCGCCGGTTACGGACGCCGACGCTGCCGCCGAAGCCGTCATTCTCGCGCGTTTGCGCGCACTCTATCCAGAGACGCCCATCGTCGCGGAAGAGGAAGCGGCGGCCGGACGCATACCTGACGCGGCACGGCGTTTCTTCCTCGTCGATCCGCTAGACGGCACAAAGGAATTTCTGAACCGCAACGGTGACTTCACCGTCAACATCGCGCTCATAGACCACGACCGCCCGATCTGTGGCGTCGTTTACGCGCCAGCTCATGGTTTGATCTACGCTGGCGCAGACGGTCTGGGCGCACGTATGGCGTGCGTAGCCGACGGCGCCGTAGGCGAGTGGCGCGCCATCGAGGCGCGCGATCCGCCGAGCGCCGGTCTCGCCGTCGTCGCCAGCCGCTCACACATGTCTCCAGAGACGCATGCGTTTGTTGAGCGTTTCTCGGTCGCGGACATGGTCTCGGCCGGCTCCTCGTTGAAATTCTGCCGCGTCGCCTCGGGCGAGGCCGATCTCTACCCGCGACTCGGGCGGACGATGGAGTGGGACACCGCCGCCGGCGATGCTGTGCTGCGCGCCGCTGGTGGACGCGTTTGCACAATGGACGGCCAACCGCTTAGTTACGGCAAGCGCCGCCAAGCTGAGGATGTCGACTACGCCAATCCTTGGTTCGTCGCGGCCGGCCGCTTCGACCCATTCCGGGCGTAAGCCGGCGCTGGAAAATGAGCATGACGCAACGCCTCTCCCCAGACCCTGCGCGCGAACCCCAGTTGAGCGCAGCGCGTCTCACGCACCTGCAGCGCCTGGAGGCCGAGAGCATCCACATCATGCGCGAAGTGGCTGCCGAAGCCGAAAAGCCAGTGATGCTCTATTCGATTGGCAAAGACAGCGCCGTCATGCTGCACTTGGCCGCCAAGGCGTTTTACCCCTCGCCGCCGCCCTTCCCGCTTCTGCATGTCGACACGACGTGGAAGTTCCGCGCGATGTACGAGATGCGCGAGCGCATGGCGAAAGAACTGGGTTTCGAACTCCTCGTCTACCAGAACCCTGAGGCGGTCGAGAAGAACATCAACCCGTTCGACCATGGCTCAGCCATTCACACGCAGATCTGGAAGACCGAAGGATTGAAGCAAGCGCTCGACAAGTTCGGCTTCGACGCGGCATTCGGCGGCGCCCGGCGCGATGAAGAGAAGAGCCGCGCCAAGGAACGCATCTTCTCTTTTCGCTCGGCTAACCATCGCTGGGATCCGAAAAGCCAGCGCCCGGAGCTTTGGCGTCTCTACAACGCCAAGAAGCACAAAGGTGAATCGATCCGCGTGTTTCCGATCTCGAATTGGACCGAGCTCGACATCTGGCAATACATCCACCTTGAGAACATCCCGATCGTGCCGCTCTATTTCGCGGCCGAGCGCCCGGTGGTGAAACGCGATGGCGCGCTGATCATGGTCGATGACGAGCGCATGCCACTCAATCCGGGCGAAACGCCGGAAATGAAGAAGGTCCGCTTTCGCACTCTGGGCTGCTATCCGCTTACCGGCGCGGTGGAGAGCGAAGCCGACACCCTGACGGCGATCATCCAGGAAATGCTGCTGACGACGACCAGCGAACGGCAAGGCCGTGTGATCGATCACGATCAGGCCGCCTCGATGGAGAAAAAGAAGCAGGAGGGCTATTTCTGATGACCTCCAAGCACGAATACAAAGTCTCCGATCTAATCGCCGAAGACATCGACGCCTACTTGCATCAGCATCAGCACAAATCGTTGCTGCGCTTCATCACGTGCGGCAGCGTCGATGACGGCAAGTCTACGCTGATCGGGCGGTTGCTCTACGATTCGAAGATGATCTTCGAGGACCAAATGGCCGCGCTCGAAGCGGACTCCAAGAAGGTCGGAACCCAGGGCGGCGACATCGATTTCGCGCTCTTGGTCGATGGCCTCGCCGCCGAGCGTGAGCAAGGCATCACCATCGATGTGGCCTATCGCTTCTTCTCGACGGACAAGCGCAAGTTCATCGTCGCCGATACGCCCGGCCATGAACAATATACCCGCAACATGGTCACAGGCGCATCCACCGCCGATCTGGCCATCATCTTGATCGACGCTCGCAAGGGTGTGCTGACACAGACTCGACGGCACTCGTATCTCGTCTCGCTGATGGGCATCCGCCATGTGGTGCTGGCAGTGAACAAGATGGATTTGGTCGGGTGGTCAACGGAGGTGTTCGACACCATCGTCGCCGAGTATGCCGATTTCGCCGCTCAGATCGGCTTGAAGGATTTTCACGCCATCCCGATTTCCGGGCTCAAGGGCGACAACATCACCTCCAAGAGCGACGCGACGCCCTGGTACGGCGGCCCTTCGCTGATGCAGCTGCTCGAAGATGTCGAGATCGATGACGAACGTCGCGCCGGCGAACCATTCCGCATGCCAGTGCAGTGGGTGAACCGTCCCAATCTCGATTTCCGCGGATTCTCCGGTCAAATCGCCAGCGGCCGCATTCAGCCCGGCGACGCTGTGCGAATTACGCCCTCGGGCGTAACCAGCACGATCGCGCGGATCGTCACCAAGGACGGCGATTTGGCCGAAGCGATCGCCGGCCAATCGGTGACGCTCACGCTGACCGATGAAGTGGACTGCTCGCGCGGCGACGTCATCGCAGTCGCCGATGACGCGCCAGAGAGTTCTGATCAGTTCGAGACCACCATCATTTGGATGGCCGAAGATCATCTCCTGCCAGGGCGACCGTATTGGTTGAAGATCGGCGCCAAGCTCGTTTCGGCGCAAGTCACCGACATCAAATACAAGGTCAACGTCAACACGCTCGAACATCTCGCCGGTAAAGTGCTCGAGCTGAACGAAATCGCCGTTTGCAATATCAGCCTCGACCAACCGGTCGCGTTCGATCCGTACGAGCGCAATCAGGACATGGGCGGCTTCATCCTGATCGACCGCATGACAAATGCGACCGTCGGGGCGGGCCTCATCCATTTCGCGCTACGGCGCGCGCAGAACGTGCATTGGCAGGCGCTCGACATCACGCGTGACTCACGCGCCTCGCAGAAGGGCCAAAAACCCGCGGTGCTTTGGTTCACCGGCCTGTCTGGCGCCGGCAAATCCACCATCGCCAACATGGTCGATCGTAGACTGCATTCGCTCGGCCGGCACACGGTGCTGCTTGACGGCGATAATGTGCGCCACGGACTCAATCGCGATCTCGGCTTCACCGATGCCGACCGCGTCGAAAATATTCGTCGCGTTGCGGAAGTCGCCAAGCTGATGGCCGACGCCGGGCTGATCGTGCTCGTCTCTTTCATCTCGCCATTTCGGGCCGAACGGCAGATGGCGCGCGATTTGATGAACGAAGGCGAGTTCTTTGAGGTGTTCGTCGACACCCCGCTCGCCGAAGCCGAGAAACGGGATGTCAAAGGCCTCTACAAGAAAGCACGCAGCGGCCAGCTCAAGAATTTTACCGGCGTCGACAGCCCGTATGAACGCCCGGACAATCCCGAGTTTCATGTCGATACAACGCAAGTGGATCCCGCCGACGCTGCGGCGGACATCGTGAAAAAGCTGATCGACTGATGCTGCGCAGCGTCTCCCTGCCGCCTGCCTCTGCACTGACGCCGCGGGCGCACACTTATGCCAACCCGACGTTTTCACCCGCCGCGCAGCGCATTCTGGACAGCGCCCGCGACAGCGCGCCAGATCGAATTGACGCCGAATATCTGAAGGCCGCCGCGCGTGAGCGAACCGGACTAAGCGATTTCGGCGATGCGCCGCTCGATGAGCCGCTTGACGTGCTCTGCCGATCAATGAACGACGAGATCGAGCTCCATGCACTCGGCCGCAGCTACGCCCGCCAACAATTGCTGGGCCTGCTCTCAACACGGTTGCGTCTGGTCGATCTCTGGACGCGTCACCCAGAAATTCTCGACATCAAGGTGGACCGCCCGGTCATCATCATCGGTCTGCCGCGTAGCGGCACCACTATCTTGCACAAGCTGCTCGGGCGTGACCCCATGCGCCGCACCGCCCCGTTCTGGGAGCAGGTGATGCCGCTACCAGTGGGCGAAATGCCGGAAGGCGGCGACGACCCGCGCCTTGCCCTGGTGCAATCCTCGCTCGACACGCTTTACACCCTGGCGCCGGACTTCGCGTCGATGCACGAAATGAGCATCGATGAGCCGGACGAGGACATCACGCAGCTCATCTTTGGCTTCGCATCGAAACAGTTTGAGTGGAGCTACGCTGTCCCTTCATACGTCGAATTCTATCGCGCCGCTGACCACACGCTGGGCTACCAGTGGTTCAAGCAGGTGCTGCAGACATCGCAATTCTTGCGGCCAGGCCCGTCGCGCTGGGTGTTGAAGGCGCCACAGCATCTGGAGCAGCTCGGCCCCCTTACGTGCGCGTTTCCCGACGCCATCCTGGTGCAAACCCATCGCGATCCGACCGACGCCGTGATCTCGCTAGCCAGCATGACGTGCTACGGTCAGCGGCGGTATTTCGACCACCCCAACCCGCACTATGCCGGCCACAATATGGCGGGCATAATCGAACGTTTGCTTCGGCACGGTGAAGAATTCCGACCACAGATCAAGCAGCCGATCGTCGATCTTGTCTTCCAGGACCTGCTCGATGATCCAATCGCCTGTGTTCGCGCGATCTACGCCGCGGCGGGCGACGAGCTAAGTACGCAAGCTGAGGCTAGAATGTCCGCCTGGATCGCTGAAAACCGACAGCACAAGCACGGCAAGCACGAATACGCCGCTGAAGACGTAGGTCTGGAGCTTGAGCCGCTGCGGGCGCGCTTCGAGTTCTATCGTCACCGCTACGCAAGATGACGATCGACCCGCAGCTCTCACGCGAAGAGACAGTCGCCCTGGCCGAGGAGGCCTACCTATACGCGTTTCCGATGCTGGTGGCGTATGGCTTCTTTCATCGCCAGGTCGCCGGCCCGATCGCTCCGGAAAGGCAGGCGATCAATCGCTTCACCCATTTCCGCGAACTGGCCAGCCCGACGCTCAACAATACGATCCCGTGGGTCAACACCGACACGCTCTATTCCGCAGTCTGGCTGGACCTCCGCGCCGAGCCCTTCGTCCTGACCAACCCGGCGTTCGAGGCGTTTCGCTTCCACGACATCCAGGCGAACGATTGGTACACGATGTGCTTCGTCACGCGGGGCACCCGGGATGTCGGCAACGGTTCGCGCACCTATCTGATCACCGGTCCGGACTGGCATGGCGAAACGCCCGCCTTTGTCGATGAGGTGATCACTGCGGAAAGCGCGATCGTAAAATTGTTCGTGCGTATCGTGGTCGAGCACGAGAACGACGCCTCAGCGATCCACGCGCTTCAGGATCAATACGTCTTACGACCACTGAGCGCCGCATTGGGCCAGCCTCCGCCCGCGACACTGCCACTCGATCTACCTCCGCCCGAGCCGGCGCTTTTCGAGCGGGGCTTCTATGAATGCCCGACACCCGCCTTCATACGCGTCTTCAATGCGCTGATGGCTGTCGCCGCCATCCACCCGAGCGAACGCGAACTGTTCGCGCGTTTTGCGCGCATTGGCATTGCGCCGAGCGCGGCGTTTGACGAGCAGACGCTTACGCCACCCCAGGCCAATGGAATTGCCGAGGGCATCGCCGCGGCTCGCGCGAAGATCGAGGATCGCCTCGCCAATTTGGGCGAACCAATCAACGGCTGGACCTATCCCCTCGATTTGCGCGGCGGGCGCGACGTCTTGGCTGGAAGCACCCGCGCCTTCCTCTGCCGCGCCGTGCTGGCGAAGTACGCGATCTGGGGGCCGCAAGCCGAAGAAGTTGTCTACATGAATTGCGACGTCGACGCGGACGGCGCGCAGCTCAACGGAGAGAACGATACCTACACCTTGCGCTTCGATGGGCCGGTGCCGGCAAAGGGCTTCTGGTCGTTCACGGTGTATGACGCCGAAACCCGGCTGCTCGCGCCCCACTCAAGCGGGCGCTACAAGCGCGGCGACCGCGATCGGGACATGGTGCGCGACGCTGATGGATCCTTGACGCTTTACCTGCAACACGATGCGCCCGCGCCGGAGTTGATGGCGAACTGGCTGCCGATCCCGCGCAAAGGTTTTCAAGTTGTCGCGCGGCTGTATTGGCCCACGCAAGACGTGCTGACGCTGGCATATAAGCCGCCGCCGATCGTACGGACGCCTAGCGCAATGGACGGAACGCTTCGGTGACGTCAGCGGCGAACGCCTCTGGCTCCTCGAAGGCGGCAAAATGTCCGCCGACCTTCATCTGCGCCCAGCGCGTAATATTCCAAACTCGTTCCGCGGCGCTGCGCGGTGGCGGCGGTAGAAATTCCGCGGGATAGAGCGCGACTGCGGTCGGCACGTCGATACGCAGGCCCGCATGCTCACCACGCCGCACCTCCATCGCAGCGCCGACATACGACCAGATCATCGATGTCACGGCGTCGTTGGTGAGATGGATCATCAGGTTGGTGATGAGCTGATCCTTGCTGAAGCGGCTCTCGATGTCACCGCGCGTATCGCCCCAGCCGTGGAATTTCTCCAACACCCAAGCAGCGTAGCCCATGGGCGTATCGGAGAGCGCGATGGCGATCGTCTGCGGCTTGGTCATGTGCAGCATCATGTAGGCCGAGGCTTGCCGCTGCACGGCCTCGAAGCGCGTGCGCCACTCACGCTCCTCCGGGCCCATCTGCTCCGGCGCCACGGCAGGCGGCACAACAAGATTGAGATGGATGCCGGCCACTTCTGGCGCGGTTGCGCCGAGCCAAGAGGTCACCGCACTCCCCCAATCGCCACCTTGAGCCACAAAGCGCTTGTAGCCGAGAGCATCGACCATGAGCTTACGCCACAGCCCCGCAGTGAAACGCGGGCCGATAGGCGTCGCCGGCCGCTGCGAGGCGCCGTAACCCGGCAGCGCCGGCACAATGAGATCGAAAGCGTCGCGCGCGTCGCCGCCAAAGCGGGCCGGATCGGTAAGACGTTCAATGACGCCAAAGAACTCGTAGGTCGATCCCGGCCACCCGTGCGTGAGCAGTAGCGGCAGCGGCGCCGGCCCCTTGCCGCGCACGTGATAGAAGTGCACATCGAGGCCATCAATGTTGGCTTTGAATTGCGGAAACCGATTGAGCTCGGATTCTGCGGCGCGCCAATCGTAGCGATCAAGCCAGTAGGCGACGAACTCCCTTAGATAAGCAACGTCTGCGCCGTATCGCCAGTCCGCGTCATCGGCTGGGGCGTACGTAAAACTAGCCGCTTCAAGTTTGGCGCGAATAGCATCGAGCCGCACCTGCGGCGCTTCGCTCCGATAGGGTCGCACTTCGATCTTGCTCATGGCTCCTCAGATGCCGAAGCGCCGGCGCACGGCGTTGGCGCGGCGCGCGATGATGTCACGCCGCTCCTCCGGCGTCACGATCGGCGTATCCGCCGGCAAGTGCTTGCGTACGTCGGCAAGCTTCACCTTTTTGGCCACTGGCATTGGGTGGCGGTCGGCGACGTACCAGCGCCATTGAAACACGCCTGTCCGATTGTCGATCGTATCGATCCAGTTCGGGACGCCGGGATCCTTGCGCGCGATCACCACGCGCGCCCTGCCATCGGCGTCAAGACGCGCCTGATGCCCGTTGAGAGAGCTCTGGTGGTAGGCATAGTCCACGGTCTGGAACCATGGATCCGCCACTTGCACGCTCCAGAACCGTACATTCGGAATTTCGGTTTCGCAGATGAGCGCCTCATCCTCCTCAAGTTCGAAGACGATCTTCGGATAGACGGCGCGCGGATTGCCGCCGACATTCTTCGTTTCGGCCATGTTCTCTGCCCAGAACGTATTTTTGTCTCCGCCTTCAACCAGGATGCGGTCCACGAGCTTCAAAAAGAAATCAATCGAGAAACGCGTCAGAAATCCGATTGCCCTCAGACGGCGCTCCACCTCCTGTTGTGAGAGGGCCACTGGTTCGTTGGTGTCGCGGTCAAGGCATTCGATGTGAATGTCGATGCCGGTTTCATTCTCCCAATCGTACCAAGCTTCGCGCAACATCACGGTGATGTTCGGCGCGACGGGATCGAGCTCGATCCAATTCCCAGATTGCGGTTTTGGCGAAGCGATGATCTCGAAGCTGCCGTCCGCTTCGACCTTGAAGTTGTCGAAATCCCACGTCCCAAGATGCGATTGATTGGCGTCGCCCCAGAAGCCGCGCTGCGCTTGCAACTCCAGCCAGCGTGTATTCCCGACCTTGCCGAAGATGCGATAGGTTCGCGCGCCGTCGATGAACGTCCAGCGATAGTGAAAATCCGGGCACGGCGCGCCGAAACCGGACTCAAACGGCAAGAAAATCGTCTGCATATAAAAATGCGGGTAGCGCTGGCGGGGCGCCATGTAGACGCTGAATGCAAACGCCTGCAGCATCTGGATCAGGTATTGCCCCTGCGCGCAGGCAACGGGGTCGCCCGCCCAGCGCGAATTGAGCACCAGCGCGCGCGCTTCATCGATCGTTTTGAGATACTCCTCCCAAGCGGCCTGCGCGGCGGGCGTGGCGTACTTGGGTGTTGGCGACAAGTTCATCGAGGCTCGCAAGAGTAACTAATCCGAGAGAGGTATAAGCTTAGGCTTTGAATTTCGGCGCGCGCTTTTCCTTGAACGCGGTCATGGCTTCATCCACGTCGCCGGTCATGACGCACAGCACCTGGGTTCGATTTTCAAGCGCGATCCCCGCGCGCAAATCCGGCGCGCGCCAAGATTGGCCCACACCACCTCCTTGGTCATGGCCACGCCGAAGGCGGCGTTTGCGGCGATGGCGCGGGCGAGCTTGAGCGCTTCGGGAATCAACGCATCAGGTTCGGTTACGCGCGACAATAGCCCGATCCTCTCCGCTTCCGCGGCATCGAACGGTCGGCCGGTGAGCATCAACTCGAAACACCGCGAGAGGCCTACTAAGCGCGGGAATATCCAGCTTATGCCGCACTCGCCGGCCGATAACCCTATGCGCGCGTTAGCGACGTGGAAATTGGCCTTGGTGCTGGCCAAACGCACGTCTGCGGCAAGCGCCAGTGCGAAACCGCCGTCGGCGGCCGGTCCGTTCACCGCCGCTACTATCGGCTGGCGCAGGCGTGTCATGCGCTCGAAGATCGAGGACAGGCGCTCCTGACCGCGCATGCCGTCACGCACTTGACCGGCGCCCTCGTCGTGAATGACCGGCCCCTCGCGCTTCAAATCCGCGCCCGCACAGAAGCCGCGCCCTGCGCCGGTTAGCACGACAACGCGTATGCTACGGTCCGCGCTCAACCGATCGAGCGCAGCGTGCATGCCATCAATCCAACTATCGTCTATCGCGTTGAGCCTCTCAGGCCGGTTAAGGGTGAGAACTGCAACGCCGTCTTCGACAACGTCCAGAAGTATTGAACTCATGTCCGCACGCTCCGCGCCATTGCGTCGGGCGCGCCGCCAATGGTGGCTTGGCCACCGTCGACGCAGATGATCTGGTTAGTGACGTAGGCACCGTGATCCGAGCACAGGAAAGCGATCATGTTGCCAATGTCTTCCGGCTGCTCGACACGCCCGAACGGCGCGGCGGCATCCCATGCGCGCAGATCGGCAGCGCCGGTCATTGCCTTGGTGAGGCGCCGGCCCATGTCGGTTTCGGTGAAGCCAGGCCGGATCGCGTTGACGCGAATGCCATGGACCCGCTCTTCGTGCGCCAGCGTGTGGACGAACGCTTCGGCCGCCGCCTTGGCCATGTGATAAGGGCCGATGCGCGGGCCGCCGCCAACCGGTATGGCGCTAGTGACGACACACACGTCGCCGCGACCGCGATCGCGCATGGCGGGAACGAGCGCCTGCGAGAGCCACACCGCCGCCAAGCAATGGACGGCGAAAGCGTCGGCGAATTCCGCTTCGCGCGTGTCCACAACGAGATCGCCGCGCGTGGCGCTGCCTGCGTTGGCGACCAGGATATCGATGCGCCCAAGCGCATCAGCCGCCTCCTGCGCGGCACGTGTGCACTGCGCACGCTCGCGCAAGTCGGCCTGGACCAGAACCGCGCGGCGCTCGAAGCCCTCCACGACGGCAGCCGTCGCCTCCGCGGCGGCGCGGTCCTGCCGAAACACGATGGCGACGTCGGCGCCGTCGCGCGCGAGGCAGGCCGCGATCCCAGCTCCAATGCCGCGCCCGCCGGTGACCAACGCGCAGCGACCGGCGAGCGGCGCGTCGGCCATTCAGCGCTCCTTCACAACGTTGAAGTCGGCATAATAGTCGGCATAGACACGATCGATCTTCTCCAGATCGAGGCCGAATTCGCTTAGGCCGTAAGCGTGCTTGGGGCCTTTGGCGTGTGAGGCGCGATCCTCATCCATCCATGCGCGGACTGTGGCCTCGCGTTGCGGCGTGAAAGCAATGCCGAACTTCTCGTAGCAACCGCGCAAGACTGCAAATGGGTCCTTCTGCACATCCAGGTAGTGCGCATCGTAAAAGCGCTCTTCGATTCCCGGGCGGCGCCGCATGGCCGCGAGCTTACGCAGCCCCTCGGCTTGATGCTCCATCATGCCGAAATCGCTTGGCTTCACCTCATCCGAAAACGTGCGCCGCCAGACGGTGAGATTGTTCGAGAGCGAGGGAATGATCTTGGCCGGGTCGCGATGGCACTGGACGAAAAGCGCGTCCGGAAAGACTTCGATCAACTGATCCATCCAGGCGATGTGCGCCGGGGTTTTCAAAACCCAACGATCGCGACGGCGGCGCGACTGCAGCGCCTGCAGCACTTGCCGCTCCTCCTCGTACACGGCGCGGAAATCCGTGCTGTATAGCAGCGCATTATAGTTCGGGACTTCCCACCAGGCCGAATAATTCACCGTGAGGAATGAAAGCTCCCAGAAAAAATTGCACTCCTCAGGGCGGCGCGCGTCGAAGGGATGGATCGCCAACAGATCGGGCGCCGTGAAGCCCTCGAACGCCATCGCCTCAGACGCCTGCGCAATCCGCGGATCGCTGTCGTAGGTCTCCTCTTCCGGCGGCGGCGAAGGGTACATGATCTCCCATGTCAGCGGCGATCTGTTGACCGGATCGGCGCTGAGCAAATTGTGAAAGAACGTCGTTCCCGCACGCGGCAACCCAATAACAAAGATGGGGCGCTCGATCTTCTCTTTGGCGATCCCCGGAAGGCGTGCGCGATCGTCCGCCACTTTCAGGCGCGTGCAGAGATTGTCGAACAAGCGCCTGTGCGCGCGTTGCGCACCGATCTCCGAGAGCTTTGCTGTCGTGTTGAGGTCGGCGATCAACACTTCGAGCGGCTTGCGGAACAGATCGCCCCCCCAATTGGAAAGGCCAGTCGCCGCTTCCGCGGCCTGCATCATCGCCGCCGCAGATGGAAGTTGGTGCATTCGTCGATCCTCTTGGAGGCCTATGCAGCCTCGACTTCATACTGGGTCAGATACGGCGCGACGCCTTCGGGGGCCTTTGTGTTGACAGGGTTGTAGGCGGGCGACAGCACTTTCAAGAGCTCGGGGATGGCCTTCTTACCGGTGGTCGTCGCGAACTCTTTCTCGCGTGCGAGCGATGCTTCGCGTTCCTCGGGCGTCATGCGCTCACGATCCTTGTCGAGCAGATATGTGCCGACACGTTTGCCGTACCCCATCAGATGCAGCACGGCGAACAGGAAGCCGTAAACGCGATAGAGCCAGCCATTCAGCAGGTCGTTCTTGCCATAGAGCTTCTGGTAGATTTTGAACGCAACTTCGCGGTGCTCGTATTCTTCGGCCATGTGCCAGCGCCACATGTCGACCGCGTCTTGGTCGGCGCCGACGAGGTACTTGTTGTAGGCATCAAACCACATGGTTGCGCCAAGGGCGCCGAGCGCCTCGAAACCATCGGCATAGGCGAGATTGAATTTCAGCGACTTGGACTCAAGAAACCCGTTGAGATCGGCGTCGAGCTTCTTTTCGAACTCGATGAGCTCTGGGTATCCCGATGTTCGCAGGCGCTCGTTGAAGGCGTTGTGCTGTTTGCAGTGCTGCGCCTCTTGTTTGATGAAGATGGCGAGTTCGCGGTGCAGCTCCGTTTCGCTCGGATCAAGCTCAGCTTTCGCCTTGAGCATGACCTTCACCAGGTATGGCTCGACATAGGATGGAATGGTCGAGCTTGCGTTAGCGCGCTGCACAAACTCGACATGCGGCGCCCAATGCGGGCGAATGCTCGCGAAATCCCATTTCGGGTAGCGCACCTTCATGCTTGAGCTCCGTGCTTTGGGCGCCATCGTATCTCTGGCTCACGCGCCTGCCGATGCCCCTGCCGAGTTATCGCTGACGCGATAGAACCTCAGAGCGCGGTGTAATAGCCGCCGTCGGCGTTGATGACTTGGCCGGTCACGAACCGCCAATAATCGCTGCACATGGCGACCACCGTCGCGCCGATGTCGTCGCGCATATCGCCCATACGGCCCAGTGGAAAGCTGGCGGCGGCCCTCTTCGCCCGTTCCGGGTCGCGAGCGAGATAGTCACGCGCCTGGTCAGTCAGCGCGGCCGGGGCCACGGCGTTGACGACTATGCCGTGCGGGCCCCACTCGCGGGCCAGCGCCTTGGCAAAGCCGCGCTGCGCATTCTTGGTCGCGGAATAGACCGGGTTCATCGCGCCACCGTGCAGGCCCTGCGACGAAATGAGAACAACGAAGCGACCGCGACCGGTGTCGCGCAAATACGGGAACGCCGCTTGCGCCAAGTGGAACGGCGCAGCGAGCGCGGTATCGCACTGTTCGTCCCAATCGGCGTCGTTCACATCTTGCAGAGCAAAGGCCTTACCCGAGAGCGCGCTGGACGCGTTGTGGATGACGATATCGACACCGCCGAAGGCCGAAACCGTCTGCGCCACCAGCGCGTCGATCGCATCGCGCTGGCCCACATCGGCCTCAACTACCAGAGCTTCGCCGCCGTCTGTGCGCACCAGTGCGGCGGTCTCCTCCCCAGTCGCGCGACGGCGCACGGCGACCACCACCTTGGCGCCGGCGAGGCCCAGCGCGCACGCAAGCCCGCGGCCAATGCCCCCGCCAGCACCGGTGACGATCGCGACGCGGCCCGCAAGCAGTGTTCGCGCGTTGGACCAATCCATCGCGTTCATGGCGTCATCCATTCGCCTCCGTCCACCATCAACGTGGCGCCCGTCATCACGCGCCCAGCGGGGCTGGCAAGAAAACTTAGCACCGGTGCGATCTCGCTGCGGGCGTCGGGCGCCCGGCCGAGCGCGACGCTCACCGCGTCAGGTTTGGCGGCAAGCGCGACGCCTTCAAACGACGCCAGCGCCCGCGGCGCGGCGGCAATCCAGTTCAAAGCCACACCGCTTGCGCCCCATTGGCGCGCGACGGATTTCATCAAGCCACGCTGCCCCTCCAGCAATGTCGACAACGCGATCATGCCCGGCGCGCCGACCAGCGAAAGCGATGGCGCTACGAAAACGATGGCGCCGCCCTGCGGCCGCAGATGCATCTCCAGCGCTTGCAAGATGCGTGTCGTGGTGCGCAGCCCGTCCTGCGCCGTGGCGCGCCAATCTGCGTTGGCCATGTCCGTGATAGCCACGGGGCGCATCGCGGGTTCCGGAATGACGTTGAGGAGCACGAGATTTGGCGAGCCATGCTCGGCGATGGCGGCGTCAATGCTGCCACCTACGCTCTCGCGCGACGCCGCATCGATCTCCGCGCGCCCAACGAGAGCGCCAAGGTCGGCCAAACCTTGTGCGACGGCGGCGCAAAAATCATGCCCGACCACAATCG
The DNA here is from genome assembly GCA_050186805.1 of Hyphomonadaceae bacterium. Classification (GTDB taxonomy): domain Bacteria; phylum Pseudomonadota; class Alphaproteobacteria; order Caulobacterales; family Aquidulcibacteraceae; genus Vitreimonas. Next base: position 32,076 of record JBFWYC010000026.1, read on the forward strand.
CCAGCACGCGGCGCCCGCTTAGCCAAAGCGCATCGGGCGGCATTTGCGTGTCTTTCGCGTCCTGCATCGATGGATGGTCTAGCCGCGCCGCTGCTCAGCCGCTAGCGGTTGTGGCGACATATCGGATTCTCGCTTGGCGGGGCTGCCAAAAAAAAACGCCGCCGCGCCCTTGGGGAACGCGGCGGCGACATGCACTCGAAGTTTCAGAGGGTCCTACTCGCCGCCGAAATTGTAGCGGAGGCGGATGCCGTAAGTGCGCGGCTCAGCCGGAGTCGCTGAGTTCACAGTGGCCGCGCCGATGGCGAGCACGCTGGTCGTGTACTCGTTTTCGAAGGCGTTGTTCACGAAGAACAGCACGTCCACCGGCGAGCCCATGGCGCCGTTCCATTCGCCGTTAAAATTGAACAGGTCGTAGCCTTCCTGCCAATGGATCGCGGGAATGAAGTTGTCGTTCGCGCTGTAGCGGTCCTGATGGTAGTAGCTCACGCCGACGCTCGCGTCGCCGAGCGATGGCTCAAGCGGCAAGTCCACACGGACGCTGGCGCCCGAGATGTTGCGCGGCGCACGGGCGAACGGCGCGTTCGAGAGATCAGTGCCGTCCGGCGCGATGAACTCGACGAAGTCCGTTTCCGTGTAGGCGTAGAAGCCCGAGAATTCGAGCCAATCCGTCGGCCGGATCAGGAATTCGAGTTCGACGCCATGGATTTCCGCCTCACCTGCATTGGTGGTGACGGTGGTCACCGGGATCGTGGTCGGGTCGGTCAGCAAGCGCTGAATGTCGGTGTATTCGGCGAAGAAGCCGGCGATGTTGGTGCGCACGAACATGCCACCCAGACGCCAATCCGCCTTCACGCCGATTTCGAAGTCATCGACCGTTTCCGGCTCGAACGTGCGGCTCAAGCCTGCTTCCGTTGTCGCGCGCGCGCCGAAGCCGCCGGTGCGATAGCCATGGCGGTGAGCCGCATAGAGCAGCACGCCGTCTGAGGCTTCGTACTCGAGACTGAGGTTATAAGTCGGCTCGGAGAAATCTTCCTCAAGCGTCAACGAACACCCCGCCAAGCCCGGGTTCACTTCCGGGGTCGCCGGATTATTGTCGGCATCGACGGTGAAGCGGCACGCCGTGCGCGTGCGGTTCAGGATCGTGGCTTCGCGCGTATCCCAGTTCTGGCGAACGCCAATCGTGGTCGAGAGGCCATCCGCGAGTGCGTCGAGATTCACTGTCGCCTGTGCGAACAGGCCGTAGCTCGTGTTGTCTGCCTGGCTCCACGTGTTCGAGAAGATTGGATACAGCCGAAGATCGGTGTTCGGCTCGATCAAGCCGGGATCGGCGCCGCCTCCCGCGAAGGCGCCCGCGCTGGCTCCCTGATCATCACCCGTTTCGTTGAAGAAGTAGGCGCCGGCAATCCAATTGCCCCAGCTGTGATCGCCAAGAATCTGGAATTCGTTGGAGAACTGCTGTTGCTCAGTGAAGCGCTGGATGGTCAGGATGAAGTTGGCGCTGCCGTCCGTATCTTCGAGCGTGTCGTTCTGCAACTCGCGATAAGCAGCAATATTTCGCAGCGTGATGTTTTCATTCAGCTCCAACGTCGTGCGGTTCGTGAAGCTGAAAATGTCGATGTCGCTGTGCATCGGTACGCCGCTGGCGGTGTGATAGTCGTCCCGCGCCAGCTGCGCGGCGCCACCGTTCGAGCCCGGCTGGGCAAACGAGCCCGTGCCGCCGTTGTCGGTTTCAGCGAAGTCTACGATGAACACTGAATTGAACGCGTTGTTCGGATGGAAATCCGCCGAAATGCGCAACCCGCTTTCATCTACGGTGTTGATGTTCTGACCGGTATTGACGTCTTCGATGAAGCCATCGCTCTCGCGATGCATGCCGGCGATGCGGATGCTCAGCGCGTCGCCCACCGGGAAGTTGATCGCCGCTTCGGTGTTGTAGGTCTCGAGATTGCCGACCGTTTGCGAGATATAACCCTCGAAATCATTGGTCGGCAGACGCGTTGTCACCAGCACCGCGCCGCCCGGCGTGTTGCGACCGAACAGCGTGCCTTGCGGACCGCGCAGCACCTGAACGTTCTGCACGTCGAAGAAGCCAACGTTGCCGCCGATCGGACGCGGCACGACAACGTCATTGATATAGAGCGACACTGACGGGTCGGAGAGGTGCGTCAAGTCTTGTTGGCTGAGGCCGCGGATCGCGAACACCGGCGTGCTGCTGCCCGAGCCTTGCCCGGGGCTGATCACCAGGTTCGGCACCGTTCCCTGCAGGGAGTTCACGTCGGTGACGTTCGCACGCTCCATCTGGTCGGCGCTGAGCGTCGATACCGCCAGCGGCACGTCCTGTTGCGATTCCTCACGCCGGCGAGCCGTAACGATGATTTCGTCGTCCGCCGTCTGCGCCTGGGCCATAGCGGGCACCGCCAAGCTCAGGACCGTCGTCGCCCACAAGAGCGCCCGCTTCGTACCTTTATTCATTCCAACAACCTCCCCTGGGCCCCGCACTTGTCCGTTTTTCGAACGGTGTATGTAAATCCGTGGCCAGCGTGACGCTCATCTTTACGGGGACAGTTTTCAATACGCCCAAGCCCGTTATCGCCGGTGCGATGTATGCCTCCGGCCATCTTGGTCTTTACGGGTGTCGCCCTGAGAACACAGAGCTCGCTGCGAACCTTTGGGACATCTGCCTTGGACAGCCGTTACTTCGACCCGATCGAGACTGCACCACGCTCGGAAATCGAGCGAATTCAGCAACAGCGACTCATTGAGCAGGTGCAGCATGCTTACGCGCGCTCGCCTTTGGTGCGGCGCGAATGGGACAAGGTTGGCCTGAAGCCGGAGCACATTCGCTCGGTAGGCGACTTCAAGCGACTGGCGCCATTCATCGAAAAAGCAACCATTCAGAACTTCCGCGCCGAAACCGGCGATCCGATGGGCGGCGTGTTGGCCGGCGATCCAAGCGAGGTCACGCTCTACGGCACGAGTTCGGGCACCACCGGCGATCCCACGATGTTTGCAGAGAGCTGGACAGCGCGCGGCGAAATGGTGTTCACGCCGCGCGAGATTTGGGAATCGGGTCTACGGCCCGGCGACTTTCTCATCGACGTGCAGATGGTCATCCGCTCGGTCGGGCGGCTCTATTTTCTCGATCTCGGCGCGACTCCCATTTTCTTCCATCACGACGCGAGCGATGTGCCGCGCCTTATCGCGGCATGCCTAAAGTACCGGCCGACCTGGATGTTTCACATCAGTTCGCCGCTTATCTACGCGCTCGAACAATATGAGGCCGAAACGAAAGCCGACCTGCGCGACGTCTTCTCTTCGTTCAAAGGCGTAATCTATGGCGGCGAACCGATGGGCCGGCACAATCGCGCGCTTATGGAGCGCTGGGGCGTGCCTGTGTTTGAATTCACCAGCTTAGGCGACTGCGGTACGGGCTGGGAATGCCAGGCAAAAGATGGCTTCCACGCTTGGGAAGATCTCGTCGTCTTCGAAGTTGTCGATCCCGAAACGGGTGAAGCCGTACCATCTGGCGGGCGCGGAGAGATGGTTTGCACAGCGCTGGTCGATAAAGTCGATCCGCTCATCCGCTTCCGCTCGGGCGACCTCGTGCGTTGGACGGACGAGCAGTGCGCGTGCGGACGGACGCATGCGCGCTATTGGCCGCTCGGGCGCGCGGGCGACGAATTGCTCGTCAACGGCCGCAGCGTGATGCCGACGGACATCTGGAACGCGGTCGAGAGCGTGGCGGAAACTGCGTCAGGTCTGTTCCAGATCATCCGCCCGCAGCGCGAAGTCAGCGAACTCAAGCTGCGCGTGGGCTATGATGGCGCGCCGGACATGGAAGACCTGAAGCGACGGCTCATTGATGCAGTCGAAAAGGCCACTGGTCTGCGCCCGAGCATCGAACTGATGCCGAACACAGAGATCGTGAAATTCGGCCCGCCTCACAAAATCCCACGGACGGCGAAGCAATGAGCCAAGCACCCCATTACGGCCTGATCGGCGGCGCTCCGAGCAATGCCTCGCCTGAAGCGCTCAAACTGCTGGAAGGCTATAATCGCGGCCACAAGAAAAACCCGACCGTCAAAGGCGCCTCGGATATTTGGGGCGTCGGTTGCGCAGAGATGGCTGATGGACCGACGGACTATCCGCTGTCCTGGACAGATATCGCCAACGACGAAGCGTGGGCGCGACGTATGCTCGTCGACGCCGGCGTGAGCGCCAACGACCTCATCTTCTTCTCGTACATTTATTCGCGCTCCGGCCACACATGGCCGTGGCTGAAGTCCGGCTTCGAACTCGGCGCAAAAATGGCGACAGGCATGCCGACACAATGGGACGCCTACCGCCTCGAAATGTATTGCCGTCTGTTTTCTGTGAAGCTGATATTCGGACTGACGCCGGAAGCGATGGATGGCCTCGAAGGCGGCGGGCACAAGCCTGCGGCAGTGTTTGCCAAGGTCGAGCGTATCATTGCGGTGGGCGCTGCGTGGGATCGGCTGACGGCCGTCGGCCTCAAACCGTGGAAGCTGCATTGGCTGGGCCCGATCATTGCCGTCGACCCATGCGATGGCCGCGGCGCGCGTTTCGACACCTCGCAGTGGACGCTTGAGGACGGCGGCGGGCAATTGCTGATCTCGAACAAGCAACCGCGGCAGGCCTCGTTTGTGCGCGCTGCGCTCAATGCGAAGGGCCGCATCGAAACAGTGGATGGCGAACCGCGCCTGTTCGTGACAGGCTGACCGGATGGCCGACATCGACGTCACAATTTTCGATCCCGCGCGCTTTTGTGCGTGGGCGGATACGCACCTGCCAGCGCTTGGAGGCGGGCCGGTGCGCAGCGCCATTCTTGCCGGCGGCGCCAGCAATATCGTCATGCGCATCGAGCGCGACCAGGCGCCCATGGTGCTGCGCCGCCCGCCGCGCACGCCGCGCCCGGACAGCACCAAGATTATCGCGCGCGAAGCACAAGTGCTGGCGGCGCTGAAGACAACCGACGTCCCCCACCCTACGTTTCAGGCCTATTGCGAAGACACATCCGTCATTGGCGCGCCGTTTTATGTGATGGCGATGGTGGACGCGTTTCTGGGCTATCCGCTCGAACAATTGCCGGCGCCCTACGATCGCCCTGGCGATGCGCGCCGCTCGCTTCCGTTCGCGCTGGTCGACGGCATCGCCCGTCTGGCCAACGTCGACTACCGCGGCGTCGGGCTGGAAGGTTTTGGCAAACCAGAGGGCTTTCTCGAACGCCAAACGTCGCGCTGGCTGTCGCAGCTCGCATCGTACAAGGACAGCGAAGGGTACGAACAGCGCGATATTCCTGGTCTTGCCTATGTCGGCGATTGGCTCAAGGCGAACACGCCGCCCATGTCCAAGCCGGGCATCATTCACGGCGACTACAGCTTGGCGAATGCGATGTTCCATCATGGCGCGCCAGCGCGGCTTGCCGCCATGATCGACTGGGAGCTCGCCACGATCGGCGATCCGCTGCTCGATCTGGGTTGGGTGCTTTACGCGTATCGCGGACGTGATGAACGTACACCGCCATCGGGATATTTCGATCCGACGGATTTCCCGTACCGCGAAGAACTGGCTGAATACTACGCGGAACGCACCGGGCGATCGCTCGAGCATCTCACCTATTACATGGTGCTCGCGCAGTTTAAACTCGGCGTGATCATGGAGCGCCAATACGCGCGCATCCTGAACGGACGCCAAAGCGTCGAAGTCGCCGGCGATGCAGGCGCATTCGTGCTGCGGCTAATCGGGAAGGCGCACGCCATGGCGAAGGGCGAAGCCTAGAAAGACAGCAATGATAGACTTCTCACTCGACGCCGAATTCCAGAAGAAAGTGGATTGGGCGCGCGAGTTCGTGCGCACAAAGGTGGAGCCGCTGGATCATCTGTGGCCGGATCCAACCGCACCCTATGACCGCTCGATCAAGAAGGCGCGTGCAATCCTAAAGCCGCTTCAGGAGGAAGTTCGCCGACAGGGCCTTTGGGCGTGCCATCTCGACCATGAGCTCGGCGGGCCCGGCTACGGGCAAGTGAAATTGACCTACATCAACGAGCTGCTCGGCCGCACCAATTGGGGGCCGGTTGTGTTCGGTTGCCAAGGCCCCGACAGTGGCAATTCCGAGATCCTCGCGCGCTTCGGCACACCGGAGCAAAAAGAGAAGTGGCTGCAGCCCCTACTAAACGGCGAGGCTTATTCGTGCTTCTCGATGACCGAGCCTGAGGGCGGCGCCGATCCCACCATGTTCAAGTGCGCGGCGCGGTTGGACGGCGACGCCTGGGTGATCGAGGGCGAAAAATGGTATTCGTCGCACGCCAATTACTGCGATTTTCTCATCGTGATGGCCGTCACCGATCCTGATGCCGAGCCGTACGATCGCGCCAGCATGTTCATCGTTCCCGCCTCGACGCCCGGCATCGAGTTCGTGCGCGAGACCGGCGTGTTCACCGAGCCGCCAGAGAGCAAGGGCGGCCATCCCTATGTGCGCTACAACAAAGTGCGCGTACCCAAGACCGCAATGCTCGGCCCGCGCGGCAAAGGCTTCATGGTCGCGCAATCGCGTCTTGGCGGCGGGCGCATCCACCACGCCATGCGCACCATTGGCTTGGTGCAAAAATGCCTCGACATGATGGGTGAGCGCTCGCAGAGCCGCATTGTACGCACCGGCCCACTCTCGAAGATTCAAGGCGTCCAGTACGACATCGCGGACACCTGGGTCGCGCTGCAGCAATTTCGCTTGCATGTGCTCTACGTCGCCTGGCTTGTTGATCAGGGCCGCGAGGACGATTTGCGGCTTGCCATCTCCGGTTTGAAAGTCGCCACCGCCAATATCGCCAAGGACGTCGTCTGGCGCGCCATGCACCTGCACGGTTCGCTTGGCATGTCGAACGAAATGCCGTTCGCGCACATGTTGATGACCGCCGCCATGCTGGGCCTCGCCGACGGCCCCACCGAGGTGCATCGCTCCGTTGTTGGCCGATTGATCGCGCGCCAGTACAAGCCCTCAGCCGGCCCCAACCCCACGGAACATTTGCCGACGCGCCGCGCCGAGGCGCTGACCATCCACCCCGACGCCCTGGACTAATCCCATGAGTTACAGCATCGACCTCAGCGGCAAAGTCGCACTTGTCACCGGCGGCAGCCGCGGCTTGGGGCGCTCAATCGCACTTGGTTTGGCGAACGCAGGCGCTGACGTCATCGTCTCGAGCCGGAAGCAGGAAGCCTGCGCCGAAGTCGCGAAGGAAATCGAAGCGCTCGGGCGGCGCGCGCTGGCGATCGCAGCTCACGTCGGACGCTGGGACGACATTAGCAACCTTGTCGAACAGAGCTACGCAGCCTTCGGCCGCGTCGATATTCTAATCAACAACGCCGGCATGTCGCCCCTTGCGCCATCTAGCCTGGAGACGAGCGAAGATCTCTTCGACAAGATCGTCGGCGTCAATTTCAAGGGACCGTTCCGGCTGTCGGCGCTCGTCGGCTCACGTATGGCGGCAGGCGATGGCGGCAGCATCGTCAACATCAGTAGTATCGGCGCGCTGAAACCGAATCCGACGGTGACACCCTATTCCGGCGCCAAGGCCGCGCTCAACGCGATCTCGCTCGCATTCGCGCAGGAGTATGCGCCGAAAGTGCGCGTCAATGTCATTTCGCCAGGCGGCTTCCTGACCGATGTCGCCAAAGGCTGGGCGACTGACGAAGAGGCGCGCGCAGTGACCGCGCTCGCACGCTGGGGCGGCGCCGATGAAATCGTCGGCACAGCACTTTATCTCGCAAGCGATGCTTCGTCTTACACCACCGGGGCCAACATACGCGTCGACGGCGGCGCGTTTTGGGATCGCAAGCCATGAGGCTCGATGGGCAAGTCGCGGCGATCACGGGCGGCGCCGGCGGCATCGGCCTAGCTATCGCGCAACGTTATGCGCGCGAGGGCGCGCATGTCGTCATTCTCGATCTGCTCGAAGAGAACGGCGAGCGTGAAGCCGCTGCGATCGGCGCCGCGGGCAAGCGCGCGACGTTCCTGCGCTTGGATGCGAGCGACGAGGATGGCGTCAACGCAGCAGTGGAACGGATTGAGTCCACTATTGGCGCGATTGACGTCCTCGTCTGCTCGGCCGGTATTTCCGGTGCGCCGGGGCCGTTCTACGCAACCGACCGCGCCATTTTCGAGCGTACGCTGCAAGTGAACCTGATCGGGCCATTCCTGATCGGCAAGGCGGTTGCGGCGCGCATGGTCGCGGCCAAACGCAAAGGCTCGATCATCAATGTGTCGTCGGTCGGCGGCCAACTCGGCGTGGCGGAGTCGTGGCCCTATTGCACGAGCAAGGCCGGGCTCGACATGCTGACCAAAACCATGGCGCTGGCGCTCGCGCCGCACGGCATCCGAGTCAACGCCATTGGCCCGGGCCCCACGGAATCACCGATGACGGCGCACATCCCGGAGCTAGCGCGCGACATGATGATTTCGCGCACGCCGCTAGGGCGCTTCGGCACGTCGGACGAAATGGCGGGCGTTGCCCTCTTTCTCGCCACTGAAGATTCCGGCTTCGTCACCGGCCAGACGATTTACGCCGATGGCGGCCGGCTTGCGCTGAACTATGTGATGCCCAAGGCCTAGACAATCGTGGCGCCGCCATCGACGCAGACGGTTTGCCCAGTCATGTAGGACGCGCGCGCTGACAGCAAGAACGCCGCCACCTCGCCAACCTCCTCCCATTCGCCTGGTCTTTGCATCGGCATTTTGAGCGCGCCTTTTTCGAAGGTGCGACCCGGCTTCACGCCGATGAGGCCGGGGCTGATCGTGTTGACGCGAATATTTTTCGCGGCGTTTTCGACGGCGGCCGAGCGCGTCAGCGCCATGATGCCGGCCTTCACGGCGCTGTACGGCGCTATCGTTGGCACAGCGCGAAGCGCCGAGTTCGAGCTGACATTGACGATCGCGCCGCCGCCAACGCGTCCCATCTCCGGAATCTGGTGCTTCATGCACAGAAACACGCTCAGCAAATCGACCTCATAGATACGCCGCCACTCCTCTTCTGTGTGCTCCACCATGGGTTTGAGCGGCGGACCGATGCCGGCATTGTTGAACGCGCAGTCGAGCCTGCCATAGGTCGAGAGCGCGGCCCCCACGACAGCGGCGACTTCCGCCTCCTTGGACACATCACAGCGCACGAAGACGGCCTCGCCGCCGCCGTCGCGCACAGCTGCCGCGGCAGCCTCACCTTCAGCCACGTTCACATCCGCCAACACAAGCTTGGCCCCTTCGCGCGCGAACACGTTCACGGCCCCGCGCCCTATGCCGGTGGCGGCGCCGGTGATGATGGTGACGCGATCAGCAAGCTCGCGATGCATGCGTCTTTCCTCCTAGCTGCGAACGCCCGGTTCTTCGGGGTAGCGGCCCATTAGCAGATAGCTGATCGCGCCCAGCGCGAACGCGGCAGCCGCGCTAAGAATGGCGTGGTCGTAGTGACCGAACATGTCGAACGCCAAGCCGAACAGGACGCTCGCGCCCGCCGTCGCCCAGATCGTGATCAGAACGGTCAGGCCATAGATCGCGCTGTATGACGCCATCCCGAAATAGCGCGCGATCATGTAGGCCACGACATCGATCTCCGCGCCTTGCGCCAGACCGATCATCACGACGGCCAACATGATGGCATTGAGACCAGGATCGGGCGTGAGCAGGAATAAACATCCCACCACCGGCGCCAACGTGTAGATACAGCCAACGAGCGGCGCCCAGACGCGGTCAACCAGAATGCCCGACGTCAGCGTGCCGATGAGGACCGATATGGCCAACAAGGCCGCCAGGTTCGCCGCAAGCGCCGGCTCCAACCCTTTCGACGTCAGCAGCGGCTGCAGGTGACCAAGAAAGCCAATCACGGGCCCGTAAGTCAGCGCCGCGGCAAGGCAAAGCATGAGTACGCGCCGGTCACGCAGGAGGCGCAGCCAAAGCCGCCAGTCCAGAAGCGGCGCGCGTGCGCCATGCCCTTGCGTCGGCGCGTCGGCGCGGCGATCGCGAACCAGAAGCCAGCTGATCGGCAACGCCAGGAAGAGCGCGATCGCCGCCATCGCGTAGAATCCCGCGCGCCAGCCAAAATTCGCGATCACGTGAAAGAGAATGATCGGCAGAATGGCGCCGAACAGTGACAAGCCGATCCGTGAGACGGCCAGCGCTGTGCCGCGCGAGGCGCTGAACCAGCTTGCAACCGCCCGCGTATAGGCGATGCCCGTCGAGCCCATGCCGATGGTCACCAAGGCCAGGCAGAGAACGAGAAAAAGCGTGAACGAGCTGGTCGCGTTGGCCATCAGAACGTAGCAAACGCCAAGCAGGCTGAGACAGACGCTGAGAACTGGCCGCACGCCGAAATGGTCGACGATGCGGCCATAGACCGGCGCCATGAAGCAAACAAACAGATTGACGTGGAACGCGAAGGATATCTGCGCCCGCGTCCAGCCGAACTCGTCCTGTAGCGGCGCCATGAACTGGCTTTGGGTGAAGGAGAAGGCTGGATACGCCAGCGCCATACCGAAGAAGGTGCCAAGCACCACGCCCCAATGATCGCGCCATTCTCGTTTGATCGCCTCGGCGCTCATGGGACCTCATGCGGTTGCTCCATGCTGTGTCGAGGAGCAGCGGCGCAATGTCCATCCGATGCAGCGCATGATCACGCGCACGCGACCACAGGCATCGGCAGTGCGATGTGCGTTGCGCGGACAAGCGGGCACGGCGCAGTCGCGGCATAATGCAGTGTAAGGCGGCGCGCGAGGGCGCTGCATTTTGCAGTGCAGCAAGGAGTGCCCCGCGTGACCCAACGCCCTGATGGCGGTCCATCGACCTATCGCTGGTACGTCCTCGCTATCCTCGTCAGCGTCTACATGATGCACCATCTCGATCGCGTGGTGTTCTCGCTGCTGCAAGAGCCCATCAAGGAAGAGTTCGCGCTGAGCGACGCGCAACTCGCGCTCGTCTCCGGCACCGCGTTCGCAGTGGCCTTCGGCATCGCAGGCCTGCCTTTGGGCTATCTCGCCGATCGCACGCGGCGGGTGACGCTGCTCTCGGGCATTGTCGCGACCTGGAGCGGGCTCACCGCCATCGCCTCTTTCGCCACGCATTTCGCGCATTTGCTGATGCTGCGGGTGGTGATTGGCGCCGCAGAGTCCGGCAGCACGCCCACCAACATGTCGATCCTGAGTGACTATTTCAAAGATAAGCGCTCGACCGCGATCGGCATCTACATGATGGGATCGCAGCTCGGAACGTTAGTCGGCTTCGCCATCACCGGCATTGTTGCGGTCCATTTCGGCTGGCGCGCGGCGCTGCTCGCGGCCGGCATTCCGGGACTGTTCCTGGTCTTCCTGCTGTTGCTGACGGTACGCGAGCCGTTGCGCCAAGGCGCCCAAGCGCCAGTGTCGTTCACCAAAGGGCTCAAAGAGATCGGCGCCAACACGCCACTGGTTCATCTGATCGCCGCCACCACCATCGCAAACGTCGTGGCGCCCGGCATCTCGATGTGGCTGCCATCGCTGCTGATGCGCGCCGGCGGGCAAGACATCGGCTGGACTGGTTTGGCCATCGCCTTCACCACGGCGCCGATCGGCATCATCGGCACCCTGATGGCCGGCGCGCTCACGGAGAAAATCGGCACAACGCAACCGGCGCGCATGGCGCGGCTGATGGCGCTGCTCGCCTTCCTCTACATCCCGGCCATCCTGCTCGCGGTCTCCGGCGGGCCTTGGATCATGCTGGCGGGCTTTTGCGCGCACCTCTTCTTCCACATGTTTGTGTCGACGCCGGGCTACGCGATTTGCATGAATATCTCGGCTCCGCACTTACGCGGCTCGACCACAGCCATCCTGCAAGTTCTCTCCAACTTGATCGGCTTCGGCGTCGGCCCAATGGTCGGCGGCGTGCTGAGTGACTTGCTGAAACCGCAGTTTGGCGATGATTCGCTGCGCTACGCGCTTGGCATCTACGTGTTCCTGATCTTGTGGGCGGTCTATCACCTGCTCCGCGCGGCCAAGATTTTCTCCCAGCAGCCGGACGCCCCCGCGCAGCCCGCGCCGGCCTGAGGCTCAACCTTGCCGCGCGGCGCATGCCCCGGTATGCGCTGACGCCATGAGCACCACGCCAACACGCACAGAACGGGAAGACGCGGGCGGACCACGCGCCATGTCGCGCGTGCTGAAGCTTTTGAGCGTGCTGGCGCAAGCGCCCGAGGGCCTGTCGCTGACCGATCTCGCCGCGGCGCTCGACACCGCCAAGAGCACGCTGCTGGCGAGCTTGAAGCCACTCGCCGCGGACGACTTCTTGGTTATCGAGGGCAATCTCTATCGCCTGGGGCCGCGCGCATTTAGGCTGGCTGCCGAGATCGGCTCGGCTTGGTCATTGCCCCGTACGATCCGGGGCTATCTGCGGACGCTGGCGGATCGCAGCGGCGAAAGCGCCGGGCTCGCGGTGCTCGACGCCGAGATGCGGCGTTCGGTTTATGTCGATGTTATCGAAAGCCAGCGGCCGGTTCGGTATGCACTCAAAATCGGGATGAGCGGCCCGCTACATTCGACAGCCGCCGGGCGCGTCCTGCTGGCTCATCAAACACCGGAGTATCAAGACGCGTTTCTAAAGTCGGGCAAGCTTGCCGCGATTACGGCGCGCACCACGACTGATCCCAAGAAACTGGCCGCACAGCTCGATGACGTCCGCCGTGACGGCTATTGGCTGAGCATTGGCGAGTCGATCACCGACTCCGCTGCTATCGCCGCGCCGGTGTTCGGGCCGAACGGCGACATACTGGCGGCGCTGACGATCGGCGCTCCGTCAGATCGGATGCAGGCCAATCTCGACATGATGCGTGAGGTCATTCTGGAAGTCGCGGCCCACGCCTCAGGCCGCGCCAGCCTTTAGACAGGCAGGCCGACGAAGCGCATGCCGTTCTCATACATGATCTTGCGCGTGTCTTCGGGCTTGAGCGCCTTGCACGCTTCATCCGCGAACAAGCGCGGTTCTTCCACGCCTTCAGAGTGTGGATAGTCCGACCCCATCAGGATCCAGTCGGCAGAGCCCGTCTGGTTCACCAGCAGGTCGAGATTGTCTTCCGGGTACGCCACGACACCAACATGGCGCATGAAAATCTTGCTCGGCCGCTCCTTTAGTTGCCCGCCCGGCCAGAAGCCATTCTTCGCCATGCCGCGCGACTTATCCATCTTCACCAGCGTCGACGGCACCCACTCGGCGCCGTTCTCGGCTGAGAGCAGTTTGATGTTCGGGAAACGCTCGAAGAAATTCCAGAAGATAAAGCTCGAAATCGTCTCGATCACCGGGCGTTCGCTGTAGCCGTGCATCCACACGAAGGCGCTTTGGCGCAGACGCGACTTCTGCATCGGCTCGCCCCACACCGCCATGTGGTCCTTGAGATAGATGGCTTCCGACACATGGAAGACAACGCTGAGCTTGGCCTCATTGAGAATAGCCCAGAAGCGATCGTGATCGGGATGCGCCGGCGCTTTGCCATTGAACGGTCCCATCGGCATCAGCACCAGCCGCGCACCATTCTCCACTGCCCACTTTGCCTGCTCGCAAGCTTTGTCGACATCGGCGAGCGTGATGACCGGGCAGGAGAAGATGCGGTCCTGATAATTCAGGCTCCACTGATCTTTCATCCACTGGTTATAGGCGTGAAAAGTCGCGTGCGCGGCGGCGGGATCATCAAAATAGCTGATCGCGCTGACGAAGTTGCCGCAGTAGAGAATGCTCGAACGCACATCCCATTTGTCGAGATACTTCACGCGCTCGGCCGGTTCAGTCATCTCGCTGGTGATCGGCACGCGCATATCGACTTCGGCTTTGCCCTCCTTTTGCGCGCGCAGCCATTCGTGCAGCTTGCCCGGCGGCGGAATCTTGAAGTCCTCGGTCATGTAGTCGGCGCTGATCTCGACCTTGCGCGGGCCAACGTAGAGCGCGAACTGGCCGTCATCGCCGTGCTTGTAGTGAAGTCCCCACTCTTCTTTGAATTTCGCCGGCAGGTAGCGCGTGAACGCGTCGGGCGTTTCGTAGAGATGGGTGTCGGCGTCGAAAATCGGGCCGGCATAGGTCGGTTCGGCGTCCTGAACGGCTTTGGTCGCGGCGGCCATGGCTCACTCCCGGCGGTCCAAACCGCCAATATTCCATTTTTCACACGTTGTTCGATTTTCAGAACTCGTGTCAAGCATCGGAAGAGCAAAATACCAGCGTTCGGCTCAGCCGAGGCGCCTCCCGTGCGCTCTATCGCGCAGACGATGCGGATCAGGCGCCGACCACCACATCTGCCAGCGCCGACCGTTGCACAGCCGTCAAAGAAATCGGTCTGCGGGTCGCGCGATCCACGTAGACATGGACAAAATAGCCGGCCGCGGCGGGCGCCTCTTCATCCGGGCGGAATAGGCCAACTTCAAAGCGAAGGCTCTTGTCGCCCATGCGCCCAATGCGGACGCGGGCGTCGATGGTTTCTGGAAACTCGACCGGTTGATAAAACTCGCATTTGCTTTCGACGCAGAGACCGATCGAAGGCGAGTCCGGCAGCCAAATGATGCGCCGCTCGAACAGCATCTTGGTCACCGCCGTATCGAACCAGCTGTAGTAGATGACGTTGTTGACGTGCCCGTATGGATCGCCGTCGGCCCAGCGTGTGGGAATGTCTGTACGCCAGCGATAGTTCTCGCGCCGCTGCTCCTTGCTCATCGGTTCAAGCTCCAGTGAAGACAGGCGAACGCTTTTCGACGAAGGCGTCAACCGCCTCCTTGTGATCGGCGGTTTCGTGCGCCAAGGCCTGAAAGGCGGCGGAAAGCTCAAGAATGTCGGTCAAACGGCCGTTTTGCGCCTCGCGCAAAAGCCGCTTGGACAGCCGCACGCTGCGCGGCGGGTTGATTGCGATACGCGCTGCCAACGCGCGCGCTTCGTCCAAAACGCTCTCAGCTGGGACCACCTTGTTCACGAGACCGATCGCCAGCGCCTCCGCCGCGCTGATGGGGTCGCCCGTGAGGATCAATTCGGCGGCGCGACTGTAGCCAACGACGCGCTGCAAGGTCCACGCACCACCATCGCCCGGCGCGATGCCCATCTTGATGAAGCTGGCGGCAAACTTGGCGTTCTCTGCCGCAACGCGAAGATCACAGAGCGCGGCAAGATCGCAGCCAAGCCCAATCGCATGCCCATTGACCGCCGCTATGGTCGCAATCTCAAGTTCCGCCAGGACACGCGGGATTTGCTGAACGCCGCGACGGTAATTCGCGCGTGTGTCCGCAGGCGTCGCCAACGGGCCAATGCCATTGCGGTCGCGCATGCCCTGAATATTGCCGCCGGCGGAAAACGCGGTTCCCGCGCCGGTGAGGATCAGGACGCTGATGTCCGGATCAGCATCGGCGGCCCGCAGAGCGGCGATCAGCTCCTCGCAATCGGAGTGCTCGCCGATGGCGTTGCGCGTCGCGGGGCGGTTGAATGTGACAGTCGCCACACGCCCCTGCTTGTCGCTCAAAACAAACGGATCCGACATCGGCGTTACCCAAGGAAAACATGCGCCCCGTGCGCGAACTCCACTCGCCACCATCGCCCGCGCGCGGCAAGCGAACGGGCAAACGCCGGCGGGACATATCGACCCTACGATACCACCCGCTCAGCCTCGCCCGCGCGCTTGCCGCGACCCTTGCTTTGCAGACATGCAAGAGGTCGGGAAACCTTGAGCGAGGTGGGCGGGAATGCCTTCGCAGGCGTTATCAGGCGTACGCGTATTGGATTTGAGCCGGGTGCTCGCCGCGCCGCTTGCCGCGCAGATGCTGGGCGATCTCGGCGCCGAGGTCGTCAAGGTCGAACGCCCAGGCGGCGGCGACGAGGCGCGCGACTATGGCCCACCGTTCCTGAAGGATCGCGACGGCGAGCCGACCCGCGACGCCGCCTTCTATCTCAGCGCCAACCGAAACAAGAAATCGATCACCATCGACCTCGCCAAACCCGAAGGGCAAGAGATCGTTCGCGCCTTGGCAAAGCGATCCGACGTGGTGATTGAGAATTTCAAGACAGGCACGCTGGCCAAGTACGGTCTGGACTATGAAAGTTTGCGGGCGATCAATCCGCGCCTGATCTATTGCTCGGTCACGGGCTTTGGTCAGACGGGGCCGCTGGCGCAGAAGCCCGGCTACGATGGCGTATTCCAGGCGATGAGCGGCTTGATGAGCGCGACTGGCCATCCCGATGGCGCGCCCGGCGGCGGGCCGCTCAAGATCGGCATCTCGATGGTGGATATTCTCACCAGCCATTACACCACCAGCGCCATTCTCTCGGCGCTCTATCATCGCGACGTGCACGGCGGCGAAGGCCAATACATCGACATGGCGCTCCTCGACTGCGGCCTCGCTTCGCTCTCGCACTACGCAATGAACTATCTGGTTTCAGGCGTGCTGCCGCCACGCCGCGGCAATGGCGGCTTTGGCGGCGTGCCGTCGCAATCGTTCCGCTGCGCCGATCGCGACATCTTCCTGGTCGCCGGCAACGATGCGCAGTTCAACCGCTTCTGTGCTGCGCTTGAGCGCCCCGACCTCTGCACTGACGCGCGCTTTTCGACAACGCGTGCGCGGATTGAGAATCGCGACGCGCTGCTCACCATCCTCGACAAGGAAATGCTACGCCTGCCCGCCGCCGACTGGCTCGCGCGCCTCGACGCGGCGGACGTTCCTGCAAGTCCGGTCAACAATCTCGAAGACGCGCTAGCGCATCCCCAAGTTCGCCACCGAGAAATGGTTCAAACCGTGGACCACCCAGTCGCTGGCGACATGCCGCTCCTGCGCAATCCGATCAAACTCTCTGGCACGCCGATCGGGGATGCCAGCGCCCCGCCCGTCGTCGGCCAGCACACGACGGAAATTCTGCAATCACTCGGCTTCGATGAGGCCAAGATCGCCGCCCTGCGCCGCGTCCGCGCGGTCTGAACGCTGGCCGCGCTGCACGCGGCCAAGGAGTTAGCCCCATGACCGATAAAATCATCACCAAGAAAGACGGCGCCATCGGCCGCCTCATCTTCAACAATCCCGAAAAGCTCAACGCAATCTCGCTGGAGATGTGGGAAGGCCTGGGTAAAGCGGTCGCTGTGTTTGAGGACGACCCGGACATTCGTGTGATCGTCGTCTCCGGCGCGGGCGGCAAGAGCTTCATCGCCGGCGCCGATGTCTCCAAATATGGTGACGAGCGCATGGGCCGCGAGGCGCAGGAGCACTACGCCCAGACCGGCGAAAAGTCACTCAAAGCGCTCTACAATTCCAAGAAGGTGACAATTGCCTCAATCGATGGCTGGTGCATCGGCGGCGGCATCTCGGTCGCGGTGTGCTGCGACCTGCGCTATTGCTCCGACAAGTCGAAATTCGGCCAGCCGGCCATGCGCTATGGCATCGGCTATCGATATTCCAGCTTACGCCGCCTAGTCGACATCATCGGCGTGCCGGCGACCAAGGATATGCTGCTCGGCGGCCTTCAATTCGACGCCGAAGAGGCCCTGAAAAAGCAGCTTGTCGGCCGTGTCATTCCAGAAGCCGAGTTCGATGCGTGGATGGAAAAGACCGTGCGCGGCATTTCCGACGGCGCGCCGTTGACCGGCTACCAGATCAAGTACACGCTTAACGAAATCTGCAAGGACCCCGCCGATCGCAACACCGACCGCTGCGAAGAGCTGTTCCAAATCTGCTATGCGTCGGACGACTACAAAGAAGGCGTTGTGGCCTTTGCCGAAAAGCGCAAGCCTCAGTTCAAGGGCAAGTAAGCGACAAGGCAGATGGACCTCGACTTCACATCCGAAGAGAAGGCGTTTCGCCGCGAGGTGCGCGCCTTTATCGAGGCCAACCTGCCCCCCGAAACGCGCGCCAAAGTCATGGGCGATCGCCCGTTGGACAAAGCCGACATCGTCAACTGGCAACGTATTCTGAACACACGCGGCTGGGCGACGCCCTCGTGGCCGAAGGCGCACGGCGGCCCGGGATGGGATGCTGTGCAGCGCTACATCTTCTTGGATGAGCTGCATCAGGGTGCGGCCCCTGAGCCGATCTCGTTCAACGTCGCGATGCTCGGTCCAGTCATCATCGCCTACGGCACGGAGGCGCAAAAGCAGCGCCTGTTGCCGCGCCTCGCCAATCTCGATGATTGGTGGTGCCAAGGCTTCTCAGAACCCGGCGCCGGATCGGACCTCGCCAATCTCTCCACCACCGCGCGACGCGATGGCGACCACTACGTCGTCACTGGCCAGAAAATGTGGCAGGGCATGGGCCACTGGGCGGACTGGGGCTTCTTCCTGGTCCGCACTGATCCGAGCGCCGCGAAAAAGCAGGCCGGCATCACCTTTCTGCTGATCGATATGAAATCGCCTGGCGTCTCACTCTCGCCGATCATCACGCTCGATGGTCGCCACGAGGTGAACTCGGTCTTCCTCGATGACGTCCGCGTTCCGATCGAAAATCGAGTTGGCGAAGAGAACCAAGGGTGGACCGTCGCCAAATACCTCCTCTCGAACGAGCGCACGAACATTGCGCGCGTCGGCGTCACCAAGCGCATTCTCGCCAAGACGCGCCGCGCAGCCGCTGCGAGCGGACTGCTCGCCTCCGCCTCCTTCCGCGCCAAGCTTTCGCGCGTCGAGATCGGCCTGCAGGCGGTTGAGACGCTGCAGATGCGGCTGCTCTCTGCAATGGCGAAAGACAATCGCGCCGATCCGCGATCTTCGGTGCTTAAGCTCAAGAGCGTCGAGGTGCGCCAGGCTGCGTCGGAACTGCTGATGGAGGCCAACGGCGCGCTGGGCATCTCATTCGTCGCCTTCGAGCAGGGTCAGGCGCCGCCGTTCGACGAGAGCGACGAGGGCTGGTCGGCGAGCGCCGTTTGCTTCAATCTGCGCGCAGCTTCCATTTATGGCGGCGCAAGCGAGGTCCAGCGCAACATCGTGGCCGACACCTTGCTTGGGCTCACGCGCGCTTGAACGAGGGTGCCATGACGTATCAGGGCAAATGGCTGAGCAAGCCGGAGACCATTCTCTTCGCCGTGAGCGAGCGGATCGCGCGCATCACGCTCAACCGGCCGGACAAGCGCAACGCGATCACGCCGCAAATGCTGCAGGAATTGCATGACGCATGCCTCGAGGCCGACGACCGGCAAGATGTGAACGTCGTGGTTCTCGAAGGCGCCGGCCGTGATTTCTCCGCCGGGTTCGACTTGGGCGGCGTTTATGCGGGGCGCGCCAAGGAGGACATCGATCCGGATGTCGTCTATCGGTCCTCGATCAATTCCTACGACGACGATTGCTGGTTCTTGGAGCGTCAGCAAGCGCTGATGTCGCTCATCTTCCAGATGCACAAGCCGGTGATCTGCAAACTTCAGGGCAATTGTCTCGCCGGCGCCAACGATATCGCACTGCAGTGCGACCTCATCATCGCCGCCGACGACGCACGCATTGGCTTTCCCGCCACCCGCGCTAACGGCTCGCCGCCAAACCACATGTGGCTCTATCACCTCGGCCCGCAGTGGACGAAGCGACTCCTAATGACCGGCGATTGTCTTTCCGGCCGCGACGCCGCCCACGTCGGCTTGGTGCTCGAAAGCGCCCCGGCCGACCAGCTCGACCCAGCAGTGAACGAACTCGCGCGGCGAATCTCGAATGTCGACGCGGAGCTGCTCTCGGCGCACAAGCGCATTGTCAATGCCGGGCTTGAGCTTATGGGCGCGAGCACGCTGCAGCGCATCGCCGCCGAGACCGACGCGCGCGCCCATCTATCAAAAGGCCCGCGCCGCACACAGTTCAAGGCCGACATGGCCGAGCATGGCCTCAAGACAGCACTGAAAAATCGCGACGAACCGTTTGGCGACGGCATGGCGCGCGTGCGGAGAGATTGATGAGCGACGCAGATCTCTTGGCGCGCCTGGACCGCATCGAGTCCACACTGGCCATTCAACAATTGCCCATTCGTTACGCGGTCGCAGTGGACGCGCGCGACATTGACGCTTGGCTGATGCTGTTTGCGCCGGATATCGATTGCGGCAAGCGCGGCAAGGGCCGCGAGGCGTTACGCTCGTTCATCGATCCGCTGCTCGCGGACTTCTACCGCACCGCGCACCTGATCTGTGGCCACATGATCGAATTTCAGGACGCCGATCACGCCACCGGGCGCACCTATTGCCGCGCCGAGCACGAATATGGCGATCAATGGATCGTCCAGGCCATTTGCTATTTCGACACTTACGAGCGCGTTGATGGCGTCTGGTATTTCCGCCGCCGCGAAGAGGACTTCTGGTACTCGGCGGATTTGCTGGAGCGGCCGCAGCAGGCGGAGTTCGCGCGCTGGCCCGGACCGCCGCCAAAATTCATGCCCAAGATGATGGTCGATCGTTTTCAGAGCTGGCGCGACTATTGGGCCAAGTGCGCGCCTGAGAAAATCGCGGCGGCGACGGCCAAGCCTTAGGGACCGTGGGCGCCCTTTTGGCGGTACTCGCGTGGGGATAGCCCAGTGTGCTCACGGAAAACCTGTTTGAAAAACGGCGCGTCGCCGTAGCCGACAAGCTGCGCGACGCGGTCCACACGACGGTTCGATCGCGCCAGCATGTGCTTGGCCGCCTCTATGCGGAGCAACTGCAAGTACGCCAGCGGCGTCATGCCGAGACTTCTCTGGAAGCGGCGCTCCAGGGTTCGCTCGCTGATGCGCAGGAAATCCGCCAACTCGGACATGCGCACACGCTGCGAGAAGCGCTGTTGCAACCAGTGTTGCGCGCGCCCAACGAGACCATCCTGACGGATCACGCGCGGAGAAAACACGCTCCACGGCGCCGGCCCATCGGGATAAGGATCGATAAGCGTGACCTTCGCCAGCCAGCTTCCAACATTGGCCGACAACACACGCTCCGCCATGCGCAAAGCTAAAGCCGGCTCGCCTTTGGTCGTGCCCGTGCAGATGAAGGCGTCGCCTTCGGCGATGATGCGCGGCACGTCCAGGGTCACACGCGGATAGCGGCGCGCAAACAGTCGTTCCAACCACCACGGCGCAGTTGCAACTTGGTCGTCGAGCACACCGGCCTCAGCCAGATGAAAGACCGATGGCCCGCTGGCCGCGAGCAACGCGCCCGCTTCTCGCTGTCGGTTCAGCCACGCGTGCAGTTCGCCGCCTTCAGTGACACGCGCCGCCACATCGTCCTCACCGTCGGCCTGATAAGCCGCGACATAGATGAGATCGAATTTTGGCGCATCGCTCCACGCCGCATCGGCCCTGAGTTCGCGTCCGCCCGGCATCTTGCAAGGCCGCCCACGCGCGGTGAGCACGAGGACGTCGCTCGGCTTGTTGACGACGTCGACGGACCCGTACTGGCGCACCGTGTACCGGTTGGCGCGCTCGAACATGTCGATGACGCCGCCCAAGGCCCCGAACTCGGCCCGCTCCGGAGCAATAATCCCGACTGCGGGCATGATCCGCGCCTCCCTTCCCCGCATCGCATGTGAGATCAGTGAGGCGGCATGTCGCTTTCACAGCTGATATTGTCGGAATAACCCCTAGAAGTCCAGCCCAGCGAGGATCAGTCTCCCACCAACAAATACGGAGGAGACATTGGCGTCCGTTCGCCACGACCTGATCGAGTCCATTCTCGAACCCGGCATCTTTGACCGCGCCGATCCCGACCTTGAGGCCAAGCAGCTGGCCGCGGCGCGCGAGGTCTTCGCCGAGCGCAAGGGCCAGATCGGCCTGTTGCGCCGCCGCGCCGAAGAGGCCGGCGTCGACGAGATCAAATCCGTGCGCGATCTCGTGCCACTCCTGTTCGCGCACACCGCGTACAAATCCTACCCGCAATCCTTCGTCGATCAGGGGCGCTGGGATCGCATGCTGCAGTGGATGCAGACGCTCTCCGTCGATCGCACCGACAACGTCAACGTCGATGGCGTGCGTGACGTCGATGATTGGATCCACCGCCTACGCGACGCGGGCCACATGGTGCTTGCGACCTCCGGCTCAAGCGGCAAGTGCTCTTTCCTCAATCACACGCGCGGTGACAGCGCCAAGAAGCGTCGGCATGCCTCAGTGGCCGTCGGCTGGCCGTTCGTGCGCGGCGCCAAGGATCGCGCCTGCTTCTTTCTCGGCCCCAGCGATGGGCCGAACAGCGCGATCGAGGCGTCGCAGAACAACGCCGCCAACTTCGGCCGCCCGGGCGATATCCACTTTCTTACCGACGAACCGCTGCTGATGAGCGAAGTCAGCAAGGCTGCGGCTTTGCGCACACGCATGGCGGAAGGCACAGCCACCCCGGGCGAAATCGAAGCGTTCGAAAACGAAGCGAAAGCAAAAGCCGCGCGGATGAATGCGGCGCTCGACTCGATGACAGAAAAAATCCTCGCGCGCCGTCACGAGCCGATCTACCTGACGGGCATGTGGGCCCAGCATATGATGATCATCGATCGCGCCCGCAAAATGGGCATCCCCGACGGCGACTTTAATCCGCAATGCGTCGTCAGCGCCGGCGGCGGCGTGAAGGGCGTCGCGTTGCCTCCGGACTACAAGGAACAAGTGACGAAGTTCTACGGCAATGTCGTCCGCCCCACCGCCTACGGCATGACCGAGATGGCGCAGATGATGCCGCGCTGCGAATGCATGCGCTATCATCGCCCGCCTGGCTTGATCTGGCTGCTCCTGGATTCCACCGGCGAGCGCCTGCTCACAGCGGCGGACGGTCCTAACGGCGTCGTCGAAGGCCGCTTCGGCTTTCTTGATCTGCTTTATGAAGGCCGCTGGGGTGGGTTGATCACCGGCGACAAGGTCACCATCGATTTCGCCTCGTCGTGTCCGTGCGGTCGGCCAGGGCCAACCATTCTCGACACGATCACGCGTTACTCCCAAAGCGGCGACGATCACATCGGCTGCGCTGGCACCATCGATTCCTATATTCGGAGCTCGTTGACCCAATGAACGCGCCGACAGCCGCTCCACCGCTTCCCGTGCCGCATGTCGTCAAAGGCGACTCCGTGTTTGGCATCGAAGAGAATTATGGACGCTTCGCGACGCCCAAGCTCGACCTCAATGCCATGGTGTGGCCGCGCAGCGAGGCCGCTCCCGCCGCCGACGTGCCCGTGGCGGAGATCATCGACATTCTGGTCGCGCTCGGCGAGCGTCTGACGCAAGACCCGGACGGCGCCTTGGCGGAAGCGGTTGAGCGTAGCGTGAAAACCAATCCGCTGCCGCGCGATGTGCTTGAGCGCTCCTACGCAAGCCTCGGCCGCATCTTCAATCGACGCCTGATGGAGTTTCAGGTCGAGCAGGAACTGGGCGGCGCCGACGTCATCGATGGTTGGCGCGACGTGCAAACCACGTCTGGGCGCCCTGCACGCATTCGCGCGTTCCCGACGCGCCTCGTGCACATCATCGCGGGCAATGCGCCAGGCGTTGCGGCGCAATCGGTAATCCGCGGCGCACTGACCAAGTGTGTGAACCTGTTCAAACTGCCATCCAACGACCTTTACAGCGCCACCGCCATTTTGCGCGCGCTCTCGGCGGTCGCGCCGGGGCACCCGATCGCGCGCTCTTTCTCCGCCGCGTACTGGCGCGGCGGCGACGCCAAGGTCGAAGGCATGCTCTTCCGCCCGCAATTCTTCGACAAGATCGTCGCTTGGGGCGGCGAGAGCACTATCCGCGGGGCCCTGAAATATGTCGGCCCCGGCTTCGAACTGGTGGCCTTCGACCCCAAGACCTCGATTTCGATGATCGGGCGCGAGGCATTTGAATCGGAAGAAGCCTTGGATGACGTGGCGTCTCGCGGCGCCTTCGACGCGACTTTGATGAACCAACAAGCCTGCACGTCGAGCCGATTTCAGTTCATCGAAGGGAGCGTCGAACAGGTCGATTGCTATTGCGCGAAGCTGCAGGTCAAGCTCGGCGAAGAGCGACCGACCTCCTCAACGACGCCAATTCCGATCGCCGCAAACATTCGCGACGAGCTCGATGGCTTGCGCGCGTTCGAGGACGAGTATCGCGTGTTCGGCGGCTACGAAGGCCGCGGACTGGTCGTGCGGTCAGAGGCGCCTGTCGATTTCTACCCCGACAATAAAGTCGTCAACGTCGTGCGCGTGGCCGATCTGCGTGACGCGGTTCGCCATGTCAGCGTCGCGACGCAGACAGTTGGAGTTTACCCCGCCACGCGTCGACGCGAGTTACGTGACGCGCTGTGCTCCGCCGGGACGCAACGCGTTGTGGCGCTTGGCCTTGCACAGCCGGAAGGCGGACTGCCGCACGACGGCTTTTACCCCCTGCACCGCTTCGTGCGCTGGGTGACCGACGAAGGCGAGAATTGAGGAGGACGCCGATGACTATGACCGTGAAGCAGATCGGCTCCTTCGGCGCCGAGATCACCGATATCGACCTTTCCGCCCCGCTCGACGCAGCGATGATGAAGGAGATTGTCGATGTCGTCGCCAAGCACCGTGTGGCGGTGTTCCGCGATCAACACCTCGACAAGGCGGCCTACGACCGCTTCGGGCGCCTGTGGGGCAATCCCATCGACTTTTTCTTCACGCCCGATATCGATCCCGATTTTCCCGCTCTTATCCGCATTTCCAACTCGCCGGACCTAGATCCGGGCCGCCGCGACGGCGCCGCGTTCTGGCATACTGATGGTTCGTACGAATATCTCCCGGCGAGCTTCACCATGCTGCTCGCGGTCGAGGCGCCCGATGCCGGCGGCGAGACACGCTTCGCCGACCTCGTCGGCGCCTATGACGCCCTGCCCGCAGAGACCAAAGCTCGCATCGATGGACTGACGGTGCGGCACATGCTCGTCGGCGGCAAACGCGGTGAGGACGAAGCGCCAGTCAAGCTCGACGCAGACGACAAGAACCGCGATGGCGGCATCCGCGCGCGCAAACGCGCAAGCGAACAGCCCGAACACCCGCTAGTGCTCACCCATCCCATCACCGGCCGCAAATCACTCTACGCCATTTCTGGCACCCCCATCGGCGTGCTCGGCATGAGCGATGATGAAGGCCTGGCGCTCCTGGACGAGCTGAAGCGACACGCGCTGCAGCCGCAATTCCGCATCGAAGCGAAGGCGTGCACAGGCGACGTGTTGATCTGGGACAATTTCGCGACCGTTCATGCGGCCACACCACTTGAATATAGCCACGAGGACGGCAAACGCCGCGTCCTTCTTCGCATCAGCACCAACGGCCTGCCGCCGATGTACAGCCATCTGACGCCCGCCTTCGTCAAACCTGAAGGCGTGACGTCGCTGAAGTTCGCTTAGCCGCCGCTTTCTTCTGCGGCGATCCAGTCGCGAAATTTCTGGAAATGACGGGTCTGGTCGCGCATCGCGAACTCGCCTTCGGCGCGCGCCAAAACAGCGCCGGTCGAGATCAAGATGATCTCGCCGGCATTGATCCAGCGATTGCGCTCGACGCGCTCGCGCCAAGCTACGAGCTTGAGCGGCCGCTCAATCGGCACCGGCCGCACGAACTCAACACTGAGCTTCGCTGTGACCGTCATTTGCCCGCACAGCAGCGGCAAATGCCCTAGCGCTTCATCGAGAACCGAGGCGGTCCAGCCGCCATGGGCGACGCCGGGGCCGCCTTCGTGATCCTTCGGGCACTGCAGCAGGGTTTCCGTTCGGAACTCCCCCGCAACGGCCTCCGACGTGATGCCGAGACGGCAATCGCCTAAACGCCGGCACTCCTCACACAGAATGACGTTGCTCTTCTCCGCCCGAATAAGCACGGGCGCGGCAGGCGAGGGTTGCATATCGCTCATTCGGTTACGCTCCACGCCGCGGCGATTTGAGTGTCACGTCTCCGCGACCGCTGGCGCTCAATTCGTCCATTTGCGCTTTCAAATGCCGGCGCCACCATTTTTCCGCCGCCTCGCGATCGCGCTCGCGCAACAGCTCGATAAGTTTTTCCTTGGCCCGCACATGAGCGCGCCGTCCCCGCACAGCCTCTTCGCCGCCATACATGAGCGCATTGCCGATCATTTCCGTCTGCGCGTGCATCAACTCACGCAGGATCAGCACAAACATCGAAAGCGTGGTGTTGGCGCAAATCTCCGCCAGCACCTGATAGAAGCGCTCGTGTTCCTGCGTGAAGCGCGACACATCGTCGATCAGGCCCGACTGCCGCTCCACCGAAGCGGCAAGCTTCTGAATGTCCTTCATCGCCGCGGTATCGGCGACAAAGCCCACAATGCTGGGTTCGATGGTAAGCCGCGCGACGGAGAAATCCGCTTGCGACGCGCCATGAGCCTCCAAATAGACGCCGGTGTGTTCAGCCACCATGGCCGGCCCCGGCACATTGTAGCGCGCCCCACCTGCGGCGCCGCGGGCGATCCGGACCAGATGCTTGGCCTCCAGGATGCGCATGGCTTCGCGCACAGTAGGGCGTGAAGCGGAAAAGCGCTCGCGCAAGTCCAGTTCCGACGGCAACGCATCGCCGGCAGCAAGCCCGTTCTGGCGCACGTAGTCACGGACCCAATCCGCTATTAGTTCAGCAGTTTTTGGCACTTTCAGCCCGCCTGCAGGGGACGAAATCGCCTGTTTTAGGGTCGCGGTGGAAGCCATCGAAGCGCTCGCAAATCGTACTGCCGATGAATTATATATATAATTGACAAATCCGCCAAGAGGGGCTGAATTCCGGCCCAGATTGGGAGCCGACCATGACCGCCGCCGACAAGAAGATCTGGGTGAATTCCGCCGACAGCCATGTTTGGGAGCCGCCGAAGCTATGGGAGGAAAATCTTCCCAACCATCTGAAGTCGCGCGGTCCGCGCGTTGACCGCCGCGAGAAGCATGACGTCTATATCGTCGACAATGAAGAAGTGATCTTCATGAAGCCCGACATGCTCGACGCGATCTCGCCGCCGGGCATGCTCAATCTCGACCTGCGCATGGCCGACCTCGACGAACAGGGCATCTGGGCGGAGGTTGTGTTTGCCTCGACCGGCCTCTGGATGACGGTCATGAAGGATCGCGAACTGCAGCGCGAAAGCGCCCGCGTCTGGAACGATTGGGCCCACGCCGACATGATCAAGCGATCAGATCGCTACCTGCCGGCGGCGATGCTGTCGTCGCTGAGCGCCGAGGACGCGGCTGAGGAAGTCAAACGCGTGGCGAAGCTCGGCTTCAAGGCGCTCGCCTTCCCGACGACGCTGCCGGCGCCGCTCGAATATAACGCCAAGGAGTGGGACCTGGTGTGGGCGGTCGCCGAAGAGGCCGGCATGGTGGTGACCTTCCACGTCGGCACCGGCACATCGGAACTTGTGGTGACGCGCGGCCCGGGCGGCGCACTGATCAATTACTGGGAAACCACAGTGCCGGCGCAGCGCTGCGTCGTTCACATGGTGTCGAGTGGAGCGCTCGACCGCTTTCCGAAGCTGAAGATCATGACCGCCGAAGCCGGTGCGTCGTGGATGCCAGCGCTCGGCGACCGCCTTGACGAAGCCTTCCGCCAGCATGCGCGCTGGATGCATCCGAAGCTCGAGCGCACGCCGAGCGAAATCCTCAAGGCGCAGGTCTATTCGTCCTTCCAGCACGACGAGACCGCAATCCCGACTGTGGTCTATACGGATTACAAGAACGTGCTCTGGGGCTCGGACTATCCGCACCTCGAAGGCACTTTCCCGCGCACACAGGAAGTGCTGCACGATCTGTTCAAGGACATCCCCGACGACGTCCGCCACCGGGTCACGCTTGGCGCCTTCGAAGAGCTCTTCGGCATCAGCATGCCGAAGGCGCTCGCGGCATGAGCAAACGCCCGCGGCAAGCCGCCATCGTTGGGCTTCACGTCACCAAGCAAGCGCGCCGCCTGGAAGGGCGAACGCAGCTCGATCTGCTGATTGAAGCCGCCGATGGCGCGCTTGTCGACGCGGCGGTAGATGCGCGCGACGTGGATGGCGCAGCGATCGCGTGGCCCGGCCCTGGCGGCGTGCCGAACGAAGTTGGCTCCTGGGCGCGATTGTTCAAATCGCCGCTCTCTTTCACCAATGAGCACTGGAGCGATACGGCCGGCGCGCGCGGCATCCTGAAGGCGGCCGCCGCGATCGAAGCGGGCCTCTGCGAAACGGTCGTGCTCGGCAGCGGCACGGCGGGGCAATTCACGTCCGGCACGGTCGGCGTCGGCGATGGCATCGAGTTCGCGGACGTCTATGGCTCGACCGCCATGGCGCAGTTCGCCTTGGTCATGCGGCGCTACATGCACGAGTACGGCGTTGGCCCCGAGCCGTTTGCGCACGTCGCGGCAACCATTCGCAACCACGGCCACGTCAATCCCGAAGCTGTCATGTTCGGCGCCGGCCCCTACACCGTCGCCGACGTGCTTGCCTCTCCGCTGATCGCTGCACCGCTGCATCGCTTGGAGTGTGCGCTTGTCGCTGAGGGCGCGTGCGCGATTGTGATGACCACATTGGAACGCGCGCGCGATCTGCCGAACGCACCGGTGCTGGTTCTCGGCGGCGGCATGGAATTTTATGGCGCAGCCTACGCGAACCCGCCGCTCCTGTCGGAAATGGGGCTCATGGGCCGCGATGCCGTGAAGCGCACCTTTGCCCTCGCCGGCGCGCAACCTGCCGACGTCGATGTGTTTTGCCTCTATGACGCCGTCGCGTTTGAAGTCGTGCGTCAGTTCGAGATGTTGGGTCTGTGTAATCCGGGCGAAGGCGCGGCGTTCACGGCGGGCGATCGGCTGACGCTCGATGGCGATTGCCCCACCAATTTGGACGGCGGCATTCTATCGCATTCCTGGATCGGCACCGGACAGCTCACGCTCAAAGCGATCGAGTGCGCGCGCCAACTCCGGCATGCGTGCGGCGCGCGGCAAGTCGCGGACGCCGAACTTGCGCTGGCCACCAATGCCGGCTCCGGAGCGCGGCACATCGAAATGGCCCTGTTCGGCCGCGCGTGACGCCACAGTTTCTGTTTTCGCTCGCCGGCAAGAGAGCGCTGGTGACCGGCGCCGGCTCAGGCATTGGCGCGAGCATTGCCGCCCTCTTCGCGAACGCAGGCGCTCACCTGATTTGCGCTGGACGCGATCCAGCTAAGCTCAACGCACGCGTGTCGTCATTGCACGATGCCGAGGCGCTGCCTTTTGATGTTTCGGACGAAGGCGAGGTCGAAGCCGCGTTCGTGCAGATCGAGCGCGGCGGCGGGCTGGACATCCTGGTCAACAATGCCGCGACCATGGCCAAACATGACTTTCTCACCATGCGCGCAACCGACTGGGACAGCGCCCAGGCGACAAACACGCGCGGCGCCTTCCTATGCTCGCGCGAAGCGCTGAAGCTGATGCGCGCCAAAGGCGGCGGCGCCATCGTAAGCATCGCTTCGGTTGCGGCTATCCACGCCTCGGTTCATGGCAACGCTCAGTACGGAGCGTCGAAGGCGGGCCTGCTGGCGCTGACGCGCTCGATTGCTGTGGAATTCGCGGCGGACGGCATTCGCTGCAACGCCATCCTCCCGGGGGCGGTCGCCACCGAGGGCGGGCGCGCGCTTTCGCAGAGTAAAGTTTCTCCACAAGGCCCATTTGCTCAAAAAGGCAGGATTCTTCTTGGCAGAATCGGCGCTCCGGATGACATCGCGGCGGCGGCGCTCTATCTCGCCAGCGACGCGGCAAGCTACGTTACCGGCCAGACTTTGATCGTCGACGGGGGCTTGATGGTCGGCTGAGACGAGGCTTGCGAACGTGGCGCGCGCGATCGAGCAATTGCAATCGGGCTTCGATACTTGGCGCGCCGCCACTTTAGGCCCGCTCAAGTTCCCTATGTTCCGCGCCTTGTGGGCGGCGACAATGGCCGCCTATTTCGGCGCGGTCATCCAAGCGGTCGGCGCCGCTTGGCAGATGACGACGCTTGGCGTCTCGGCCGATTGGGTCGCGTATGTCCAGGCCGCGTCACTGACGCCGATCGTGCTCTTCGCGCTGCCGGCAGGCGCGCTAGCCGATATCGGCGACCGTCGCATGCTGATGCTGATCGCGCAGATCTTTGGCGCGGTCGCCTCGCTGGTGCTCGTGGTCGCCGCCCTGATGGGGGCCATCACGCCAACCGGTTTGCTTTTCTTTACCTTGCTGATCGGGTGCGCAGCGGCGCTGGCGCAACCCTCATGGCAGGCAGCGGTTGGCGATCTCGTTGATCGCGATAGTCTGCCCGCCGCGATCGGGCTCAACGCGTTGGCGTTCAACGTGGCGCGGAGCTTGGGGCCGGCCGTGGGCGGCGCGGTGGTCGCTGCCATCGGCGCGGTCGGCGCCTTCGCCATCAACGCGCTGTCCTATCTCGGCTTGATCGCCGTGCTGCTGCGTTGGAAGCCGCCGGCGCGGGACGTGACGCTGCCGCCGGAGCCGATCGGACGCGCCATCATGTCG
>JBFWYC010000027.1:0-56202 GCA_050186805.1 Hyphomonadaceae bacterium
GAAAACGAACACGCCGGCGGCATTCTCTCGCGCACGACATTGCCGGCGCTGGCGAGCGATCTCGTTGTGCAGGAAGCGCAGGACGCGGCGCGCCGCGTGCTCGAAGCGTTCGACTATGTCGGCGTGCTGACCATCGAGTTCTTCGTCATGCCCGACGGTGTGTTGGTGGCGAACGAAATGGCGCCGCGCGTTCACAATTCCGGCCACTGGACCATCGAGGGCGCGCTCACCTCACAGTTCGAGCAACACATCCGCGCCGTCGCCGGCTGGCCGCTCGGGCCAACCACGCGCGTCGCCGGCATCGAAATGCTCAACCTCATCGGCGAAGACGCCAACACGTGGCCCGCGCTCGCCGCCGATCCGCACGCGCGCGTGCATCTTTACGGCAAACGCGACGCCCGCAGCGGCCGCAAAATGGGCCACGTCACCAAGCTTCGGTTCTAACCGCCGCTAGCGCGGGAAGGCCTCGTCGCGCGACGCGTAGAGCCAGAAGCCGGCAATGTAGATCACCGGCACAAAGAACCACAGCACGTCGAGAATGACGCCCGGCGCGCGCCGCACCAATTCGATCGCGCCGACGTCTTCGTCCATGAAGCCGCCGCCGATCGTCACCACGCTCGGCACAGCCAGAACAGCGAGCGCGATCGCACCGATCCAGAACGCGACCGCGGTCGCGACAATGGGGCTGGTGCGCTCGACATAGTCGTCGGCGGGATGTTCCTCGAGATTGGACAAGCTCAGCCAGATCGTCGCCGGCCAAAGCGCTGCGTTGAGGAACCGTACAGGAGCAGCTTGCATGAGCACCTCCATCACGGGACCGTGAAGACCTGCACTCTACGCCCGAACGCCGCGTTTCGCAGTGGATTTCTGAAATTTCAGCGTCCGTAGCGAAAGCGCGCGGCTACGCCGACGGCGCTCTGCACGCCTTCGGAGATCGGCTTCAGACGCGCCTTCAGCTTTTCGAACTGCATGACGTTCTCAATGCGCGCATCGAGGAACGCCCAGGTCGCTTCGTGATCGGCGCTGTCATCGCTGAACCAGCGCGCATAGGTGCTCGCCAGCACGCCGGAGAGGATGGCGCGCTTGGAATAATAGTTCTCATCGGTGGAGGTATCGCCGAGCGCGCGCCAGATATGGTCGGCGGTGCGCCACAAGAGCCGCGCCGCGATGGGGCCGCGGGTCGGGCGCGCCAGCGCGCGCGTCATGGCGCGCGCGGCCTCTTTGTAAGGCGCTTGCGCCTCCAGCCGCACCTGCACAGCGGCCTTCACCTTCTCACGGATGCGCATGGCAGCCACGTCGAGATCGTCGAGTGCGGCCAGCATGGCCTGATCGGCGCGGTCGGCGAAGGCGTCGAACAGGTCCTCCGCTCCCTTCGGGCAGGCCAGCGCCGCCTCCCCTTCGCTCAGCCCCGCCTCGGCCACCGCCGCCTTGAAGGCGGCGTCTGTCCAGCCCTTCTCGGCTGCGTGGGCGGTGAACGCGTCGAGCAGGCGGGCGCGAAAGCGGGCGGACGGCGTGTCGGTCATAGCACCGAGCTTAGCACCCAAACGCCCCCGGCGAGGAGCAGCCCGATGATCGGAACCAGCCATCCGACCAGGAAATAGCTGCTGTGCTCGTCGAAATGGTCCTGCAGCACGTTCAGAAACTGTCCGCGCGCCCACATGAAGCGCATGACGTAGTGGGCCTGCATCAGCACCGCCGCCAATCCGGCGCCCACCGCCATGGCCTGCACGACCGCCCCCAAATGGACCGTCTGGGCAGGCGCCCCGACGTCGAAAAGCGGCAAGGCCGGCGTGAAATGACCAGCGGCGAACAAGGCCATGGCGACCAGCTCATAGGCCAAGATGCCTTGCACGACCCGTTCCTGGGCCTCGGTATCGAGCGGTTCCATACCGCCATGTCATAAAGGCCGGGAGAGTGGACAGTCCATCGCCGTTTTGGTATGGCCCCGCCTTCGCTTCAGAACGGGGCTCGGCGCTGATCCAGCGACCGCGGCCGTTTGGGTTTTGGTTTCGGGTTACGGGAGACGGGTCCTGGTACAGATTTTCGTCCGCGATAACAACGTCGATCAGGCGTTGAAGGCGCTCAAGAAGAAGATGCAGCGGGAAGGCACTTTCCGCGAGATGAAGCGCCGCAATCACTACGAAAAGCCGTCCGAGAAGCGGGCGCGCGAGCGTGCGGAAGCTGTCCGCCGCGCCCGCAAGCTGGCCCGCAAGCGCGCCCAGCGCGAAGGCCTGCTGCCGCGCCCGCCGAGCAAAGGCCGGTAACGGCCACGCACGCCAGAGTTTGACGAAACGCCGTCCGCGAGGGCGGCGTTTTTGTTTCTGCGCGGCGGGCGCGTGAGCCTAATTCTCAGCGATCCGCAGCATCAGCGCCGCGGCGTCATCCAGCAGTTTGCGCTCGGCGGCGCTGAGTTTGGCCACGCGCGCGCGCAGGAGCGCCAGGCGGGCGCGGCGGCCTTCCTCCATCAGCGCGCGGCCTTTCGCCGTCGCCTCGATCCTCACCGCGCGCGCGTCGGCGCGATCGGCGCGCTTGGCGACGAGCCCGTCCGCTTCCATGTCGCCCACCAGTTTCGACATGGTGGGCGCGCGCACCTGCTCGGCCTGCGCAAGCGCGGTGAGGCTCATCGGCCCGCCAAACACCAGCACGGACAAAGCCGAAAGCTTCGGCGCGGAGAGGCCGGTTTCGGCGTCGGCCGCCCGCACGCGGCGCAAAAGCCGAATGGCGGCAGAGTGGAGGCGATCGGCGGTGTCGCGCGCAACGGGTTTGGCCATCCGCGATTCTGGCTTGACTTTATTTAGTTAGTCAAACTAATTAAATGAAGTTGCCAAAGGAGGCGCCTATGAACACCGCTCCGCCGCTTCTGTCCGGCATTGCCCAGATCGCCTTGGCAAGCGCCGATCCGATCGCCTTGGTGAGCTTCTATCGCGACACGCTTGGGCTGCCGATGCTGTTCGAAACCAATGGCATGACCTTCTTTCAGTCCGGCGCCACGCGGCTGATGATCGGCCACGCCCAGCCCGGCCAGCAAGTCGGCGGCGATGCGGTGATCTATTTCGAGCCGCGCGACTGGAGCGCGGCCGTCGCGGCGCTCGAAGAAAAAGGCGTCGCCTTCACTCACCCCGCACAAGTGCTGCAGCAAGCGCCCGGCCGCGAACTCGCCCTACGCGCATTCAAGGACCCGGAAGGACACACGCTGGCGCTGCTCGGATGGCGGGCGATTTAGGGATTCCCTGCGGGCGGCTGGCTCTCGACGCGATGAACGCTACGCTGATTACCCGGCATTAGAGGCGCCGCCTCAACTGCCCGGACGCGTTCGGCGCGCTCAAGCACATCTGCAAGCGCGACGTCGATAAATGGCGTCCCATGGTCATAGATCAACAATCGATGCCGAAAGTCCCAGGGAGGACCTTCGGCGCGACGCACTCCACGCGGCACATGTCTACTGATGACTTGGGCGAACATACGACGATCAGCGGAAATTGCCTCACCCCCGGTCCTTCCAGCGTCTTCTGGAAGCTCGGCGGCCGGCACCTCCTCACATGTGGCTTCGCCATCGCAAACAATGAACCCGCCTCTCGCGAACTGCAGAGGTCGACGCGGCCGACCGCGTTCATCATACCAAGCCAATGGATTGGCTTCACCGAATGAAACTCGAAGAATGACACGGCCATCATCCGAAGGACGCACAAACTGCGCGCCCGCAGGAGCATCGCGGGGCCATGGATCGGGAAAGGCTGCCAAAGTCTCGCCTCTCGCCAAGCGGAAAACATCGACCTGCCGGTTTTCTTCGCGCCACGCCCACCCTGAACGCCCATCCGGGCCGGTCTCCAACCACCTGCCTTCAGTGGCGAAGACAGGGCGCAGGAACGAAAGGAAGATGTTGCGATCACGATCGTACTGAAATCGAACGGGCTCAGTGAAGTATGCTTGACTGCGCCGGACATAGCCGCCGTCGCCGACCGATCGCTCGAAGAGTGCATACTGCACCACTCCCGCGTAAGGCCGAACACCTTCGAAAAACACGCCTTCAAGCGTCGCTAGGTAGGCGCCATCCGCCGAGAGAACGGGCCGACGCACATGCGGAATGAGCGCCAACAAATCAACGACAGGAGAGCCCAAAATTCGTAGCCTCCAGACGTGCTGGCCGCCTCCACGAAGGACACTCTCCGGCGCCGTTACGAACGTCAGCTCGTCGCCATCAGGCGACCAAGCGAGATCGCCGATTTGACCGTGTTCCGTGGGCGCTTCAACGATCCAAGTTGCACCAGATCGCACTTCGTAGAGAACGAATTGTGACTCAGGCATATCGATTACGGTGAACGCAATGAGCGCGCCATCCGCAGACATTGCATAGCGCCTAACCCGTGTGGACGAGGTTGACGCTGTGCCGCCGAGGCGGTCGTCAGCAAAAGCAGCGCTATCAAAACTCGCAAAGCGCTACAAAGCATTGCACAACTCCCTGTTGGTCGCCTTACCCTTTCCCCTCTTTCCGCCCCCGCCAGCTTGAGAGGCTGAGCTGGTTGACGACGCCGGCGCGGAAGATTTGCGCGGCGAGCAGGAGGATGATCGTCACTGCCGCGATCATCACAGCGCCTTGGCCAGCGATCTCGATCCAGCTCAATCCGGCGGGCGCACGCATCAGCAACAGGAACGGCGTGAACAGCGGCACCCATGAGGCAGCCTCGATGATCGGCGCGTTCGGATTGTCGAGCGCCGGCATCACCAGCATCATCGGGACGGCAAGCACCAGCGCGACGGGCCCGAGCAAGGTTTGCGCCTCCTGCACCGACTCGCAGAGCGATCCGAGCGCCAGGAAAATCGCGCCATACATGAGATAACCGGCGATGAAGCCAACGGCGAACGCCGCGATCAGCCGCGGCTCCAGGAACGCGGCGGCGACTTGTCCGAAGATCGAATTGCCGAGCTGCGCGGCCGCCATCGAGAGCAGCCCGCCGCCGAGCGCGCCCCAGAATAGAAACAACGTCGCGCTCACCGCAGCAACGCCCAGCAATTTGCCGATCAGCATTTCCAGCGGCGTGACGCTGGTGAGCAACGTGTCCAGGATCTTGTTCGATTTCTCCTCGATCACGCCCGACAACAGCATGTTGGCGACGGAGAACACCACGCTCCACAGAATGAACGACAACGCCAAGGCCGCGAACGTCGGCGCGCGCTGGCGCAGCGTCACCTCGCCCGTGCCGGCGCTGGGGCGCGGATCGAACTGAACGACGCGCGGATCGAAATCGGCGAGACGATCGGCCTCGGACGGATCGAGCCCCTGCGCCGCCAACGCCTCGCGCTGCATGGCCAGCCGCATGGCCCGATGAGCGATATTCGACGGCTCCTCGTGCGAGAGATTGGTGCTCCAATATTCGATCACTGGCTGGCCAGCTTCGCGCCGCACATTGAGCGCGCCGAACAGAGCGCGGCCATCTGGCAAAGTGCGCCCGCCATCGAGATAGGGCCGCATCGTCTGAATATCGCGCGCCGGCGCCGGCGCGATGGCGTAACGCGGCGACGGCTGCGGGAAGGCTGCGAGCGCCCGCGGCGCTTCGCGCGCAACAATGACACGCACCGCCTCGATGCCCGCCGCGCGCGTCGGCGCTGCGTCGAACGCGGTGAGCGCGCGCTCAGTCAAAGCCGGCGCAGCCGCTTCGAGATAAGCCAGCAGATCGCGCCGCGCATCGGCGCGCGCGATCTCTTCGAACGCCGCCGCCACCGCGCTTGCGTCCTGCGCTTGCTCGGCGATCACCGCGAGCACGCGTGGCGGCTCGGCGCGGGCAAGCAGCAGTGGGGTGAACATCAATGCGGCGATGATCAGCGGCGCGGTGATGAGCGAGAGCCAAAAGCCCCAAGCGCCGACATAGGCGAGATAGTCACGGCGCGCGACGAGGAAGATCGGTGACATGCCCTACTCCGCCGCGCTGGGCATGACTTTATCGCCCACCAGCGCCACGAACGCTTCGTGCAAACTGGCTCGCGCCGGTTCGAACAGGCTCAGCGGCGCGCCGACCTCGACGCACGCCTGCAGCAATTGCCGCGAACCGCGCCCGTTCTCCAGGCGCGCGCGCCAGCGGCGGTTGCCGTGCTCCTCGCCGTCAGGGGCGATGTTGAAGCCACGCGGGGTCAATGCGGACGCCAGATCGAAATCGCCATCGGTTTCGAGCACTGCCACGCTCGGCGCCAGCGCCAGCGCTTCAGGCACAGTGCCTTCAAACGCCGCGCGCCCATGCGCAATCAAGAGGATGCGGTCGCACAGCCGTTCGGCATGCTCCATCACATGGGTTGAGAACAAGATTGTGCGGCCGGCCGCGGCTTGAGCGCGAATTGTTTCCTCAAGCACGCGTTGATTGACCGGATCGAGGCCCGAGAACGGCTCATCGAAAATGATCAGGTCAGGTTCGTGCGCAATGGCGGCGAGCACCTGCACCTTTTGCGCCATGCCCTTCGACAGCGTCTTGATCTTTTTGCGCCGCTGTTTGCCGAGGCCGTGATCGGTCAGCAATTGATCGGCGCGCTTGAACGCCTTGCCCGCCGGCGCGCCCTTGAGCCGCGCAAGATACGCGATCGCCGCGCGCGCACTCATCGAGCGATAGAGCCCGCGCTCTTCAGGCAGATAGCCGACGCGCTTCAGCGCATCGCGCGTGATCGGCCCGCCGAGCAACGAAATCCGCCCATGCGTCGGGCGCAACACGCCGACAAGCATGCGCAGCGTGGTCGACTTGCCGGCGCCATTGGGCCCGAGCACGCCGTAGATCGCGCCCTTAGGGACGCGAAAACTCAATTCATGGACCGCGGTGCGTGCGCCGTAGCGCTTGACCAGCCCTTCTGCTTCAAGCGCTGCGTTCATGCGACGCCCACGTTTAAGGGCGTTTGCCGCGATAGCAAGCGCGGCGCGATTGACGCACAGCGCCGGAACCGACAATCCTGGCGCGCGAAATCCGGGGGATTCGCATGCTTCGCATCATCATTGGCGTGATCTGCGGCGCGGTGGTCGGCGTACTTGTGGTCGCCGGCGTCGAATTCGCGGGACACAGCGCGTTTCCGCCGCCGCCCGGGCTCGATTTTTCGACGCCTGAAGCGGCGCGCGAAAGCGTCAGGCACTTGCCAGCAGCGGCGATCGCATCGGTTGGCGTGGCGTGGGGCTTAGCGGCGCTGGCGGGCGGTTACGTGGCCGCGCGCATCGGGCGGCGCGCATGGGCGGCGTGGATCATCGCCGCACTTCTGTTCGCAGCCGCACTCTTCAATCTGATCAGCATCCCGAGCCCGATCTGGCTTTGGATCGGCGGCTTGGCGGCCATCGTCGCGGGCGGCTGGTTCGCCGGGAAACTCGGTGCGCCGGCGCGTGAAACTTAAGTAAAATCGCCTCTCCGGCTTGATAGCGCGAGACCCGCGGTCTTAGCTCGCCTTTTCCACAAGGAGGGGGAGCATGAAATCGCCCGATCCGGAGAAGCTGAACGCGTTCGTTGGAAAATTGGTTGGCGATCTCGGCGCGACGACGAGCGCTGCCTTGGTTCTGCTCGGCGACAGGCTCGGCATTTATCGCGCCATGGGCGACGGCAAGGCCGTCACCGCCGACGAACTCGCTGCAAAAACGGGCCTGAACGCGCGCTATCTGCGCGAGTGGCTCTCGGCGCAAGCCGCGGCCGGTTATGTCGACTACGCTCCCAAGACCAAGAAATTCAAACTCAATCCCGAACAAGCCTGCGCCTTCGCCGACGAAGGCGGGCCAGCATTTTTCGCCGGCGCTTTCCAGGTCGCGCAAGCCATGTGGCTCGATGAGCCGAAAGTCGCCGACGCATTCAAGAGCGGCAAGGGCGTCGGCTGGCACGAGCACTCGCAATGCCTGTTTCACGGCACCGAACGCTTCTTCCGTCCGGGCTACAACGCGAACCTGGTGTCGAGTTGGATACCGGCGCTGCGTGGTGTGAAAGAGAAACTGGAGAAAGGCGCGAAGGTCGCGGATGTCGGCTGCGGCCACGGCGCGTCGACGATCCTTATGGCGCTTGCTTACCCCAAATCGAAATTCTACGGCTACGACTATCACCCGCCCTCGATTGCGCGCGCCAAGCAATTGGCGAAAGACGCCGGTGTTTCGAAGCGGGTGACGTTCGAAGCCGCGAGCGCCAAGGACTATCCGGAGCTCAATTACGACCTCGTCGCCTTCTTCGATTGTCTGCACGACATGGGCGACCCCGTCGGCGCCGGCCGTCACGTCAAGGACGCCTTGGCTGACGATGGAACCTGGATGATCGTCGAGCCCTTCGCGCATGACGATTTGAAGGACAATCTCAATCCGGTGGGGCGCGTCTATTACTCGGCTTCGACGATGATCTGCACGCCCGCCTCGCTATCGCAGGAGGTGGGCCTTGGGCTCGGCGCACAAGCCGGTGAAGCGCGCCTCAAAAAGGTGGCGAAGGACGCGGGATTCAGTAAATTCCGTCGCGCTGCGGAGACGCCATTCAATCTGGTGCTCGAAGCGCGCATCTGACGACCGATCAAAGGGACATATTCATGCGAGCCATGCTTTTCGCCGCCGCTCTGTTCGCGGCTGGCGCCGCCCACGCCGAGCCCGTAACCTACACGCTCGATCCGGCGCACACGCAGGTCGCGTTCTCGATCGATCGCCTCGGCTTCAACCACGTACTCGGCCAGTTCGACACAGTGTCAGGTGAGATCGTGCTCGATGAAGCCAATCCCGGCGCCTCATCGGTGCGCGCCACGGTTCAGATCGGCAGCCTGTCGACGGGCAACGCGACGCGCGACGAACATCTGCGCGACGCGCGCTGGCTGAATGCGGCGGCGTTCCCCACCGCCGAGTTTCGCTCCACCTCGGTGCGCATCATCGATCAGAACCGCGCTGAGGTGACCGGCGATCTGACGTTCCTGGGCCAGACTCATCCGCTGACGCTCAACGTCACCTTGAACCGCATCGGCCAAGCGCAGAATGGCCGCCAAACGGCGGGCTTCAGCATCACCGGCACTTTGACGCGCTCGGTCTGGGGTTCGACTACAGGCGTGCCCAATATCGGCGACGGCGTCAGCATTCAGATCGAAGCGCTCGCGCAAGTGCCGGCGGCGCAATAATGGCGCACTGGCTGGTTAAGAGCGAACCCGACACCTGGTCCTGGGATCAGCACGTCAAGAAAGGCGCCGACGCTTGGACGGGCGTGCGCAATCATCAGGCCAAGGCGCATCTGAAGGCGATGAAGAAGGGCGACAAGGTCTTCTTCTACCATTCCGGCGACGGCAAGGAGATTGTCGGCGTCAGCGAAGTGGCGAAGGAAGCGTACATCGATCCCACCGACAAGACGGGCGCGTTCGTCTGCGTCGATCTCAAGGCGGTCGAGCCGGTTAAAACGCCAGTGACGCTCGCTGCGATCAAAGCGGAAAAATCGCTGGCCGACATGGTTCTGGTCAAAAACTCGCGCCTCTCCGTCCAGCCGGTGACGGCCGAGGAATGGAAGCACATCCGGAAAATGGCGGGGCTAAAGTGACCTCTTATCTCGATCCGAACCTGTTCAGCGACGCTGCCATTCCCGAGGACACCCGCCAGCTCAATGCTGGCATTATTGCGATGACCGCCAAACTGGCGAATTGGTGGGATGTTGGCGCGCAAAGAGTGCGCGATGCGCGCGCCAAGGGCGAAGGCGTATTTCCCGCGCCCATCAAGTCGGAGCGCGCGCGCTGGATCGAGATCGACGGGCCAGCCGGCAAAATTCCGCTTCGTGTGATCGCGCCGGAAAAATCGCGCGGCGTTTATCTGCACATTCACGGCGGCGGCCACGTGCTGGGCGCGGCCGATCAACAGGATCGCCTGCTTGAGCGTATCGCCGACGGGACGGGCCTCACCGCCATCAGCGTCGAATATCGCCTCGCGCCCGAGAACCCCTATCCCGCCGGCCCCGACGATTGCGAAGCAGCAGCGCTCTGGGTGAGCGACAACCTACGCGACTTCGGCGGCGACGTTCTCACCATCGGCGGCGAGAGCGCCGGCGCGCATCTTTCAGCGCTCACCATGCTGCGCTTGCGCGACAAGCATGGCCGCACGCCGTTTCGCGCCGCCAACCTTGTTTTTGGCGTCTTCGATCTCGGGATGACGCCGAGTGCGCGTCAGTTCGGCGATGAACGCCTGGTGCTGCGCACGCTCGACATCGTGAAATTCGGCGACGCGTTCGTGCCGGGCCTCACTGCCGAGCAAAAGCGCGATCCAGCTCTTTCACCTCTCTTCGCGGATGTGCGCGGCCTTTGCCCGGCGCTGTTCACGGTGGGCACAAAAGATGCGCTGCTCGATGACAGCCTCTTCATGCATGCGCGCTGGATTGCGGCGGGCAATGCGGCGGAGTTGGACATCTATCCCGGCGCCTGCCACGGCTTCATTGCCTATCCGTGTCAGCAAACGTTCCAATCGCTGACCAAGCAGACGGCATTTCTGAACGCCGTTCTCGCGTAGTTCGCCGCACCAGCACGGCGCCTCGTCTCAATCGGATTGAGCCCACGCGTGTCATTGCGCGAAATATTTTGCAGATGCTTCTCCACCAGCCCGCCAGCTTAAAGTGGAGATTGGCCGGCGCACACCCCGCGCCGACCGGTGAAGCCTCCATGCTCGCCCTCACGAGTTAGAGGCTGGGGCGCCGTCGTGTTCGGCGCCGGCGCCCCAAACTTCACTCCGCTTCAAGCTCCGCCAGCAAACTGTCCATGCCGTACACATCGCGCAGCGCCGTGCGGATGAGCGCGCTCGACACCGCGACGCTGCGGTTGAGATCGGGATCGTAGAAGAACTCGCCGCCCAGCGAATGGATGTTGCCATCGAACACCGTGCCGATGACGCGCCCATCGCGGTCAAGCACGGGGCTGCCCGAATTGCCGCCGATGACGTCCGTGGAGGTCGCGAAATTGTAGACCAACTCGCCATCCAGTGCGGCGCGTGCATCGATCCAACGCTGGCTGAGCACGAACGGTTGCGCGCCGGTGGCGCGGTCGTAAAGCGCCGAGAGATGAGTGAAGGCGTCGACCAAGCCTTGCTCGGGATCGATCCAGCCGGCGACGCGCCCGTAGGAAATGCGCGGGCTGAAGGTCGCGTCCGGATAGTGGCTGGTCCCGAAGGCACGAAAGCGCGCACGCGCAATGCGTTCCTGGGCGCGCGCGACAGGCGCCTCCACTTCTGAAACATAAGCGGCGCGCGCCTGGCGCGCGTCGTCGTCCCAGGCGCGCACGAACGCGATGAGCGGATCGCTCGACGCAGCCACCGCATCGGCGCCGCCATCCCACACTTGCGCTCGCGTCACCGGATCGCTCAAGCTTGACTGCGCCAACCGCGCGGCCAGTGCTTCCGGGCTTTCGCCGCCAAAGACGCGCTGCATCAGCGCCGCGTCGCCACTGAGATCGCGCTGCAGGCCCGCGAGCCATGCGGCGAAATAGGCTTCCTCCAGCGCCGGCTCGACATAGCGCGGCGTGCGCATGTTCTGGCCAAGCAGCGCCAGCCGCGCATCGGTGTAACGCGCCAGCCTTTGCTCGGCCGGCTTTTGGCGCTCCGCGCCCGCGCGGACGATATCGCGCGCCCAAGCGAACAGTTGCGAATGTTCGCCGGCGCTCTGTTCGAGATAGGTGTAGCGATCGAAGAGCCGCCGCCGCGCCGTCTGGGCGCGTTCGATTTCGCCCCAAGCGTCGGCGATGTCGCGCACGGCGGCGAGATTGCGGTTCACACGGGTGCGCAAATCCGTCTCGCGCGCGACGACGCGGGCCATGCCAGTCTCGCTTTGCAGCGCCGCACGCCGTCCGACGAGCGCGCCCAATGTATTATTGGCGGTCTCGATCGCCGGTGCGGCGACGCGCATTTGATCGGGCCCCAGCGCGGCGTAGCTGACCAGCCGATCGCGCAGCGCCGTTTGCGCCTGGATCTGCCATGGCAGGCCGACGTCGCGCTCGAAGCGAAGCTCGGACACGGTTCGCGTGCGCGAGGTCGGGCCGGGATTGCCGGCGATCAGCACGATTTCGCCGTCCTCGGGCGGGGTAAAGCGCAGCCGCAAATGCCGCGGCGTCGCGGCCGGCGCGCCGTTCTGATAGACGCGCAGAAACGCCACATCGAGGCAGTAGCGCGGGAATTGGAAATTGTCGGCCTCACCACCGAAGGCCGCCATATCCTGCTCCGGCGCGAAGACGAGGC
This sequence comes from Hyphomonadaceae bacterium, assembly GCA_050186805.1. Lineage (GTDB taxonomy): Bacteria > Pseudomonadota > Alphaproteobacteria > Caulobacterales > Aquidulcibacteraceae > Vitreimonas. The sequence continues at coordinate 12,167 of JBFWYC010000027.1, forward strand.
GCACGTCGTCATACCGCGTGTAGCGGTGCAGCGCGTAGCGGCCGCCATCATAGAGCGTCACCACTTCGCAGCGTGTCGCGCCAGCGCTGCACGCGCGGGTGAGCCGCGCAATCTCGCCGTCGCGCAGACGCGCGAAGGTTTCCGGCGTCGCGCCCGCGGTAGCTGTTTCGATCGCGGCAGTGACGTCTTCTATGCCGGCGAGCACCTGCACGATCATGCCGGGACAGCGCAGCTCCTCATCGCGCGTGCGCGCCATGAAGCCGTCGCTGATATAGTTCGATTGCGCCGACGACAGCATGCCGATGCACGCAAGCACGCAATGGTGGTTGGTGAGCAGCAGCCCCTCGCCGCTCACGTTCGACGCGGAACATCCGGGGATGCGCGCCGTCGCGGCCATCACGCGGTCGAGCCAAGACCGATCTGGGGCCCAACCAAGCTCCTGCTGCATGCGCGCGGCAGGGATGTTGTCGAACGTCCAGTGGCCTTCTTCGCTCGACGCCGGCGCCGACGCGAGCGCCAACAGTCCAAGTGCAGCTATGGCCGCGCGCAGCTTCTGGCGCATGACGTCCCTCTCGACTCAAGCCTAGTCGAGATAGAGCGCATGGCCGACGCGCGGGGCAAGCCGGCCATGCAAGCGCATCGCTATTCGAGGCCGAGAGCGCCGAGCATTTCGGCTCTCGTTTCGGCGGACAATTGCTCTGCATCCGCAATGAACCCGCGCACATCGCTTTCGCTTGCGCCGGTGATGCGGACATTGGCGCGATCGTCGCCATCGCCCATGCCGCCCTCATCTGCATCGATGGCGATATTGCGCCCGTCGGCGTTGATCATCACGCGTGCGCTTTCGCTGTTCGGGTTTTCGTCGTCGGCGGCGATCGACATCGAGAAGCCGGGCACGCGGATGGACACCACCTCCGGCGGCGGTTCGGCGTTCAGCGCCTCGGCGACGCCGAGGCGGCCCGTGGCTTCCTCGCTCATCAACGCCGACACGCCCTCGGCCGCACGGGCGGCGACGACACGGCCGTCCGGCGCGGTGACGATGTAAGTGTGCGCGCCTTCCACGGCGCGGACCTCCATCACGTAGCCGCCGGCGGGATTGTCAGCTTCACTGTCGGCGCCGCCGCCAGTCGAGATGGTCATCGGCCCGCAGGCGGCGGCAAACAGGCCGAGCGCGGCGATCAAAATACGCATGAGCCCACTCCTCACCCAACTCCTAGCACATGGCGCGTTCAACACCGCGATTTTCGCGCTCGCAATCGCTGCGCGCACGGTCGTCATAGCCGCTTTGGAGGGTAGAGCAGGCCGTCAGCAGCAAGACTGCGGCGAGAACGAGCAGGCTACGGCGCATGGACATCCCTCTCGGCTGGCGGCCCATGTTCCGCCAGCGAGGCGCGCCGTCAAGGGCTTGAAGCTTAGCGGAAACGCTCGAAGCGGATGACCTTCTGCTCGCGGTCGACGTAAGCGACGCGATAGCCGGCCCTCATCCAGGCGCGGGCGTGGCTGTGATGGTCCTGGTTGTCGTTGGCCCAGAATGAGCGATGCTTGTGAGCGCTCTGCGGCAATTGCTTGCCGATGATGGCCTCGATGTCCTCGAACGTAAGCATCTCGGCGCGGCCGTTGCGCCGGTTGAGATGACTATGCAGCGCGGCGTATTTGCGCATGACCTTTCGTCTCCCCGCTCGCATCGTGCGTATCGGGTTCGCAACGATGCTGACGGAGAGTGATGGTGCACTGATTTGCCCCTTATGCACAGTGGCGCCGCAACGAGTCGCGGCACCCAGCTGCAGTTTTGCTGCTCATCCGTTGAGATGATTGCTGGGCCGAAAAGAACGGCGCACACTGCGCGCAACAGGAGCGTGAGCCATGAAGGACGTCGCCGTTGTCAGTTATTGCCGCACCGGCATCGCCAAGGCGCAGCGCGGCGCGCTGAACCAGACGCACGGCATCGCCATGGCCGCACACGTGATGCAGCAGGCCGTGGCGCGCGCGAAGATCGAGGCGGGCGAGGTCGAGGATGTCGTGCTTGGCTGCGGCCTGCCGGAAGGCGCGACGGGCCACAATGTGGCGCGCAACGCCGCGCTCTTTGCCGGCTTCGGCGCCGGCGTGCCGGGGATCACGGTGAACCGCTATTGCGGCTCGGGGCTGACGGCGGCGTCCTACGTCGCCAACGCCATCGCGCGCGGCGAAATCGCGTGCGGTATCGCCGGCGGCGTGGAGTCGATTTCGCTGGTGCAGTTCAATTTGAACTTCAACGGCTTCTTCTACGAGCCGCTGCAGCAAAAGATGCCCGCCGTCTGGTGGACGATGAATCAGACCGCCGATTTCGTCGCCGAGAAGTACAAGATCAGCCGGCGCGATCTCGACGAGTACGTGGTGATGAGCCAAGGCCGCGTCGCCGCCGCCCACGCCGCCGGCAAGTACGCCGAAGAGATCGTCCCGTTCGCGACGCAAATGAAGGTGACCGACAAAGCCAGCGGCCAGTCCAGCCTGATCGACGTCACGCTCGACCGCGACGAAGGCCCCCGCCCCGATACATCGCTGGACAAGCTCTCGGCGCTGAAGCCGGTGTACGAAGGCGGCACGACAACGGCGGGCAACGCCTCGCAGCTTTCCGACGGCGCCGCCGCCGTGGTGATGATGGACGCCGAGCTCGCCGCCCAGCGCGGCCTGCCGATCCTCGGTTACTGGCGCGCGTTCGCATTGGGCGCCGTCGCGCCGGAAGAAATGAGCATCGCGATCACGCCGGCGATCCGCAAACTGATGAAGCTGAACGCCGTGGCGGCGGCGGACGTCGATCTTTGGGAGCTGCACGAAGCCTATGCGGTGACGACGCTCTACAACCAGCGCCAACTCGAAACGCCGTGGGAGCGCACCAATGTCAATGGCGGCGCCATTGCGCTCGGCCATCCCTACGGCATGAGCGGCATCCGCTATCTCGGCTCGACGCTCATGGAGCTTGGCCGTCGCAACGCCAAGCGTGCGATCGTCGGCGTGTGCACCGCAGGCGGCATGGCGACGGCGGCGCTATTGGAGCGATAAGCTTGCGCTGAATGGGCCTCACGGGCGAGACTGCGGCCATGACAACGCAAGCTTGGGATTTCGGCCGTGGCTTGAGCGGCTATGCGTGGCGCACGCCAAATGCGCGCGCCAACGTGCTGTTGACGCATGGTTTCGCCGAATATGCCGAGCGCTATGTCGCGCACTATCACCAACTCGTGCCGAAACTGAATGCGCTCGGGCTCGATGTCTATGGCTGGGACGTGCGCGGCCACGGCCGCTCGCCCGGCGCACGCGGCGTCGCCGATCTGGGCGAGACCGTCGCCGATCATCGCGCAGCACGGCGGGCCGCAAGCGGCAAGCCGCTCTTTCTGTTCGGCCATTCGCTCGGCGGCTTGATCAGCGCGGCGAGCGTCGCGGATGATCAGACAAACCTTGCCGGCGTGATCTTGAGCGCGCCAGCTTTGTTGCTGACGGCGCCCGCGCATTTGCGCGCCATCGCCGGCGCAGTCGCGCTTTTCGCCCCTGGCGCGCGGCTCGCGCCGCCGCTCGATGTTGATGGGCTGTCGCGTATCCCCGAGGAGATCGCCGCTTACAAAGCCGATCCGATGATCAGCGACACGCGCGTGCCGGCAAGGACCGGCGCAAGCGCGCTCGCCATCGCCGATGCGGCATGGCGGCGCTATAGCGCGTGGACGCTGCCGACGCTGGCGCTGCATGGCGAGAAAGACACCGCCACCAATCCCGAAGGCAGCAAACGCTTCTTCGCCATGATCGCATCGCGCGACAAGAAACTGGAACTCTATCCCGAAGGCCGCCACGAACTGCTGAACGATCTCGACCGCGACGCCGCTTGGAGTGTGATATCGGCGTGGCTGACGCAAAGGATAGCTCCATGAAACCCATCGCCTTCGCCGCTCTGCTCGCGCTCTGCGCGTGCGCCACGGTCAGCGAAAGCGGCCCCTCGCTGCGCTATGCCGATGCGGCGAGCCGCGGCGCCTGGGCGGCCCTGCTCGCCGGCAGGCCAACGCAAGCGCAAGTCGATACAGCGACCGAACACTGGTCGGAGGCGCTTGGCGACAGCTTCGCCTGCCGCGTGCGCACGCGCGACGTCGTCAATGCCGGGCTCGCCGGCGCACTCGAGATCGGCGCGATGAACGCGGCCGCCAGCCGCGGCGGCGAGCGCGAAGTGCGCGACGGCGTCGGCCGCTACGTCGTGCGCCTGGCCGCGCTCGCCGTGCAGCAGCGCGACCGCCCCTCGCCTTCACGCTGCGAGGCGCTCGCCGCCTGGGCGCCGCGGATCGCCGCCGATGGCCGTGACGCGGTCGAACGCGCCCGCCGCAACGGCTTGATGGAGGATGATTACGGTTTGCTCATGGGCCTGCTGGGCGAGTGAAAAGCCGCCGCCGGCACGGAACATCTTACCATCGTCCACGTTTGCGCGGTGCGGGTTCCCACCGAGAAACTTCCAGGAGACGAACGTGAGCGAAGATCCGACCCATGGCGCCAGCACCATTCGCCCGTCCAAGAGCCATGACGAAGGCGGCGGCGCAGGCAAATGGCTGATCGGCGCGGCCGCGGCCGTGGTTCTGCTCGGCGGCGGCTATTTTGCGTGGCAAAGCCTGGGTCAAAGCCAAGACGGCGTTGAGGTGGCCGACAACGATCCATACGCCAGCGGGCCTTATGCGAATGACACGATGCGCGCCGCCCCGCTCGACTCCGAACCAAGCACGCTCGCCGAAAGCGCCTCGACCGAAGAGAGCATCGCAGCCCCGGAAGAGGCCGCGCCGCGCCCGGCCGCCGTCCGCCGCGCGCCGGCGCGGGTTGTGCCGCAAGAGACTATCGGCATCACGCCGATCAATGCGACGGCGACCGATAGCGATGAGATCGTGGTCACTGGCGCGCGCCGCCCGGTCTGGGTGCGCACGCCGAGCGCGCGCCGGCTTTCGGCCATGTATCCCGAGCGCGCCCTGGATCGCGGCCGCGAAGGCGAAGCACGCCTGCAGTGCACGGTGCAGAATGGCGGCGCGCTCGATTGCGAACGCATTTCCGAAACGCCCGGCGGCGGATTCGGCAACGCCGCACTGCGCGTCGCCCGCACCTATCGCCACGCGCCCACGCTGGCGGATGGCAGCGACGCCGCCGGCACGCCTGTGAACCTCCGCGTCGTGTTTCGCCTCGCGGACGAAGAGACGCGGCGCGGCTAAAGGCGAAGCACAGCGCTCAAGTTTGACGGCCGCGCGGCGAAAGCTGCGCGGCTGTTTTTTCTATTTAAGCGCTACTTTGGGAGCTAGCCCGCATCGCGCGGCTGCGGCGCGGAGTGTTTTGTCGCGCGACCAGATCGCTGAGCCGGGCGTCAAAGCGGCTGACGCCAACACGCCGGCATCGACATAGCCGAGCCCTGTGCTGAAGAGCTTGTGTCGCTCGATGAAAATCATGATCTCGGCATGCGTCGCGACGACAACTGCCGGCAGATTGTTGAGGTAGCGCAGCACATCGGCGCATTTGGCCACACTGCCCAAGGCGATCTCACCAATCACGAACGGATGGGCCAGCACCTCATTGCGATTGAGCAGAGCGACAAGCTGAGCATCGGCAGCGCGGAGATGATCGATCCAGACCGAGGTATCGACCAGGATCATGAGCGCTAGCCGGGCCGGCGGCGCGGCGGCGCTTTGGCCTTAGGATCGCTGCCGCCCAGACGCGCGAGGCGGCGCGCGGATTCGCGCTCGATCAGCGCTTTCAGCGCCTCGCGGACGAGTGCGGTTTTTTCGCCGACGCCGGTGAGGGCTTCAGCTTCGGCGAGGAGGTCGTCATCGAGTGCGAGCGTAGTGCGCATGCACGGAATATAGCATCAACTGATGCTGCATTCAATGCTGACCGGCCAAAGCTGCGATCGTCCGCTTCTGGGCCCGAAGGGGACGTTGTGGTGGACGCCATTCAGTCGTGCTGAAAGTAAAACCATTGGTGAGGCGGATCGGTGAGTGGTGTCTCGCCATGTGGCGACCGGACCGGCACCCGGTAGAAGGCAATCCCACTCATTACCGAGCCGAGCGGTCCTGTTCCATCGTCGCCATTCACGAACGCCACGCGCCCGCGGCCATCGCTCACACGGGCTGACTTGTAGCCAAGTCTATCCAACTCGCGCTCAATTTCGCCGACGCAATCGGTTTGTTCGTTGTGGCGTGCCACGAAAGCGGATGCGTTTGTGCACGCTACCGCTGCCTCAGCTAGGCGGTGCAGCTGGTCACGATCCCTCTGAAACTGAGCGGAGGTCTGCTCGAACGATCGGACGTCGCCGCAAGCTGCCAGCAGCAGGGTGAAGGCCAGAATTTTAGAGCGCATGGCGCAGCGTAGCGCACTTCGCGAACGTCCGCTCTCGGCGAAAAGCAGACTCTCGCTAACGGCCAAATTTCTGAAACTTGATCCTCGACGGAATAATCTCGCTCACGCCGAGCCGGCGCATTTTGTCTTCTTTGTAGCTGTCGAAATCGCCTTCGAACCATTCGACGTGGCTGTCGCCTTGGAACGCCAGGATGTGCGTCGCCAGGCGGTTCAAGAACCAGCGATCGTGCGAAATCACTTGAGCGCCTTATTCCGCAGCAACCGGGCGGGCGTGCATTAGGTCGTTCGCGGTCACCGAACGCACGGCATCTGCAGGCAGTGATTCTTCGCGCAGGCTTTCGCCATCCAGCGAGAACAGCTCAAGCATATAGCCCACTGGCTCTCCCCCGCCGGCAGCGCGGTGAATGTGGACCACGACGCCGACATCACCGGCGACGAGCCCCAATTCTGGAAAATCGCGCGTCACCACTGCGCGTTCGTGCTCGGCAATATGTCCTGTCATCGCTTGACCCTCGGCCTGAGCGTTACAAAGCGTGGCGCCACCGACCCGGCGTCGATCTGCCAAACCGTTCGAACGTAGGCAGATCGGCCTGCGGGAGAAATCAAAACACCATCAACATGATACTTCACACCGAAGGGCGTGGCTATCTCTGTTGCATCGTGGGCGGCGGCATGCGCCAAGAGCGCCGCCTCTAAGGCCTCAGGCAAAGTGAGGTCGAAGCCAATCGCCTCCAAGAAATTTGCCTTGGGCCCGCCCTCCTCATGGCCACGGTTAAGCAAATACGACACGAGCTTTGGGCGTTCGACAAACGCCAAATGCGCATGCGGCACCTTAGCCAAAATCTACCGCCCAAATTTCTGAAACTTGATCCTACTCGGAATAATCTCGCTCACGCCGAGCCGGCGCATTTTGTCTTCTTCGTAGCTGTCGAAATCGCCTTCGAACCATTCAACGTGGCTGTCGCCTTCGAAGGCCAGGATGTGCGTCGCCAGGCGGTTCAGGAACCAGCGATCGTGGCTGATGACCACGGCGCAGCCTGCGAAATCTTCGAGCGCGGCTTCGAGGCTTTGCAGCGTTTCGACGTCGAGATCGTTGGTCGGTTCGTCGAGCAGCAGCACATTGGCGCCCGTGAGCAGCGTCTTCGCCAAGTGCACGCGGTTGCGTTCACCGCCTGACAACTGGCCGACCTTCTTCTGCTGGTCGGCGCCCTTGAAATTGAAGCTCGACACGTAGGCGCGCGACGGGATTTCGCGGTTGCCGACTTCAAGCACGTCCAGGCCGCCCGAGATTTCCTCCCAGATCGTCTTGGCGTTATCGAGCGCGTCGCGCGACTGATCGACAAAGCCGAGCTTCACGCTCTCGCCGACTTCGATCGTGCCGGCGTCGGGCGTTTCGGCGCCGGTGATCATCCGGAACAGCGTCGACTTGCCGGCGCCGTTGGGGCCGATAATGCCGACAATGCCGCCCGGCGGCAGTTTGAACGTCAGGCCATCGATGAGCAGCTTGTCGCCGAAGCCTTTCTTCAGGCCCTCGAAATTGATGACATTGTTGCCGAGGCGCGGCCCGGGCGGAATTTGAATGGTCGCGAAGGTTTGCTTTTCGCGCTCAGCCTGCGCGGCCATTTCTTCATAACGCTGCAAGCGCGCCTTCGATTTGGCTTGCCGCGCTTTCGGCGATTGGCGCACCCATTCGAGTTCGCGGCTCATCACCTTGGAGCGGCCCTCGGCTTCGCGCTCTTCTTGGCTCATGCGCTTGGCCTTGGCTTCGAGCCACGCCGAATAATTGCCCTCGTACGGGATGCCCTTGCCGCGATCGAGTTCGAGCGTCCACTTCGTCACTTGATCGAGGAAGTAGCGATCGTGGGTGACGAGGATGACGCAGCCGGGGAAGTTTTCGAGGTGATGCTGCAGCCAGGCGACGCTTTCGGCGTCGAGGTGGTTGGTCGGTTCGTCGAGCAGCAGCATGTCTGGCTTGGAGAGCAGCAAACGGCACAGCGCGACGCGGCGGCGCTCGCCGCCGGAGAGCTTGTCGACCGCCCAGTCGTCCGGCGGACAACGCAGCGCGTCCATGGCCATGTCGATGCGGCTATCGATGTCCCACGCATCGGCGGCGTCGATCTGCTCCTGCAGCTTGGTCATCTCTTCCATGAGCTCGTCGGTGTAGTTTTCGCCGACTTCCATGCTCACTTCGTTGAAGCGCGTGACCAGCTTTTTTTCCGCGCACCACGATTCGACATTTTCGCGCACATTCATCGACGCATCGAGCTGCGGCTCCTGCTCCAGATAGCCCATCTTGGTGCCGGCCATGGCGAAGGCTTCGCCGGTGAAGTCCTTGTCCATGCCGGCCATGATTTTCATCAGCGTCGACTTGCCCGAGCCGTTGACGCCGACGACGCCGATCTTCGCGTCCGGGAAGAACGACAGCCAGATGTTCTCGAACACCTTCTTGCCGCCCGGATAGGCCTTGGTCAGGCCCTGCATCGTGAAGATGTATTGTGCGGGTTGAGCCGCCATTGGTCGCCGTCCATGTTTCGCGGGAAATCGAAGCGCGGATATAGCGACGCCGCGGGCCGCCGTCGAGGCAGGCCGGCGCGCGTTTGGCATGCAAAAGCCGGCGACCTGCGCCGCCGGCTTCGCATCATTCCACGCTCAAGGGGTTAGGCCGGCACCCACTGGCCGCTGGGCGTGCGGCAGAAGGTTTCCGGCGGCAATTGCTGCTGGCCATATTGCGGATCGTCGATCGTCGCCGAGACGCGCCGGCATTCCGGTCCGCGATCGGACGCGACCGGGCGCGCCACCTGCAGCGAGCGCGTGCCGCCTTGATCGGACTGCCAGGTGTCGTTCACCGCAGCGCCGCTATTGAGCGATTGATAGTACGCGTTCTCGACACGCTGCTGTTCGCGCGCCGTCAGCCAGCGGCAGACGCCGTACGTGCCGAGCCCGCCGACGGCGGCGCCGATGGCGGCGTTCTCAGCGCGATTTTCGCGCGGGCCTTGCGTCGCGCCAATCACTGCGCCGATGCCGGCGCCGATCAATGCGTTGCGCGTACATTGCGAGAGCTGCGTGCGCGGCGGACCGCCGCCATAGCCCCCGCTCGTCGTTTGGCACGCCGACAACGCCAAGGCGCCCGCAAACACCGCGGCCAGCACTTTCGATTTCATAGCTTTGCTCCTGCAATCCCGCGCGTCCCTCGCGCCGCATGCGGGCAAAAAGATGGCTTCGACTAGGGCAAACGCTCGCAGCGCGTTTCGGCCGCGCCCGGGCGTGTCCAGAATGCTTCGCCGCCGCGGCCCCGCAATTCCGTGCCCTCTTCGGCGTAGCGGAAACCGGAGCCGGTGATGCGCGCCGGCAGATCGATGGTGGTGTAGCCCTCCTGCACCACGCGGGCCGAATCGGGCGTGCGCGTGAAGGTGACGTTGATGTCGGACCCGTCTTCGCAGCGGAACGTCGTCGTCGTCGGCCCGGTCTCGGGCGCCGGGCACGGCGTCTGGCAGGCGGCGACGGCGAGAAGTGCGGCAAAAACCAGAGCGCGCATGCAGGGGTCTCCAAACTTGGCCCGTTTCTACGCCCGTTCCGCCGCGAAGCAAAAGCCAATACGCCGCGCCGGCTTGTCGGCGGGGCCGGTTCCGGTTTCTAACAGGGGGTCAGGGGGTGTGGATGTCGGTTGGCTATCTGTTGGCGGCGACGGCCGATATTGCCGTGGCGCGCGACATCGCCGACGGCTTCGACCTCGATGTCATCGACGCCGCCTCCATTGGCGACTACCAAAACACCGCCTCGGCGCTGGCGGGCGCTGCCAATGTCGCGCTGCTGCTGAGCCACGCTTCGACGCGCGACGACGCTTTCGTTTCGCTCTGCCGCGCCGTCGCGCAAAAACTGCCGCGCGCGCAGCTGATCGTGATCAACCCGGAAGTGCGCGTGCGGTTTGTGATGTTCGCGGCGGATTGGCCGGCAATGTCGGCCGACGATGCGCGCCGGCGCGCGGCTTTGCTCGCGCAACACCGCGATCAAAGCGAAGACGCATCGGCGTTTGGCGTCGACGTATTCGGCAATGGCTTGGCGTTGCCGCCGCGGGCCGCCGACATCGATGCGGCTGCGCCAATCGCGCCAGCAGACGCGACCGTGTTTGCGCCGAAGAAATTGCGCCGCGTTACGCCTGAACTCATTCGCATCGTCGTGCACCAGCCGAAGGATCTGCAAGCGGTGCTCAAGGCGGCGCGCAAATACGATCCGCGCAACGCGCCCGCGCCCGAAGCCATACCGCCGCGCGATGTGCCGTTTGGCTCAAGCATTGGCGTTGCACTCGAGGTGCGCGGCGGCGTTTGCGATGGCGACATCCAACGCGCGGTTTGGCGCGGCGAGCCGATCGACTTTTCCTTCGTCGTCGATGCCGATCAGGACGCCGAGCACGTTGTGTTCACGGCGCGCGTACTGATCGACGACGCGCACATCGGCAGCGCCACGTTTACGCGCCCCGCCATCGGCGCCGACCGGAAGGCCACAGGCCTTGGCGACCGCGTGCGGCTGAAGCGGCACAAGCGCGTCTTTCTTTCCTACGCCGACGCCGACCGCGATGCCGTCGCCACCATCGCGGCGACGTATGCGCGCGCCGGCGTCGCGCATTTTTGGGATCGCGGCGCGCCGGGCGAGCATTGGCCGGCGCGGCTGAAACACGAGATCGAGCGCGCCGATTTGTTTCATCTGTGCTGGTCGAAGGCGGCGGCGCAGACGGACTGGGTGACCAAGGACGCGGCGTTTGCGCTGGCGCGCCAGAAGCGGCGCAAAAAGCCGGACATCTGCGTGCAGCTGCTCGATGGCCCGCCTGCCGCGCCCTACCCGCCGGAGTTGGAGGCGCTCAATGCCGAGGATATCGCCCGCGGCGCGCTGACCGGCTATGCGCGCAGCGACCCGCCCCGCAGCTAAGTCCGCAAACGGCCTTCCGGCGCCCGGCCCTTGATGCTAGGTCCGCACTCCCGCCGCGGCCCGCGGCTTGGGGCGCGTAGCTCAATGGTTAGAGCCGGCCGCTCATAACGGTCTGGTTGCAGGTTCGAGTCCTGCCGCGCCCACTTTCGCTTGGCTGAGGCATTCGGAACGGCCCGCGGCGCTGCTATAGCTGGCGCGTGTCGTTGTCGGACAGAATCTTGCGGCTGCCGCCGCTCATCGTATCGATGGTGCTGATTGCACCGATTGTCCTTGCGCCGTCTCCTCGCTTCTACGACCTCGGTTATGGGACGTGGATTGCGGCGCCCTCTTGGGACCTCGCGTTTTCCTTCACCTTCGTTGCGTGGTGGGCGGGCGTTGCGTTGGCCACCGCATCGCGGCTAGCGCTGCGCGAACGCCGACAATTGCACATCATCGGAACTCTCGCCGCCTGCGCTCTCGCGAGCGTGATTATTCTCTCCTTCGTGATCACTCAGTCCCCCGGCCAGCCCGATCTGACGGCGCTGGCGAGAGCGGCGGTGTGGAGTTGGATTGCGGGCGTACTCGCCGCGCTTTGGTTCGCCGCGCAGGGCGTTGTGCGCTTGACGACCATCAAGCCTAGCGTGGGCGAAACGATGGCCGTGGCGCTGTTCTTGTTTCTCGCACCACTGGGCGTGTGGCTTCTTCAAAAGCGGTTCACGGAAGTGCTGGCAAAGCCGGTCCTTCGATGAGCCACTGAGCATCTTCGGCGATGACGAGATTGGAGGGCAAGAGTCCGCTCCGTGCCAGAAGCAGCAATTGCAGCGCCTCCTAAGAATGATGCTCCAGCGGCAGGTCGCTGAGGGCGCGGGTCCAGGGGTGTTGGCGTTCTTCGTAAACGGAGACGAACGGCGGCGGAAAGTTCGGGTCGGCGAAAGCGCCGACGGCGACCATGACGAAATCGCCGCCATCCGGCGTCCAATAAACGATCGCCGCGCAGTCCGGGCAGAACCGAAACGTCGCCGAGCCGCCGCTATCGCCCTTGCGCGACCAATGCGATGCGCGCCCCTCCGGCTTGACGCGATCGGACGCGAAGCGCGCTTGCACGGCGAAGACGCTGCCAGTGCGCTTCTGACATTCGAGGCAATGGCAAATCGAGATGCGCAGCGGCTCGCCTTCGCAAGCGATGCGAAGCTGCCCGCAACTGCACGAGGCTATACGGCTGGTCATGGGCGCCAATCTAGCGCGCGCGCCAGCCCCTCGCCACGTTTTACTGCGTCGGCGCTTCCGCCTCGGCGGGCGCGATCTCGGCAGGCGGCGCTTCTTCGACAGCCGCCGGCGCCGGTACGGTTTCGACCGAAGCGTCCAGCGGCGGCGGCACCGGCAGACTTGCCATCCATTGCAGACCAGCGCCGAAGCTCGGATCGCTTTCGGTGCGCGAGGCGACGATCTGCGCGCCCATGCCATCCCAGAACGGCACGGCGTAGGATTGGAAGAGCCGCACCGACAATTCTTCGTTGCACAAGCCGCGCTCGACACAGATCTGCAGGGCGTCGAAGAAATCGAGCATGACGTAGAGTTGGTTGGCGTCGAGGGGCGCGCCGTCCTTGGTGTGCGCGAACAAAGCCGCGCGCGCTTGCAGGCGTTCGCCGCTGTTGAACATTTCATAGAGGCTGAAAGTCTGGACGACGCGGGCGTCCTCCATCTTCTGCACCTGCTCTTCGTAGGTCTGCAGCGCCATGAAACCGCCAGCGGCGGCGCCGAAAATACTGACCCACGTGCCGATGATCGCCGACCAGCCAGCCAGCCCGGTTTTCTCAGCCATGCTTGAACTCCCCTCCAAACCCGCCACCCGATTAAAGCGCTGGCGGCGATGGGGCAACAACGCCCGGGTTGCTGACGCGAAAAGATACGCCTCTGCGCACCTGTCGAAATGCGAGCGCCCGCGCTAGAACCGGCGCTCTCTCGCAACGGATGCGCGCCATGACCAGCAACGCCGATCTTCTCGCCCGCCGCGCCAAAGCGGTGCCGCGCGGGGTTTCCACCGCGACGCCGATCTTCACCGAACGCGCCGAGAATGCGCGGCTGTGGGATGTCGAAGGCCGCGAATATATCGATTTCGCCGGCGGCATCGCGGTGCTCAATACCGGCCACCGGCATCCGAAAGTCATCGAAGCCGTGCGCGCGCAGCTCGATCGCGTCACGCATACGGCGTTTCAGGTGACCGGCTATCCGCCTTACATCGAGTTGGCCGAAAAGCTGAACGCGCGCGCCCCGATCGCGGGCGATGCGAAGACGATCTTCTTCACCACCGGCGCCGAAGCCGTGGAGAACGCGGTGAAGATCGCGCGCGCGGCGACGGGGCGTTCGGCGGTGATCACGTTCACCGGCGCGTTTCACGGCCGCACCACGTTGACCATGGCGATGACCGGCAAGGTGGCGCCCTACAAACAGCAGTTCGGCCCCTCAGCGGCCGACGTTTTTCACGTGCCGTTTCCGTTGGCGCGCTACGGCGTCGATCTGCAAGCGAGCCTGATGGTGCTCGCCCATATTCTGCGCGCCGACGTCGAGGCTTCGCGGGTGGCGGCGATCGTGCTTGAGCCGGTGCAAGGCGAAGGCGGCTTTCACGCCGCGCCGCCGGAGCTGATGCGCGCGCTGCGCCAGCTGTGCGACGCCAACGGCATTCTGCTGATCGCCGACGAAGTGCAGACCGGGTTTGCGCGCACCGGCAAGCTCTTCGCGATGGAGCATTACGACGTTCACGCCGATCTGATCACGATGGCGAAATCGCTGGCTGGCGGCTTTCCGCTTTCGGGCGTCACCGGGCGCGCCGAGATCATGGACAAGGTCGATCCGGGCGGTTTGGGCGGCACCTATGGCGGCTCGCCGATCGGCTGCGCGGCAGCACTCGCGGTGCTCGATGTGATCGAGGCGGAAGGTTTGCTGGGCCGGGCCAACGAACTTGGCGCGCGCGCCAAGGCGCGGCTCGCCAACATCGCGGCGCGCAACGATATGGCGCCGATCGACGACATACGCGGCTTGGGCTCGATGATCGCGTTCGATCTGGTGGCCCAGCGCGGCGCGCCCGCGCCCGATGGCGCAGCCGCCAAGCGCGTGACAGCGAAGGCGCTGGAGCACGGCTTGGTGCTGCTCTCGTGCGGGGTGTCAGGCGAAACCATCCGCCTGCTCTATCCGCTGACGATAGAGGACGCTTTGTTTGAAGAAGGTTTGAACAGGCTGGAGACGGCGCTGCGCATCGATTAGCGCGGGCGGCCTGCGCTTAAGACGTGTCGCTGAGCGCGGCCTCTGGCGCGCACAGATGCACGCAGGCTTCGCTGACGGTGAGCGGGTCGATGATGTGGAGCCGCGTCAGGCCATTGCGCGGGCGGCGCACAAGGCGCGCGACGTGTTTGTCGAGATCGCGCATCACTGCGAGGATGGCGAAGAAGCGCGCGGCGAATGTGCTCCCGCGTAGAGCGCGGCGGACGCGTGAGCCGAGAATGGTACGCAGGATATAGTCCTTGCGCCGGCCGTAGCGTTTCGGCGTGCGTTGCGCGCACACGTGCATGGCCGTGTTGATCATCAAAAGCTTGCCGACGATTTTCGCGGCGGCGTCGAGATCGCGCGCGCGCCAATCGTTGGAGAAGAAGCGCACTGCCAATCCGCCCAACCAGATCAGCCACAGCCTCGCCCAGGCATTGAGCCGGGCGAGGCGTTGGTGGCTGATCGGGGTTGGGTGAAACGTCATGTGCGCGAGTATATCTCGCGCCGAAACCGGTCGGATTGAGGGGGCTGGTTTTGTTGTTTTTACAGGGAAAAGTCCGGGGATAGGACCGAGTCGGGCGGCGGGTGACACACACGCACCCACGATAACGGCGGCTAACGCTGCACAGCACGACGTGCGTGTGTGTCACCCCGGCCTGGGCTTTCGCACGCCGGAGCCATCCCTCACCCTGCCCTCTCCCCTCTCGGGGAGGGGGTATAGTGAACTCCCTCGGAAATTCCATTCGCTCAGCCGCATCAGCGCGCAAGGTCAGTCGGTGTAGGTCACCGTTTCTTGACAGAGCAGGCCGGGCTGGATCGTAGGCGAGCGTGTAGCCGGGGTTAGTGAACTCCTCGAAAAAATTGAGGTTGCTCAGCCACGTCAGCGCGCAAGGCTTAGTCGGTGTATGCCACCGGTTCAAAGTCACAGCTTCCGCTTTGCATGCCACGAACTTGGTGCGGCCAACATCTGAGCTTTTTGCTCATCCGACCGCGCCAAATATTCCTCTCGGACGATCACATCATTCCGAAGCGCAATCCAAGCGATGGAACAACAGAACGTGTAGAAGACGAAAAAGACTATCGCGTAAACAATCAGCATTCCCAACACTACTGTCCACAATCCCAGATCCGGCAATTTCGTAATGGCAACCGCCGCAAGCGGCAGCAGAGCGAACCAGAAGAGGTTTGAGTTCGCATGGTGAAGCGAACGAAAGAACACCGCGCGGCTCGGAAACAGTACTGAGACGTCCACACGCGCGCTCATCTCTGGGACGACCCCTTGGTTTCGTCCGCGACGAGATTTGGATCGGCTTTCTCTCGAAGGCGTTGTTCGTTAGACCGCAGCAGATATTCCATCATTTGATGCCGCATCCGTCAGCGTGTCACCCTACGACGGCGCCGCGAGGGTTCAACGCTTTCGCCATAGCCAACGACGAAAAATCCCCAAGCGATGATCACGCTTGTGTCTAAGAAAACATGGAGAGGTGTTGGCGTTGGACCCGCACTAGGGAGAACCACCAAGTAGCGAAGGGCTAGCATTCCCAGAGTGGCCACCGTGAGTAGGCCCAATTTGGTCAGTTGAGAGCGCCTCACGTCAACCTCACCCTGCCCTACGACGGCGCCACCCCTCACCCTCCCGGCTCCCCTCTCGGGGAGAGGGCTCTCTAGCTAAAGCCAGCGCGACGTGGGCTTGTCGCCCACGTCGCTTGGCCGGGCTTAGACGCGTTCGATGATGATCGCCGGGGCCATGCCGCCGGCGGCGCACATGGTGACGAGGCCGCGCTTCAAATCGCGGCGTTCGAGTTCATCGAGGATGGTGCCGATCAGGATCGAGCCGGTGCCGCCGATCGGGTGGCCCAGCGCCATGGCGCCGCCATTCACATTGACCTTGTCGCGATCGAGTTTGAGGTCGCGGATGAATTTCTCGGCGACGACCGCGAACGCTTCGTTGATCTCGAACAGGTTGATATCGTCGAGCGTGAGGCCAGCCTTCTCCAGCACCTTGCGCGCGGCGGGCACCGGCGCGTTGAGCATCAAGGTCGGGCTGTCGCCGACATTGGCGGTGGCGACGATGCGCGCCCGCGGCTTCAGGCCATTCTTCCGGGCGTAGTCGGGCGAGGCAAGCAGCACGGCGGCGGCGCCATCGACAACGCCGGAGGAATTGCCGGCATGGTGGACGTGCTTGATCTTCAGGTCCGGATAGACCTTGCGGATAAGGCCGCCATAAGTGGTGCCCTGCTCATCGAGCGGAAACTCCGCCAGCGCTTCGAACGCCGGCTTTAGCGAAGCCAAGCCTTCGAGCGTGGTTTGCGGACGCGGGAATTCCTCGAAGTCGAGCGCCAGCGAACCATCTTCCTTGTAAACCGGCACCACGCTCTTCTTGAAATGGCCGCCCTTGATGGCGGCGTCGGCGCGCTGCTGGCTGACCAGCGCCAGTTCGTCGGTCGCTTCGCGCGAAATGCCTTCGAGCGTGGCGATGGCGTCGGCGCAGACGCCCTGGTGCGATTGCGGATGGCGGGCGCGCAGACGCAGATTGCCCTGATCCATCATCATCGGCTGCTTCGGATCGGCGATCGAAGCGGTGTAGCTCATCATCTCGGCGCCGCCGGCGATGACGAGATCCTCCATGCCCGACATGATCTGCGCGGCCGCCATGTTGACGCTGGTGATGCCGGAGCCGCAGAAGCGGTCGAGGGTGACGCCGCTGGCTCTGGTGTCGTAGCCGGCGTCGAGCAGCGCCATGCGCGCGAGGTCGGCGCCCTGCTTGCCGCGCTGGGTCGAGGTGCCCCAGATCACGTCGTCGACTTCGGCTGTCTTCAGGCTATTCCGCTCGGCCAGCGCTTTGAGCACCGTCGCCGAAAGCTGCTGCGGGTGAATGTCGGCAAGGGCGCCCTTGCCCACCTTGCCGACGCCGCGCGGGGTGCGGACGGCGTCGATGATCAAAGCTTCTGGCACGTGTCGGTCTCCTTAGCGCGGGGCCATGCGGATGGCGCCGTCGAGACGCACATCTTCGCCATTGAAATAGGAGTTGCGGCACATCTCGACAGCAAGGCTCGCATACTCGTTCGGATTGCCGAGGCGCTTCGGGAACGGCACTTGCGCGCCGAGCGCGGCCTTCACGTTCTCCGGCGCGCCTTGCAGCAGCGGCGTGTTGAAGATGCCCGGCAGGATGGTGTTGACGCGAATGCCTTCGCCCGAAAGATCGCGCGCGATCGGCAGCGTCATGCCGACGACGCCGCCCTTGGAGGCGGAATAGGCGGCCTGGCCGATCTGGCCGTCCTCGGCGGCGACCGACGCGGTGTTGACGATGGCGCCGCGCTCGCCGTCATCCATCGCATCGAGCGTCAGCATGCCCGCCGCCGACTTTGCGATGCAGCGGAACGTGCCGATCAGGTTGATCTGAATGATGCGGTCGAAATTCTCGATCGGGAAATGCTTGATCTCGCCGCTGGCCTTGTCGCGGCTCGCCGTCTTGATGGCGTTGCCGGTGCCGGCGCAGTTGATCAGGATGCGCTCCTGGCCGTGCTTGGCGCGCGCTTTGACGAAGCCCTCGTCGACGCTCTTGTCGTCGGTGACGTTCACCTTGCAATAAACGCCGCCAATGTCCTTGGCGACGGCTTCGCCCTTCTCTTCGTTGAGATCGAAGATGGCGACCTTGACGCCTTCCTTGGCCAGCGCTCGCGCCGTCGCTTCGCCGAGACCACTCGCGCCACCTGTCACCACCGCCGCGCAACCAGACAATTTCACGCTCTATCCTCCCAAACCAAAATGCGGAGAGCGCCCAGTCGCTGCGACGGGCGCGTGTGGCGGCACTATCCGCCCTGGCCGCACGCCGGGCAACGGTGCCCTGAAGTCAACGCGCTGACGATGCGGCGCGCTGTCATGGCTCAGCGCGCGCTTCCCTCGGCGCGCGGGCGCGCCTATCTTCGGGCCGAGGTTGGAGGCGTCATGTTCTGGTTTTGGTTCTGGGTTGTCATCGCGATGGCCGTGATCATCGGCGTCTCGGTGCTGGTCGGTAAGGTGCTGTCGCGGCCGGCGCGCCGGCAGCTCAGCCGCCACGAGCAGATGACCGCGTTCAAAGCCTCCGGCGCTTCGCGCCACCGCAAGTCGAACAGGGAATAAGATGGCCGAAGCCGCACGCGCCCCGTTGCCGGAAGGCAAGGCTGAGCGGTACGCGGCGTTGCGCGCCGAGATCGCCGCGGTGATCGCCGGCGAACCCAATCGCACCGCCCGCTACGCCACCGCTGCATCGCTGCTGGCGCAGGCGTTCCCGGAGCGCTTCTTCTGGACCGGATTTTACCTGGTGGATGAAAGCAAGGGGGACGAGCTCGTCGTCGGCCCTTACCAGGGCACGCTCGGCTGTCTGCGCATCGCGTTCGGCAAGGGCGTGTGCGGCGCGGCGGCGGCGCGACGCGAAACCATTATCGTGCCCGACGTGCACGCGTTTCCCGGCCACATCGCCTGCGACAGCCGCTCCAATTCGGAGATCGTCGTGCCGGTGCTGGCGCCGGGGGGCGCGCTGGCCGGCGTGCTCGACGTGGATTCGACGCAGTTCGGCGCCTTTGACACCGTTGACCAAGCCGGTCTCGAGGCCATTTGCGCAGACCTGCTGACGCTGCCCTGAAGCTTGCCGCCCCGACGCGAGGCTTTAAAAGGCGGCTTTCCGAATGAGAGAGGCGCACGTGGGCGACGCAACAACCGGCATGATCCTGGGCCAGATCGCGCAGACGGCCACCGAAGCCGCCGCCATCGCCAGCGCCAAGCTGCGCGGCTTCGGCCGCAAGAATGACGCCGACCAGGCCGCCGTCGACGCCATGCGCAAAGCGTTTCAAAGCGCGCCGTTCTCCGGCCGCGTCGTTATCGGCGAAGGCGAGATCGACGAAGCGCCGATGCTCTATATCGGCGAAGAGTTAGGCGCCGGGGGCGTCAAGACCGACATCGCCGTCGATCCGCTCGAAGGCACCAAGCTCTGCGCCAGCGATGCGCCGAACGCGATGACGGTGGTGGCGCTGGCGCTCGAAGGCGGGCTCCTGCACGCGCCGGACATGTACATGGACAAGCTGGCGATCGGGCCAGGCTATCCGGCCGGACTGATCGATCTTGATCTGTCGCCGACCGAAAACGTGACGCGCCTCGCGAAGGCCAAGGGCGTGCCAGTGAGCGACATCCGCGCGTGCCTGCTCGACCGGCCGCGCCACGAGCACATCATCGCCGAACTACGCAAGGCCGGCGCCGGCATTCGGCTCATTCCCGACGGCGATGTCGCCGGCGTGTTCTGGACGACGGAAGCATTCAGGTCCGGCATCGATATTTATTTCGGCAGCGGCGGTGCGCCCGAAGGCGTGTTGGCGGCGGCGGCGATCCGCTGCGCCGGCGGCCAGATGCAAGCGCGGCTCAAGCCGGAAAACGTCCAAGAAGAAGAACGCGCCCGCGCCATGGGCCGCGACGTGCACGCCAAACTGACGCTCGACGAGATGGTGCCCGGCGACGTCGTGTTCGCCGCCTCGGGCGTCACGCACGGCTCAATGTTTGAAGGCGTGCACTTCGACAACACACACGCGCACGTCGAGACTTTGGTCTGGGACAGCTTCACCGGCCGCAAGAGCCGCGTGCGCTCGATCTGGCCGAGCGCCTAAGGCGCGTCGTTCGAAATCGCTTCCTCGTGCGCGGCGGCGGCGTCGCCCAGCGCGCGCGCGGCGGGATCTTGCGGCGCGGGCGCCGACAGCGGCGTCGCGGTGGAGCGCCGCGCGAAAGCGCTGAGGCCAGGCACGTTCACTGCGCCGTCGTAGACGTTGATGCTGGCGCCTTCGAACGAGGCGCCCACCGGCTCGATGCGACCGCCCAGGCAATCGCCGAGAAAATGTTCGAGCACGGCCAGATATGAGAGCCGGTTTTGCGACCGCACCAGGTCGCGGCCTTCGTCGGGGAAGACGAGATAAGTCAGGCCCGCGCGCGCACGCCGGGCCTGCGCGAACTGATCCGTCTCCGCGCGCGAGGCGCGCGGATCGCGTCCGCCGAGCGCCAGCAGCATCGGCGTGCTGATCCGATTGGCGCGGTAGATCGAGGAAGCTTCGCGCAGCGCCGTGCGGCCAGCTGCTGTGCGCGGGTCGCCGACACGCTGGTAGAGCATGTCGCGGCCGGCAACAGGCGCCTGCTCGACCCAGGCCGCGAGATTGGCGCGTCCGCCATAACTGGCGGCACAGCGAAACTGATCCGGCGAATACGCCGCCGCTGTCAGCGCCAGCGTTCCGCCGTAGCCTGAGCCGACAATGGCGACGCGCTCAGGCTGCGCGATGCCGCTGGCGATCGCCCACGCGGTTGCGTCAACGAGATCTTCGCGCACGGCCCGTCCCCATGCGGCGTTGCCGGCATTGAGGAAGGCTTTGCCGAAGCCGGCTGAGCCGCGATAATTCACGCTCAGCGCCGCGTAACCGCGATTGGCGAGCCATTGATGCATGGCGTTGAAGCCGTAGGACTCTCGCATCCACGGCCCGTCATGCGGCAAGATCACCAGCGGCGCCGGCTGTTCGGGCCGCGCGTCGGCATTGGCGTCGGCGCCGACAGGCAACGTGAGGTAAGCCACCAACGTGAGGCCGTCGCGCGCCTGGATTTCTACCGGCGTCATCGGTTGCAGCGGCGCTTGTTCGAGCGCGGGGCGGTGACGGAAGAGCGATGTCAGGCGCCGCCCGGCGCGATCGGTGCGATCGTAGAGGTACGACCGCGCCGCGACAGTTGGGCTTTCCTCGAGCACGATCCAGCGCGCGTCATCGGCGCTGCGCGAGGTAACGTGAAAGTCGCCTGTGAGGCGCGCATCGAGGAAGGCGAGATCGTCTTGCGCCTCGGTTTCGATCGCGCGCCACTCGCGGCGCAGATATTCGGTGGCGAACGCCTCGGGCGCATTGGTGGCCGGATCAAGCCAGACATCGACGACATCGGCGCGTTCGCTTTCACCCAGCACAGCGATTTCACCGGTGGCCGCATCGACGCGCACCAAGGCTGTGCGATCACGATCCTCGTCGGTGGTGTCGAGCATCAAGAAGCTGCGGCCATCGGCTTCGAAGGCGAGCGGCGTCACCGTCATGGCGTCCTCGAACGGAACCGAGAGCAACGTGCTCCACGCGCCGCCGGCCGAGCGGCTCATGATGTCGAGGCCGCCATCGGCGCGCGGGCGCAGGCCCAGGCGAACATTGTTTTCGCGGTCGAGCACGAAGCGGGTGAAACCCCGCGCGGCGGCATTGGCTTCAAGCACGCGGCGCTCGCCGCTGGCGATATCGATGCGCAAGACTTGCGGACGGCCGGTTTCGCGCGCCGTCAGCGTGATCACCACGCCGGTTGGATCGGCGCCGCTGACGCCCAGGATTTCTGCGCTGACGCCAGCTGGCGTCAGCGCGCGCGGCGGGGCGGCGGCAAGCGCGTCGACGGCGAACAGGCGCAGATTGCCGTCGCCCTGCTCGTCCTTGAGGAACAGCAGCGTCGTGCTGTCGGCGGCCCAAGCGAAGCCGCGCACGCCGCGCTGACGGTCGTCGGTCACCGGCCGCGCCTCGTCCATGGCGTCGACCGAGAGCACCCAGAGATTCAGGACGCCGTCGCGCGGGGCGAGAAAAGCCACGCGATCGCCCCGGGGCGAGAGCTGGCCGCCGGCCCGAACCGGGTCTCCGAACAGGTCCGCCCGGGCGATCAGCGGCGCAGCGGGGGTCTCCGGGGCGGACACGGGGGCGCCGCCGCGGCCGCAGGCGGCGACAGCGAGGGCAAGGCTCAGGGCGACCGCCCCGGCCAAACGTCTGATCTCCTTCGTCCCCACGACAAAATCTTACAGGGCGGTCATCTCACGGCCAACTCGGATGGCTGACAGGGAGTTCACCTTTGCGGCATGGGTGGGGCGAGGGGTGCGGCAAGCTCGCGCGGCGGGCGTTTTGACACCTGCTGCGGCGCACCCTATTTCACTGCCGCTTTGGCAAAATCGACTCATCCCCCCGCCGCCACCGGCGCCCTCGTGCTCGCCGATGGAACCGTTTTCCTGGGCGAAGGCCTGGGCCATGTCGGCGCCGCCGAGGGCGAGGTCTGCTTCAACACCGCGATGACGGGCTATCAGGAAATCCTGACCGACCCCTCTTACGCCGCGCAGATCGTCGCCTTCACCTTTCCGCACATCGGCAATGTCGGCGCCAATATCGAGGACACCGAGACGTCTTCGCCGGCGGCCGCGGCCGCTGCGCGCGGCGCCGTGTTTCGCACGCGTCCGACGTCGCCATCGAACTGGCGCAGCGAGGACGATCTCGATAGCTGGCTGAAGAAGCGCAACATCATCGCGCTCGCCGGGCTCGACACGCGCGCGCTGACGCGCCGCATTCGCGAGCACGGCATGCCGAACGCCGTTATCGCGCACGCGCCTGACGGCAAGTTCGATCTTGAGAAGCTGCACGCGCAGGCAAAAGCTTGGAGCGGACTCGACGGGCTCGATCTGGCCAAGGACGTCACCACCGCGCAGAGCTACGTCGTCAGCGAAGGCCGCTGGCAGTGGCCCGACGGCGTGCCCAATATCAAGAAGCCGAAATTCACCGTCGTGGTCATGGACTATGGCGTGAAGCGCAACATCCTGCGCGCGCTCGGCGACATCGGCGCCAAGACGATCGTGCTGCCCGCAACTGCAACCGCTGAAGAAGCGCTGGCGCACAAGCCCGACGGCGTGCTGCTCTCCAACGGGCCCGGCGATCCGGCAGCGACCGGCGTCTATGCCGCGCCGCAGATCAAGAAACTGGTTGAAAGCGGCACGCCGGTGATGGGCGTGTGCCTCGGCCACCAAATGCTCGGCCTCGCGCTCGGCGCCAAGACGATGAAGATGCCGCAAGGCCATCACGGCGCCAACCATCCGGTGAAAGACAAGGGCACCGGCAAAGTCGAAATCGTGTCGATGAACCACGGCTTCGCCATCGATCCGAAGACGCTGCCGAAAGGCGTCAAGGAAACCCACGTCTCGCTGTTCGACGGCTCGAACTGCGGCATCGCCGTGGAAGGCAAGCCGGTGTTCTCGGTGCAGTACCACCCGGAAGCCTCGCCCGGCCCGCAAGACAGCCACTATTTGTTCGAGCACTTCGCCAAGCTGATGGCGAAGAAAGCCAAGAGCGCGGCCTAGGGGCGGCGTGACCTCAAGATAAGCCGTCCGCGCTAATCGCTTACGCCGCGCGCGGCTTTGAGTGCGATGGCGACGTCGACTTCTTCGTAGGGTTTGGTGACGATTTTGGCGTCGCGGAATTCGCGCGGCATTTTGAGGTCGTCGCCGTAGCCGGTGGCGAACACGAACGGCACGCCAGCCAGGCGCAGGCGCTCGGCGATCGGGAAGCTTGTCTCGCCGGTGAGATTGACGTCGAGCACAGCGTAAGCCGGCGCTTGCCGCTCGATCAGCGATAGCGCGTCGCGCACGGTGGCGGCGACATCGACGCCCTCCGCGCCCAGCCGTATCAACATCTCCTCGGCATCGAGCGCGATGATGAGATTATCTTCGACCAAGAGCGCGCGCCCGGGCAGGACCGGTTCGGCGCCGCCATTCTGCGTGCTCGCGCTCATACTGTCCTTAAGCGCCGGCGCGTCCGCGGGTTCCGGCGGGTCCTGCACAAAGGCGGCAGGGATGATGAAGCGCGCTTCGACGCCGGCGACGGCGTAGTTGAGTTCGGCTTCGCCGTGCAAATCGTAAGGGATCGAACGCTCGATCACGGTCGAGCCGAAACCGCGCCGCGACGGCGCCTGCACAGCCGGCCCGCCGCGCTCGATCCAATCGATCACCAGGCGTCCGTTTTCGTCGACGACCCAACTGACGCTGACCTTGCCGTGCGAATCCTTCAGCGCGCCGTACTTGGCGGAATTGGTCACCATCTCGTGCACCACCAGCGCCAGCGTTGCGTACGCGTGCGGCGCCAGCATCACCGCCGGGCCGCTGATCTCAAAGCGGTCGGCGCGCCTGCCGAGATAGGCCGCGACCTCAGTTCTGAACAGATCGGCCAGCGGCGCAGCGCCCCAATTGCCGCGCGTGATCTGATCGTGCGCGCGCGAGAGCGCATGAATGCGATCGTTCAGTACTTTGGCGAATTCGTCCAACGTGCCGGCGCCGGACTTGGAATGTCCGACTAGGCCGCGGATGAGCGTGAGGATGTTGCGGACGCGGTGATTGAGTTCGGCGATCAGCAATTCCTGGCGATCTTGCGCCGCTTTGCGCTCGCGCTCGGCGGCGTCGGTGAGGCGCAAGATCACTTCCAGCATTGTGACGCGCAAACTCTCGGCGATGCGCAGGTCGATCGGCGTCCAGTGCGCGGACTGGCCGCGAACCGTCTCGCGCCAGAGCTCGAAGCTCTTGCGCGGCGTCAGCCGGTCGCCGAGCGGGCCGGCGACGACGGGTTTGTTCGGATCGCCGGCCCAGTTGACGGTGCGGGCGATCTCCTTGCGAAAGAACACGAGATAGTCGCGCGGCGAGCGCGAGATCGGCACCGCGAGCACGCCGGCGACTTTGTCCATATAGGCTTGCGCAGGCTCGAAGCGCGCCTGCAGTTGATTGGTTTCATAGACCTCGCTGGGCGAGGTTTGATTCAAGAAACGGATCAGCGTGGTGAATTGGGATTCGTCCGGCGCGGCGCCGCGCAGCGCGTACTTGCCGTTCACCGCGACGCCGACGCCATCGCAGGAAATCACCTCGCAGAAATCGTCCAAGAACGACGACAACACGTCGAACGGCGGACTATCGGAGGCGATGGCGCCCATGAGCCGGTTATGCAGCTCGCGCGCATTGAGCTCGAAGTGCGCAGCTATTTCGCGCTCCTGGCTCTCCAGCAACAGCGAAAACATCTGACCATAGAGTTCAGCGGCGGTGCGGCGCGCATAGGACACGCGGCGTGGACTGTAATGATGGCAGGCGAACAGGCCCCAGAGCTTGCCGTGCGAGAGGATCGACACCGACATCGAGGCGCCTACGCCCATGTTCTGCAGATACTCGATATGGATGGGCGACACCGAGCGCAGCTTGGCGTGCGACAGATCGAGCGGGTCGCCTTGCGCATCGGCGTACGGCTTCACCGGCGACGGCTTGGCGTTGATGTCGCAAATAATGCGCAGCCAGTTGCGCAGATAGAGCGCGCGCGCCTGCTGGGGAATGTCCGAGGCGGGATAGTGCAGGCCCAGAAAGCGCTCGAGATCGGAGCGCGCGGCTTCGGCGATCACCTCGCCTGCGCCGCTTTCGTCGAAGCGATAGACCATGACGCGGTCGAAGCCGGTGAGCGCGCGCACCTGGCGCGCGGCTTCCGCACTCATGCTGACGATATCGCGGTGCTTCTGCAGGCGCCCGATCGTGGCGCGCACCACGCTGGCGGCGTCGAACTCGTCTTCCGGCAAAGTCGGCTCGCCTTCGATCACCAGCGAGGTGCCGGAGCGATGCACGCTGATGTCCATCAGCGTTTTCTGCGCGCCGACTGGCACGGCGAAGATGCGCTCTACTGCTTCGGCGTCGCGCAAGCGTTGAATGTGGCGGCGGATGGAGGCGGCGGCGGCCTCGCCCACCAGCGGCTGCGCCGGCGCGCCGACCTCAACCGCCGAGCCCAGGAACTCGGCGGCGTTTTCGGAGGCGTGTCGGACCATCCAGTCCGGCGAGATGGCGAGGAGAAAGCCGAACGGCTGCACCGCACCCAGAATGTGGATGGGCTCGCGATCGCAATTGGTGAGATCAACGGCCTTCATGCGAAGGCGGCTTCAAAGCGCGCGAAAGCGTCCAGCGCGCCGCGCTTGGCGCGGACGGGGTTGGCGCGCACGGCGGACGAAGTCTCCAGCACGGCCAGGAAGTCGCGCCAATGGCCGGCGTGTTCGGCGTGGCGGAAGAAATGTGTCGCGCCGCGAACGGCGGGATCGGCGCTCTCGGCCGCCATGCGCGCCAACACGCGGCCACCCAAGCGCGACCCTTCAAGCACGTAGAGCACGCCTAGAGCTTCGGCTTCATCGGTTATTGGCGGCGCGAAACGCACCTGGAAGCTGCCGCCGAGGGCGGCCAAGTCGGCGCGCAACGCCGGTGTTCTGCGCCTCTGCGGCCAATCGCTCAACAAGGCGGGACCGAGATCCGCCGACAACGCCGCCTCCAATGCGCCGAGCGGTCCGGATATACGTTCCAGCATG
The DNA here is from genome assembly GCA_050186805.1 of Hyphomonadaceae bacterium. Lineage (GTDB taxonomy): Bacteria > Pseudomonadota > Alphaproteobacteria > Caulobacterales > Aquidulcibacteraceae > Vitreimonas. The sequence continues at coordinate 38,819 of JBFWYC010000027.1, forward strand.
TGCGTGTACGCCCCGCGATCGTCGAAATTGATGTTCGACAGCTTTTGATCGAGGCGCGCATGGGTCTCCCCGCACGCATCACGGAGAAGAGTGCGCGCCGCAGCAGGCGCCTCCAGGGCGATGTCCATTGGTCAGCAACGCGACGCCGGAATTCGGGTTCCATCGCCCGGCCCGGCGCCGCTATCATTGACCGATCCCGGAGATTTACATGGCCGAAAAGCCCGCTTTGCTTGTCCATCCCCCGCTTGGCCTGTTCGAGATGCAACTCACGGGCGCATACGACGTCGTGCATTGGCCGACCGATCGGAAGGACATCACTTGCGCGGTGACCATCGGCGGCGTTGGCCTGAGCAATGCGATGATCGACGCGCTGCCGGCGTTGAAGTGCATTGTCTGTTTTGGCGTCGGCGTTGATGGGCTCGACCGCGCCTATTGCGAAAAGCGCGGCGTCGCCATCACCCACGGCCGCGACATCAATCACGATGATGTCGCTGAAGTCGCGGCGGGGCTTATCATCGCGGCGGTGCGCGGCTTCACGCCAGCCGAGGCGGTGTTACGCGGCGGGACCTGGAAGCCGCCGCTCGGCATTCCGCCGCGCCGGCGCATTCGCGGGCGCAAGCTCGGCGTCGTCGGCATGGGCGCGATCGGCCAGGCCATCGCGGCGCGGATGGCGCCGTTCGGCGTTGAGATCAAATGGTTCGGCCCGCGCGCGAAGCCCAATCTGCCCTACGCCTACGAACCCGATCTGCTGAAGCTAGCGGAATGGGCTGACATTCTGGCGGTGGCCGCGCGCGGCGACCAGACCGGGCTCATCAGCGCGGATATGATCAAGGCGCTCGGCGCCGATGGCGTCATCGTCAACATTTCACGCGGCAGCGTGATCGATGAAGACGCGCTGATCGCGGCGTTGAAAGCGGGCGAACTCGCCGCCGCCGGACTCGATGTTTTCCGCGAAGAGCCGACTGACGCCAGCCGCTGGGCGGAGGTGCCGAACGCAACGCTGTTGCCGCACATTGGCGGGGCGACGCGCGAGGCGCTGTGGCTTGGCTCGCAGAACGTGTTGGAAAATCTGCGCCGCTTCTATGCCGGCGAAGAGCTGCTGACGCCGCTCATCTAGCCGCGGTCTTCGCTGGCGAGCGCCAGAGTGCGGGTTTCCCACGCGTCCGGGCAATCGGCCTCGCTGGACCGGCGTTGGCGCGCGGAGACGCAGCGATTGTACTGTTCGGCGGTGCGAAACAGGATGCGCCCATCCGGCGCGTTGATCCACAGGAGCGGCATCGCGAACTCGCCGTCGTTCGCCGGCGACGCGGCTGCGCTTGTCGCGCGCGCGGGGCGCGTTTCCAGCACGATGGGGCGCTCCGGTTCGACGTACTCCACGACCACGGCAATGCTCGCGGCGCTGCCCCCCGAAAAGCCATCCGGCGCATCGGCGCGAATAGCGGCGGCAAGATAAAGCGCAGCGGCCGCGATCAAGGCCGCCGCCGCGCGAGACATCCACCGTACGCGAAGCACATCCTTCATCGCGCCGCACACCGCCAAGCATCGCCATGCCAGCCCGGGTTCGCGGCTTTTAGATGGCGCTAATCGTTTGCCGCCTCTTCGAACGCCTTCTGCGTCTGCTGGTATGTTTCTGGATGTTCATACTGTTCCTTGGCAGCGGCCGCAGTGAGCGCGTCATTGCTTCTGTCGCGCGTGCGATCGCGATACACGCCAAAGCCAATCGCGGCGGCGAGAACGAAGGCGCCGATGATGTAGAACGCTTCCATGTGGAATGAACGGACGCCTGCGGGCGCTGTTCCTGGAACCAGCTGCCGCCGCGTTTTGTTGATGGCGCGAGCAGACGCTGGAGATTCGATTATGGCTGAACGAGAAGGCGGCGGTTCGTCGCCGTGGGTTGCGTTTTTGGCGGGTATTATTCTGGTGGCGATCATCGCCGTCGGCATTGTCGCCTATTCGGGCGGATTCAATCAGGAGCCGCGCACGGCCGAGCTTGAGCTCAATGTGCCGGATGTGAAGATCAATCCGCCGGACATCGATTTGCCGGAGCCGCCGCCGGCGCCGCAAGTGCCGCCCGCGGCTGAAACCGCGCCGGCGCCAGCGCCGTAACGCGGACGCAGAATTACAACAAAAAAGGGCGGCGGATTGATCCGCCGCCCTTCATTTTGTCCGGGTGAAACTCAGCGCAGTTCGAACGTGACGCTGACCGTCACGCGCGTTTCGATCTGGCCGGGCGAGATCGGCGTCGCCGCATCTTGCGCGGCCATGCGTTCGACCATCACCGGTATTGGCGGCGCATAGCCCCCGCCTTCGCTCACCGCGACGATGCGATGCACGCGCAGACCAAGAGCGTCGGCGTAGAGCTCAGCGCGGCGGCGCGCTTCCGCGATCGCATTGCGGCGCGCGACGTCGAGTTGCGCGTCCGGATCGGCATGCGAGAACGAGACGCCGTTGACGGTATTGCCGCCGGCGCTGACAGCGGCGTCGATGACGCGGCCGGTATTGTCGATATTGCGCACCTTGGCGGTGACGCTGTTATTGGCTTGGTAGCCGGTGATGCGCGGGGCCTGGCCCTCGCCGTACACTTGCTGCGGATAGACCGAGACGTTCGAGGTCTGAATATCGCGCTCGGCCACGCCGGCGCGGCGCAGCGCCTGGGTTAGGGCGTTCATGCGCTGGGCATTGGCGGCGAGCGCGGCTTGCGCGGTGTCGCCCTCGGTGGTGACGCCGAGATTGATCGTCGCCAGATCGGGGCGCGCTTCCGACATGCCTTCGGCGCTGACGCTGAGCAGCGTGCCTTCGACGCCGTGGGCGTGTTGGGCGGGCGTGTCCTGCGCTACGGCGGTCATCGGCATCCCCATCGTGGCTATCACGGCGAACGCCGCCGCGGCCTTCATCAGTCGCATGTTCGAAACTCCAGTTTCCCTCGACGTCGAGGCACACGGCCAGGGCGCCCAAATTACGGCGCCGTCAGGCTTTTTCGACGCGCTAGCAAGAATGTGAGGCGGCAACCTTTGTTCCAGGGCTGGCGTTGATAGGCGACAAGGAGCCATCTCATGCACAAAGACACCCACCATCCGAAACCTGCGACCGAGCCGCCGGCTAAGAAGCCGAAAAAGGTTCGCGACGCCGGCCCTGACGCCATGGAAAACCCGCCCGAACGCTGGAACGAGGTCGATGAAGCCTCAGACGAGAGCTTCCCGGCCAGCGACCCGCCGGCGAAATATTAGCGCTCACTTGCCGCGCGCCCGGCGCGCGGCCATGTTTTTCCGATGTCAAAACGCCCCATTCCGCCGCAGGAAATCCGGGATTCCGGCCCGGAGGCGATGCCAGACCCGCCGGCGGGCTGGGACGATGTCGACGAGGCCTCGGACGAAAGCTTCCCAGCCAGCGATCCGCCGCCCAATCATCCCAAAAGCGTCGACTAAAAGCCGAGCAATATCAGCGGCCGGCGAATCGTTTCGGCGAATCGCTGTATAATACGGGCACACGCCACTCCCTCAGGTTCCGATGCGTTTCACCGACACCTTGCTACGCCAGGTGCGCGACCGGGTTTCGATTGCCGACTACGCCGGCAAGCGGCTGACCTGGAACAAGCAAAAGACCCGCCCCTCGGCCGGGGACTATTGGGCGTGCTGTCCATTCCACCAGGAGAAGAGCCCCTCCTTCCACGTGCTGGACAATAAGGGCCTCTTCAAATGCTTCGGCTGCGGTGAAAAGGGCGACGTCTTCACGCTGGCGATGAAGCTCGAAGGGCTGAGCTTTCCCGAGGCGGTGGAGAAGTTCGCCGAAATCGCGGGCGTCGCGCTGCCAAAAGACGATTACGAGGATCGCGGCGAGAACGATCGCCGCAAGCGGCTCTACGCGGTGACCACAGCCGCCTCGAAATTGTTTGCAAGCGCGCTGCGCTCCTCCGGCGGGGCCGATGCGCGCAAATATCTGCAAGGGCGCGGCATCGGCCCGGAAGAATGGGAGCGCTTCGGCATCGGCTTTGCGCCGGACGAATGGACCTGGACCATCGATAAGCTGAAGGCCGAAGGCTTCACCATCGAGGAGATCGTCGCCGCCGGCGTTGCGCGCGAGGGCGAAGAGGGCAAGCGCGCCATCGATACGTTCCGGGGCCGCGTCACTTTCGAAATCAGCGATACAAGCGGCAAAATCATCGGTTTTGGCGGCCGCGCCTTGGCCAAGGACGCGAAGGCCAAATACATCAACTCGCCGGAAACCGCGCTCTATTCGAAGAGCCGCGTGCTCTACCGCTTGAAGCAAGCGCGCGAATTGCTGGCTAAAACGAAAGCGCCGGGGCTTGTGGTCGGCGAGGGCTATCTCGACGTGATTGCATTCGAGCGCGCCGGCATTGCCGCCGTGGCGCCGTGCGGCACGGCGCTGACGGACGAGCAATTGCAGCTGCTGTGGCGCTCGGGACCGCAGCCGGTGATGTGCTTCGATGGCGACGGCGCAGGCCAGCGTGCGGCTGAACGTGCGCTCGATCTGGCGCTACCGCACCTGGGGCCCAACCGCACGCTGCGCATCGCCCACGCGCAAGGCGGGCAAGATCCCGATGACGTCTTCCGCGCCAGCGGCGCGGACGGGCTGAAGGCGCTGCTCGACGCCGCCGCACCCGCCTCCGACGCGCTGTTCGAGCGCGAGAAGGCGCGTCACGGGCTGGCGACGCCGGAAGCGCGGGCGGCGTTTCAGGCAGCGCTCAAGGAGGCGGTCGCCAAGATCGCCGACCGCGACACCCAACGCGCTTATTTCTCGGAGCTGATGAGCCGCGCCAATGCCGCGCTGCGGGCGCAGCGGCCGCCATTCCAACCAAACAAAGGCGGCTGGCAGCCACGCAACGCGCCAGCGCCGGTGACGGCCGAACTGAAGGCGCATGCGGCGATCGCGCGCCCGCGCCCGGCGGCGGAAAACTTCCTGTGCGCGGCGGCCGACTATCCCGGCGTGCTGGCGCGCTTTTCCGACTGGCTGGAGCGATTGGAGATCACCGATCCTGAGCTGGAGGCCATTCGCGCCGCCCTTCTTGAGCTTTCCGATGCCCCTGAAGCCGGTGGGGCCATTGACCGGGACCGCCTGAGCCTCCATTTGACCCGATCGGGTCAGGACCGCGCGGCAGCGCGTATTTTGCGCTGGCCCAAACCGCGCCCCGCGCCAGATGGGGCCGATATGGAAGCGGAGTGGCTGGCCTTGGCGACGCGGGAGGTCGTGGCGCCGGCGATCAGGGAGGAATTGGCGGAATTGCGGGCGGCGGCGGCCGAGGGCGACGACGAGGCGTTTGCGCGCTTCCAAGCGCTCAGCCGCGAAGCCCGCGAGATCGAGGCGCGCGCCCGCGAAGCCAAACTGGAAGACACAGCACAAGACGAGCCTGGCGATCTGGTCGCCTGAGAATTCACGCCTATTTCGAGTTGAGAATGAGCAAAGCTTCGATGAGCAAGACCGACGACACCGCGACGGAAGAAAAGGAAGCCCCGGACGGGCCGATCCTCGATCTCTCCGACGCTGCCGTGAAGAAGATGATCAAGGCCGCCAAGACGCGCGGCTTTGTAACGCACGAAGAGCTCAACAAGGTCCTGCCCTCGGAGGAATTCTCATCCGAGCAGATCGAAGACGTGATGGCCGAGCTGAACGGCATGGGCATCAATGTCGTCGACAATGAGGAAGAAGGCGAAGCGGCGGAGGAAGAGTCGAAGGCCGTCGCCACCCGCGAGGAAGGCAAGCCGCCCGTCACCAACACGCGCGAAGACGCTGACCGCACCGACGATCCGGTGCGCATGTATCTGCGCGAAATGGGTTCGGTCGAGCTGCTCTCGCGCGAAGGCGAAATCGCCATCGCCAAGCGCATCGAGGCCGGCCGCGACGCGATGATCCGCGGGTTGTGCGAGAGCCCGCTCACGTTCGAAGCCATCATGGTGTGGCGCCAGGAATTGCGCGAACAGAAGATCTTGCTGCGCGACATCATCGACCTTGAAGCCACCTATGGCGCCGAGATGGGCATCACGCCGCCATCGGCGCCGGGCGTGAACGCCGACGGCCTGGTCGATCCGGAAGCGGCGAAACTCGAAATCGCCGAAGCCGAGCGCAAGAAGGCCGAAGCGGCCGAGCGCGACCCGGGCGAAGTCGCCGCCGAAGGCGACGCGGAAGGCGACGGCGATTTCGACGACGAACAGGCGATCTCGATGTCGGCGATGGAAGCCGAACTCAAAGAAGGCGTGATGTCGACGCTCGACGCCATCGCCGAAGCGTTCGGTCAATTCCGCAAGCTGCAGGAAAAGCGCATCGAGCTGCGCTTGCAGGGCAAGGCCCTGCCCGGCGCCAAGGCGGAAGCCTATGACGGCGCGCAAAACACGATCATCGAAGAGCTGAAGAAGCTGAAGCTCAACAATGCGCGGATCGAAAGCTTGGTCGAGCAGCTTTACGCCATCAACCGCAAGCTCATTCAGCTTGAAGGCAAGCTGATGCGGCTGGCGGAATCCAACGGCGTGCCGCGCCTGCAATTCCTCGACTCGTATCAAGGCCACGAGCTTGATCCGAAATGGGCGGAGAAGATGTCCGCCAAGTCGAAGGCGTGGGGCAAATTCGTCTCCAGCGAGGCCGACGAGATCGCCGACATCAGGAGCGAGATCGGCGTGCTGGCGCAGGAAACCGGCGTGCCGATCGACGAATATCGCCGCATCGTGCACGCCGTGCAAAAAGGCGAGCGCGAGGCGCGCCAGGCCAAGAAGGAAATGGTCGAAGCGAACCTGCGCCTCGTCATCTCCATCGCGAAAAAGTACACCAATCGCGGCCTGCAATTCCTCGACCTGATCCAGGAAGGCAATATCGGCCTGATGAAGGCGGTCGATAAGTTCGAGTATCGCCGCGGCTACAAGTTCTCGACGTATGCGACGTGGTGGATTCGCCAAGCCATCACGCGCTCGATCGCCGACCAGGCGCGCACCATCCGCATCCCCGTGCACATGATCGAGACGATCAACAAGCTGGTGCGCACCAGCCGTCAGATGCTGCACGAAATCGGCCGCGAACCGACGCCGGAAGAGCTGGCCGAGAAACTCGGCCTGCCGTTGGAAAAAGTCCGCAAGGTGATGAAGATCGCCAAGGAGCCGATCTCCTTGGAAACGCCGATTGGCGATGAAGAAGATTCACATTTGGGCGATTTCATCGAGGACAAGAGCGCCATCCTGCCGGTCGACGCGGCGATCCAATCCAACCTGCGCGAAACCACCACGCGCGTTTTGGCCTCGCTGACGCCGCGCGAAGAACGCGTGCTGCGCATGCGGTTTGGGATCGGGATGAATACGGACCACACGCTGGAAGAAGTGGGGCAGCAGTTCAGCGTGACGCGCGAGCGGATCCGCCAGATTGAGGCGAAAGCGCTGCGCAAGCTGAAGCATCCGAGCCGCTCGCGGAAGCTGCGGAGCTTCTTGGATAACTAGGGCGCTAGGAGGCTGAAGATTGGCTTTTTACCTAGACCTCTTTAGCCCCCAGACGTGGGCGAACTTTCAGTCCGCCGGCGCCGAGATCAGCGGGTTTTCCCGAAACCAAGAAACGCAGGCACGACGCCACCTGCAGGTGGGCGATACGTTTCTATGCTACCTGGTGAAATTGGGTCGCTGGTGTGGTGCGCTTCAGATTGAGTCCACACCATTTGTCGACGACACCCCGTTGTTCAAACCAGCGGATGATCCTTTCGTCGTTCGCCTTCGGGTGCGTCCGCTGATCATGCTATCGCCTGAGCACGCAGTCCCTCAAACGCTACCCGAAATCTGGAACACACTTTCGTTCACACGCGACGTAGTGCCAGGCTCCGTTGGCTGGGGGGCTCACTTTCAGAGATCACTGCGACGCATACCGGACGACGATGCGGCGTTCTTGATGCGAATGCTGACTGAACAAGCGGGCGCGAGAAAAAGCTATCCGCTTTCGTCGAAAGATAGACGCGCACTCGAAGACACCGCAACGGTGATGACCGCGACCGGCAATATCAGCGTCGCCATTCCCGACGACAACGGCGATGAAGCCACAGATGTTTCCCCGGCAGAAGCACGAGAGTCGCATCAAATCCAAGGAATGCTAGCTGACCTCGGCGCCAAGATGGGTTTCAGGGTTTGGTTGCCCAGAGGAGATCGCGAGAGAGTTCTTTCAACAACCAATGAGGGTGTGCGGGAGAGCCTGATTGATCAATTGCCCATGAACTACAATGAAGCAACGGTGCGAACCATCGAGCAAATCGACGTCATTTGGCTCCGTGGCAGATCCATCGCACGGGCCTTTGAGGTGGAACACACGACAGCGATTTATTCAGGTCTGCTGCGCATGGCAGACCTAGTGGCATTGCAGCCGGATATAAGAATACCTCTGCACATAGTAGCGCCAGCCTCGCGCACAGAAGCGGTCCTTGAACAGATTCGTCGGCCGGTGTTCTCGCTCTTGGATACGGGGCGGCTAGGTGAGAGGTGCAGCCTTTTGACTTACGACGCGGTCCGCGAAATCGCCGAGCTTCCCCATGTTCAGCATCTTCGCGATCAAATTATCAGCGAATACCAAATCGACGCGGAAGAGTAGAGCACGCGCTCCCTCCATTCCATGATCAAAACTGCGCTCGACTTCTTCGTCAACAAGCTCGGCATGATCAAGCGCTCGCGCGTTGAGAAGCGCACACCCTCTCCCTCCTTTGGGAGGGAGAGGGCAGGGTGAGGGTGGAGCGCCGGCGGTTGAGCATTCCGCGCAGCGCCATTGCTTGAACGTCCCGAGCCGGCCCCGCCCTCTCCCGCGCTGCGGGAGCGCGTTCTCTCGGAAAGAGTGACACACACGGGCCACCCGCGGCCCTGGAATGACGAAGGGATCGGATCGTGGTACACTTCGCGCCCATGCCCGCCGACACGCTCACCATCTCCCTCACCGGCCCGCTTGCGGACGAAATCCGCGCGGCGGCCGAAGCGCGGGGCCTCTCGCCCGAGGAGTACATCCGCGAACTCGCCGCCGACGATGCGGCCTTCGAGGCCGAATACAACGACCTGAGCTGGGACGACGACCTGCGCCGCCTGGAAGAGCCCGGCGCTAACGTTTCCGCGGAAGACCTCTTCGCCGAAATCCGCGCCCGTCTCGAAGCTCGCGCTTCCCGCTAAACTGCACCCCATGCGTCTTTTCCGTTTCGAGCACAAAGCGGCGCCGTTGGCTTCGCATGCGGTGTTTGCGGGCCGGCTTGCGCGGAGCGCGCTGTTTGCGCTGGCGCTGATCGGCGTGGCGCTGGCGATCGGCATGATCGGCTATCGGCTGACCGAGAAGATGGATTGGCTCGACGCCTATCTCAACGCGGCGATGCTGTTGGGCGGCATGGGCGAAGTCGATCCGCTGCGCACCGGGGCCGGCAAATTCTTCGCCGCCAGCTACGCCCTCTTCTGCGGGCTGCTGATCGTGATCGCGTCGGGCGTCATCCTCGCGCCGATCCTGCATCGCGTGCTGCACGCGCTGCATGTCGAAGACGAAGAGGCGCCTACCAACCGTAGTTGAAGCTGATGCTGACGCGCGCCTTCTTGGCGGCGTTGGCGACGACTTCGTGGCGCACGAAGCTTTCCCAGATCAGCACGTCGCCGGCTTGCGGCGCGACATAGACGAACGTCCGCTCGCTTTGCGGTGCATCCTCGGCGCGCGGGGGTGCGGCCATCATCAGCGGGTGGCGCGGGTCTTCGAGTTTCAGCGCCGATGCGCCTGCCGGCACGTCGACGTAATACGTGCCGCTCAGCACGGAGTGCGGATGAATGTGCCCGCTATGCACGCCGCCCGGCTCAAGCACATTGACCCACAATGAATCGAGCTTGAGCTTACGGGCGCCGAGATCGAGATGCAGCGCCTTGGCGAAGCCGCTCGCGTGCTTGTCGATCAGCTTCTTGAGCGCAGCCATGCTGGGATCGCGCGTCGGCAGATCGTTGAGCGAGGCGTAGGAGGTGTAGCCGCAATAGCCCTTCTCCTTGCTCCAGGCCTGGCCGGCGCTGTCGTCAGCGGCGATGGCGCGGCAGGATTTGAGCAAATCGCGGTTGAGCGCGTCGGCGCCATCGAGGCGCGCGCGGTAAAGCTTGGTGACGAAAAGCGTGTCGATCTCGGCCATGCCGCGCTTAGAGCGCGCAGCTGGCGGATGTGTCCACGCCATTCGCGCAAAGAAAATGGCGCCCTCGCTTGTGAACGAGGGCGCCAGGCGGGACTCGGTCCGCGCGGGAGGCGACGGACGCTGAGCTGGGCGATTGCGGCTAGCGGGCGGCGGCGACCGATTGCAGCGCCGGGGTGATCTCGGCGATTTGCAGCTGTTCGCCGCGGGTGACGTCGCAGCGGACGTTCTGCAGGCGCCCGTTCTGCCAGACGTCGAGGTCGACCCGCACGACGCTCAGGCGCACGCGGGCCTGGTCGAGACGAATCGATTCCGCCGCGACGCCGGTGCGGGAGGAGACTTCGGTGCGGCAGAGGCCGATGGCGGCGGTGCGGTCGGAAACGGCGTCGGCGGAGGCCACGCCCGGCATCACAAGGACAGCAGCTAAGGCCATGGCCGACATAAGAAAATTCTTCATTGTACCCTCCGGGGAGATTGGGCGCCGGCCAGAACTATGATGACCGGTCTATTTGTTGGATATCACTAGACCGGTCGTCATACAAGTGCTATTTTTCGGTCATGGCAAAAGCTTCATCCGCCCGTGAGGACATGATCGCCGCGGCGATCGATCTGTTCAGCGCACGCGGCTACGAGGGCGTCGGCGTGGCGGAGCTGCTGGCGAAGGCCAATGCGCCGCGCGGTTCGCTCTATTTCCATTTTCCCGGCGGCAAGGAGCAGATCGGGGCTGAGATGGTCACCCGCGTGGGTGACGAAGTGGCCGCCCGCTTCCGCGCCCTGCGCGAGAGCAATGTCGATCTCAACACCTTCATCGAGCGCGTGTTCAAGACCACGGCGAAGGAAAGCAAGGACCGCGGCTACAAGGCGTCGTGCCCGATGGCGGCGATCGCGACCGGCTTCGGCGCCGGCAACGTGAAGCTCGCCGCCGCCGTGCGCAGCGCCTTCGCGCAATGGGAGCGCGAGATTTTTCTCGCCGCGCAAGCCAATGGCCTCAACGACAAGAACGCCGAGGTTTTCGCCTCCGCCATGCTGACTGCGATGGAAGGCGCGTTCATCCTCTCGAAGGCGCAAGAATCCTCGGCGCCACACGTCAACGCCTCGCGCGCGATTGCAGCGCTCGGCCAAGCGCTGCGCGGCTAAGCGCGCTCCACCAGCGCCGCGAAACAGCCGCGCCGCGCATAGTGCGCGTGGATGTAAGCCACCTCGGGATTAGCGAAGAAACGCTCGATCAGCGCCGCGGCTTCGCTGCCCTCGCACAGGTCCGCTTCGATCATCATGTGTTCGGCGTCGAAGCCGCGCAGCGACAGCGTGCGCCGCGCCAAGGCCGGCGGGATAGCGTCGCGCTTGTCAAAGCGCGCCAGGGTTTCGCGCACAAAGATCGGCCCTTGTTGGCGATAGGGCGTTTCCGCGGGCTGATGCGCGTGCGAGAGCAGCAGCACGGCCTCGCCAATCTCGGCGTCGTCGAGCGAAATCCGGCACGGTGCGGCGGGCTTTTGCTCCACCCGCACGCGCCGCCCGCCACAGGCGGCAAGGTCTGCATCGCCGAGCGCGTGCAAATGGGCAAACAGCGTGGGATCGAGGCCGACAATGCGGAAGGACATGGGTTTCTCCTGGCGCTCACAATCGCCGGAACGAGCGCGCCGCGCTGGCCGAAATCGGACCTTCTGCTAAGCTTATGCGCATGCGTTTGAATCAGGTCACCGTCTCCGTCGCGGACATCGAGCGCGCGATTGCGTTCTACGAATTGCTCGGCCTGCGCCTGATTGTGAAGAGCGACCATTATGCGCGCTTCGAGGCGCCGCGCGGGGAGTCGACCTTTTCGATCCATCTGGCGGATGGCGAAATCCCGCGCGCCAACGCGCCGCACATCTATTTCGAAGTGCATGACGTCGATTTCGAATATCGGCGCTTGAAGCATGCCGGCGTCGCGTTCGAGCACGAGCCAAAGGCGCAAACCTGGCTTTGGTACGAAGCATGGCTGCGCGATCCGGACGGCAATGCGCTCTGCCTCTTCAACGCCGGCGACAATCGCCGCTATCCGCCTTGGCGCATCGATACGCCGCCGCCCGTGCGCAATCTGCATCTGGTCATCCGCGAGGGCGAGGAATGGGCGATCGTGAAGCTCGAAGAGCCCGGTGATGCGTCAGCGGCGCTGCAGGCGCTCTATGACGACTTCAAGACCTCGCTCGGCCCCTACGATCTGTTCGACTTGCTGGCGATGATGGAGTCGGAATGGCCCGACATCTTCCTGGCGCACGAACACGACATCCGAGACTTCGTCGTCGGCGACGAAGTCTCGCTTGAGTTCTAGGCGCATATGCTTGCGTCGCCGCGCGTTTCGCGCTTTGAACCGGGCTCATGGACCATCTGATCGAAGGCTATCGCATCTATCGGCAGACACGTTGGCCGGAACTGCGGGCGCTGCACCGGGAACTGGCCGAGCGCGGGCAATCGCCGAAGACGCTGGTGATCGCGTGCGCCGACAGCCGCGTCGACCCGGCCACCATTTTCAACGCCAGCCCGGGCGAGCTTTTCGTCGTCCGCAACGTCGCCAATCTGGCGCCGCCGTTTGAAGAAGCGCCCGGCTTCCATGGCGTGAGCGCGGCGATCGAATTCGCCGTCCTGCAATTGAAGGTGGAAACCATCCTGGTGCTCGGCCACGCCCAGTGCGGCGGGGTCGCTGCGGCGCTGCAGGATCGGCCGCGCGATCCGAAGTCTTTCCTCGACGCATGGATCAGCCTGCTCGACAAGGCCAAGCAGCGGATGCTGGAAGCCGGCGGCGACACCACTTCGGCGCTCGAGCACGAATCCATTCGCGTCACGCTCGAAAACCTCGCCACGTTTCCCTTCGTGAAGAGCGCCATCGCCGAGCGCGGCCTCAACCTCGTCGGCATGCGCTACGGGGTGGCGGACGGCGGTTTAGAGCTCCTCGATCAAGAAACGGGCGCATTTAACCCCGTGGTTTGACACGATTTCACGGTATTGCAGTCGAAACACCGGTGTTGTGCCGCAGTGTTCCGTGTTATGGCCGCTCCGCGAGGGACTCCGGGGGCCCAGGAGACGTCATGGCGGACGTGCTCATCGTCTGTGTGCGGGAAGACGAGCCAAAGGCCAAAGCACTGGCCGACATGTTCGAGGCCGCTGGCTTCTCCATCGGCGGCGCCCCGTCGAGCGACGCAGGTTTGCGGTCGAGCGGCGCCGGTGTGGTGGTTTGGTCCCAGGCTTCGATCCGCTCGCGCCCTTTTCTCGACGCCGCTCAGCGGGTGATCAACGCTGACAAGGCGGTGGTCGCCAGCCTGATCGACCCACCGCCGCCATCTTCGATCGGCAACGCGGCCGCGTTTGACCTGTCGCGCTGGGATGGCGATCCCAACGATCCCGCGCTCGACCCGCTCTTCTTCGCGGTCGATCGCATGGTGAACGCCGCGCGCGCTTCGGTTGGCGCGCCCGCCGCGCGGCGCGACTATACTGAAGAGCCCCCGCCCGCACCGCGTGCGCCGCCGCCGCGCGCCGCGCAAGCGCCGCAACGTGCAGCGCCGCTGCCGCCAGCCGCCGATCCGTTGGGCGACGAGGCCGAGCATTGGCGCGTGATCCGCGACAGCCGCGACGCCGCCGATTTCATGGATTATCTCGCTCGCTACGGGCCCGATGGCGCGTTTTCGGAAGTTGCCGAGCTGCGCTTGCGTCAGCTGACGTCGGGTGGCGCGCCACCGTCGGCGCCGCGCGCCGCTTCGCGGCCCGCGCCACGCGTGGCGGAGTCACCGGCGCCGCCGCCTCGTCGCGTAGAGCCACGCCGGGCCGACCCGCCGCCACAGGCGCGTCGCGTCGATGTGGCGCCGCCGCGGCGTCCGCCCGAGCGCGATTACGACCGACCAGATTTGCACGAACCGCCGCGTGGCGAAGGCGGCGGCCTGCGCATGCTGGTGCTGATTGCGCTGCTCGGCGCGGTGCTGGCCGGCGGCTATTATTTCAGCGGCATGGGCCAAGGCGGCGCGCCAGCGACCGAACAGGCCGAAAGCGTTGATGCGCCGCTGTCGTCGCCCAATCTCGAAGCGCCGGCGACCCCGGATTATTCACAAACCGAGCGTGGCACGTTCGAAGAGGCGCCGGTGCAAAGTCCGGCGCGCAATGAGCCAGCCGCAGCGACGCGCGCGCCGGAACAACGCGAGACGGAGCGGCCGCGCCAAGTCGAGCGCGTGCGCGAAGAACCCGTGCCGCCGCCGACGACCAGTTACGCCAGCTCCGGCGGACCGATCTCGCTTTCGCCGGGCCAGCAGCAGAGCACGACGCGTCCTTCCGAGGGCGCGCCATCTGTGGTGGTGCCGCTGCGGCCCGCGCCGGTTGCGCCAACATCGGTGAACCCGACGCCGTCGACGCAACAACAGGCCACACGGCAACCGGCGGCCCCCGGCACGGTCAGCTGGACCCAACGCCCCTCAGCGCGCCGGATCGCGGAGCTTTATCCGGAGCGGGCGCTGAACCAGGGTTTGGGTGGACGCGTGCAACTCGATTGCGTCGTGATGGCGAACTTGTCGGTGCAATGCGCGATCGCATCTGAGACGCCAGTGGGCGTCGGCTTCGGCCGCGCCGCCATGAGCGCGTCGAGCGCCTATCGCGCGAGCCCGACACTGTCCAATGGCGCCTCGGCCGTCGGGACACGTACGCGCATCGCCGTCAACTTCCAGGCTCCGCAATAGACCCATGCTGCTGACACTGCTGAAAGCCAAGCTGCATCGCGCGCGCGTGACGCAGACAGACCTCAACTACGAAGGCTCGATCTCGATCGACGCCGATCTGCTTGAGCGCTCCGGAATCCTGCCGCACGAGCAGGTCGATGTGCTGAACATCAACACCGGCGCCCGCTTCACGACGTACGCCATCGAGGCGACGCGCGGCTCGAAGACGATCGGCATCAATGGCGCGGCCGCCCGCTTGGCGCAGCGCAACGACCCGGTGATCATCATCGCCTATGGGCAATTGCCGGCCGAGGAAGCGCGCAATTACAGCCCGACCGTCGTGTTGCTGGACGACGACAACAACGTCATCACTCCAAGCGCGTAAGCAAAAGGGCGGCGGCTTTCGCCACCGCCCTTCCACATTCCCTCCCTGAACGTCAGTGCGTCAGGCGCAATTGGCCGATGCCCGAGCCGATGGCGTCGAAGGCCTCACTCAGTTCGGCGGCGCTGTCGGCGCGGAAGAAGTGCGAGCTGCTCGACGCGCAGTTGCGCATCAGGTTTTCAGTCGCCTGATCGGTCTCACGGAAAATGACCGTGTAGATTTCGATGTTATGGTTCTTGATGTTGGTGCACAGCTGCGCCTGGCGGCTGTTCACGTAGGTGACGTAGCCGCTCGAAGAATTGATGTTTCGGCGATACTGCGGCGGCAGGATGCCGTGCAGCACCGCACCCAGCAATTGGGTGAGCAAGCCGCCGTCGGCGTAGTCGCGCCACAGGCCCATGTGATTGAAGGCCGAATAGTCGCTGGCCATCACCGGATCGTTGCCGACATTGGTGTTCTCGCCGTCAGACATCAGCACGATGACCTTGCGCACGGTTTCGCCCGACGGATCGTAGGGGCGGCCCTGCGTGAACGGCGCGTTTGGCGAAAGCACACGCCAGCCCCAGGCCAGGCCTTCGGCTTGATTGGTGCCGCCACCCGACCAGTGGCGCATGTTGGAGATCGCGGTCAGCACTGTGCTGTCATTGTCAGTGAGCGGCACGATTGGCGTCGGGCAGCCGCGATTGGGGCCGCGCGTGTCCGGCGCCGAAGTGTCGAGCGAAGCGCTGGTGTTGCGATACTTGAAGACGTTGAAGAAGCGGGCTTCACGCTGCTCCTGCGCCGTCGCACTCGTTCCGTTCGATGACGTCATGGTGATGCCGGAGACATCGCCCGCTGTGTCGCTCAGGTAGGAATTCGAGCTGCGATAATTGGCGGCGCTGGTGGAGTTGGAGCTCGCCTGGCCAGCGGTGCCGCCTGTGTCCATCCAGAAGAACGGCACGAACATGGTGTTGGGATTGCTCGGATCCGGCGTATCGTCCGTGATGTCGTACGGCTCCGGGCGCGCCTCGACACAGCCTTTCCAGGTTTCGTTGGTGATCAGGTCGAAGAGCTGGAAGTGATTGATGTTCTCCGGCGTGAACGCATAGCAGCGCGAGCCGCTTTTCACCCAGACGAGGCGATACGGGCCGGTATAGCCGGTGGGTTGCGTGGAGAAATTGCAATTGCCGCTGCTGGAGCCGTTGCTGGTTGAACGATAGCCGATAGAGCGATCTTCCAGCAGTTCGCCGTTGTAAGCGGCTTGGCCGGCGGTATCCATCCACACCCGCTGCTCTTGCAGGCCGCCGATGTTGACCTGCGCCACGAACGGCACCAGCGCCACTTGCACGGTGTCGCCGTCGAGCGACAGCAGGTCGGTGGCAAGATCGGTGGCGGCATCGCGCAGCGCTTGCATGTCGTTCGACATCGAGCCGGTGTTGTCGAGCACGAGCGCCACTTCGATCGGCGGGCTCGCATTGGCCTCGGCTTCGGAGTCGACGACGATGTTCCAGGGCTGATCGCGCACGAGCGAGGCCAGCGAGAGCGGCATGGCCAATTCGGCTTCGACGCGATGGCCGCCGTCCGGCAGCTCGATCACATGGAACTGGGCCGATTCGGCTAAGTCGCCCATTTCGGCGTCAAAGAAGGCTTGAGCGGCGGCTTCGCGCTGCGGAAGCGTCAGATTGGAGCTGCGCTCGGCCACCAGAGCGGCGCCGTCGGCAGCGTTCTGCATCTGAGTCCGGATCATTTGGGCGCGCGTGAAGTCGACAGTGACGCCGATCATGCCCAGCAGAACGCTGCCCATGAGCGCCCACATCATGGCGACGTTGCCGCGCCTATCGCGCGCAAACCCGCCCTTTGACCGCCCGTTCTTCACCCGCACACCAAACATTTTCGGCCTCTAAAACCGAGATTTAGGGGCTGACATGCTTACGCGAGCACCGTTAAGGCCCGATTTGGGAACGTGGTGAACGCGTAGATTTTCGTTGCCAGGCCGTGAGGAATGCTACTAAAGTGATATCACTTTGATGGCATGAGAGGGTATGTCATGGCCGCAGCAGCGTTGAATCGGACCCAGGAGCGCAAAGCCAACACGTCGAATGGCGGGCTGATGCTCCTCATCACTCTGATCGTTCTGGCCTTGATGATCTGGAGCATCGTGGCCCTCATCCGCGACGAGAACGCAGTTAACGGCATCGGCACGATTGTGCTGGCCGTCGTCCTCACCCTGCAGCTGTAGATCGGAAGA
>JBFWYC010000028.1:0-55683 GCA_050186805.1 Hyphomonadaceae bacterium
TCCGATCTGCTTGCCGGCGTTCGGCGTGTTCGTTGTGGCTGAAACCAAGGCGCGCACGGCGCGCAATCCCCAAACCGGTGAAGAGGTGCCTGTGCCGGCCGGCAAGCGCGCGCGCTTTCGCCCGGGCAAGGCGCTCAAAGAAGCGCTCAACTGAGCCTTATGGCGTTTGATCGGGAAGGGGCGGCCATGGGCCGCCCTTTTCATTTTCAGCGTCGGCGTGTAGCTCACGGCCAAAGGACGGACACATGCTGGCGAAAATCTACCGCCCCACCAAGAACGCGATGCAGTCTGGCAAAGCCAACACCAGAAAGTGGCGCCTCGAGTTCGAGCCGAGACTGGCGCCGCGCCCTGACGCTCTGATGGGGTGGATCAGCTCGGCCGATCCCAACGGCCAGGTCCGCATGTCATTCGAAACCAAGGAAGCCGCGATCGAGTTCGCACGCGCGCACGGCATTCCCCATCAAGTCATCGAACCCAGCGAGCCGAAGCGCTTTCCGAAGGCATATGGCGACAATTTCTCCTTCCGCCGCCGCGAGCCCTGGTCTCATTGAGCATGGTTTGACCTGAGCGGACCTCAGCGACATTCCTAAGCGCGCCGCGGCCGTGCTATCCACGGCCGTTGAAGACCCCGTAGCTCAACTGGATAGAGCAATCGCCTTCTAAGCGATCGGTTGCGTGTTCGAGTCACGCCGGGGTCGCCAGCTCACAGCGAGAGGCGCGAGAAAGCTTGCTCCAGATCGGCGATTAAGTCGTCTGGGTGTTCAAGGCCGATTGAGAGACGCAAGAGCGGGCCCTCGGCGCTCCACGGCGCGGCCGTGCGTTTGATGTTGTCGTCGCACGGTACGATCAGGCTCTCATAGCCGCCCCAAGAAAAGCCCATGGAGAACACTCGTAGGCTTTCCAGCATGGTCTTGAGCGCGGGGGCGGGCACCGGCCTGAGCACAACGCCAAACAGGCCGGACGCGCCGTGAAAATCGCGCCGCCAAAGCGCGTGATCGGGATGTGAGGCAAGCGCTGGATGGACGGCCCTGACGACTTCCGGTCGTGCTTCGAGCCAGCGCGCGATGGTCAGCGCCGATGCGCTTTGCCGCTCAAGCCTGACCAGCATCGTGCGCATGCCGCGCAGCACGAGATAGGCGTCATCGGGCGACGCGCCGAGGCCGAGCTGCTTGTAGGCCATCTGCACACGTTTGGCGTAGTCGGGCGTGGCGGAGATCACGGCGCCCATAAACGCATCGGCGTGGCCTGCTTGATATTTGGTGAGCGCTTGTACCGACAGATCGACGCCATGCTCGAACGGTTTGAAGTACACGCCCGCTGACCAGGTGTTGTCGAGGATCACTGCAGCGCCTTTGGCGCGTGCGGCCGCGCTGATGGCGGCGACGTCTTGAATCTCGAACGTCAGCGAGCCGGGCGATTCCAGAAACACAGCTGCAGTCGCATCGGTGAGCAGATCGGCGATGCCAGCGCCGGTGCGCGGATCGAAATAGCGCGTGCGGACACCCAGCCGCTGCAGCACCGTGTCGCAAAAACGCCGCGTCGGGCCGTAGACGGAGTCGGTGACCAGAACTTCGCCGCCACCGCGCGCGACCGTCATCAATGCGAGCGTGCAGGCCGATAGTCCCGATGGCGCGAGCGTCGCGCCGGCGCCGCCCTCGATCGCGATTAGCGCATCTTTGAGCGCGTCATGGATCGCCATGCCCTCGAGGGCGTAGGTTTTTTTGGGCGTGTCATAGAGATCGTCGACGTCGGGGATGATCAGCGTCGTGGCGCGCTGGATCGACGGGTTCACGGCGCCATCGTGACGCGCAGGGTCGCGGCCCGCCAGGGCGATGCGTGTGTCGAGACGCCGTGCATCCTTGTTGCTCTCGTCGCTCATCAGGCGCCCGTCGCGACCGGCGTATCGGGCTGTGCGCCCCACTCGGTCCAGGAGCCATCATAGACGCTCGCATCCCATTGACCGAGCCGCGCCAGCGCCAGCGCCACTGTCGACGCCGCAATGCCAGAGCCGCATGTACATATAGCGCCCGAACGCGATCCTTCGAGCACGGCGGCGAGTTCCTCACTGCTGCGCAACGTGCCGTCGTCGTTGACGAGCAGTGTCGTGGGCACATTGAGCGCGCCGGGCATGTGGCCGCTGCGCAAGCCCGGCCGCGGTTCCGCTGTCTCGCCGCGAAAGCGCGGCGTTGGTCGCGCATCGAGGATGGGGGCGTGCCCATCAGCCACGGCGCGGCGCATATCGCTTAGATCGCGCACCAGATCAGCGCGGAAGCGCGCCGTGAAGTGGCGCTCCATCCGCTGCTGCGGCGGGCCAGTCTCGATGTCATAGCCGGCGCGCTCCCAAGCCGGAAAGCCGCCATCGAGCACGGCGACATCTTCGTGCCCCATGACGCGGAACGTCCACCACACACGCGCGGCGGAGAAGAGCCCGACATTGTCGTAGACGATTACGCGCGCGCCATCGCCGACGCCTCGCTTCTTCATGCGCGAAGCAAATTTCTCTGGCGATGGCAACATGTGCGGAAGCGGATTGTCGGTGTCGGCGATCTCGTCGATGTCGAAAAAGATTGCTCCTGGAATCCGCCGCTCGGCGAAGATCGCTTTGGCGTCACGCGCATCGCCCGGCATGAACCAAGTCGCGTCAAGCACGCGAATGTCGGGCGCGCCCAGGCGCTCTGCGAGCCAAGCGGGTGTGACGAGGGGATCGGGGGGCAGGTCCATGTCCGGACGCTAGAGCGGCGCGGCGGCGTCTTCAACTCCACCCGCGCTTAAGCTGGCTTCGCCAGTTCCAATTGCACGACGTCCGTCCGCCCGGTACGGAAGCCGGCTTCGCAATAGCTTAGGTAGAACAGCCAAAGCTGTTTGAAGCGCTCGTCAAAGCCCATGGCGCGAATGTCGCCCCAGCGGGCCTGGAAGCGGCGCGCCCATTCTGCAAGCGTCTGGGCGTAGGACTGACCGAAGCCCTCGGCCTTGCGCCAAACCAATCCCGCCTGCGCCGCTTCCTGGCGGAGCCGGGCGACGCTGGCGAGCATGCCGCCGGGAAACACATAACGCTGGATGAAATCGGCGCGCTTGCGATAACGCTCGAACAATTCGTCCTTGATGGTGATGATCTGCAGGGCGGCGCGCCCGCCCGGCTTCAGTACGTCAGCGATCTTGGCGAAATAGGCAGGCCAGTACTTTTCACCCACCGCTTCGAACATCTCGATTGAGGCCACCTTGTCGAATTGGCCTTCAATGTCGCGGTAGTCTTGGCGGCGAATTTCCACGCGATCCGTTAGTCCAGCGCGCTCCATGCGCGCGCGCGCATAGGCCAGTTGTTCGTCACTGATTGTTACGCCAGTGACGCGAGCGCCAAACTCTTTCGCCGCAATTTCCGCAAACCCGCCCCAGCCGCAGCCAATTTCCAGCACGTGGTCGTCTGGCTTGAGATCGAGGTGGCGTGCAAGGGCGCGATACTTGGCGATCTGCGCCTGCTCCAAATCCGCGGTCTGATCGAAACGCGCGGAAGAATATGTCATCGTTCGATCGAGCCACGCCTCGTAGAAGCGGTTGCCGAGATCGTAGTGCGCAAGAATGTTGCGCCGCGCACCCGAGCGTGTGTTGTCGCGCGAGAGGTGCCGCATCCAGTTGAGGGCCTTGCCGAGCACGCTCCCCTCAAAAACGCGCCGAACGCGCTCAATGTTATTGGCGAGTAGCGTCAGCAACCCGGAGAGGTCGTCGGTCTCCCATTCGCGCGCGATCCAGCCTTCAGCAAAGCCAATGTCGCCGTTCTTGAGAACACGTTGCGCGAAGCGATAGTCGCGAATACGCAGATCGATTTGGGGGCCGTTAGCGTCGCCAAAACTCAGACGGCGACCGTCCGGCAGTTCGGCGACTATGGCGCCGTCGCGGACCTGTAATAGTGCATACAAAACCGCCTTCGCCCGCGTTGGAGCGCGCAAGCGCGCGATCACGCTTGAGGTTGCCGGCTCGCTGCTCGGGGCGATCGCGTCCTCCATGGCAACCAATGTAAGCGTCTCCGGGCCAGAAAAAAGCGCCGTCATGGCGACGCACACCCTCTACGGGTCAGACTGGGCCTTGGATGAACGCGGGTCAGCCCTTTGCGGTTTCGCGGTTGCGAAGGTGGATTTCGACCATTTTCGCATCTTTGAGCCAACGCCCGTGCGCGGCGATGCTGGCGACCGCAAAGCCGTACCAGCCGGCGCGCCAGAGGCCGCGGCGCACATATTGGTTCAGAAAATAGAACGGCTTCGCCAGCAACATCCGGAGCACGCAAAGCCAGAAAGGCTTGAGCGCGGTGTCGCGGGCGCGTCCGCTCGAGTTGCGATTGAACTTGTCTTCCAGCTGCGCGAGGTCGCGGAAGGAGTAGTGGAGCAGAGGGGCGTGCAAGCGCTCGACGCGGGCGCCCTCGGGCGTCTTGAACTGGTCCCAATTGGGGTGGTCCGGCTGGCGCACGACACGGCGATCGTAAAGCTTGCGCCGATCAACCAGGTTGAATGCGCGCCAAGGTTTTCCAACTGGCGGCGACGTCGCCATCAGAAGTTCGTAAATCGGAGCGGGCGGTGCGCCGTTGCTGAAGACGCCGCGTATTTCGTCCGCCAGCTCCGGCGTCACGATTTCATCGGCGTCAAGGTCGAGCAGCCAATCGTGGACGCAGGCGTCTTCGCCGATGCGCTTTTGCTTGCCGCCGCCCAGCCATTGCGCGCGCACCACGCGTGCGCCCAGCGCCTCGGCGATATCGATGGTTTTGTCGGTTGAGCCGGAGTCGACGATAACAACTTCGGCCGCAACTTGCTGCGCCGCACGGATGACGTCGCCGATCATCCGCTCTTCATTTTTGGTGCGGATGTAGCAGGAGAGGGGGGCGGTGGCTGCCATGGGCGGATCAAGCCGAGCGCGGGCCGAAAAGCAAGCGCGCTATCCGGAGCGCGCGAGTTCGGCGGCGTCGGCGTAGCCGAAGAGCGAAAGCACAAGCCGTATCGCCTCGCCGCGCGCGGTTTTGAGGTCTGGATCGCGCTCAATCGCGAGGCGCGCTTCCTTGTCGGCGGCGCCCAGCATGTCGGCGTGCGTTTCGGGGCTGACCAGTCGGAAGGGCGGCAGGCCGGACTGTTGAGTGCCGAGAACATCGCCGGCGCCACGCAGCTTGAAATCGATCTCGGCAATGGCGAATCCGTCGTCGTTGCGGCGTAGCGAATCCAGGCGTGTCTTGGCGGCTTCTCCCAGCGGCGGTTTCCAGAGCAGCACGCACGAGCCCTGCCTTTCGCCCCGGCCAACGCGGCCGCGCAGCTGGTGCAACTGCGCCAGGCCAAAGCGCTCGGCGTTCTCGATCACCATGATCGTCGCCTCCGGCACGTTGACGCCCACTTCGATCACGGTGGTCGCAACCATGAGAAAGGACTCGCCCGAGCGAAAGCGATCCATCGCCGCCTCACGAGCCGTGGGCGAGATGCGGCCGTGAACGATCTCGACGCCCTTGCCGAAGCGCTCCTTCAGCTGCTCGTAGCGGTCCAACACCGCGGGCAGGTCGATTTCTTCGCTTTCCTCAATGAGTGGGCACACCCAGTACGCTCGCTCACCGTGCTGCGCCGCCTCGCCAATTGCGTCGATCACCTCGCTGGAGCGCGACGTCGGCATGGCCACGGTGCGTATCGGTTGACGTCCGGGCGGCTTTTCATCGAGCACCGACAAATCCATGTCGCCATGGATCGACAGCGCCAGCGTTCGCGGGATCGGAGTGGCGCTCATTACCAGCACGTGCGGCGCGTAGCCCTTGGCCACCATGCGCATGCGGTCCGAGACGCCGAACCGGTGCTGTTCGTCGATAACGATGAGGCCGAGATCGCGGAACTCGACTTCATCCTGGAACAAGGCATGGGTGCCGACGACGACCGAGATGTCGCCGCTTGCTAGGCCAGCGAGAATGGCTTTGCGCTCCTTGGCTTTATCGCGCCCGGTGAGTACCGCCATGGTCATGCCGGCGGCCTCCAGAAGCGGCGCGAGCGTTGCGCCGTGTTGGCGCGCAAGCAAATCCGTGGGCGCCATCATCGCGCTCTGCAGGCCTGCTTCGGCGGCGCGCGCCATCGCCAGCGCAGCGACAAGCGTCTTGCCGGAGCCGACATCGCCCTGAAGCAAGCGCAACATCGGGGCGGGTTCGGCCATGTCGGCGTAGATTTCCGCCACCGATCGCCGCTGTGCGCCGGTGGGCGCGAACGGCAAGCTGTCGACGATCTTCTCGGAAATGCGGCCGTCGCCCTCGATGGCGCGGCCAGGTGATTTCCGCCGGTGTGAGCGGCGCAGACGCAGTGCGCATTGGCGCGCGAACAACTCGTCATACGCAAGCCGCGTGCGGAACGCGCTCTCCGGCGCGACATCTTCGGGCGAGGCAGGTCGATGGAGGTGCTCAAGCGCCGTGCGGAAATCCGGCCAGTCGTGGGCTTTCACCGTCGTCGGCTCAAGCCATTCCGGAGTTTCGGGGATACTATCGAGAGCGCTCTGAATGGTGCGTTGGAGGACGCGCCCGAAAAGTCCGGCGGTGAGCGGGTAGATCGGCTCAACAGCTGGCGGCGCCTCGCCCTTGGCGGGGTCGACGACGTGGTCGGGATGCAACATCTGCCGCATGCCGTCATAGAAGCCGATGGTCCCGCTCACGAGCCGCGTCTGGCCAATTGGCCACATCCGCTTCAGCATGTCCTCGTGGCCACGGAAGTACGCCACCGTCAGAAAGCCGGTCTCGTCGCGCAGGCGGATGCGGTGAGGCAGGTTCTTGTAGGCGGGCATGTGGCCGTCCACCTCCGCCTCGATCGTCGCGATGTCGCCGTCATTGGTCTCCGCAATTGGAACGCGCAGGCGCCTGTCGATTGCGGAATTGGGCGGCAGGAACACGAGGTCGCGAACGAGACGCCCGCCCGCCACCTTCGCCACCAAGTCCATCGTATCCTTGCGCGCGCCCTTTGGCGCCCGCGCCGGCGTCAGGAACGCCGCCAGGACGTCAATCGGGGGAGGGGACGAAACGTCACTCATCGGCATGCTCTGGGCGGCGCTGACAGCGCTTCCCATATGGGTTATAGCGCGGCCCCTTCCGTTTTCGCCTGCCCTGCCAGACCCGACCCCGAGCCCATGGACGAGCGCCGCAAGAAGCTGCAGTTCCGCGCCTGGCGGCGGGGTTTCCGCGAGATTGATCTGATTCTAGGCGGTTTTGCTGATCGCCACCTGGTCAATTTGGACGGCGCGGGCCTCGACGCCTTCGAACGCTTGCTCGAAGCGCCCGATCAGGACGTCTACGAGTGGCTGACCGAGCAGGCGCCGGCGCCCGCCGAACACGATACCCCAACCCTCGCGCTGATTCGCGCGTTCCGCTTCGAGATGAACCGCCCGACCGCATGAAAGACCCCGCCCTTTCCGCCCGCTCGATCGAGACGCTGGCCAAATCCAAGGATGCGCTAGTCGTCACCGGCGCCCCTGACGGCGCGGACGCCGCCGCCCTGGCTGAAGCGGCGCGGTTGCGCGGCGGCGTGACCCTGTTCGTGGCGCGCGACGAGACGCGTGCGGCGCAATTCGAAGCCGCCGCCAAGTTCTTCACCCCCGAACTGGCGACGTTGCGCCTGCCGGCCTGGGACACGCTGCCCTACGATCGGATTTCGCCGGC
This sequence comes from Hyphomonadaceae bacterium, assembly GCA_050186805.1. Lineage (GTDB taxonomy): Bacteria > Pseudomonadota > Alphaproteobacteria > Caulobacterales > Aquidulcibacteraceae > Vitreimonas. Next base: position 7,649 of record JBFWYC010000028.1, read on the forward strand.
CGCCGCGGTCGCCGCGCAACGTTGCGCTGCGCTCACGGCGCTGGCCCGTCGCAACGCGAGTGAAGCTCCACTCCTGGTGATCGCCACTGCATCAGCTGTCGCTCAACGCGTGCCGCCGCGCGATCGCTTGGCCAAGGGCGCGTTTTCGGCCACGGCCGGCGACGAAACGTCGATGCAGGAGCTTGAGAGCTACCTGCTCGTGAACGGATATTCGCGTGCATCTACAGTGCGCGCGTCCGGTGAGTTCGCTGTGCGCGGCGGCCTCATGGATGTGTTTCCCCCAGGCGCCGACGAACCGCTGCGCTTCGACTTTTTTGGCGACACGCTCGAAACCATCCGCAGCTTCGACCCTGAAACACAAATCTCGAAGGCAAAGCACAAGAGTGCGCTGCTGACGCCTGTCAGCGAGGTTCTCCTCGACGAGTTGACGGTGCTGCAGTTTCGCCGCCGCTTCACCCAATCCTTCGGCGCCGTCAGCGACGCGCTCTATGACAGCGTCAGCGCGCGCATCCGCCGCCAGGGCGTCGAGCAATGGCTGCCATTTTTTTATGAGCGGCTCGAGACTGTGTTCGACTACGCGGGAGAGGGCGCGCTTGTTGTTTTTGACGCACTTGCCGAAGAGGCGCTGAAAGAGCGCGTTGAGACGGCGCGGGATCACTACGAGTCCCGCAAAGGCGCGCCGATTGCGCGCGGCGGTTCGCCGTTTCGGGCGCCGGAGCCGGATCTGCTTTATCTCAATGGCGATGCGTTGGACGCAGCGCTCGCCAAGCTTGCCTTGCGCCGCTTCACCCATTTCGACACCGACGCAAAGAAGCAGCTCGATCTAGGCGCCCGCCTCGGGCGCGACTTCGCGCCGGAGCGGCAAACGGCGGACGCCAATGTTTTCGACGCGGCCGCCAAACATATTGAAGCGCTCACCAAAGCAAAGAAGCGCGTGATCGTCGCCGCATGGACTGACGGTTCGGCCGAGCGCCTGGCAGGGGTGCTAAGCGATCACGGTGTCGAGTCGGTGGCGCGTGTGCGCGACTGGCGCCAGGCCGCGTCGTTGCCGAAGGGCGCGCATGGTCTTGCCGTGCTGCCGTTGGAACGCGGGTTCGAGACCGAGAACCTGGCGTTCCTCTCTGAGCAAGACATCCTCGGCGATCGTCTCGCTCGGCAACGCAAACGGCGCAAGGCCTCGGCGGTTATGCAGGAGGCCGCGGCGCTCAGCCAAGGCGATCTCATCGTCCACCAGGATCATGGGGTTGGACGATATGAAGGCCTCAAGACCCTCGACGCGGCGGGCGCTCCGCATGACTGTCTCGATCTCACCTATTCGGGTGGCGACAAGCTTTATCTGCCGGTCGAAAACATCGAACTGATTTCGCGGTACGGCAGCGAAGACTCCGATGCGCAATTGGACAAGCTGGGTGGCGTCGCCTGGCAGAGCCGCAAAGCGCGCGCCAAGCAGCGCCTGCGAGATATGGCGGAAGAACTTCTGCGCATCGCCGCGCAACGGGCGACACGCACCGCCGAGCCGGTGGCGCCGCCGGAGGGGTTGTGGGACGAGTTCTGTGCGCGCTTCCCGTACGAGGAAACCGAAGATCAGCTTGCAGCGATCGACGATGTCGTCGGCGACCTCGGCGCCGGCAAGCCGATGGATCGCCTGATCTGCGGCGACGTTGGTTTTGGCAAAACCGAAGTCGCGCTACGCGCCGCATTTCTGGTGGCGATGACGGGCAAGCAGGTTGCCGTCGTGGCGCCGACGACACTTCTGTGTCGCCAGCATTTCCGCACGTTCAGCGAGCGCTTCCGCGGCTTGCCCATCCGTGTGCGCCAGCTTTCGCGGCTGGTGACGGCCAAGGAGGCGTCCGAGACCAAAGCGGGCTTGGCCGAAGGTACGGTCGAAATCGTCGTCGGCACGCACGCGTTGCTTTCGAAGACCATCAAGTTCGCCGATCTCGGCCTAATGATCATCGACGAGGAGCAACATTTTGGCGTGAAGCACAAAGAGCGTCTCAAGGATCTTCGCTCTGAGGTGCACGCGCTTACGCTGTCCGCCACGCCCATCCCGCGCACGCTGCAGCTGGCGCTCGCTGGCGTTCGTGAAATGAGCCTCATCACCACGCCGCCGATCGACCGGATGGCCGTGCGCACCTACGTGACGGCGTTCGACGCCATCACGATCCGCGAAGCGCTGCTGCGCGAGAAATATCGCGGCGGCCAGAGCTTCTTCGTCTCGCCGCGCATTGCCGATCTGGACGAGGTCGCTGCGTTTCTCCGCCGCAGCGTGCCGGAAGTGACCTTTGCGGTCGCGCATGGCCAGATGGCTGCCGGACAACTCGACGAGATCATGACGCAATTCTACGACGGCGCGTTCGACGTGTTGTTGTCGACCAGCATCGTGGAATCTGGCCTGGACATCCCGCGCGCCAACACGCTCGTCGTGTTCCGCGCTGACATGTTCGGCCTGGCGCAGCTCTATCAATTACGCGGGCGCGTCGGCCGCTCAAAGCTGCGCGCCTACGCCTATCTCACCACCGCAGCTGAGCAAGCCTTAACGGAAGGCGCGGAAAAGCGCCTGAAAATCCTGTCTTCGCTCGATAATCTCGGCGCCGGCTTTACGCTCGCTAGCCACGACCTGGATATGCGCGGCGGCGGCAACTTGCTCGGCGAAGAGCAATCCGGGCACATACGCGAAGTGGGCGTTGAACTTTACCAGTCGATGCTGGAGGAGGCCGTGCAGGCGCTGCGCGACGGCAAGGAAGAGGCGGTCAGCGAGAAGTCCTGGTCGCCGCAAATCAATGTCGGCGCCTCGGTGCTCATTCCGGAAGATTATGTCGCCGACCTCACGGTGCGCTTGTCTTTGTATCGCCGGCTGGCTGAACTCGACAGCGACCAGGAGCGCGAGGCGTTCGCGGCGGAATTGATCGACCGCTTCGGACCGCTGCCGATGGAAGCGGAGCAATTGATCGCCGTGGCGGCGCTGAAGGCGCTATGCAGACGCTGCAACATCTCCAAGCTGGACGCTGGCCCAAAAGGCGCGGTGCTGACTTTCCGCGACGGCGGCTTTCCCGATCCGATGGCGCTTGTGCGCCACGTTCAAGAGCGTCCCGACGACTACAAGATGCGCCCTGACGGCAAGCTTGTGGTGCAAGGCGGCTGGCCGGAAGCCACGCAGCGCTTGAAGGTGCTGCGCGGCGTGCTGGAAGCGCTTGCGCGCATCGCGCAACGGAAGGCTGCCTAAGCGGCTCGAGCGCTGCTAGAACTCCCTCGCGGGCGGGGAGGGGTGCATGGAAACGTGGGTGATTGAAGCGATAGCCGCAACAGTGACGGCCGTCTCTGTCATCATTTTGATCATTCAAGTCAGAGACACGCAGGCCTGGAACAAAAAGCGCGCCTCGTACGACATCCTCACCGATTTTGTGTTGAAGCAGTTCAAGGACACGCTTGAGCATTTGACCGATCAATTCGGTTGGGCGGTGCTCACGGAAGAGCGCGACTATGACGCCATCGCCAGCGTGCTCGAAGCGGATGGGCGCAGCAACGAACTCAAGACACTGGATCGTGAGCTGCGCACGTTCCTGCGCCAGTTCGAGGCGATCTCAATCAGCATCGAACGCAAGATCGTGGTCGAGGCGATCTGCAAGGACTATTTCTTCGATATCTTCCCCAAGGTTTACGGCCGTCTTAAGCCCTTCATCGAAAAGGAGCGCACGCGTAGGCGTCAGCCGAAGGTGTTTGAGAATTTCGAGCGCGTGGCCAAGCGCTGGGCGCGCGAGCACAAGCGCTAAGCTGGAATGCTCTCGACTTCGATCGCACGCAGTGCGCGCGCCAGCATGCCGGCGCCGCTCTCGCCGGGCTGAAGCTCAACTGCACTTTGCTCGAACACGAGAGGTCCCAAGCCTGCGTCGCCCGAGGCGAACGCAGTGCATTCGGCCACCGAGGCAATGCGCTCAGCGGTGCGCTTTGCCGCACGTAGATCGGCCGCGGGCAAGGCGATGGCGATCAGATCACCGCCAACAGCCGCGCCGGTGTCGGCGTCGCGCATCAGGCGTGCCGCCAGGCTGGCGATTTCGTTGAAGCCGCGCTGCCAGGCTTGTGGGCTGGGGTCCCGCGCGCCCGGCGCAGTCACCACGCGCAAAACCGCCAGCGCCATCGGCCGTCCGCTTGCGTGGTGGTCGGTGGCGAGCCTCGCCAAATGCGCGTCGAACGGGGCGCGTTTAAAGAGGCCGGCGCGGCTGTCGCCCATCAAGTCGCGCATGGCGCGGATATCGTGTTCAGCCATGCGCCGGCGACGCTCGCGGCGGATCGCTTCGAACAGCCAGCCAAGGCTAGGCCCGCACGGGGCATTATATGCGGTGGTCGCCGAGGCGCCGCGTTCAACGGCCGCCGACGCGGTGGCGTTGTCGCCGGGGGCGGTCACCACCATGGTCGGCAAATGATAGAGCTGGGCGTTGCGCCGCAACGCCGCGCACAGCGAGATCGCCGTCGCCGAATCCTGCGCGCCATTGAGCACGACGGCATCGAACGGTTCGTCGTGCAGATGGTCGAAGCCGGCATAGGAAGAAAACGCTGCCGCGACGAGACCGCTTTGCTCCGTGAACGCGCGCTCCAGCGCCAAGAACATGGCGCTGGGCGCGCCGATATACAGCGCGCGCAGCTTGCGCGGATCGAGCGGCCGTGGCTCGGGGATATCGAGGCTGGCCAACGTCTCGGCGCGGCGGCGGCGCTCCTCTTCAATGATGGCGACACGAATGGCGGCGTCCATCTGCGCTGCGAGCAATTTGGCGGGGGCATCCAGTGCAACCGCGCCAGCGAAGCCGGTATACGGCTTCAACCCTGGCGGCGGCGGGGCGTCCGACGTCAGACCTGCAAGCCGCGCCAGCGCAGATGTCGTCTGGGCTGCTAGGTTTGCGGCGGCGGCAGCGTCGTCGGCGGCCGGAAACACACAAATGTCTTCGCCATCCGGCGCGGGCCTGTAGGCGCCGGCCAAGGCCGTGGCCGAAACCCCGGCCGCCGCGAGAAGCCCCTGGGCTTCGCGCGCTTTACGAGCGTCAGCGGCACGTACGACAATACGCAAAAGTTAACGCTCCGGCGCCCCGCGACGACGGGAAACGATGCCTGCTAGATACAGCCGCGATAAGCAAGCTAGCAAACCACAAGGTAAACGGAGTCTTCGATGGGTTCAGGTCCCCTGTCCGGCATAAAAGTTGTCGAGTTCGCTGGCATCGGGCCCGGGCCGTTTTGCTGCATGTTGCTGTCGGACATGGGCGCTGACGTCGTCCGCGTGGACCGGAAGGGTGGGGCGGGCAGCCCGAACTACGACATTCTCGCTCGCGGCCGCCGTTCGGTCGCGCTCGACTTGAAGCAGGCCGCCGACGTCGCGGTGGCCAAGGCGCTGGTGGAAAAGGCTGATGTGCTGGTGGAAGGCTTCCGGCCGGGCGTCATGGAGCGCCTGGGGCTTGGACCTGAGGATGCGTTCAAGTCCAACCCTCGGCTCGTCTACGGACGCATGACCGGTTGGGGGCAGACTGGGCCGCTCTCGCAAGCTGCGGGTCACGACCTAAACTACATCGCCATCACCGGCGCCTTGCACGCGATGGGCAAAGCCGATCGCCCGCCCGCGCCGCCTCTCAATCTCGTCGGCGATTTCGGCGGCGGTGCGCTCTATTTGGCGATGGGGATATGCGCGGCGCTGCTTGAGCGGGAAAAATCCGGCAAGGGCCAAGTCATCGATGCGGCCATCACCGACGGCACGGCCTCGCTGGTGAGCATGATGTATGGCTTCCGCCACGCTGGCATCTGGGGCGATGCGCGCGACTCCAACCTGCTCGACGGCGGCGCGCCGTTCTACGACACCTACGAAACCAAGGACGGCAAATACGTCTCGATCGGTTCACTCGAACCTCAATTCTACGCGCTGCTGATGGAGAAGAGCGGCCTGGGCGCGGACCCAGCGTTTGCGGTTCAGATGGATCGCAACGCTTGGCCGGCAATGACCGACAAGATTACCGCGATCATCAAAACCAAAACGCGCGACGAATGGTCGGCCTTGCTCGAAGGCACCGACGCATGTTTTGCGCCGGTGCTCGATTTTGCCGAAGCGCCAGCGCACCCACACAACGCTGCGCGGCAGACATTCGTCGAGGCGTTTGGTGTGACGCAACCGGCGCCCGCACCGCGCTTCTCGCGCACCGAAAGCGCGATCCAAGGCCCGCCAGCGCCGGCGGGAAAACACACTGAAGCGGTACTCACGGATTGGGGCATTTCCGCCCGCCCAGCCTGATCGCGAAACTCAGATCAGGTTCAGCCGGGGTAGTGTTTCATCTGCCTCGGCCCTGGGCGATTTTTCGTCCCTCGCTCGTACCAGGGCCGGGTTCTCATCCCACCTTAGGGGTGAAACAGAAGCGCCGGCCGCCGGCTCAGCGGCCGGCGCAATCTGTTTTGCGAACCTGAAACATGCATTTCCGCCCAGGCATGTTGCGCCGCAGCGCGCCCCTACGTAAGGAGGCGCGCGAAAGTTGAGGCGCTCCCCATGGTCAAGAAGGTCTATCCCGACGCCAAATCGGCTCTCGAAGGGCTGACGTCTGACGGCATGACCGTCATGTCCGGTGGCTTCGGGCTTTGCGGCATTCCCGAAAACCTGATCATCGCGCTCCGCGATACAGGCGTGAAAGGGATTACCGTCATATCCAACAATGCTGGCGTTGATGGCTGGGGGCTGGGGTTGTTGCTGGAGACGCGTCAGATAAAAAAAATGGTTTCGTCCTATGTCGGCGAGAACAAGGAATTTGCGCGCCAATATCTCTCCGGCGAACTCGAGCTGGAATTCAATCCGCAAGGCACGCTGGCTGAACGCTGCCGCGCCGGCGGCGCGGGCATTGCTGGCTTTTACACCAAGACTGGCGTCGGCACGCTCGTAGCGGAAGGCAAGGAGACGAAAGTCTTCAACGGCGAGACTTACGTGCTGGAAACCGGACTCGTTGCCGATCTCTCCATCGTGAAAGCGTGGAAGGGCGATGAGGAAGGCAATCTGATCTTCCGCAAGACGGCGCGGAACTTCAATCCAATGATGGCGACGGCGGGCAAGAAGTGCGTCGCCGAGGTTGAAATTCTCGTGCCCACCGGCGAACTCGACCCCGATGCGATCCATACGCCAGGCATCTATGTCGATCGCATCGTCAAAGGCAGCTTCGAAAAGCGCATCGAACAACGCACCACGCGCAAGCGGGAGAATGCATAATGGCTTGGTCCCGCGATCAATTGGCCCAGCGCGCCGCCAAAGAGCTGCGCGACGGGTTCTATGTGAACCTCGGCATTGGCATCCCGACACTGGTCGCCAACTATATTCCCGACGGCGTTGAGGTGACGCTTCAATCGGAGAACGGCATGCTCGGCATGGGACCGTTCCCCTATGAAGACGAGATCGACGCCGATCTCATCAATGCCGGCAAGCAAACGATCACCGCGCTGAAGAAGACGTCTTATTTCTCGTCGTCGGATTCCTTCGCGATGATCCGGGGCGGGCATATCGATCTCTCGATCCTCGGCGCCATGGAAGTCAGCCAAAATGGCGACCTCGCCAACTGGATGGTGCCGGGCAAGATGGTCAAGGGCATGGGCGGCGCCATGGATCTCGTCGCCGGCGTGAAACGCGTCGTCGTCGTGATGGAGCACACCTCCAAGGAGGGCGCCTCCAAGCTGTTGAAGCAGTGTGCGCTGCCGCTCACCGGCGTGAACGTCGTCGATCTCGTGATCACTGACCTTGGCGTGTTCGAGATCGACAAAGCCGGCGCGGCGCCCATGCGGCTCATTCAACTCGCAGACGGCGTCAGCATAGAAGAGATCACCGCAAAAACCGAAGCCGCCTTCGTCAGCGCGCTCTGAGCGCCAGGGCAGGGCCGGCCCTAGTGCGGCGCCGGCCAAGCCAATTGCAGTCCCCGCAAGCCCGCGACGATGCCGCCGGTCCCAAACGGCGGCATCGTCGCGGGCTTGCGGGGCTTTGAAGGTCACGAACAAGCGCGCGCACGGGAAATCCCGCCTTCAACAGAGCGCGCGCAGCCGCTCCACCCTGGGCGCCGGTAGCGCCCGTCACGAGGACGCTTGCTCTCTCCATGGCAAACCCATACGATCGTATGGGTGCGCAGGCAACGTGGTGGGGTCAACATCGCGCAGGCGATGCGGCATGGACGGCGATGACGCTGATTGATGATCGAAGCGGACTGACTGCGCGGCGCCTGGAGGTTCTGGCGTCGATCGCGAAGACCTTGGCTGAGAGCGGCCACTATGGCGTCGGCATGCGGGCGTTGGCGCAAGCGGCCGGGCTAAATCCGGGTACGCTCTATCATCACTTCCAATCGAAGGACGACGCGCTGCTCAGCATTTGCCTGATTGCCCAAGAGCGAACTTGGGCAGATTTGCGCTCCGCGATGCAGGCGCACCAGGATTTCGCGCCGCGTATTCGGGCGTTGTTCGACGCGCACCGCGGGTCGCTCGCCGAACTCGGTGATTTCCTCCAGGTCTATATCAACCTGCGTGAGCATGTGCCGACCGCGATGGCTGCGCCACTCGATTCAGGCTGGCTCAAATACCGCCGTCTGCTCGCACGCTTGTTCAAGGAGGCGATGCAAGCCGGCGAGATCGAAGACGGCAGCGACGTCAAGCACCTCAGCCGGCTTGTGATCGCGCTTATACGCGTGCTCAACCAGCTCCACCGCGCCGGGCGAGTATCGGAGCTGGCGGCGTTCTCCGATCTCGCGGTGGAAACTCTCCTGCGAGGGCTGGTGCGAAAGCGGTGATGACGTTGGCGAGCGCCGGAGCCGGCGCCGCGACGCCGCCGGTTTGTGAAGCGGGCGCTTTTGGCGGATGGGGTGTCTGTCGAATCGAGCTGATTTCGCACGCGTTTAAGGGCTCTTCTGGTTGGTATCCACGGTTCTATCAACGATTTTGGTTGGTTGACCGCAGTAGCGTCGCCCGTCGTCTCAGATTGGCATGGGTCAATTAGTGTTCATTTGTTGGGATCTCACGGCGGAGCCTGCGCAGATCTGCCCCGGCATTATCAGCACGCGCGCGCGCGTTTCGCGCGTCTTAGCGCATTGCGGCGTTCATGTCGGTGGAGACGGGCGATCAAGGTTTGCAGGCGCCGACGCGCGCCGCCAATGCGCTGCGAGGCATAGGGGAGGCGAGCGGCGGCCCGCGACGTCCAAATCCTCTCCTCGCGCAACAAGAACAACGCGCGCACGCGCCTACCCGTTTGCGGGCAGGTGAACCAGAGTCGCTCGCCGCCGAAGTGGGGCCGCGTCGTGGTGACCATTATGGTTTGCGATATCGTCGCGCCGCCGATGCTGGCGGTGATCTTTAGGTGTTTGCTGATCGGTCGCCAGTGGAAGGCAACCGCCGCGAGATCGAGGTCGCCGAAACTCCACTGTAGCATTCCGCAGGTCCGGCGACGCAGATCGAGGGCCATCAGAATCGCCGGATCGGCGAGATCGAGGCACAGGTAATCGTCACAAGTGGCCCGCCTCGACATCCAGCACCTGCTCATTCCGTCGAAATCGATAGGCCAAATTTAGCAGCCAGCTCGGTCGCGCTGGTCACCGAAGCAAAGGCGTCGGCACATCGCTCAAGCCCGCGTGCCCAGCGCGTGCCGTAGCTTGAAATCAGCGACGGGTCTCTAGCCGCAGTCCCCGGCGCCGGCGTCAAAGTCGATCGCGCATCGCCAACTCGGAGCCGCGACTTCTTTGTACCGCGATGTGCGGCTCACTGTTGCGCGTTCCAGTTACCAAAACGCGTTCACCGGCGGGAACTTTGTCCGTAAGGATCTTCCGACCGCCCGACTGGCCGCGCGTGGCCTGAGGGACAACCACGGGCGCTCGCGCCCCCGCACCGGCTACCAACATGCCGGTCGGCCCACACGACCCCCTGATGTTGGCCGCCTGAAGGCTGGGGAGGCGATTGGCCCACGTTAAGGGCAGGGTGGCTATACCGGTGTTGAAAGCGCGACCCTCGGTTCCGCGTCCCCTCGCGCTGCGCGGGAGGGGAGGGCAGCGGAAGCGGAACTATGGCGATCATCGGCGTGAAACCGCAGATCGAGAGGCTGGTGGCATGAATGCCCACGGAGGTCGCGGCTACTCATCATCGTCTCGTGGGCCGCGATAGAGTTTCACACGGCCACGGGATGATCCGGCCGATGTGCGCTCCGTTCGAGCCATTCGGAAGAATGTGTCGATAGGGCAGGGTTTGGCCCATAGCCGCCATTCGATTTGTGGTGTTGAAGTGGGCAAATGAAGTTAGTCGCTGGCACGATCGCGCTCGCGGCGCTTTTGCTGACTGGTGCTTGTCACGGCCCCTCCATCGGGCGTGAGGGCGCGGTGGCATACTTCATCGAACATAGAGATTCACTTCAGCAGGTTGTTGACGAAGCACTCCTTTGCCAACCTGAAACCGGTCGAATTGATCCGACCGACGTATTCCGGTGCGCGTCCTCGCGAGACCCTCAGGCTTTGCAGGGCGCAATGGCGCGGGCCAACGCGCAATGGATCAGCGTCAGGTACGATATGGAAGGCGAGCAGCGCGCCCTCCGGGCCGTACACATCGCCATCCGCTCTCAGGGAATGGCGTTCGCCGGTGTCATCGAAGAGTTCATTTTCGAAAGCGCGCCAGCGTTGAGCGCCGAGTATCAGCGAAGCGATGATGGTGGCGCGGTGATTGAACGCCAGCCGGTGACCGGGCCACCGCACAATTGGTACTGGCGCAAAATCGATCGGTGATGCTTTCCGGCCGGATATCGCGTGAATGACTGATCCCGGCGAGAACACGCCATTGCTGCATGCGCTAAGCCAATGTCGGCAATGGAGAGAGTAGACCGGTCGCGAAAATCGGCCCGATGACGTACGCTGGCCCAATGCGGACATTGCGCCCACCGGACGCAGTAGGGCAGTTTGTGCGCTACGGAGGGGACATGGCTGGGCTAAAATCATTCGTGTTGGTGCTCGCGCTCCTCGCGGCGGCATGTTCACAACCGACGCCCGCCACCGCGCAGGAGTTACATGTGACCGCTCCCGGGTACTCGCTAACGCTGAACGGTGATTGGCGCGAATTGCCCTCGGACGATCCCGAGCAAAAAACATTCGTCTCGCAAACTCACGACGTGCGGCTTGTGATTTCTTCTTTGGACGTAACCGGCTCGCAGGTTGATCCACAGGAAGCGGCGCAACACCTCGTCCAAATGCGGATGAATGCAGAACGCGATGCGGCTCAGCGTTTCGGTCGACTCATGACCATAGCTGAGCCGGTCGTCGAGCCGCAGCCTTGGGGTGCTATGGTAGCCTACTATGGGCGTGACAACACCGGACGCACGTTCAATTTCTCCGGCATGGTGACGCGGCGCCAAGTCCTCCAAACCTACGTCGAGTCTCCAACGCTTTCCGGCGACGAACTATTCGCGGTGTTCCAAGAGATTCACCAGGGTTTGACTTTCGACGAGTCTCCTTAAGGTCCGTTCCCGGCGATCGTAGGCCGGTCGCCGGCCAACCCGGGCATCGTCGCGTTTGGAGCGGGGAGGCCAGTCGCGGAATTTGCCTGAACGGCCTACGATGGCCCATTCGTGCCGCTCGGCAGTGCGGCCTAAAGCTCATGCCTGTCGCTATTCCTCATCGAAGAGCTTGTGCTTCGGCGTCCTGCGGTACGCCTCGCATGAGGCCTTGAAGTCGTACGTCACCTGGTGCGCGCAGTCCGGCCATTTCCCACTCTCAATCCAGAAGTCCGCGAGTCCCAGCCGCGCGCATAACTCAGGGAAGCGCGCGTCGTTTCGGAGTTCCGGCATGTTGGCCTCGAACAGCAGCGCGGTGCGATAGCCGTCGGGACCCATGACGTCGTCACCGGCGCCAGATGGCCCGAGGCGGCTGGTTGCAGCGGCGAGGTAGGCTTCATCCACGAAGCCCAGATGCGCGGCGTAGACCAAGCGTGCAACATCGACAGCGCCCGTCTTGGCGATCCGATCCTCGAAATCGCGGCGCCATTCCATGCGGGCGCCGCCGGTCTGGTCGCGCTTGGCGCGGACGAACGGGATGGTGTCTTGAAACTCGCGCATCGGGCGTGTGGCCGCCACTGCGAGTAGGCGGTCGACCGCCTCCCAATCCTCGAGGAATGCATATGCCCTCAGCAGGCTCGACACGGGAAAGCTCATCGAAGGTAAGCGTTCAACCAAGTCCGAATAGAGTGGCGCGGCCACATCAGGGCGGCCGCACGCCATGTAGGAGAGCGCCATCAGATTGATGGTCATGGGATCGAGCGGATCGAGCGCAAACGCGCGCTGCATCTCCGCCAGGCTCTCGCGCATGCGTCCGGTGTGCCTGAGCAGCCAGCCGACATAGCGCTTGCCGTCGCCTGTGCCGGGCGCGGCACGCAGGCGATCTAGGAACGCATCGAACGCCGCGAAGTCACCGAACGGTCGCGTTACGAAGCAACGAGCCGCCAGCGCATCGACGTTATCAGCGTCCAGCGCCAGCGCATGCGAAGCCTCGCGCACTACGCGTTCGGCGCTCTGGGCGCGCTCAACGAATGGCAGGTAAAGGTGAAGGAACGCGCGCAGGTAAGCCAGCCGGCCCCAGGCTTCTGTAAAATGTGGCGCGCGTTGGGTCGCGACTTCCAGCAGACCCACGCTGGCGGCCAATTCGTTCGGTGCATAAGATGTCGGTGTTGCGCGCAGGTAGAGATCGAACACGTCGGGCACGACCGCGCGTGTCGAGGTGCGCGTGAACGTTCGATTGAGTGCGCCGGCGATATTCTCGGCAATCTCGTCCTGCACCGCAAGCATGTCGCTGAGACCGCGGTCGTAACGCTCTGACCAGATCGTTTCACGCGAGAGCGTGTCGATCAGGTGCGCGTTGATGCGCACGGTTTCACCTGCGCGGCGGATTGCGCCGTCGAAGACGTGGGAGCACTTGAGACGTTCGACCGCTTCGGCCTTGCGTTCCCCCCGAAATTGAAAGCTCGAGGTGCGCCCAATGACGCCAAGATGGGCGCCGCGGGCTAGCCGCTGAATGATCTCGTCACTGACGCCATCCCCGAAGAACTGCATGTGCGCCTCTTCGGTGTCAAAGGCGAGCACTGCAATGACCGGCCGGTCTGTGGCTTGCACGGGTCTGTCGTTCAGCAACGGCAGGGCGAAGCGATAGCCGCGTCCGGCGATCGTCGTGATTGCGTCGCGCCCTAGCGCCTTGCGCAGGGCCGACATCTGGACTGTGAGGTTGTTCTCTTCGACGGTGCTGTCTGGCCAAACCAGCGACAGCAATTCCTCCTTGCTCACAACGCGTTCGCGATTGTCGATCAGCGCCAGCAACAGATCGAACGCCCGCGCTCCAAGCGGTATGGCTTCGCCCCGCACCAGGATGCGCCTTTCGTCCGGAAACACCTCCAGGCCGGTCGCTGCGTGGATTTTTGTCAAGTGCGTCTCACCGTCAAACAGGTCCCGCGTGGGGCGCAAGCGCGCACGGATTTAGCATCATTTAGCCCCAGCTTAAGGACGCCACGGCGGAGCGAGGCTACCCTCGACTCATCTGGACGCCAATCGGCGCGTAGCAACAGAAGGAATTCTCCAATGAGCAGTGTGGCCAGCAACGCCGACGTGGTCCGCCGGGGATACAAGGCCTTCAACGAGGCCGACATTGCGACCCTAAACGACATTTTTGACCAAGCCGCGTCCTGGCACACACCAGGCGCGACCTCCATCGCTGGCGATCGGCACGGCCGTGACGCCGTGTTCGCGCAATTCGGACGTTACGGTGGGGAGTCCAACGGCACGTTTAAGGCGGCGCTTCAAGATGTGCTCGCCACCGATGATGGCCGAGTCGTCGGGATCCACCGCAATACGGGCGAGCGCAATGGCAAGCGGCTCGACGTTTCTTGCTGCATCGTCTTCGAGGTGAAGGACGGCAAGATCATATCCGGCCGTGAGCACTTCTACGACCTCTACAATTGGGATCAGTTCTGGGCGTGAGGGGCAACCGGGCTTGGCCCAAGTGGAGGCGAAGGAGATGGCTAAGCTGAAGATCGCGACGCTTCACTGTTTCGGCAGCAATCCGTTAAAGCACGCCACGCAGAAGTGGCACTTCACGCACTGTGCGCAAGCTTGCGCACACCTAGTTGACTGGATTTATCCTGCGGCCCCGCACCAAGTCGCACCGCAGGTGGTTTACGATCTTATCAAGAACCAGATGGCGTGCACCGACGAAGAGGTCGAAGGTTTTGGCTTCGAGGACCCGCGCATCTGGTTTCGCTTCATCGACGGCCGTTACGACGGTCTTGAGGTCAGCATGGCGTACCTTGCGGACGTGTGCCGTCGCGAGCGCCCCGACGGTATCGCCGGCTACTCCAACGGCGCGGGCGTTGCGCTCCTCGCGGCAGCTGCGTGCGAAGGGGGTCATGAGGCGTTTCAGTCTATCCGCTTCGTTATGAGTTTTGCGGGCCCGACCTCGCCGACGATGCAGCGTCACATTCGCAAATACCTCGGTCCGAAGCGCGACCAGATCGCCATGCCGGCCATCATCTTTGGTTCGCGGCAAGATCCCTTGCTTGCCTTGGCCGATCAAATGGCGGACGACATCTTCGAGCACTGCGAACTCGCGGTTACCGATGAGAAGCGCCCGTGCTCGAACCACGCACTTCCAGACGATCCAGCCTGTTACGCGTCCATCGTCAAATTTCTGGGCATGCAGCAGGCACAGGTTGTTTGCTACGAGGGTGCGATCGGCTGAATTGGAGCGCGTGGGCCGTTCGCGAAAATCGCGCGCACGGTGTCGCCCTTCGGCGAAGGCGCGCCGTCCACTCTGGCCGGGTGTGGCCGGCAGCTTTGGATGGAGTGAGCCAGTCCGGCGCATGGACCAGGCCACGTAATTGACGTGGTTTGTATCGTGTCCGACAACTCCCTCAGCGGAGGGCTGCGGATGTCGACTAAAGCTGAGAGCGCCGTTTTCGACAAGGTCGCGCGTCGGCTGATCCCGCTGCTGTTTCTCGGTTACATCGTCGCCTTCCTCGACCGCGTGAATGTCGGCTTTGCCAAGCTGCAAATGGCGCCCGATCTTGCGCTGTCGGACGCGATGTACGGCTTCGGAGCGGGCGTCTTCTTTATTGGCTACTTCCTCTTCGAAGTGCCGAGCAATCTAGTGCTGGAAAAGGTCGGCGCGCGCCGCTGGCTGGCTCGCATCATGGTGAGTTGGGGCCTTATCTCTATGGCCTTTATGTTCACCGGCTCAATACATTGGGGGCAGGTGGCTCAAGCCTTCGGTTGCACCGACGCGGAATTCACTTTCTACCTGCTCCGCTTTCTTCTCGGCGCCGCCGAAGCGGGGTTTTATCCGGGTGTTATTCTCTATCTGACGTACTGGTTTCCGGCCGCACGCCGCGCTCAGATCATTGCTTGGTTCATGAGCGCCATAGCGGTCTCGAATTTAATCGGCTCGCCGCTCTCGGGCGGGATCATGCAATTCATGGATGGCGTCGCCGATTGGCGCGGCTGGCAATGGCTGTTTCTGCTCGAAGGTGTTCCATCGGTTGCCGTTGGCGTGCTGATCCTTTTCATCTTGCCTGACGGCCCGCGCACAGCTTCCTGGCTTACGGCTTCTGAGCAAGAGGCGGTCGTCTCTGCGATCGAAGCGGATGAAGCTGGAAAGCGCGCCAGCGGAAGCCGGCACACGCTGGGTGAGGCGTTCGGCGACTATCGTGTCTGGATGTTGGCGGTCGTGTACTTCTGTGGCGCGAGTTGTTTCTACGCCGTCAACTTCTGGATGCCGACGATCATTCAGGAGCTGGGGCTCGCGCCGACGGACTATTTGAGGGTCGGCTTGATCAACATGATACCCTGGGGCGCTGCCGCCGTCTTTATGGTGTTATGGGCGCGGAACTCTGACCGCAGCGGCGAGCGACGCTGGCATGCCACGGGTGCGTTACTGATTGCTGCTGCGGGGCTGTTGCTGTTGGCACTGGTGGGGCGCTCGCCAGCGCTCTCACTTCTCGGGTTGGCGTTTGTAACGTCCGGCACGCTCGGATGGGTAGTCACGTTCTGGTCGATCCCAACTGCATTTCTCACCGGAACGGCTGCCGCCGCAGGTCTTGCTTGGATCAACGCTGTCGGCAATCTCGGAGGGCACTTCGGCCCTGACATCATTGGCCGTATCCGCGCTGCTAGTGGTGGCGCCGCGGAAGCGGCGTTCCTGACATTGATGGCGGCTGCGCTGATTGGCGCTGTCGTCATGGTGATGGTGCCGGTTCGTCGCTTGGATCGAGAGGTGCCCGCGCACACGTGATGCTCTTTCGGGCGAAGGCAGGTCGAGGCTCGAACAACGCGATCGAGTGCGAAAAACAGCTAGATAGCAGAGCGCGACACACCCGGACGCCGAGCGGTTCATCAGAGCAGTTAAGTAGGTCATGAGCTCAGGTTCGGTTCACGTGAGTGTCGCGTATCGGCGACGGCCTGACGGATTGCCGGGCAGGGCGGGAACGGCTGGTTTGTGGCGGGCTGGTCATTCGACAAAAGTCGAAATAGAGGCGGGTCTGGCCCAATTCAGACGTTCGGCCTCTGCGTGACTTGGTCCGATTTGCGCCTTGAAACAGACGCTGCGGTGCGTGCTCTCTTCTTCCGAGACGGGGCATTTTCAGAAGTTCGAGTTCCCTGCGTGCGGTACGATAGCGGACGTCTTCGAGAGTGGCGGCCGCAGATAGGGCGCGAGAGGCTTGAGCGTAACAGGCTGTGAATAACCCTGTGCACGAAGGCGATGCGCCAACTCTCCCGCGGCGTGTCCCGCGCCGACTACGACTGTGCCACCGCCTGTCATGCTTCCTCCACGGCTCCAGCGGGTGCATTGCACGGAGCCGACGGGAAGTAAGAGGGCCGCGTCTACCCACTGCTTTCGGTTTGGTATCGCTAGGGGCCAGGGCGCATCTATTTGTCTGTTCTGGATCGGGGCAACGTCAGGACGACACAGGGAGTGAACGATGTTGCGGCTGCATTACTTTCATCCAGGCTGTTCGATGGCGTCGCACATCGCATTGCAAGAATCGGGGCTGGAGTATGAGGCGCGGGCGGTCGATCTGAGCAACCCAAGCCAGCGCGGCGCGCTTCTTGCCCTCAATCCCAAAGGTACGGTGCCGACGCTTGAACTGGATGAGCGCGTGCTGACGGAGAATGTTGCCATTCTCTGCCACATCGGCGATCTCGCGCCTGGCGCGGAGATCGTGCCAGGCGATCGGTTTCAGTACGCGCAAATGCTCTCGCTGTTGGCTTGGTGCTCGAACACGGTTCACATTGGCTTTCGACAGATGTTTCGGCCGGTTCGCTTCTCCTCTGATCCCGCCGCGCACGAGAGTGTGCGAGCCGCTGGTCGGGAGGTCGCGTGGGCGGCGCTGAAGGACTTCGATGCGCGTCTTTCGCGACGTGCGTACATGATGGGTGAGCGCTATTCAGTGCTCGATGGTTACCCCATGGTCTTCTACAATTGGGCCGTGCTCGTTGGACTGCCGGTTGCCGAGCTTCAGCACCTGACAGGCTTTAAGGACCGCATGTTGGGTCGGCCCGCAGTGCGGACCGTGCTCGAGCGCGAGGGGTGTAAGCTCATCAGCTAGCTCGCTGCGGCGGCTTTCGTCTTGGTCTCAGCCGCGATCAGGCGTTCAAGTACGCGGCGGGCCTGCATGGACCCTGCATCGGCGCCGAGCGCAACTTTCCAGCTATCTTCTCGCTCATCTAGAACTTTTTGCTGAGCCTCAAGGACGACACGATCTTCTTCGAACGCTTCGTTCACCTGCCCGAACAAGAGCTTGTCAACTGCCTCCACACCCAGCGCGAAATCGCGAACCGAGGCCCAGAAATAGTGCGTTGACGTTTCCGTCTCTGGTGTCATCGCGTTGATGATCCAGAAGTTGAGGGCGTGGTCGTAGCGGCCCTCAAGCGCACCCGTACCGGTTTCAGCGCCGCCAGCGTGAATATGCACGAAACTCGGTGCGATGAAGTCGATGATCTGCCAACGATCGATGTTCTTTCCTTCAGGGAGGCGACCGGTCTTGATGTAAGCGGGGGGAGGTGGAACGTCTGGCACCAAGCGTTTGACGCGTACGCCGCGATCGGTGGGCTCGACCTTGAGGTGGCCTTTTTGTGTGAACTCGTTGTTGCCGATCGTCGATGTATGCACGTAGCCGACGTGTGAGAGATCGACCAAATTGTCGGTCACAAGTTTGTATCCCGCGGCAACGTGATTGGTTTTGCCCACGGTGGCGTGGGCTGGATCGGTCAGGCGATGGAAGTCTGGAATGAGCTCGGGGTCTGCCATCTCTGGCTCGCCCATCCAAACCCAGACCCAACCGTGGCGATCGACGGCAGGATAACTGCGCACACAGGCATTCGTGGGGATCGTCGGTTGGCTCGGCACTTCCAGGCAAGCGCCGCTGCGATCAAAGAGCATGCCGTGATAGGCGCAACGAAGTGCGCTCGCCTCGACCTTCCCCATTGAGAGAGGCAGGTGGCGGTGCGGGCAACGGTCTTCGAGAGCAGCGACCTCGCCATCGCCAACCCGAAACATGACGATGGCTTCGTTCAGTAACCGACGCGCAAGCGGTTTCTCGCTGAGCTCCTTGGACCAGGCGCCCACATACCAGCTGTTTCGGAGGAACATCGCCATCTCCCCATGCTTCGGGAGGCCTTCGAGGGCCTCTTTTATTTCTTTCATACTAGCTCTAGCGCTAGCTCGCGTCGCGACCGAGAGCGCAAATGTGCGAGCCCGATGCCCGCACGGCATCGGCCGCGAGAAGACAGCGTCTCCGCATCTGGCGAAGTGGGAGGTAGCGAGGTCTCGTAGACGGGAGTTCTAGCCATGTACGCAACACTGCTTCAGCAAGGATGCGCTTGTTGCGTGGGTTGGGGGCTACGTGCTCGAAAACCTTCCGCCTTCCAGGCGACGTTGGTTCGCGCCCCGGTGCGGCCTGAGCGATCGGAAGGAGCCTCGTCTTCGATATCGGCGCCCGGGACCGGCAGGTTGCGGTTGGATGGCGGCGCTGTCGTCGATCCGCGCACGGGCGACGTCGCTGAGAAGAGAAGTATCCTGATCAGCGGCGGACGCATCGTCGCCGTTGAATCTGTCGGCGATGCCGCCACTGACACTTCAACTCAGCGGATCGACATAGCGGGCAAGTTCGTAACGCCGGGCTACAACGACATGCACAGCCACGTCCTTGAACTGGACGATCCATCCGGCGCGTTGGCGCTATTGCTTAGCGAAGGCGTTACCGGCGTACGCCAAATGTCTGGATCACATGCGCTTTTGTCGGCCCGTCGCGCTGGTGGGATGACATTTGGCGACTTCGCACCCGCCGTGCTGGAGATGCCCGGGGAAGTACTGACACCACTCAATGCAGCGACAACAGATCAGGTAAAGACTGAAATTACCGCGCAGCACGTAAATGGCGCCGACTTCATCAAAGTGGGTTTTCTGGCCCCGCCAGTTTTCGAAGTGGCTATGCGGGAGGCCAAGCGCGTTGGGCTCCGCATTCTTGGTCACTTGCAGGATGGCGTCGACGCCGCAGGCAGTGCGCGAGAAGGCTTTCACTCCATCGAGCACCTTGGGCCAGGCGCCACGATCTGGATTGCGTGTTCAACCGAGGAAGAAAGTCTGAAGAGCGACGCCAAACCCGTCCGGATCAAAGCGCCACCTGCCGGGGTACCGTTTCTGAAGGATCTGATCTCGTGGCGGGTGCAGACGATGTTGATCAATCCGTCCGCTTTTGTGCCGCCAGAATATGCAGCACGCCTTCAGCGCGCGTTCCAGAGCTTCGACGAGGGCAAGGCGGACGCTCTCTGCGGGTTATTCAATGAGCAGGGGACTTGGCACGTGCCGACCCTGGTTCGTCTGAGAACGCAGGAATTGGCGGACGCCCCTGAGTACGCGACGCACGACTATCTGCGTTATATGCCGGCCTGGAAGATCAAAAGGTGGCGCGGGGTAACAAAGAAATTCTCAAAGTTGCCCGCGCCGATGCGTCAGGCCTTTGCCGCAGCATATCCAAAGCAACTCATGCTGACTAAGTTCTTGTCGGACAAAGGCGTGCGAATGCTGACCGGATCTGACGGCGGTTGGCTCTCAGCCCCGGGATTGACACTGCAGGAAGAGTTTATTGAACTCGCCAAGGCGGGGTTGTCACCGCTCAAAATCTTACAAATGACTACCATCAACGCCGCTGAATATTTGCGACGCACCGATGCGATGGGGGCCGTTGAGCCCGGTCGCAACGCGGACCTGGTGCTTCTCGATGCAAACCCATTGGAGCGCGTTGAGAATTTGGGGCGGATCGCGGGCGTCGTGCGCAATGGTCGGCATTTTTCTCGACGCGACCTCGACGCTTTGAAGGATCGCGTTGCGATGGGGCGTGGTTACCTGAATGGAGCAACGCCGTAGGGCGTGGCGTGTCTGGGATACGGGATCGGCATCTCCGGACCGGAACCTGCATCTCCCCACGACAGATCACCGGCTTAGCTTCTCGTCGGCGTTGCGCCCAGGAGAGGAAGAATGGCCGAGATCTTGGTGATGGGCATCACTCACTTTCCGGCGTTGGCTACGCCAGATGAAGTGATGACCGGTTTCATTCCGCTCATGCTCAAGAACCCCAAGCTTCCTGCCGACCTTCGCGATCCCAAGAATTGGCCCGGCCCGATGCGGGAAGAATGGGGGGCAGACGCCGGTGTTTCAGCGGCCAAGCGACACCGCGCGGAGCTTGTCGACTGGATGGGGAAGTGCCGCTCAGCGCTTGATGAGTTTGCACCCGACTTTGTGCTCATTTGGGGTGATGATCAGTACGAGAACTTCAAGGAAGATGTGGTCCCCGCTTACTGCGTCAACGCCCACGCCGAGTTCAACTATCACCCGCCAAAGCGAAATGTATGGAACGAGGAAGCAGGGACCACCTTCAGGTTGCCGGGCGCCCGTGATGCAGGGAAACACCTCGCCACGAAGTTGATCGAAGCCGGTTTCGATACCGCTTATTCCTACAAGCCGCTGCACGATGACCTTGGCCACGCCTTCGCCAACGTGCTCTTGTTTCTCGACTACGAGCGGCGCGGCATTGCTTATCCGATTTTGCCTGTCTCACTCAATTCCTACGGCCGACGCGTTATCTGCCAGAAGGGCGGTTTCCCAGACTTCAGCGTCGATCCGGATCTATTGAGCTTTGATCCGCCGGGACCGACGCCGTGGCGGCTCTACGATATGGGTGCCGAGACCGCGCGCATTCTTGTGGCGTCGCCGTGGCGCGTGGCCATTATCGCATCATCAGGATGGTCGCATGGGTTTCTCACGCCGAAAAACAACTATCTGTTTCCGGATGTTGCCGCTGACAGAAAGCTTTTCGATGCGCTTGCGAACGGAGACTATGCAACTTGGCGCAGATGGCCGGCGGCCGCGATAGAAGACAGCGGCCAGCAAGAGGTCCTAAATTGGATGTGTCTCGCAGGCGCGCTTGATGCACTTGGGCGCGGCCCCGGTGTCACGCACTTCATGGAAACCTGGATATTCAATTCATCGAAAGTGTTCTTGATCTCGCCGCCCGAGGTCACGCAATGAGCGCCGCAGACCTTAGTACGCAGGACCGACTTGCGTTGCATGAACTGGTCGCCGCGCTCTGGGAGCGCACCGATCGGGCGGTAGATGCGCACGCGGAAGACCTCTTCGTTGAGGGCGCGGAGATGCGCATCGGCACACTGGTGAAAACTGGGCTCAACGAAATCATAGCCTACAATGTCGACAGACGCGCTCAAGAGGATGCCAGCGGCAGACGCACGCGTCACGCCGCCAGCAATCTTATCGCGGAGCTCGAAAGCGACGGGCGGGCCAGGCTACGTTTTCTCTGTGTTGTGTTTGCAGGAACCGGTGAGCAACCGTTCCCTTCTTCGGTGCCATCGAACATCGCTGATTTCTCGGCGACGTGTGAGAGAGGCGAAGACGGCCGCTGGCGTTTCACGGGCTTGTACGCGAAGGCCATCTTCTTTGGGCCGGCCGCGCCAGCGAATGCACGATAAGCAATCATGACTGCTTCAAGTCATCCGGTCTTGTTGCTCCACGGGTGGGGTGGGAGCTTCGCCTCAGCGTTCGATCCTTATTGGACCGCGCCGCTTCAGGCGCGGGGACGCTCGATCATACGCATGGACCTGCCGGGCCATGGCGCCGGGGCGTCGACGGACCCTGAGCACTATGCAGACTTGGCATCGTTGGTCGCGGCGCGGCTGCCGAGTGAACCGCTCGACGCCGTTGGATTTTCCCTCGGTGGAAAGATCGTGCTAGCGCTTGCAGCGAAAAAGCCGTCGCGGTTTCGGCGCGTTGTGGTGGGTGGAGTCGGTGACAACGCGTTCGCGCCAGAACCCAGCGGCGAAGACCTAGCCTCTGCGCTGATCGACCCGATCGGGGCGGCCGCTTCTTCGCAGATCGTTCAATTGGCCAGGTACGGCATCGGCAATGGCAACGATCCTGCGGCGTTGGCCGCGGTGTTGCGTCGGCCAGCCAATCCAGTCCTGGAAACAGCGGCGCTCGCGCTGGTCGGCGACACGCTTGTCGTGAACAGTACGGCCGACACAATCGCGATGTCAGACGATCGTCTCTGTAGGGCGCTCACGCGATGTCGCCATGTTCAAGTCGACGCAGTCGGCCATCTTGCCTTGCTCGATGATCGGCGCTTCCGTGAAGCTGCCATCGCATTCCTCCAAACTACAGCCGAGGTTGATGCATGAAACTCGCAACGGTGCGCCATGCGGGCGTTGATCGGCCGGCATTCATTGTGGAAGGTCGCGCCATTCTCTTGAGCGAGGCGTTTGAAGCCGCAGGGCGTATTGCCCCAGCCTCCACCCTCGCGCTCGTGGAGAGGGAAGACGAAGGACGAGCAGATCTAGAAGCCGCGTGGCGCGCGGCGGAGCAATTGGAAGGCATGCCCGCGCGATCGGTTCACTGGCGTCCGCCCGTGCGTGGGTACAAGATCGTATCGACCGCCATCAACAACGCGGGTGTGGCCAAGCTTGCTGCCGTGGTTCCTCAGAACCCGCCATTCTTTCTCAAGCCAAGTTCCGCCATGATCGGGCATGGCGAGACCATTCTGATTAGGCCCGATTACGGACTGACGCATCCGGAAGCAGAACTCGCAATCGTGATAGGCAGGCGTGTGAAGCATCTGACGCACGCCAACGCGCTCGGCGCGGTGTTTGGATACACGATTATCAACGACATCACTTCGATCACTCTGAAGTCGGAGGATACTTACGTCTTCCCATCTCCGGGCGGTGATCCGCCGCCGCCAGGTTTTGAATGGGGAGACATGCAGCTTACCTATCACGCACGTTCGAAGGGAACTGACACGTTCGCTCCGATCGGTCCTTGGATCATGGGACGTGATGAGATCGATGATCCAAATTGCTTGGGCGTGCGGGTGTTCATGGGCGATGAATTGGTGACCTCGGACAACACCGCAAATCTGCGATACAGCGTGCAAGATGTCTTGGTGTGGGCCAGTAGATACTTCACGTTAGAGCCGGGCGACATTGTGCATATGGGCACCGCGGCCGCTGGCCGATATTCTCTACGCGAACTCGATCTACAGGCGTGGGACGGCCCGCTCGCGGTCGAAATTGATGGAATCGGCCGCTTGAACAATCCGATCGAACGCAAAGATCTGGCGGGAAACTCGGTTCCGGCGTGTGCGCGCACGACAAGCGCTTGGCCTCCTCGTTACGATGCGGCCCGCTAATATGTGTCGTCGCTAGTCGACAGCAATTACTGTCGCCTTTCCGCCTGGTCCGCCGTCAGAGCGCGAGTATGCTCGGGTGTGGCCTACCACTAGATTTGGCTCGCCAGCAAAAGTCAGCGTCATGTTCCAGTCGCCCGACAAGTCGAGTGCCGCGCCGTCGGCGCGTCGCGTGAATGTTCCCTTCTTGCCGTTCTCAGCGCTGACTGTGCCGGCGCCCATGTCAAAGGTCGCAATCATTTTCTGACCGGTATCGTCGTCGAATTGGATTTTGACTTTCATGGCAGGCGATCACTCCATCATTGTTGGTGGCGCTTCCGGGCCCCATTGCACGCCGAGAAGATCCGGCAGCGGCGCCTTGCGCGACCCGGACGCAGCGTCAAACAGGTCTCCGTCGGTCCAATGCTCGACGGTGTGACCCCACGGATCGCGCCAATAGTCAAAGATCTGGCTACCAAGGATGTGGCGACCAACGCCCCATTCGGCCCTGTAAGACTTATTCTTAAGATGAGTGTGGCCTGACATCAGCGAGTCAAAGTCGACAACTTCGAACGCCGCATGATTGTATTTTGAGGCGCCAACGCCGACGAGAAAGAGTGTGTGGTGATCGACCGGCATATCGCCGCGATCGCAACGCATGAATGCACCAAGCGCGACGCCCGGTTCCGGCTCGATTTCATCGGAGACAATGAGTCCGAAGTGATCTTCGTACCATTTCTGACTTGTGCGGTAGTCTTTCACGTTGAGCACGGCGTGGCCAAGTCGCACAACCTGAGCTGGGCCGCCGGGAACGCGACTGACGCTGTTGAGACGAGGGCTTGCGCGACCGTCGTTGAGCGCGGCGCGCGTTTGGGGTTTGGTCTGAGGGCCGTGCGACCGCACAACCGCGTCGACGCGGAAGCCATCCGGGTCGGTTAGGCGTACGATCCGGCCGCCGCCAGGCTCATTGATGTCTTCAATCGGTCGATCAGCCGCTGCAGCGAGCGCTTCAAGCGCCGCGCTGTCTTCAAGCTCAAAGCCAAAACCTGCAAAGCCAGGCTCGCCCTTCTCGGTGACGTGAGCGAAAGGGGCACCATCCAGCCCTTTCATGTAGAGCGCCCCATCCGTGCGCGCGGCGCGGGCTAGGCCGAAATCGGTTAGGAACGCCTCCATCAGATCAAGGTCAGGCGCCGTGAAGCGCACATAAGCTATGTCTGTCGCCTTCGCGTGGCTCATGATCTCGATCCTCCAGATTGTCCGGTAGCGCCGCGTTCGGACAGATCAAAGACATGAAATCAGCCGCCGCGATGCCCGCCCGGCATCGCTCGCACGAATGCGGTGTCTCGTCGGTGGCGGATCATCAAGCAATGCTTGCTCAAACGGCATGCAAAGCCGGTCTCCGGTGAGGGACGAAAAAGGGGAGACACGCGAGATGGCCGATTCCACGGTCGCCGACGATCCACGAGTCCATATCGATCAGTCGCCGATGAGCCGAGCGCAGATTGCTGCAGTTGCGATCCTCGGCACATTGGCGGCGCTCGATGGGTACGACGTCTTGGCCGTCACCTTTGCCTCTCCGGGCATCACAGCCGCATGGGGCATCGACCGCGCTGCGTTGGGGGTGGTGCTTTCGATGGGATTGCTCGGCATGGCGCTGGGCTCGTTCTTCCTGTCGCCGCTTGCGGACCGTTTTGGCCGAAAGCCTCTCGTGTTGGCTACGCTAGCTCTGATGGCGGGCGGCATGGCCGCTTCGGCATTCGCGACCAACGTGACTGAACTTTCCTTCTGGCGCGTCATCACGGGCCTTGGCATTGGCGGTATGATCTCCGTCGTTGTGGCTATGACGGCGGAGTACGCAAATGCTCGACATCGCCCGCTGGCGGTGGCCGTCGTGGCGCTCGGCTATCCGATCGGGGGGGTCATTGGCGGGTCGATCGCCGCGAGCCTGTTGTACTATTTTGATTGGCGCGCTGTCTTTTGGCTGGGGGCCGTAGCGGCGCTCATCATGGCGCCGATCGTTATGCTTTGGGCGCCGGAATCGATTTCATACTTGCTGACGCGGAAAAGCGAAAAGGCGCTGGCGCATCTGAATCGCGTACTGGCGCGATGCCGCAAACCGCTGTTGGCCAGCATGCCGATCGGCGCGGTTCAAGTGGATCGCCCGCGCTCATCGATCTTCAGTCGCGATGAAATTCTACCGACCTTGCACGTCACGGCGATGAATTTCCTCTTCGTGGTCACTGTCTATTACATGTTGAGCTGGATGCCGCAGATGACGGCGGATGCCGGCTACGGCCCGACCGAAGCGGCATCTGTTTCTGTTATTGCCAGTTTAAGCGGTGTTGTTGGCGGCACGATTCTCGGTCTCCTTGTGCCACTTGTGGGCGTCAAGCCTGCGGGTTTGGTGGCGTTCCTCGGGTTGGCGGCAGCCACTGTCGCCTTTGGATTTACACCGCCGACGCTCGACCTGTTGCAGATCGCAGGCGGCGTTGTGGGCTTCTTCCTCTTCCCCGGGATGGTCGCCATCTACACGATCATCGCGCGAAGCTTTCCCGCCGAGACCCGCGCAACAGGCACTGGGTTTGTCGTTGGCATGGGGCGTGGCAGCAGCGCGCTGGCGCCACTCATCGCCGGCTTCATGTTCGCGAGTGGCCTTGGCCGAGACGGTGTGTCGATGGCAATGGCGGTGTGTGCGCTGGCCGCTGCCGTCGTGCTTGTATTTCTTCGTGTCAGACAGAACGCCTGAGGCTTTCCATGTGTTGCCACTTTGAGAATATACGCCGCCTGCTTGTGCTCTCGGCGAGTTTGCTCCTGCTCAGTTGCGCCGGCACCGGAGGGGAGGTCCGTGCGGATCGTTGGGTGTTAGACAACGTATCGATCGTTGACACCCGCACAGGGGCCATTGCCGAGCGCATGGCGATCCTCATCGACGGAGATCGAATTGAGCGTATCGCGCCGTCCGCCGCGCTTAGCGGCTATGCACGTCGGGTGGATGGTGAAGGCGCCTACGTAACACCGGGCTTCAACGACATGCACGCCCATCCGGTGCAATCGCATGAACGCGAGGCGGCTTACGCGCTCTTGCTGTCAAATGGCGTCACCGGCTTTCGTCAAATGGCTGGTTCGCCGGAGTTGCTGTCGGAGCGTCGCGCGCGGACGGTTGATCCAACGCGAGAGCCAGAATTACTGGCGATGCCCGGCACGATCTTCATCGGACCGGTCGCGGCGACGGCTGATTTAGCCAGGGCCGAGGTTCAGCATCAGCATGAGCAGGGCGCCGACTTCATCAAGATGATCGATGCACCGCGCGAGGCGTTCTTCGCGACGTTGGAGGAGGCAAGCCGACAGGGCCTTACAGTATCTGGCCACCTGCCAGGTTCGGTAACGCCTGAGGAGGCGGCGGATGCCGGTATGCGTTCGTTTGAGCATCTTGGAACTGGCGACAATGTGCTCGCGAGTTGTTCAGACGATGAAGCCGCGATCCGTCGCGATGCCGCGGCTGCGCCGCGACCGTCCGTGTCAATTGTACCCGGGCGCGTTCCAGAAGAGGTCCTGGAGCGGGCGCTCGCCAATACCGTGCTACTAACTGCGGCATCCGGTGGCGGTGCAGCGTTGGAACGTTGGGGACGTGCCGCTGACACCTTCAGTGAAGCGCGTTGTCGCGTACTCGCCCGTCACCTGGCAGCGCGAGGCGTCTGGCAGGTTCCAACGCTCATTCGAACAAGACAGTCAGCATATGGTGATGATCCCGCTTTTCGTGATGGGGAGACACTGCGGTACGTGCCGTCAGCTACCCGTCGCATGTGGGAAGAGGTGGCGCAGCAATTTGCGGCGCGGGTCACTCAGGATCAGCGCGCCGCGGTGCGTCGGGCTTACGCGGTGCAGTTGCGCATCGTCAAATTGTTCGACGAAGAGGGCGTGCCAATGCTCGCAGGCAGCGACAATGGTGGCCAATGGGGCGTTGCCGGTTTCAGCTTGCATCAGGAGTTTGATCTCCTCTCTGAGGCCGGCCTACCGCCGCTGCGGGTCCTGCAGATGACGACACTGTCGGCGGCGCAATTCCTCGGTCGCGAGGGGACAATGGGAACAGTTGAAGCTGGCCGTGACGCCAACCTCGTCTTGCTGGGGGGTGACCCAACCATCGATGTCGCCAACCTGCATCGCATCCGGGCTGTCGTTCGCGCAGGGAGATTCTACACGCGAGAGGACCTTGATGCGTTACAGGCGCGTGTGGCCGGAGCTTATGCCCAATGAACAGCGATACAGCGCCAGCATCGCTCGCGCGCAACTGCCATCCTGTCCGCACGTGTCGGCGCGGCTAGTCTCAAACTACGGGAGATTGACGTGGCCGGTGGCGAGACAAGACCTCAGGTAATCATTGTCGGCGCGGGCCCCACCGGGCTGGCGCTTGCCATCGAACTTGGCAGCCGGTCGATTCCCTGCCTGGTGATCGAGAAGAGTGAGCGCGCCGGATGGGCGCCGCGCGCCAAGACCACGCATAATCGAACGCGCGAGCATCTGCGTCGCTGGGGCATTGCCGACAAGCTGGCGGCGGCTTCGCCCTTCGGTATCGACTATCCAACAAATATCGCCTTTGTGACGCGACTGTCCGGTCCGTCAATCACGACCTTCAAGTGGGCGCTGGGTTGTTCGCCGGAGCGCGACGAGCGCTACTCGGAGCACAGCCAATGGATACCGCAGTACAAGCTTGAAGCGGTGCTTAGGGCTCACGCGGAGTCGCTAGACTGTGTTGAGATTGCATTCGGCAAAGAGTTCCTTTCGTTCGAGCAGGACGAGACGACGGTGCGAGTGCGCGTTCGCGACGTCGAAACGCACGGTGATGAAATCTATGAAGCGGCCTTTGTGGTTGGCGCCGATGGCGCCAGAAGCGCTGTGCGTGAAGCGATTGGCGCAAAAATGGTCGGCAAGTACGGCCTAGCGCGTCACTACAACACGATCTTCCGCGCGCCTGGTCTCGACAAGGCGCACAAACACGGCAAGGCGATCATGATCTGGCAGATCAACGCCGACACGCCGAGCGTGATCGGCCCAATGGATCAAAATGACCTTTGGTACTTCATGCCGACCATCGTTGGTCGCGATAAGCAGTACACGAACGAAGAAATGTTGGCGCTCATCCGGAGGTCGACCGGGATCGATCTTCCATATGAGATCTTGTCATCAGATGAATGGGTTGCGAGCGCCCTGATCGCCGACAAATACACCGAAGGCCGTGTTTTGCTAGCGGGCGATGCTTGCCATCTGCATCCGCCGTTTGGCGGTTTCGGAATGAACATGGGAATTGCGGACTCGGTCGATCTCGGTTGGAAACTCGCAGCGCATTTACAGGGCTGGGCGCCGCGGGAGCTGGTCGAATCTTATGAGATCGAGAGGCGGCCTATCCATCAATTTGTGATTGGAGAAGCCGCCGCCAATCATTCGGTCTTGCCGCAACAATTGGTTCGCGAGCAGCTCGAAGAGGATTCGGCCGAGGGCAAAGCGGCGCGCAAGAACTTGGCAAAGGTGATCCGCAAGGCCAAGAAACAAGAATTCTACTCGCTCGGCGTAACGCTAGGCTATCGCTACAAAAATTCGCCAATCATTGCCTATGAAGCTTACGACGACTGGGAGTGGTCGCGTGAGTATGAGTCGTCGGCTGCGCCGGGCTGCAGGGCGCCGCACCACTGGTTGGAGGAGGGGCGTTCGCTCTACGACCTCTTCGGCCAAGGATTCACATTGCTTGTACTCGGCGACGTTGAAGGTGGCGATATCGCTCACGCTTGGCGAGAATCAAGTCGCCTCGAAGTGCCGTTCAAGGTGGTGAAGTTAGAGAGCCCTGAACTTGTTCAGCGCTACCGAGCAACGCGCGCTCTAATTCGTCCTGACCACCATGTAGCGTGGCGAGGCGACCAATGGAGCGACGGCGTGCTTGCGCTTGCTGTCGGTCAAAGAGCCGAAGCGGAGAAGTCGAACGCCCGTGTCGCCTAGGCCTTGTTGCGCCGGGTAACATAGTGGCCGCTCGCGCGCCGCATCAGATCGCAGAAGTGTTCGGCCATGGGCGTCAGTGGCATATCGTGGCGTCGTACGATGCAGAGGGGTGCTGATTCCAATTTTTCCTTGAGATCTAATCCAACAATCCGTTCACCGGTCGCAGGAAACTCGAGCCATTGCTGGGGGACAATCGTCAGGAGATCTGAACTCGCAACAGTGATGAGAGTCATAAGGGCTGAGTTAACGTGCATGGCGATGCGGGGCGGTTTTACGCCGAACTCAGCGAACATCGCGTTGAAATCCGCTTCGCTGCTCCGCGCCGACAAAGTCGGTCGAATCCACGCCGCGCCCTCCAGCTCAGTCAAACTCTTCGCATCGGCCAACGGATGGCCCTCTCTCGCGGCGACGATGCGACGATTGTCGAACAACTTCTCAACCATCAGGCGTGTGTTCGAGATCGTCGGATCAATCGGCCCGACATAGAAGTCGAGTTGACCATCGAGGATTTCGGCTTCAACGGCCTGAAACAGCCCCTCTGAAATCTTGAGCAAGGCGTCGGGGAACCGCTTGCGAAATGCTGCAATCGCCGAAGGGAGCAGAGCAATACTGGATGCACTTGATAGCGCGACCGCGACTTGGCCTGAGCTATGGCCCTTGAGTTGTTCGATCTCGTCCTGAACCCGGCGAAGCTCTGCCTCGATGGCCTTTGCGCGACGCAGGAAGGCCTGGCCCATCTGGGTCGGCCGCACACCCTTAGCGTGGCGCTCGAACAGCGAGACGCCAAGCTCGCGTTCGATTTCTCGGATACTGCGCGTGATGGCGGGCTGGGCAATATTAAGGTGACGACCCGCGGCGCGCAGGCTGCCGCACTCGGCAACGGCTAGAATATCGCGGATGTGGCTGAGCTTCATGCGCCTGCGACTGATGCTTCGCAGGTATCGCTAGACCCGAGTCGCGGTCTTTTCAAGCGCACTAGCCCTCTTATGGTCCGCCGGAAGGCGAAGGTTCGCCTCATTGCATACGCGTCTCGCGCGCTCGGGGAGAGTCATCATGCCCATCGCCGTCTTTTCGAATTCCGGTCCCCGTCGCTTAGGCAAAGTTATCGACGATACGATTGTTGACTTAGCGATCGCGGCGCCGTCGCTGCCGCGGTCCATCATTGAGTTCTTGGCGGCCGGTGAGGAAGCGTTGGAAGCTTTCTCTGCGGTGAGGGCCGATGCCGCTTCGCGCTTGCCTCTCGCGAGTGTCAAACTTCATGCGCCAATCCCAAACCCAGAGAAGTTCTTGGCGATTGGCATGAACTATCGCGAGCATGCCGAGGAAGCGCGCCGGCTTGGCGTGCCGGTGCCTGACTCACAATTGTGGTTCAACAAACAGGTGTCGTGCATCAACGATCCTTTTGGTGATGTCGTGGCGCCCAAGCCGCACGTCTCCGAGATGGTCGACTACGAAGCCGAAATGGCGGTTGTCATTGGCAAGACCTGTCGGCACGTGGCGGCCAAGGATGCACGCTCTGTAATCGGCGGGTACATGGTCGCCAATGATGTCTCGGTACGCGATTGGCAGAGACGCAGCCAGACGATGACGCTTGGTAAGTCTTTCGACACGCATGGCCCAATTGGGCCATGGCTCACGCTTGACCGTGAGATCGAGGATCCGATGAATTTGTCACTCCGCATGCTTGTCAATGGCGAGGAGCGTCAGCGCGACAACACGGGCAACATGATCTACAATATCTACGATCAGATCGCTTATCTCTCGACGGTGATGACCTTGAAGGTGGGCGATATTCTTGCAACCGGCACACCAAGCGGTGTCGGCGTCGGACGTAACCCTCAGAGCTTTGTGAAGCCGGGCGATGTCATGCGCGTGGAAATCGAAAAGTTGGGTTACATTGAAAACCGCATCGTCGCCGAGGACTGAGCGAGTGTCGCCATGACCTATCTGCGCAACGTCTGGTACATGGCGGCATGGGCTGAGGAGGTGGTGCCCGCGGCGCCGTTGGCGCGAACCATTTTGGAAGAGCCCCTTGTCTTTTTCAGAACCTCGGCCGGCGCCATCACCGCGCTTGCAGACCGGTGTCCGCATCGTTTTGCGCCCTTGAGTTGGGGGGATGTGCGCGATGGCGTAATTACTTGCCGTTATCACGGCCTTGGCTTCGATGGGGGTGGGGCTTGCGTGGCCAATCCTCATGGCCCGATCTCAAAGAACGCGCGCGTCCGCGCCTACCCAGTCCAAGAGCGCCATCGCGCTGTATGGATTTGGATGGGTGAACCGGAGGCCGCCGACGTTACCCTTATTCCGGATCTGAGCTTTCTTGCGGACGCCCCTGACGCGGCGTTCAGCAGTGGCTACCTGGAACTCAAAGCCAATTACGAGCTGTTGGTCGACAATATTCTCGACCTCAGCCACACCGACTTTCTGCACCCGGATACGTTGGGTGGCGGCATGATCACGCGCACTAAGCCTGACGTTGCGCAAGAGCGTGATGCGATCAGAGTGAGTTGGAATGCGCCGGGGGCAAAACCACCGCCGCTGATCGCATCACTATTCCCACCCGAGCTGAAGAATACCGACGTTTGGACGGAAGTGATCTGGTCGCCTCCAGGCGTCATGCGGTTGAGCGCCGGCGCCGTCGCAAGCGGCAGGCCGCGGAGCGAGGGGTTCGAGAACCGCAACGTCCACATTGCCACCCCGCGGGACGAGCGCACCACCCACTATTTCTTCGGCGCAAGCCGCAATTTTGCGACCGGGGATGCGGCGCTCAACGAACGTATCGCCGCGGCGCGTTTCAAGATCTTCAGCACCGAGGATGAGCCCATGCTTGAGGCGGTGCAGCAGCGTATGGGTGACACGGATTTTTGGTCGTTGAAGCCGGTCATTCTCGCTGTCGACGCGGCACCGGTGCTGGTGCGCCGCCACCTTCAGCGTCTCATTTCCGCCGAGCGAGCGGCTGCCTGACCTGTCGATGTGCGCCGCCCCCCCCTAGTGATACGGCTTCAATATCGGCAGCACGCTTTCGCCATCGTTTCACCATCAGGCGCTCAGCTTAGGGTCACCATCGAAAGAATGTCCGGATCGGGTCGGACGGACTGATCGCCAATGGGGGGAACACCCCACAAGAACGAAGGCGGTCACGAGGGGAGGAAAAGATGCGCCGTATCTTGTTGACGACAGCAGCTCTGTTCTTAGCGCCGCTTTCAGCGTGGGCGCAGGAGGCGCCCGCGGGCGAGGAGGGGCTTGAGGAGATCATCGTTACCGCACAGCGGCGCGAAGAGAATCTTCAGAACGCGGCCGTCCCCGTCGACGTCGTCCAAGGCGAAGAGCTGCTTGATCGCGGCATCACCGAGCTCGGCCGCTTGAGTGAGGTCTCGCCTGCCTTGGTGGTTCAACCGTCCAGTGCCGGCAATTCGATCTTCATGCGCGGCGTCGGAAATTTTACGCTCACGGCGAACAGCGATCCGGCGACAGCGTTCAACTATGACGGAGTCTACATTGGCCGACCGTCTACGACGTACGGCACCTTCTACGATCTTTCCCGCGTTGAGATATTGAAGGGCCCGCAAGGCATTCTCTATGGACGCAATGCGACCGGCGGCGCCGTCAACGTCATTCCGCAAACGCCGATTATTGGCGAGACCTCGGGCTACTTGTCCACCTCATTTGGAAATTTCGACTCGTTCACGGCTGAGGGCGCTCTCAACATTGCGCTCGGCGAGAACTCTGCCTTCCGCGCAGCGATGAGCTCGTCGAGCCGCGATGGGTACATGAACGACGGCACCGACGACGATGAAACCACCGCGTTCCGTCTGCAATTCCTGACAGAGATCACCCCAGAATTGCGCGTTCGCATTGCCGGCGACTATGCGGAAGTTGGCGGCGCCGGCGTGGGCATTGGTTACACTGGCCGCTACGCTTTCGTTCCCGGGCCTGGCGGTGGGTACGTATTCCAGCCCGCAACTGTGCCGGTTGAGGACGGTGTTTTTACGCCCGGCGCCCAAGCGTTTCGTACGAGCACTTTCGTAGTGCCCGCGAGACGTTTGCTGGATGCTGCAGGACCCTATCCTTACCGCGACAATCGCTTCGGCGGGGTGAGCGCGGAGATCAACTATGAGACCGGTATCGGAACGTGGACGTTCGTGCCAGCGTGGCGTCACACCACGATCGATCAAGCCAGCATCGGCGGCGGTTTTCCATTCCTATCCGATGAAGAGGCCGAGCAATTCAGCGCCGAGTTGCGGTTGAACGGAAGCCGCATCGGCATTTTCGATTACACGCTTGGTCTCTATTATTACAACGAACAAGTCGACAGCCAGACCACAATCAATTTGTCCTCGCAGATCGGCTGGTCAAGCCGGCAATTCGAGACGGACTCGTTTGCGCCATTCGCCAGTGTCACCGCGAATGTGACGGACGACTTCCGGATTGTCGGTGGCGCCCGCTGGACCAGCGATAGCAAAGACTTCACCAGTGTGGGCGTCAGCGGCACGGTTGCATGCCAAGTAGCGGCTCCGCCGTTCTGTCCTGCTGCTCCGCTTTTCCCAACGGTGTCTGGACCGTCGGGTTTGCCGTTTGCCTTTCCCGCAATGGGTGGCCCGCCGATCTTGAACAACGGCGCCCTGGTTATTCGCGGCGACAGCTTGTTCAACAGCTCTCTCTCGAACGATGACACAACGTACCGTTTTGCGCTTGAGTACGATGTCGCCGAGCGTTCGATGCTCTACGCCAGCGTCGAGACGGGCTATCGTTCCGGGGGCTTCTCGGCGGCTGTCGGGTTCGAAACCTACGATCCTGAATATATCACCGCCTACACGCTGGGCATGAAGAACCGCCTGTTCGACAATCGCCTGCAATTGAACCTTGAAGCCTTCCTCTGGGAATATACCGATCAACAAGTGTCGCACGTCGGTCTCGACGCAGTCGGAAGGACGGCGCAGTTCATCGAGAACATTGGTGAGTCCACCATTCAAGGCGCTGAGGTTGAGGTGCGCTGGTTATTGACGCCGAACACGATGATCTCGTCAAACATTCAGTATCTCGACGCCCAGAACGATTCGTTTGTCTACCAAGTCGGCGTCGGTGCGCCGGGTACGCCGCCGCCACTCACGGGTTGCTTGGTGGGTCCCTCGGGCAACCCAGCTCTCTACAATGTCGATTGTTCGGGGCTCCCGGCATTCAATTCGCCCGAGTGGACGTTGAATTTCGGCATTGAACAAACCATCCCGCTCGGCGGGTTCCAGATCAGGCTTGGCGCGGACACGCAATATCGCGGCGAACGCTATATCGGCTTCGATTACTTGCCTCAGCAACTCGTCGACGAAACCTGGACCAGCAACGCCCACGTTGGCTTTGGACCCGATGATAGCCGCTGGGAGATATTGGCATACATCCGCAACATCGAAGATGAACGTTATGGCGTGTTCTCACCGGTGCACCCGCTCGCGGGTTTTGTGATGCAGGGCCTGAACCCGCCGCAAACCTACGGTGTGCGCCTGTCCGCTTCATTCTGAAGGCGGCAGGGGCTGACGCCAACGAAGTCTCGGCCGTGGAGCGCTCTGGCTTCGCGGCCGAGATCGTTATTGGGATCGAGGTCATGATGGTTCGCGCTTTTTCACGTCGTTTCGTTGCGGCGGCTTTGGCTTTGGCGGTGACGTCGTGTTCCGAGCCTGCGCCGCGCCCGCCCGAGCAGCCGACGGCGGCCACCGACTCCGTGTGGATCACGCTCGGAACACAGAGTGGTCCGATCCCGATGGGGCATCGATCAGAGCCCGCCAATCTCCTGGTGGCGGCGGGGCAGCACATCCTTGTCGACGTTGGCGACGGCGCTGCAGTCCAGATTGGGCGGGCGGGTTTCGAACTGGGCGACGTGCAGAGTGTTTTCATCAGCCATCTGCATTTTGATCATACGGGCGGGCTCTACGCTTTTCTTGGGATGCGATACCAATCGCTCTACTCGTCGCGCATCACGGTTTACGGCCCGCCAGGCACACGCGCGCTCGTTGATGGCGTGCTTGCAGCGATGACGCCGTCGATGTCGTTGGTTCGCCGCGGCGAGCTTGATGTTCAAGTCGAAGAGATTGGCGACGGTAGTCGAATTACGCTGGGCGACATTGTGGTGACGGCCGCCAAGAACAGCCACTACGTCGCCTCAGGCGACGGACATGGCGCAACCGCGTCGCTTGCGTTCCGCTTCGACCTGCCGGATCGCGTGATTGCCTACACTGGCGACACCGGGCCCAGCGACGCGGTTGAACGCCTAGCGCATGATGCGGATCTGTTGGTCAGTGAGGTAATGGACGTCGATATTGCGATCGCCGACATTCGGGCACGGCGCCCCGATGTGCCCGAGCCTGCCTTTATGCTCATTCGGCGCCACTTCGAGCAGGAGCATCTCACACCCGAACAGGCGGGACGGCTAGCGGCAAACGCACGGGCTCGTCGGCTGGTGCTGACCCATGTCGCAGGCGATATCGATGCGGCTCACACCGAAGCGCTCACAACACGCGCTGCAGCGGCTTATAGCGGCGAGGTCGTGCTCGCCAATGATCTCGACAGGTTTTAGCGATGGGTGTGCAAGAGGGCGATCTGCTGTGGCGTGGCAGTGCGTCTTTTGTCGAAGGCTCAAATCTCCGCTCGTTCATGCGATGGTTGACCAAGACGCGACACCTTAGCTTCGAGACCTATGAGGAATTACGGCAATGGTCGGTAAGGGACATCGACTCATTTTGGGCGTCGATCTGGGATTATTTCGACATTCAATCTGACAGGCCGTACGAGTGCGTGCTTCGTCACCGTGAGATGCCGGGCGCGGAATGGTTCGCCGGGGCTCATACAAATTTCGCGGAACATGTACTGAAGCATGAAGCGGAACGCCCTGATGCGGTGGTGCTGCATCATTCCTCAGAAACGCGCGCGCTCAGTCAAATGTCTTGGCGCGAACTCGGTGACGCGGTGCGAACCCTCGCGAGCCGGCTGAGAGAGTGGGGGATCAAGCCCGGCGATCGCATTGTCTCTTATATGCCCAACGTGCCGGAGACATTGATCGCGATGTTGGCGACGGTTGCGGTCGGCGCGATCTGGTCGTCGGCGGCGCCGGAGTTTGGGCCGCAGACCGTGATCGATCGTTTCAGACAGATCGAACCGAAGATCCTGTTTGCAGCGGATGGATATCGCTTCGGCGGAAAAGATTTCGATCGACGCGCGGAAGTTAGCGCGATCGCGGATGCGGTTGGTTCGCTGGAACGGATTGTGTGGCTGGACTATCTCGGTCTCGCCCCGATCGATCGCGGCGACCGCGCGAACACTTGGACGGAGGCGATGGCCGGTGGCCCGCCGCCGCAGCGTGATTTCTCGTTCACACGCGTGGCACATGATCATCCGCTTTGGGTGTTGTTCTCGTCAGGTACGACTGGTCTGCCGAAAGCCATTGTGCACACCCACGTCGGCATACTGGCTGAGTTCTTCAAGATGGGCGCGTTCCATCTCAATCTCACAACGTCGTCGGTCATGTTCTTCTATTCGACCACCGGTTGGATGATGTGGAACCTGCTGAGTGTCGCACCGCTCTTAGGCGGCACCGCGGTTCTGTACGATGGGAGCCCCAGTCACCCAGGTCTCGATCTTTTGTGGCGCTTGGCCGAGGGGGCAAAAGCGACGATCTTCGGCGCAAGCCCAACCTACATCGAACTCATGCGCAAGCATGGCGTTGTGCCAAAGGACATTGTGGATGTTTCGAGCATCGACACTGTCCTGTTGTCGGGGTCGCCATCCACACCAGAATCCTTCGCGTGGTTCTTTGAGAACGTGAAGGCCGATCTCTGGGTAACTTCACAATCGGGCGGCACTGAGTTTTGCAGCGGCGTTGTCGTGGCTGCACCGACTGAGCCAGTCTATGCGGGCGAAATTCAGGTGCGAGCGTTGGGCGCCGATGTGCGCGTGCTCGACGACACAGGCAGCGAACTCATTGACGAAGTCGGGGAATTGGTCGTCGCTCAACCGATGCCCTCAATGCCGGCCTGCTTCTGGGGCGACAAAGATTACGCCCGCTACCGTGACGCTTATTTCGATGTCTATCCTGGCCTGTGGCGCCATGGCGACTTCATCAGGATCAATGGCCGCGGCGGCGCTTATGTATACGGTCGCTCAGACTCGACCTTGAATCGTTATGGCGTCCGCATCGGATCGTCCGAGATCTACCGGACCATAGAGGGCATTGATGAGGTTCTCGATAGTCTGATTGTGTGCATCGAGAAGCCCAACGGCGGCTTCTATATGCCGCTCTTCGTGCAGACGCGTGAGGGCGCTTCCTTTGACGATGAACTTGCCGCCAAGATAAACTCACGTCTCAGAATTGAACGCAGTCCGCGACACGTACCCGATGTGATCATCGCCGCGCCGGCCATTCCGTACACGTTGTCCGGGAAGAAGATGGAAGTTCCCGTGCGGAAGCTTCTCATGGGGTGGTCGCCGGAACGATGTTTCAGTCGAGACGCCATGAAAGATGGTGCGGCCATGGATTGGTTCGTGTCTTTTGCGCGCACCCATGTGGCCTCCGAGGCCAAACGAGCCTGACGTGCTGGCGCATGCGTCGGCTATTCGTAGCCTGCCTTTCGGCTGTCCGAACGTCTGTTTTGCGGCGCGCTCGAGCCAATGACTGCTATTGTTCAGGTTTCTGGGACGCCCGCCCACGCGCAAACCTGTCCGCGCCGCTGAAGGCGGGTGTCCTAGAAACCTGAACGATAGCGGCCGCTCCTCGCCGACTGCTCAATGGCTGACTTCGGCGAACTTAGGCCGGTCGTAGGCCGCCGACGCCAGCGTCACGTTTTGAGCGATTGAGCCAGTCCTGATTTTGTACGCTACGGCGCACGTTGGCCCAGTTGAGACGTTCGCTCGGTCTGATCTAGACTTGGGCCATCGATAGACAGAGGTCTCAAGATTCAAGAGATGCGCACGGATCTGCACGCTCAGTGTGCTCGGATTATAGACAAACTCGGAAGAGTCCGCGCGGCAGATCCGGCGTTCTCGGTCTTCGGCGCGAGCGCACATAAGTATCGGATCGGTCCGCCGGTATCCGAGGAGAGCATTCGTGCGTTTGAGAGCGCTCACGAGGTCGCACTACCAGAACACTACGCAGCGTTTTTGACCTTGGTTGGAAACGGCGCGCCGGAATCTGAAATCACGGCGGCGGCCGGGCCGTTCTATGGGATATACCCGCTCGGGATCGGTATCGACGAGTTCGTGGGTGAGGGTTCCGCCAACCTGAACGAGCGAGCTTTCATATCACCCGACATGACGCAGCTTGATTGGGACGAATCCACCGGCCTGCTTCGTGGCGAAATTTCGGACGTTGCGTACGAGCAGGAACTCCGACGCGTCTTTGGTGGATTGCTCCCAATCGGACACCAAGGCTGTCAAAGTTATCACGCGTTGCTGCTCAACGGTCCTCATGCTGGCAGAGTGGTGAATGTCACGACCGACTTATTCCTTCCGGTCTTTTGCTATGAAGCAAACTTTCTCGATTGGTACGAAAGGTGGCTCGACGAAATCGTCTCCGGCGTCTTGTCGAAAGGCGGCCCGACGTGGTTCGGCTACACGATGGGCGGAGACGATAAATATCTGCTCCAGGTTTACCGCCAATCCGGTGACAAGACCGAGAAGATGGCCGCGCTGGATGGTTTCGGCAAACTGACTTCAATTTCTCCGGAGAGCGCGCTTGTTCTGGGCGAGATCGCGGACTCGGCTGATCAGGACCTGCGCCACCGCGTCATCACCATTCTTGCCGAGTTCGACTACGCACACGCGCGCCCGCATTTGGAAAAGCTGCTCAAAGGCTCCTCGGAAGATCAGCTCGTCGCGTGCAAGGCAATTCGTTGGTTCGCCAAGGAGCATGCGCGCGAATGGGTCGATGCAATCGGCCCAATTGCTGCCCACACGAACGACGCCGAGCTGTTCAGGTTCGCAAGTTACGTCGTCCATGATTCGGGGGTGGACAGTATTGACTATCTCTTGCCGGCAGCCGCAAACCCAGACGAAAACATACGTCAGCAAGCGGTCTATACGATCGGCAAGGGGCCGAAGAATTCCGGGGCGGTTGGTGCGATATTGAGGGCACTTACGGACGAATCTCCAAGGGTTGTTCATGCCGCCCTGCAAGCTCATGAGAGGCCCTTCGACGAGCGATTTATCGAGGCATACGCCGCAATAGCCACCAGATTTGAAGTTGATGAGCACTATATCCTGACGAACTTGAACCACCGTTTGAAGACAATCGGCTACGACAGCAGGGACGCATTTCTATTGGTTTTTCGGGCTGGCAAAGTTCGCAAGCGCGGATTTTGGTCGCGCTTCTTTCGCTAAGGCCCGACTGTCCGCTGTCGGCGACTTCAGGCCGGTCGCAGGCGAAGGTGCGGAATGACACATTTAGAGTAGGTGGGTCGTTCGACGAAAGTGGCGCTACGGCTTAGGATGGCCCATTTGTATGGTCCGGCTGCCGTTCGCAAGCGAGATGTTGGTGCGGTTGGACATCGCTCATTTGTATCCGGCCTGTTTGTCGGCACGCGGGCCGTGGCCTTGATGGAGATCCGCACGCGTCAGTGGTCTCATTTCCGGCGAGATCCCTTCCGGGACCAAATGGGCCATCAGACTTGTGACGCGTTCATTTGTCCTTGCCGTTCCAGCATTCTCAGTCGCGAATTCCTTTCGGTCTAAAGAAGCTCAGATCGCCGGGGCGGCCTGAGGTTCGTCGAACGATCGTTTTGTGCGCAGCACGCTGAGGGCGATGCGCGCGAGTTTGTTGGCGAGCGCGATGGCAAGCTTGTGCCGATTCATGCGCGCGTCGGCTTGTTGCAGCCAGCGGCCGAAGCTGAGCTTGGGCCAAAGCTTCTTACGCATCATGATGACGCGTGCGCCCTGGACGAAGAGCATGCGCAGATAGGTGCTGCCGCGCTTTGTGATGCGCCCGAGCACGGTGCGCCCACCGGTCGAGAATTGTTTCGGCACAAGACCAAGCCAGGCGCCGAAGTCGCGCCCGCGCGCAAAGCCTTCACCAGCGCCAATTGCTGCAACAACAGCTGAAGAGATGATCGGGCCGATACCCGGTAGCGTCATGAGGCGACGGCAATCTTCGTCACTCTTGCTGATCGCCTCGATTTCGTTCGACACTTGGTCGATGCGCTCATTGAGGCGGGCCCAATCGTCGTTGAGCCCCAAGATGATGGCCCGCATGCGGGGTGAAATTTCATCCGCGCGATCCTTGAGAATGGGAAAGAGCGAGGTGCGTAGCGCGTCGGTGCGTGGTCGCACGGTGATGCCGAGCTCCAACAGGAAGCAGCGTATCTGATTGATCGTGGCGGTGCGGCGCGAGACGAGACGATCTCGCACGCGATGAAGCGCCTGCAGATCAAGTTGGTCCTGGGTCTTTTCGGGGACGACGCGCAGATTGGGCCGCAGCGCCGCTTCGGCAATCGCCTCGGCATCGTTGTAGTCGTTCTTTTGGCCCTTGGAGAAAGGCTTCACATAGAACGCAGGAATGATCCGCGGCGTGTGGCCGAGCCGGCGTAATGTGCGGCTGATGAAATGGGCGCTCTGGCAAGCCTCAAGGCCGATAATTGAAGGCGGCAGCTTCTCGAACTCTCGCACGAATGCAGAGCGCCGGATTTTCTTGCGCAGCGCAATCGCTCCCGCGGCGTCAAAGCCGACGAGGTGAAAAACATCCTTGCCGATATCAATGCCGATAGCTGCAAATGCTTGTGTTGACCGGGGCTTGGTCATGTACTCCTCCTGCTGAAGCAGGCGAGAATAGCCGGATCCAGGCTACCCCGCCGGGGAGGCAGCCGGACCATCCCATTTCCGGACACACGACGTTTCGTTCTTCATACCGCCTCGGACAGAAGCTGTGACGCCTTCGCCGCCGCAACGCCGACCGTCGCAGCATACCGCTGCAGGTGAGACATTGCTTCTGTATCTTTGGGGCCCAGATCGCGGAGCTGAGCAGTGAATCCGTCAAGGCGAGAGTTGGCGCGCCAATCATCGAGGTGCGTCTCTTTGCTCCAGCGATAGCGGTTGGAGAACTCCGCCACCATCATGCGAAGCCAATCAATAGGTTCCTGTGGGGTCGGCACAGGCGTGCAGAGCCGGTTCTTTTGCGCCTCGTCGTCATACGCCGCTTCGATGTGGCCGATGAAGGCAGCGCTAAATGTGGGCGCGCACCAACGCACCCACTGCAGCACAATCCTGTCACCTTGAAACACCGCTTGAGGCGGATTCGGCGGAATACCGGGAGACGAACAATCTATATGCAACACACTTGCATTGGTGGGGATGGCCCCGCGCTGCAGCACAATTTTCTCTCGTTCGATGGCTACAACGCGACCGAGCCGGACGACATTCTTAATGCGGCGCAGCTGCTCCAATTCGCCATCGCTCACGATCGCGCAGTGGTAAGCGGATGGCGTCACGTTGGGATCGATGCGTCGCAATTCCCCGCAGGCTTCAAGCCGCTCAAACAAATCGGATACGGTTTCGGCCAAGCTCAGAGCTTCCGCTTGGTTGGCGACACTTCGTGCAAGCGACGGGAAGGACGCCCGGCCGGGTTGGAAATTGGCGCGGTTCAAGAGCCAGGAATCGCGGGGCATCACCCATCGGATAGCGCGGGGGTTGCCGCCATTCTCAAGCAACCAGCAGCATGCGTCGATCGCAGTCTTGCCGGCGCCGATGATGACATATTCCGCGCTGGGGCGCACGACATGGGGCAATTCGTTGACCGGAACGCAGGTGATCCCATCCGCGATCTCGTATTGGGGCGAGCGCCGCGAAGGGACGGTCGTCTTGGATTGCGTTGCATCCACTATTTTTCGCGCGTGCACTGCACGCTTCTCACCGGACAACAATGACGTGACGGCGCCATCGTCATACGTGCTCATCGGAAGATACTGGACGCGCCCGGAGGGCAGAAAACGTTCGCGCATGACCGCGTCAAAATAACTGACGACCTCAGCACCAGTGGCGAGCTCTGCAAACCCCTTGTTCAGCCCGTGAGTGTCGATGCGACCATTGCCAAGCTCGCGAGAGTTCACGCCATAGGTCGCGGAAGGCTGATGAAGGCGCACGAAGGGGTAGGCGTCGTTCCAGTGGCCACCGGGTCGATGATGTCGATCGACCAGCGCGATCGTCGCGTTGCTCTCCGTGAGAAGCGTGTCTGCGAAGGCCATGCCGGCCGCGCCGGCGCCGACGATGAGATAGTCCGCCTCGATGGGCTGCATGCTACTTTGTCCCGTGGGTCTAGCGCGTCAGCAGCGCCGCGCGAAGGCTATAGTCAACGCGCCAAAGGTCTAGTCTTGAAGCGAAGGTCGAGGAGACCCGCCAGCGTAGTCAGTCACGCGGGCAAGGCATCACCGGCAGGTCTGAAACCGGGACGGTCCATGAAATTGTCGCTACGGCCGAGGCTGGCCCAGTCGCGACATTGAAGTGTGCGCTGGTGGGAGTGGAGGTCACGGCGGGAAACGAATTCGAAATCTCCAAGGTTCGTTCCTATGCCTCGTCTTCGGTCGTTGCGTTGCGCTCTGCGGCGAGCATGGGGAGCTTTTTCTCGATCCGCGCGATCCATTGCGCATCGACAGACGTTGGGACCTGCGAAAACCGATTGTGCTTGAAGTACTGCCAGGACGTTTGAAACGCCGGCATCGTCATCAGTCCG
Source organism: Hyphomonadaceae bacterium (assembly GCA_050186805.1). Classification (GTDB taxonomy): domain Bacteria; phylum Pseudomonadota; class Alphaproteobacteria; order Caulobacterales; family Aquidulcibacteraceae; genus Vitreimonas. The sequence continues at coordinate 51,057 of JBFWYC010000028.1, forward strand.
CAGAACTCGCGCTCAATGATGTTCAACGCTTCCTCCGGAATCAATCCATTGAGGTAATCACCGTACCAAGACCGTACCGCGTGCGTGTAGACGCCGGCCCACGCGCCGATGCGCGCCGCAGTTTCAGTATCGGTCTCGACGATCTGCCCTTCGTGTCCCGCAGTTATCGGAACAGCGAGGCGCGCATCGCTGATGGCGAGGTGCCAGAGCGCGACGATGCGATCCTGGTGCTGCGCCTGCTTGTCGGATACCGCGAGCAGGTGCGCGCGGCGTGCTTGCTCCGTGTTTTGCCTGACTTGAATGCCGACGAAGACGAGCGACGCCAGGATCGCTAGCACGCCGATAGTCTGAGCGATGTAGTTGATGTTTTCGAGCGTCACGAACTTGCCTCGCTGTTTGCTTGTGCTTCGCGAATGAGGCCGTCGATGAAGGCGCGATATTCGGCGCTGAGTGAGATCTGATTGGCCGACCACCAGGCAACGATACCCGGATTGGTGACGCTCCATTTGAGCGTGTTCAACTCGGCCTGAAACAGTTTTGGCTCCAGAACGCCGGTGAGATACTGATAGTGCAGCGTCTCAAAGATGCGCATGTAGGCGAGAGCTATGAAGCTGAACGACGTTCGCTCGTCTTCATCGAGGCCTTCCAATCCCGCCAGTCCAACTCGCCAAAGGCGCGCGACCCTCGGATCGCCGGCGATGAGCGTGTTGATCGCGTTGAAGCTGTCGCTGACGGCGTGATGGGATGTCGCTCTGAGGGCCCGTGTGTTCTGCATGATCTGGTATCCGACGAAGCCGAGGGACGCGATGACCGCGATCGTCTGGCCGATGTCGAAGATTGTTTCGAGAGTCATGCGCCGTACCCTAATCGTGCATCCACTTCTGGAACTTCGGCATATCATCCGGCAGCCGGTGGTAGGGCTGGGCGTCGCAGATGTAGTTGGCGCTGTCGGCTTTGCCGTAGAGCGAAAGGTCATCCAGCGTGCCGAGCTTGATGATGACGGCGATCTCAAAACCCGGCGCGCGCGTGAACAAATGTGTGCCGCATTCCGGGCAGAACTGGCGAGTCACGCCGTTCGGCAGATCGGCGCGCTTATAGTCTTTCACCGCGCCCCTGGTGATCTCAAACCCGGAGGAGGGCATGGCGATCATCATCAGATTGCCGCCGCCGGTGATGTACTGGCATTCGCGGCAAAAACACTCTGCTCGCACAATCGGATCGCCCTCGGCCCGATAGCGCACGCCCTTGCAGTAGCAACCGCCTTCGATTTTCATTTCAGCCTCCCCGAAGCATGTACCTAAAAGAGCAGCAGCATACGGCCTGTAAGTATGAAGACGGCCGAGAGACCGAAGTTGACGATGTTGCCGTCAATGCGACCTAGCGTGGTGGCGGCGAATCCTCCCGGTCCAGTGATCTCGCCGCCATAGCGCGGAGAGAGAGCCGCGCTCACGAAGAAGCCGCTCAGTACGATGGCGCTCAAGATTGTCGCGATACAAACGCCGAGCGCTTGATCGACGCGCCCAGACCACAAGAAGTAGAGCGCCGCGACACCCAGCGCGGAAGTGGTCAGGACCTGCGTGACGACGTGAAAGCGCGCGTGGCGAGGCCAGGCGGGATTTAGCGCGTGTGATCTGCTGAAATCCGCAATCGGCGGGATCACCGTGAACTGCAGAATGCCGATCGTCATAAGAACCGGCCCGAATTCAAACATTGCTCTCTCCAGCCTTGCTCCTCGCCGCGCTCGCGCCACCGGCCTGCTTCGCGTTGATCTCGGCGACCATTGCATTCATGAGCGCGACATAGGCAGGATCGTTGCCGCTTTTGCCTGCGCCCGCCCACCATTGTTGGACAAAAGGGCTCAGCAAGTAGAGTCGAGCCGCTTGTTCGAGGGCCGAATATGCGTCGTCTTCCATCAACCCGCGCTTGTGAGCATTGAACCCAGCTCGATGGATGCCGAGCGCAACGCCGATGACGCTTCTCATTCGTAACTTTTCGGTATCTGTCAGCGGTCCGCTCCCGTAGAGCGCCCGATGCATCAGATCGGCCTTCTCGGGGGTGTCAAAGAGCGATAGGTTCATCTCGCCGGCGCTTAGCCAGATACTGTGCGTCAGGTCCGCGCGCGCGATTTTGTTGTTCTGTTGTAGCTGCCCATACACCGCCGCTAGCGAGACAAGCACGGCAACAGCGGCGACCGCCTGGCCGATATAAGAGAGTTCTTCGAGCGTCATGACGTGGCCTCCCCAGACTTCTCGTCGTTGCTTTGCGCGCTGCCCATGAACACCGGCGGCGCGTGTGTGGGCGATGCTTCGAGTTCGGCGATGAAGGCCTTCGTCAGCATCGAGTTGCCTTTCTCCAAACGCCAGATTTCCGCGACCACCGTGTGCGTCAGTAACGACTTGATGTAGTTGCGCCGTAACTCCCAAACCTCGGCGTCCAGCACGCCGCTGCGATACAAAGCGAACTGCGCCTCCGTGCGCTGGAGCACGGCGCGCATGTAGCGATGCCACAGGTGAGTTTCGTACGGAGTGAGGCTCTCGGGCGCGGTGAACACCTTGAACGCCAGCGCACTCAACGGTCCGCCCTCGGCCAGCGTTTCATTGATCGATACGAACGACATCTGCGAGTCCCAGACCGCCGTCGCGCGCATCATCTTGGTGTTCTGGCGCGTCTCTAGGATCAGGGCGACAAGAGAAAGAACGACCGCTACAGCCGCCACCGCCTGACTAACGTCAGAAATTTGTTCGAGCATCATCCGCCACCCCGGCTTTGACACTGGCGCCGCAAGCGGCGATTGGAAAGAGACAACGGGGAGGGCGCAATGGCGGCGGCGATTCAATTGAAAGCCAGCGATTGGGAGGCTGGCTTCGTCATGCCCGACTTTCCCATCCCGCCAATCGGCAAGCTGCTCGGCGGTCGCTTCGAGTCGCACGATCCGGTCGCGGGCGTGCTCCGCGTCTCATTCACAACCAAGCCCGAATACGCGAATCCCGGCGGCGCGGTGATGGGCGGCATAGTGGCTTCATTCTTGGACGATTGCATGGGGCCATTGATTGTCGCCGCAACCGGTGGCGAGAAATTCCCAGTGACGCTCGATCTACACACGACCTATTTCAAACCAGTCCCCATCGGACCACGCGCATTGGTCGAAGCGCGCATCGACCGCATGGGCGGCTCGGCTGTCTTCACCACCGCGCACATTGCCGACGACAAGGGCGAAGTGCTTGTACGCGCCATCCAAACCGCGATCCTGCGTACGCCAGCCCATAAATGAGGCCACCTGACTCCTGGTCACCGCGCAAGTCACGCAGAGACGGCGCCTGCGGCGCGAACAGAGTCGCCTGACCTGTTTCGGCGATGGCCGGCCTTAGTCGAGGCAGCATTGCCGACGGCTGGTTTGAACCAGAACGGACGGTGCAGACACGCCCTGCCTGGTGGCTGTCGTCAGTGCTTGCAGTTTTCGTACGGTCCGCCATCGGCGCCGATCAAGATCGCCTCGCCGCCATGCTCCCAATATTCAACGTGCCCGTTGAAGTAGCGCACTCCTGAACCAGCCATCACGCCGGGGAGACGATATGTTCGTCCACCCGCGACGACTTCCGAATTGCCGCCGGAAGTGTTGCGCGAGGTGAAGGTTGCGCCGCCGTCGCAGCGCCAGAGCCAAGTCTCGCCGACTGGGACATCTGGGGTGGCGCAACTAGAGACAACTAACACGAGTGCGATGAGAGGTCTGATCATTGGCGGGGCAAGCCTTCCCGAGCGAGGCACTAGCCTCGGACAAGAACCCGCCGAATGAATGGCAGTTTTCGGCGAGAGCCGGCCGTATAGGAAATTTAGGTCTATCTGGCAGGAATCGAGCAAGCCCGCCGGTGGCAGGTTTTATCAGGTCGGGTTGCGCTGGCCCAAGGCGGACGCTCAAGCCGCCGGCGCCGACGCGGTTTGGGCGTTGGAGAAGATGAGCCGAAAGCCGTTGTCTGAACCCACCGCCGCGATCTCGTCCGGCTCAAACAGACAACTCACTTCAGGCAACGTTGCGACAAGGCACACTTCGCTGCCAAGACCATCGCGAGAATGGCGCTCGTGAAGAAAGTCCTCCAACAGCGACCATGCGGACACGTTCGGACAGACCCATGCTGACCGTCTTATCAACAAGAAGTCGGATGACCGATGAAGCTCGCGAAAGCGCTCGCGCATCAACTCCAAGTGCTTGAGCAATACTGTGTGACCGGACGCGCTCTCGTCGACGAAGCTGATCACGTCGGTTTTCACGACGGCAGCATTGGCCCTGTAGAAATCTGCTAGTGCGTAGAGGTCGGAGGGCTCGATAGCACCGAAGTAGCGGTGAACCCTGATGCCCAACGCATCGTTGATCTTAGCGACTATTCCCATAGCACCAACCTACGCAGCGGATGTCCGATACCTCAGAGGCGGTTAACAGGTCCCAAATGCGCCGCTGAGCGGGCGTCCGTTCTCGGCCATCGTAGGCCGCTGGTAACCCCTGTTGCGAATGGCCGGCCCGCGTCGAACCGGCCATTCGCCGGCACTCAGAGATCGACGCCCTCAGAGATGGCAATGGCGTCGTCCACCTCAACACCAAGATAGCGGACGGTGCTTTCCAGCTTGGTGTGGC
>JBFWYC010000029.1:0-54563 GCA_050186805.1 Hyphomonadaceae bacterium
GGCGCTCCGTCGCGCGCGCGTCCGGGTGCGCCGCCGATCTCGGCGAAGACCCGAGCGTCACCGATACGCGGATCATCGCGCGCCTCCTAATCGATGCAGAGAACCGCTCATCGATCCGCTGCTGCGTTGCGCAGGCGCGCGCCAATGCGCGTGCGATCCGCACCGCGATCACGTCGGACATGTGGGAAGCGCTGAACGATCACTGGCGTTTGCTCGAGACGTTGGACGAGAGCGAAGCGGTCGCCGATTTGCCCGTTTGGCTCGATTGGACGCGCCAACGCGCCGCCGCCTTCCGCGGTGCGGCGGAAACGTCGCTGCTGCGCAACGAGGGCTACGTTTTTCTCCGCCTCGGCGAGTTCATTGAACGCGCCGAGATGACGTTGCGGCTGTTGGATGTGAAATACTACGTGCTGCTGCCCGAGACGGACGTTGTCGGCGGCGGCCGCGATTTTCACCAGTGGACGTCGGTGCTGCGCGCGACGTCGGCCATGCGCGCCTACCATCATGTCTATAAGGGCGACTACACGCCGTGGGGGATCGCAGAATTTCTGGTCCTCAATACGACGTTTCCGCGTTCGGCGCATTTTTGCTATCGCGCCCTGGCGCGACATCTGGAGGACTTGTCGCAGCTCAACGGGGCCAGACACGCGTGCCAGGAAACCGCCGCCGAAATGGTGCGCCGCCTGGAGGCCTGCGACATCCAATCGCTTTTCCAATCGGGACTGCACGAGTTCATTGGCGATGCAATCAAGGTGACCAACCGGCTCTCGACTGAGATTTCGCGCGCGTATTATTTTTGAGGCCCATGCGACTGAACATTCGCCATACCACGCGTTACGACTATGACCCGCCAGCGCAGCGCGCCGATTTGCGGCTGAAGCTGTTCCCGTCGAGCACCGCAAACCAGCGCGCGGAGCGCTGGTGCGTCAGCGTCAACGGGCAAGAGGTGAAGCCGCTGTTCGTCAACGCCTATGGCGATGCCGAAACGGTCTGGCGCTCAGCTGAAACTCAGGCGATTATAGAGATCGTCGCTGAGGGCGTGGTCGAGACGACGGACGCCGCCGGCGTCCTGCGCAAGCACGCGGAGCAGGCGAAGCCGGGGATGTTTTTGCGGCAAACGACGCTGACCGCGCCGAATGCCCCGCTGGCGCAATTGGCGCGCGGCAGCATTCGCGACACCCGGCTCGACACATTGCATCAGCTCTGCGCCGACGTACGCGAGGCGGTGGACTACGTGCAGCGCTCGACCGACGTGAACACAACGGCGGCGGCGGCGTTGGCGAACGGCAAGGGCGTTTGCCAGGATCACGCCCATGTTTTCATAGCGGCGGCGCGCACGCTCGACATCCCGGCTCGTTACGTGGCGGGCTATCTTTCACCCGGATTTGTCGGCCGCCAGGAATCGCATGCATGGGCGGAAGCTCATGTGCCGGACCTCGGTTGGGTCGGCTTCGATCCGGCCAATCGGCAAAGCCCAACAGAAGCTTATGTCCGCTTGTGTTCGGGGTTGGACGCCGCTGACGCTGCGCCCCTGCGCGGTTGGGTGAGTGCGAGCGTCAAGGAAACCCTAGCGGTGGCGCTCGATGTTGCGCCGAGCGCAGAACAGGCGCAGCAATAGCGCCCCGTTCATGGAGGGCGCGATGAATCTGGGCGATGTCGAGGGCCGCGACGTGAAGCTGCAATGCGTGCGTCTACTGCGCGATGCCGGCTTCGTGACGCTTGCAAACGAACTCGAGTTCGGATCGCTGGCGGCGTTGGCCAAGAACGAGCCTGTGTTCGTGCTGTGTGGGCGCGATCGCCTGGCGCCGACGGCAATTAAGGCGTGGATCGAAGCGGCGCGGATGTCGAACGTGCCCGACCACAAGCTCGAAAGCGCGCACGAGCTGATCGAAGCCATCGAAGGCTGGCCGGGCGATCGGCACTATCCCGATTGATCAGTGAAACACGTCGCGTTTGGCCTGGACGATATCCAACCCATCGTAGAGCGAAGGGCGAACGTCGCGGTCACGCCCGCGCATGGCTGTCATGGCAAGGCTCGCTAAGCCGTCGGCGGTTTCATACTCGCCGCTATATTGCGCCAGCAGCGAAACGCCCTGGGTGCGCTCCGCAAACGCCAAGGCGCCGACGCCGCGCGCATTGATGACACCCATGCGCAGCGAGCGCATGGCGTTGTTCATTGTTGGCGGCGAGCTCGCGAGATCAACGCGCCGACGCTCGCGCAAGCGCATACTGCGCACGCAACGGCGGTCCGGCCCGAAATAGGTGGTGTGATCGACCCACAGCATAAGCTCAACGTTGCGCCGTTCTGGCGCACCCTTCTGATTGGAGCGCATTTTACGCGCTTATCCTTAGTGAAGCGTTCGCCCTTCTGTACTCAACTTGGTCAAGCGATATTAGCTACGTTGAAGCGCCAAACTTGTTCTTCGCTCGGCGCTCCACCAATGAGATCGTCACTCGCGCGCGTTTCTACAAGCACATAGCCAAGGCGTCGCACCAAGGCGATCGACGCGGCGTTGCGTGTGTCAATCACGGCGTCGAAGCATGGTGCACCCGCATTAATCATAGCGTTCATCGTGGCGCGCACCGCTTCGCTCGCAAAGCCCTGGCCCCATACCGACGAGGAGAACATGTAGGCGATGAGAACGGAGCGATCGGGGGAGACTGTTGCTTCGACGATGCCGATGGCGTGGTCAGGCCGCGTCCAGACCGTCCAATTCAGCCATTGATCGCGTCGCTCTGGCGAAGTGCGTTGAGCGATGCGCAGAAAGCGCGCCGAAAGCGCCTCAAGGGACGCTGGCGGATCGCGCGCGATCCACTGATACAAAGCCGCATCGCCGAGCACGTCAAACAACGCGCCGGCGTGCTCCACACGAAGCGGCATCAAGGTGAGGCGCTCGGTTAGAATGGGCGCTTCGCTGATCGAGAGCATCACAGACCAAGCAAGCCGCGGACGTCGTCTACGCTCTTGCCGCCCTCGCGCAGCGTCCGCAGTGTCGCAGCCTGATCGCGCTTGGCCAGCCGTTTGCCGTCTTCGCCAAGGATGAGGCGGTGATGGCGATAGGTCGGCTGCGGCAAATCGAGCAGTCTTTGCAGTAGCACGTGCAAGTGGGCGGCGTCGCGCAGGTCTTCGCCGCGGATCACGTGAGTTATGCCTTGCTGCGCGTCGTCCCAAACCGAAGCGAGGTGATAGCTGGTGGGGAAGTCCTTGCGCGCGAGCACGACGTCGCCGTGGCGGTCGGGCTCCGCGCGCACCAATCCCGTTTCGTCTTCGAACACGAGCGAAAAATAAGCTGGCCCCAGCGCCGCGCGCGCCTTCTTCAACGAAAGCCGCCACGCAAAAGCTTCGCCCGCGTCAACCCGCTCTTTCTCCTCAGCCGGCGGCAGCGCCTCGCCACGAAACACATCCGCAGGTTCGTCGTGCGGCGCCGAGGCGATGGCGTCGGCGATTTCCTTGCGCGTGCGGAAGCAGCGATAGACGAGGTTGCGCTCGATCAGGCTCTGCAGCGCGGCGGCGTAGTCGACCATGTGCGCGGATTGTCGGCGCACCGGTTCTTCCCAGGTGATGCCGAGCCACGCCAAGTCCTCGAAAATGGCGGCTTCGAACTCCGCGCGCGCGCGGCCTTGGTCGATGTCTTCGATGCGCAGCAGGAAACGGCCGCCAGCGGCGCGCGCCGCGTCAAACGCGGTCAGCGCCGAAAACGCGTGGCCGAGATGGAGGTAGCCCGTAGGCGAGGGCGCAAAGCGGGTAACGAAGCTCATGCGCCGCCAAGGCTACCGTTCGCGCGCGCGACCCGCTACCTACCGCTCATGACCGTTTTCATCGAAGGCCCGCGCATGCCGCCCAAGCGCGGCGGCAAACCGGATTCGCTCGTCATTCTGCTGCATGGCTATGGCTCGAACGGCAACGATCTGATCAGCCTCGCGCCGTACTGGGCCGATGCGCTGCCGGGGACGGCGTTCGTTTCACCCAACGCCATCGAGCCGGTTCCAGGCGTTCCAGGCGGCTATCAATGGTTTCCCATCACTCAGCTTGATCCGCATTTGATGGAGCGCGGCGTCCGCGCCGCGGCGCCGTCGGTCGAGAGCTTCATCGACCGTGAGTTGGAACGCTATGGCCTTGATCCAAGCCGACTGGCGCTGGTCGGCTTCAGCCAGGGCACGATGATGGCGCTCCACGTGGGACTGCGGCGCGAACGGCCGGTGGCGGCGATCCTGGGGCTCTCCGGCGTGCTGGTCGGCGGTCAAACATTGAAGGGCGAAATGCGTTCAAAGCCGCCGATCCTGCTCATCCACGGCGATCGCGACCCGACCATTCCGATCCCGGCCATGTTCGATTCGGCTCGCCAATTGTGCGATGCCGGGCACGGCGCGCAGTGGCATGTGTCCTACGGCGTACCGCACTCGATTGGTCCAGACGGTGTGGAACTGGGCGGGGATTTCCTGGCTACGTACCTGAAAAAACAGGGTGTTACGCTGGCTAGGTGAGGATTCCGGGCCACGTTGCCGCCCTGTCACGAACTTGTCGCGCCAAATCAGCTATAGCTTGAATCGCGCGGAAGGGCGCCGATGTGCTAACGTGTCCGCGAAGAGGAGAAGCGTCTTCAGTCCACCCAGTGTGATCTCTCACCAGATCTTGGCGCGGCTGCATTGGAGCAGCCGCCAATGACCGTTTCCAGCGCTCCGATGGCGAATTGGCCGGCGCTGGTGCTCAACGCCGATTTCCGGCCTCTGTCCTATTATCCCCTGTCGTTATGGCCGTGGCAGGAGGTGGTGAAGGCCGTCTTCCTCGAACGCGTTGATGTCGTCGCCCATTACGACCACGTCGTGCATTCGCCGTCCTTCGAGATGAAGCTGCCCTCGGTGATCTCGCTGCGGGACTATGTGGCCCAGGATCGTCCGCCGGCGTTCACGCGCTTCAATGTGTTCTTGCGCGACAGCTTTGCCTGCCAATATTGCGGCTCGCCCGATGATCTGACCTTCGACCACTTGGTGCCGCGCTCGCGCGGCGGACGGACGACTTGGGAAAACATCGTCACCGCTTGTGCCCCCTGCAATCTGAAGAAGGGCGGCAAGTTCGTGCATCACAGCGGCATGCGTCCGCACCGCAAACCGCGCCGCCCGACCATGCACGAATTGCAACACGTCGGACGCCGCTTCCCGCCCCACCATCTGCACGAGTCGTGGATGGACTACCTCTACTGGGACGTGGAACTCGACGCCTAGCGGGCCCAAGCGTCGCTGGCTGATCCACACCGCCCGCGCGCGCGTATCGCGCTCATGACGTACGCAATCGCCTGGCTGACGACGGCGCTCACCTTCCTTGTAGTGGACGCCATTTGGCTCAGCCAAATGGTGGGGCGCATTTATCGGCCGTACATTGGTCCGATCATGGCGGAGCGCGTTGATGTCGCGGCCGCAGGCGCGTTCTACGTCATCTACACGCTGGGCGTGACGTTCCTCGCCGTGTCGCCGGCGCTTGAGAAAAACAGCCTCGTGCAAGCGTTGGTCAGCGGCGCCGTCGTGGGCCTCGTGGCCTACGCCACCTACGATCTCACCAATCAAGCCACGCTTAAGGTTTGGGACATTCGCCTGACATTGGCCGACATGGCTTGGGGCGCATTTGCGACCGCGCTGGCCTCGGGCGCGGCCTATCTGGCCACTTCGCGCTTGAGCTAAATGCGGATCGGCGCACGCAGCATGCAATCGCCGTCGGGTGTTTTGCCAAGATAGGCGGGAAGCGCGTGCATGGCTTCGATGCTGATGGCCTCGGAGCGCGCCGCGATCAGCTCAAACTGAACTTGCGCGCGCTCGATCGGAGCCGACCACATGTCGCCGGCCGCAACCCAAGCCGCCGCCGCGATCGCCAAAGCTTGCACCGTGTTCATGTCCCTCTCCGCTCCACCGCCGGCCAGCGGTGCGGGAGGGGGTATGCGCGCGGAGTTTTGCGCCCGTTCGTCGGCGCTGAAACAAAGCTGAAATGTTGTGATTAGGCCGAAAGGCCGCCGGCGGCGTCGTTGAAGGTGTTGGAAAGCTGGCTGCCGATCGGAACGATGGCGGCGACAATCACCAGAAAGATCAGCGCCGCGATGACCGCGTATTCGATGGCGGTGGCGCCGCGTTCGTCCTTGAGGAAAGCCTGGATCATGCCGTGCTCCGTTCGAGCAGCCGATCGACCAGCACCACGTCGGCGGGCGGCATCGGATAGTTGCGCAAGTCGCCAATCTGCGCCCACGCCATCGCTTGCGCGGCGTCCGCGTCGAGCTTCGGCTCGCCGGTCCAACGCTGGATGACATAGAGCGGCATCAGCAAGTGAAACTCCGGGTACGCATGCGACGCGAAAGCGAAGGGTTCGAGGTCGCCAGCCGCGACATTCAAATCCAGCTCTTCCTTCAGCTCCCGAACCAAAGCCTGTTCGGGCGCTTCGCCGCTCTCGACCTTGCCGCCGGGAAATTCCCAAAGGCCGCCGAGCTGTTTGTGCTGAGGCCTTTGCGTCAGCAAAATGCGCCCAGCGGGATCGATCAAAGCGGCGGCCGCCACGAGCAGCAGACGCCGATTTGACACGGGAGCATCGCCCATTTGCATGAAAAAGCCGTGTGCCGGTTTGGTTGAGACCGATTAACCGTCACACGTCTTGCCGCGCCGTTTACGATGTTGGCAAGCCTTCTTCCGTCAGCGCCTGCTGCACGCCGGTGCGCTCAAGCATCCGCTTGTAATAGGCCTGCAGTTTCGGCAGCCCGCTCAAATCCAATTCGAACCTGCGCGCCCAGGTCAGCACCACGAACGCATAAGCATCCGCGACGGTGAAGCTGTCGCCCATAAGGTAGGGCTTGTCGCCCAAGGTCTGCGTCAGCAGTTCGAAACGATTGATGATCTGCGCGATCTGCGCCTTGCGCTGGTCTTCCGGCGGATTGCGAAACAGCGGGCTGAAGCCCTTGTGCAATTCCGTGGCGATGAAATTCAGGGTTTCGAGAAGACGCCAGTGCGCCATGCCTTCGCTCGGCGCCAAGCCCTTGTCGGGCGCTTGCGCGGCGAGAAATTGCAGCAGGGCGGCGTTCTCCGTCAGTATCTCGCCGCCGTCGAGTTCCAGCACCGGCACCGCGCCGCGCGGGCTCACTTCGAAGAAATTGCGCCCTGTGGAAGTCGTCCGCTGTGCGCCGAAGCTGACCTTGTCGAGCGCCACATCGAGGCCAGCTTCGCGGATGACGATGTGCGGCGCCAGCGAACACGCGCCGGGGACGTAGTAGAGCTTCATGGGCGTTCTCCCGATTGGATTGGCGCATCACTTACGCCTCACGTGCGGCGCAGCAAGTGTCAGCCGTGTGCCTGCCGGAACGCGAACCGGGCTGCTAGGTTATCGCTAAATGCGTCTCGTGATCCTCCTGGCTGTGCTCCTCGCTGCGCCCTTGGCGGCGGCACAGAGCTATGGGGTCGCTCCGCAAGTTATCGGCCGCCGCTTGAGCGATGGCGGCGAAGCGCGCGCCAGCATGGATGTACGCGCGCCGCCCGAAGCCGTGTGGGCCGTGCTTGCCGATTGCCCGAATGCACAGCGCTACATGCCCAATCTTCTAAGCTGCCGGGTGATCGAGCGCGGAGACGGCTGGGAGATTCGCGAGCACCGCGTGCGCGGATGGTTGTTGCGCCCGGTTATGCGCAATATCGCCCGCATCGAACTTGAGCCGAACCGGCGGTTCGTTTTTCGCCGCGTCGCTGGCGATTGGACGCGTTCTGACGGGGAGTGGCGGCTGACGCCGATTGATGGCGGCCGCGGCACCCATGTCGAATATCAGGTGAGCGCCGCGCTCGACGGACCGCTGCCGGATGCGCTCTCGCAATCAGCTTTGCTCAATACCGTCCGGCAAACGCTCGTCGCGCTGCGCCGCGAGGCCGAACGTCAGCCGGCGGCGTCGTAAGCGCGTTTGAGGTAGCCCACAATTTTGGCGTCGATCTCATCGGCGCTGGTCATCGCGACGATGTATTGGCACATGCCGCCCGGCGCCTGAGGCTTTACCCGCGTATCGCTGATGTCGTCCTTCAGATTGAGGCCGAGCTCGAACCGATCGTTTGTCTTCGGTCCCAACATCGCGAACTGCTTCTTCCGCCGCAGCGAAACGTAACCCTTCTTCGGTGCAACCTCGTGATCGCCGAACTTGGCGATCGCGGCCATAAGCTTGTCGTGGATCGGGCGGAGATGGGCTTTCTTGCCGGCATAGATTTCCGCCAGCACATCGTCAGACGATGCGCCCGCGGCTTTTGCCGCGCTGGCGCCGTCGGACTTTAGGGCGAGATGCGTCAACGTGTTCGCGTCGCCGTGGCCCAGACCGTAGCTCTCCATGAGCCACGATCGGATTTCGCCGTGTTTGGCTTTGCCTGATTTGGCGATGGCGGCGCTGAGCTGAGCCAGGCTCTTGCCGGTCTTTTTCTCGATGTTCGCCAATTGCGTGGCGATCGCCTTGTCCATGTCGGCCATCCGCGCCTCCCGCGCAAAAATCTGCCCTTGCTTGAATGCTCAATCAAGACATTTCAGCGGTGCGCTTGAACCCTGAGCGCAGGCGGCAATCAAGGCCGTCCGCGCCCTTCGGTTCGACCTGTTGCAAGGAGATGACGCCGAACGCCATCCGCGCGCGCTGGTTTTGCGTGCAGACGCCGCAGACACGTAAGGCGTTGTGAGTTTTCCCTATTTTGGCTTGCACCAGCGGCGCGGCTTTCTCGCCTTTTTGTTGCTGACCCGTAATTTCAAGCTATGACTCTGGCGTGAGGGGAGAACCGCCATGGGTGACTTTTTTCCATTTGTCCTGCTGATCGGCGCGCTGCTGCTGTTTCTGGTCAGCACGCGGCAGTGGGCGCTTTGGATTCGCGGACTGGTCTGGGGCGGGGGCCTCTTGCTGCTCATCGGCGCCATCGCGCTGGTGTTGTCCAACGACAATCACGGCCTCCTGTCTGACATTCTTTCGTCTGATGGTCGCCGCGCACTCGGCGTCGCGCTCGATAAGAACGGTGCGCGCATCGCGGGCTCGGTCACGGGCCTGCTCGATCTGTTTCTGATCTTCGGCGGCCTCATTGGTGTTCTGGCGCTGGTGGCGTTTACGCCCGGCGAAGAAGTCGAGAATGTCACCCGCCCGATCGCCATCGGCCTCGTTGGCGCGATCATCGGGGGCCTCGTGGCGCTGACGATCGTCGGCACCGGCCGCGGCCAAGGCGAACTCAACTACTATTCGACCAACGCGTTCAATGCGAACGACGTTGTCGATGGCGACAGCATCATCATCGACGGCGTGCAGATCCGCTTGCGCGGCATCGATGCGCCGGAGCTCGGCCAAACCTGCCGCTTCCGCACTGGCGCTCCAGCGCGCTGCGGCGAGGAAGCCCAGCGCTTCCTGGTGAGCCTCGTGCGCGGCAACCAGGTGTCGTGCACGGTGCCGGAAGGCCGCGATGTCGAGCGCTACCTTGAGGCGCAGGTCTATGCCAATTGCGATCTCACAACGCGCACCGGCGAAGTGCTCAACCTGAGCGCCGAGATGATCGAAGCGGGGCACGCCATCGAGTACATGGGCCAAGCGGGCCCCTACCAAAACCTCGTGGTCGTCGCTCAACGCGAACGCCGTGGTTTGCACGCCAACGGCTCGTGCACGCTGCGTCCCGACGTGTGGCTGCACAACAGCGCGCTCCGCGGCACGTTCGAGAACGGCGCCGGCCTGAACGCGCTGCCGCGCAATGCGCCGACCATCCCAGCTTCCGGCGTCTGCCCGCGCGGCGGCGGCGGTGGCGGCGGCAACAACCAAAGCGGCGGCCTGCAGGACGAGAATTGACGAGTCCCGGAGCTAGGCGTGAAAGCGCCTAGCTCCGGTAGTCGCCGTTGATCTCAACATAACGCTTGGTCAGGTCGCACGTGTACATGCGCGCGCGGCCTGCGCCAGGGCCAACGGTCACCGTGATTTCAAGCTCAGGGCGCTTCATGTAAGCGCTCATCGCCGCTTCATCGTACTCGGCCGAAACCATCCCATCGCGCGCGGCCCAGAGATCGCCGAAGCGCACGGCGATCATCTCCTTGCGCACGGGTTGATCGGCGCGGCCGATGGCCATGACGATGCGGCCCCAATTTGCGTCTTCACCGGCGATCGCGGTCTTCACCAGCGGACTTTCGCAAATGGTGCGCGCGATGATCTTCGCCGAGACATCGTTGGTCGCGCCTTCGACATTGACGGCGACGAGTTTGGTCGCGCCTTCGCCGTCGCGCACGATCTGAATGGCGAGATCGGCGAGCACGCGGCCAAGAGCTGCGCGGAACGGCGCCAAGCGCGCATCCTTCGCGTCCGGAATGGGCGGCACGTTGGCCTTGCCGGTCGCAAACAGCAGCACGCAATCATTGGTGGAGCGGTCGCCATCGACGGTGATGGCGTTGAAGCTAGTTTCGGTTTCCTGACGCAGCATCGTCTTCAGGATCGGCGCGGAAAGCGCCGCATCAGTGAACACGAACGCCAGCATGGTGGCCATGTTCGGCGCGATCATGCCCGAGCCCTTGGCGATGCCCGCGATCGACACCCTGACGCCATCGATCTCGCACGTGGCGCCGGCGCCCTTGGCAAAGGTGTCGGTGGTCATGATCGCCGCGGCTGCGGCGGGCCAATCGACGGCGCTTAGCTCCATCGCTGGCAAGGCGGCGGCGATCTTGGCGTCATCGAGCACGACGCCGATGACGCCGGTCGAGGCGGCCATCATCTCGCGGGCGGGAATGTCGAGCTTCGCGCCGGCGGCCTCGAGCGAGCGCTTGCACGCGTCGTCGCCCGCTGAGCCTGTGAAAGAATTGGCGCAGCCGGCATTGACCAACAGCGCACGCGCGCCCCCGCGCGTCGCCGCCAGCGCCTGTTTGCACCAATCCGTGGGCGCCGAGCCGACGGCGTTGGTGGTGAAAACTCCTGCCGCGCGCGTGCCCTTCGGGCAGCGCACCAGCAACAGGTCGGGCCGGTCGTGTTTGTAGAAGCCCGCGCGTCCGATCGCGGCTTCAAGACCAGCAATGGCGGGGAGATCGGGAAATTGCGCAGGCGCCAGCGGCGAAACCGGGCCGCCCTTCATGGCGCGGCCGGGCCATCTGGCGTGGTCGCTTCCGGCTCTTCGGGTGCAGGCGCCGTGGGCGTCGCCGGCGGCGGCGCTGCGGCCTGAGGCTGCGGCTGGGCCGCGGGCGGCGATGACGTCGTTGGCGGCGCCATGCCGGGGAAGGGGAACGGCGGCGCCTCTCCCACCATTGGCGGCGCCGATGGCGCAGGTCGCGTCGCGGGCGCCGTCGGCGCGTCGGCTGGCGCGGTCACTTCGCCCGCGGGCGCCATGCCGTCATCCTCGGGCTGACGCAGGCGCTCGATGCGCACGTCGCGCGCCAAGCGTTCGTTCAATTGCGTGGCTTCCTGATAGGCCAGCCAGGCAATGATGCGCGGACGCAATTGTTCAAGGCTCGGCCCGCCAAGTGCGCGGCGGTCGTCAAGACGCATCACCAGGAAGCGGTCGCCGATCTCTAACGGGCCGATCAGTTCGCCATTGCTAGCGCGATTGATGGCGTCGCGAACCGGCGCTGCGAGATCGTCCACAGAGACGAAGCCCAGGTCGCCGCCGTCGCCGTCAGTATTCAGTTCAAAAGCGAGAGCTTCAAATCTTTCGCCTTGGTCGAGCCTTCTTTTGGCCGCTTCGGCAGCCTCCCGTGAGGCGAACACGAGTTGGCGCAGATGGACTTCCTCGCCCTGATTGAGCCGGCTCGCATTGTCTCGATAGAGACGTTCCACGGCTTCGGGGTCAGCGGCGCGTTGGGCGATGTCTTCGTAGATCGAACTGGCCAGCACGCGCTCGCGCGCGTTCTCGAGCTGACGGCGCACGTCCGGCTCACGGTCGAGCCCGCGGGCCTCGGCTTCCATCGCGAAAAGGCGAATTTCGATCAGCTCTTCGAGCGCCTGGTAGAACGCCTGGGAGTTCCCATCCAGGTCCTCGCCGTCGCGCAGCCAGCCGCGCATGACAGCGTGGGAGCGGACGTCCTCTATATAGATCGGCCGGCCGTTCACGGTGGCCGCGACGATGGGGTCGCGGATCGCTGCGCCGTCGCCGGCGTTGTCACGACCGAGGCCGCAGGCCGAGAGGCCCAGCCCGATCAGCAAGGTCGCCGCAACCCCAAACAGGAAAGCGACTGGAGGGGAGACGCGCGCCGTGCCCATGCGTTCTGCTCTTCTACAGCTCAGGCCATGTGCAAGGATTGCGCCCAGGAGGCCGCATTGACACGCCCAGGGGCCGCTCTTAAGTCTCGCGGGCGCACGAGTCGAGAGTGTTTTCGCACCCGCGCGCGCGTCGGTGGGTTAGCAAAACGCCAGCAAATTCAAATACATCGACGATTCCAACCAAGCTCCGCCAAGGGCGGGGCTGTTAGCCCTTAGAACGCGCTCATGCTGAACCTCGCCAAGCAGATTTTCGGTTCCGTCAACGAGCGCAAAGTGCGCCACTTGCGGCCTCTGGTGCAGCGGATCAACGCCCTGGAGCCGACGTTCGAGGCGCTCTCAGATGAAGCGTTGCGCAACAAGACCAGCGAATACCGTCACAAGCTCGCCCGCGGCGCCAAGATTGACGACATCTTGCCGGAGGCGTTCGCGACCGTGCGCGAAGCCTCCAAGCGCACGCTCGGGTTGCGCCATTTCGACGTTCAGATGATGGGCGGGGTATTCCTGCACCAAGGCAAGATCGCCGAAATGCGCACCGGCGAAGGCAAGACGCTTGTCGCCACGCTGCCGACGTACCTGAATGCGCTGGAGAGCCGCGGCGTTCACGTCATCACCGTCAACGACTACCTCGCCAAGCGCGACAGCGAGTGGATGGGGCAAGTCTATCGCTTTCTCGGTCTCTCGGTGGGCGTCATCGTCCACGGCCTCTACGACAACGAGCGCCGTCAAGCCTACGCCGCCGACGTCACCTACGGCACCAACAACGAATTCGGCTTCGACTATCTGCGCGACAACATGAAATACTCGCTGGGCGAGATGGTCCAGCGCGGCCACCGCTTCGCGATCGTCGACGAAGTCGACTCGATCCTCGTCGACGAAGCGCGCACGCCGCTGATCATCTCCGGTCCTACCGAGGATCGCAGTGATTTCTACAAGTCGATCAACGCGCTCATTCCGCTGCTCAACGGCGAGCATTTCGAGATCGATGAAAAACAGCGTTCGGCGACCTACACCGAGGCCGGCTCTGAGCGCATGGAAGAGATGTTGGTCGAGCGCGGCTTGTTGCAGGGCTCGATGTACGAGCCGTCCAACATTTCGATCGTCCACCACGCCAACCAGGCGCTGCGCGCGCACAAGCTCTTCCAACGCGACAAGGACTACATCGTCAAAGAAAACGAAGTCGTCCTGATCGATGAATTCACCGGCCGGATGATGCATGGCCGGCGTTTGTCGGAAGGCTTGCACCAGGCGATCGAAGCGAAAGAGGGCGTCAACATCCAGCCCGAGAACCAGACGCTCGCCTCGATCACGTTCCAGAACTATTTCCGCCTCTACGACAAGCTCGCTGGCATGACCGGCACCGCGGCGACGGAAGCCACCGAGTTCGGCGACATCTATAAGCTCGACGTGGTGGAGATCCCCACCAACCGCCCGGTGAAGCGCGTCGATGATGACGACGAGGTCTACCGCACGGCCAAGGAAAAATACAAAGCTGTCATCGCCGACATCGAAGAGACGCATCGCAAGCAGCAGCCGGTTCTCGTCGGCACCGTGTCGATCGAAAAGTCCGAATACCTGTCGCAGCTGTTGAAACAGCGCGGCATCCCCCACCAAGTGCTGAACGCGCGCTACCACGAGCAGGAAGCGCAGATCGTTGCGCAAGCGGGCGTGCCGGGCGCGGTGACCATCGCCACCAACATGGCTGGCCGGGGCACCGACATCCAACTCGGCGGCAACGTAGAAATGCGCCTTCGCGCCGCCTTGAAGGGCGACGAGACGCCAGACCAGATCGCCGTACTGCGCCGCGACATCACCGCCGACGTGGAAGCGCGTAAGCGCGTCGCGCTCGACGCGGGCGGTCTCTACGTGCTCGGCACCGAACGCCACGAAAGCCGCCGCATCGACAACCAGTTGCGCGGCCGGACCGGTCGCCAAGGCGACCCGGGCAAGTCAAAATTCTACATCTGTCTTGAAGACGATCTCTTGCGCATCTTCGCCGCTGACCGGCTCGACGCGATCATGCGCGGGCTTGGGATTCAGGAAGGCGAGGCCATCGTCCACCCCTGGATGAACAAGGCGCTTGAAACTTCGCAGCGCCGCGTCGAGCAGCGCAACTTCGAAATCCGCAAGAACCTGCTCAAGTACGACGACGTCATCAACGACCAGCGCAAGGCGATCTTCGAACAGCGTATCGAGTTCATGCGCACCGCCGATGTCGCGCCGATCATCCGCGACATGCGTCACGACGTGGTCGAGAAGCTGGTTTGGCGTCACATGCCGGAGAAGGCCTATCCCGAACAGTGGAATACGCCCGAACTGATGGATGAGGCGGACGAAATCTTCGGCTTCCGCTCTCCGGTCGACCGCTGGGCGGCCGAGGAAGGCATTGCACAGCAGGAAATCATCGAGCGTCTGACGCGCGAGGTCGATCAGGCCTATGCGCAAAAGGCCGCCATGCTTGGCCCTGATCGCCTGCGCGCGGTTGAGAAGCAGGTGTTGTTGTCGGTCGTCGATATGCGTTGGCGCGAGCACTTGTCGCTGCTCGATCATTTGCGCTCGGTCATCCACTTGCGCGGCTACGCTCAGCGCGACCCGCTGAACGAATTCAAGACCGAGGCGTTCTCGCTGTTCGAGCGCATGCTGCTGGATTTGCGCACCACCGTGACGCGTATGTTGCTGCGCCTGCAAATCGGCCAGGCCGACGAAGTGCAGCGCCCGCTGGCGCCGCCCAAGACGTACGAGATTCACCAGAACCCGGACACCGGCGAAAACGAAATGGCGCAAGCCGGCGAGGCGCCGTCGCTGGCGCCCGAAGGTTTCGATCGCCACGACCCGCGCACGTGGGGCAAGGTCTCGCGCAATGCGCCGTGCCCGTGCGGTTCAGGCAAGAAATTCAAGTATTGCCACGGCACCGCGGAAGCGGCGAGCGCCTAGGCGCTCGCCAGCCGCGCCATCGTGTCCGTCATCAGCGGCCCGATCTCGGTGTTCAGCACGAGATCGGCGAAGCCGTCGAGTTCTGTGGGCTCGCGGTTGACGATCACCAGTGTGGCGCCATGGCGGCGCGCACTGATCGGCAAACCGGCGGCGGGATAGACGACCAGCGACGACCCCAGCACTAGAAATAGATCGCACGCCTCTGCCTCGGCAGTCGCGCGCGCCATTTCCAGTTCCGGCATCGGCTGCCCGAAAGAGATGGTCGCGGTCTTGATCAAGCCGGCGCAATCTTCGCAGGTGATGTCGTCGTCTGCTTCCCAGCGCTGGCGCAATGCTTCGATCTCGTAGCGGCGCCCGCACGACAGGCACTTGCAGTAGGACGCATTGCCGTGAACTTCGATTATCCGCGCGTCCGGCACGCCTGAGTCTTGGTGTAAATTATCGACGTTCTGCGTGATCACACAGACGACCTTGCCCATCTCCACCAATTTCGCCACCGCGTGATGGCCAGCATTGGGGCTGGCGCCTGTCCAGCCGGCAGTCTTGTTGAACACACGCGTCCACGCTTCGCGCCGGCTTTCACGCGAGGCGACGAAATCCTGAAAGTAGATCGGCTTCATCTTGCTCCACACACCGCCTGGGCTGCGGAAATCCGGAATGCCGCTCTCCGTCGAAATGCCCGCCCCGCTGAACACGACGACGCGTTTGGCTTTCGTTATGAGACGCGCGAGTTCGGCCGCGTCGCTCAATGCGGACCCGCCAGGTCAAGGATGATCGCGCGCCAGAAGCCGAGGCCCGAATAGAAGCTATCGACCGGCACGCGCTCGTTCAGGCCGTGCGCGAAATCGTCGGCGTCGCGCAGGAAGATTGCGCCCACGCCATAGGTTGGAATGCCCGCACCGCGGAAAAACAGGCCGTCGGTCGCGCCGCCGGACATGTAAGGCGTGACGACCACGTCCGGATAAATGGTGTGAATGGCGCGCGTCGATGCGTCGAGCACATCGGCGCGCAACGGTGAGGCGTCGCTCGAGTTCGCCGGCCCCAGTTGCGCGACCTCAACGCCATCGCCGGCGATGCGCTGCAACTCGCCCTGCACGTCGGCGACTGCAACGCCTGGAAAGATTCGGCAGTTCACCGTGGCCGACGCGCTTTGCGGCAGCGCGTTTTCCGCGTGGCCGCCGGCCAGCATGGTCGCGACACAGGTGGTGCGCATCATGGTCGAGATGGCCGGGTTCTGCGCCAGGATGCGCGCGGCGCGGCGGTCGCCGGGATTGTCGGCGAAGCGGAGAAGAGCGGCGCCTTCCTCACCGCCGATGGCGGTGGACGCGATGCGGAAGCTGGCGAGCGTCGTGTCATTGTACATGGTCGGAAATTGGAAGGCGCGCAGCCGCGCCAGTGCATCCGCAAGTTCATAGATTGCGTTGTCGGCGCGTGGCACGGAGGAGTGACCGCCTGGATTGCGCGCTGTGAAGGTGAAGCTCGCGTAGGTCTTCTCGGCGGTCTGGAACACGAACGTCGTTGCGCGGCCCTGTTCGTCCAGGCTGCCGCCTCCGCCATCCGAATTGAGCGCGTATTCAGCGTCGCCCAGCAGTTCGCGATGGCTGGCGAGAAGATTTTGCGTAGTGGCGCCGGTGGTCTCTTCGTCGCCGGAGAACCAGATGATCAAATCCCGCGTCGGCGTGAACCCTTCGGCCTTCAGGGTGAGGAAGGTCGAGGCGACCTGCACAAGCCCCGCTTTGTTGTCGAGTGAGCCGCGTCCGAAGAAGAAGCCGTCTTCCTCGACGAATGTGAATGGATCGCGCTCCCAATCGCTGCGTAGCGCCGGCACCACGTCCATGTGCGCCAGAAAGAGAATTGGACGTCCGCCGGTCCCGTCGCCGCGATAGCGCACCAAGATGCCCGCCGTGCCGTTATGCGGTAGAATGTGAATGTCTTCGGCAGCGAAGCCGGCGGCGCGGAAACGGTCGGCCAGATAGTGCGCCATGACGACGTTCTGTGCGCCGGTCGAAGTGTCGATCTCGACGACATGCTCGTAAATTTCGCGCGCTTGCGCACGTTGCGCATCGCTCGGCGCCTGCGCTTGGGCGGCGCCAGCGAGACCGCAGATCAAAGCTGTGCCGAAAGCCAGCGCGCGCCATTGCGAAACCATGCGAGTCCCCCGTCGTTTCGGCCATGCTGGGGGGCGGTTAGCGCTTTGGCAAGGGATTGGGCGCAGGGCTTGTTCCCATGTCGATCGCGCACGCGCCCGCCGCCGTCGCCGCGCCATCCCTGGCGCGGTGGGAGCCCGTGGCGGCGTCGCTGTGTTTGGCGCAATTTTCTGAGCCGCTCTTCGCCGCGATCGCCCAGAGTCAGGGGCTCGATGAGCCGCCCGGCTATGCGCGCATCTTCTTCTTGCCGGTTTATGTATTTCTTGCCTGGGCGATTTGGCGCGACCGCGCCAGCGCAATAGCCACAGCGCGGGCCGTGCCCTTGCTGCTCGCCTTGCTGGCGCTGGCGGTCGTCTCGACGCTGTGGTCGATCGACGGCGGCGCAACGCTACGGCGTACCGTGTGGCTCGGCGCGACGATGGCCTTCGGGCTCTATCTCGCTTGGCGCTACACGTGGCGCGATTTGCTGGGCGTGCTTGGCGGCGCGTTTGTTGTCCTGGTGGCCGGATCGTTGGCGTTGGGCGCGCTCGCGCCCGGCATCGGACGCATGGCGGTTGAGCATCCCGGCGCATGGGCGGGCCTGTGGACCCACAAGAACACGCTCGGCGGCATCATGGCGCTTGGCGTCGCCGTTTGCGTCGCCGCAGCGATCCTTGCCCCCGAGCGCCGTAGGCTCTGGTGTGTAACCGCTCTCGGCGCCTTCGCGCTGGTTCTGCTCTCGACCTCGAAGACCGCGCTGCTCGCGAGCTTCTTGGGCGTTGGCGTCATCGCTCTGGGCATGGTGATACGGCGCGGTCCGGTGCAAGCCATCGCTGCGTGCGCCGGCCTGTTGATCGCGATCATCGCGGGGGCTGGCATCATTTTCCTCGCTCCAGAACTCATCGTCGCGGCGCTGGGGCGCGATCTTACGCTGACCGGTCGCACCGATATCTGGGAGGCGTCGGCGCGTTTCGTCGAGGCGCAGCCCTGGCTCGGCTATGGCTATTACGCCTTCTGGCTGCCCGATAACGGCCCGGCTTATTGGGTGCGCGAGGCGGTGGCGTGGCAAGTCGCGTCGGCGCATTCGAGCTGGCTGGAACTGGCGCTCGGCCTCGGTCGCGCCGGCGTTATTCTGTTTGCGCTTCAATTGACTGCGACGCTCGCACGCGGTGCCGGCGCGATCTTGCAGCCGCAAGCAGGCCTCTGGGCCCCGGCGTTTCTCGCTGCCTTCGCCATGTACACGCTGAGCGAAAGCCATGCGCTGCAAGCCAACAATCTGTTCTGGACCATCTACGTAGCGGTCGCGGCGCGACTCGCTCTTGATGCACGAGAGAGCCGCGCATGAGTGCGATCATTATTCTGGGCGTCGATCCGGGGCTCAATCGGTGCGGTTGGGGGCTGATCTGCAGTGAAGGCTCGCGCCTCACGCACATCGCCAACGGCGTCATCAAGCCATCTCCGGCGCAACAATTGGCGTCGCGTCTGCATGACGTGTTCGAGGGGCTTTGCGCCGTGATCGAACAGTACAATCCCGACGAAGCTGCGGTGGAAGAAACCTTCGTCAATTCCAACGCGCGCGCGGCGCTGGCTTTGGGCCAGGCACGCGGCGTCGCGCTGGCGGCGGCGGCCAGGCGCGGCCTCGCGGTGGCGGAATACGCGCCTGCGACGATCAAAAAGGCGATTGTGGGCTCCGGCGCCGCCGACAAGACGCAGATTGCTTTCATGGTGCGCCGGCTATTGCCCACCGCCACCGAAATGACAGCGGACTCCGCGGACGCGCTAGGCGTCGCCCTGTGCCACGCCGCCCATGGCGGGTTCAAGCGCCGGGCTGGCAGCTAAGGAACCTTTCCCGCGGGCGTGCGTTGCGCATCGACGCCGCACTTTGCGGCGAGCGGCGGGCCATGGCGGACAGGGAAGATCCGATCTCCGATCCACAGCGGCTCCTGGCCTCGTTGCGAGCCAGCGAGGCGCGTCTGCATGGTGTCTTGAACAGTATTTCTGACGGCTTCTACGCCGTCGACCGGCAGTGGCGCTTCACCGAGTTCAACCCGGCGGCGGAGGCATATTTCCGTCTCTCGCGCGATGAGATCATCGGCAAGTCGCTGTGGGATTTCATCACCTTTGCGAGCGATGCATTCAAAGACCTACTGCGCGCGGCCATGGACGGCGCGCCGATGGCGGTGCTGGAGGCGCAGTCGCTTTACAGGCCCGATCGCCAGGTCGAACTTCGTATCGCGCCAA
Organism: Hyphomonadaceae bacterium; assembly: GCA_050186805.1. Classification (GTDB taxonomy): domain Bacteria; phylum Pseudomonadota; class Alphaproteobacteria; order Caulobacterales; family Aquidulcibacteraceae; genus Vitreimonas. The sequence goes on from JBFWYC010000029.1 coordinate 19,490, forward strand.
CCGATGAGGGCATCTGTGTCGCGCTGACCGACATCACCGAGCGGCGCCAAACGCAAGCGAGCCTCGAGGCAGCGGTCGCCGAGCGCACCGCCGCGCTGCAGGCGAGTGAACACCGTTTGCGCTCCATTCTAGAGACAACACATTTGTTCGTCGGCCTGATCGATCTCGATGGCACGGTGCTCGACGCCAACTCCGCTTCGCTCGCCGCGATCCAGTGCGCGAAAGCCGACGTTGTCGGCAAGAAGCTTTGGGAAACGCCGTGGGTTTCCGACACCGCCAGCATGGCCGGCGCGTTGCGCGACGCGGTCGCCACCGTCGCGCGCGGCGATACATTTTCAAGCCATGTCACGGCGAATTTGCCGGATGGGGCGCGCTCGTTCGATTTCACCATGCGGCCGGTGCGAGACCAAAATGGCGCCGTCATCGCCATTGTGCCGGAGGCGAGCGAGACGACAGCGCGGCTGAAGGCGGAAGAGGACCTCCGCCAAGCGCAGAAGCTTGAGGCCGTGGGCCAGCTCACCGGCGGCATTGCGCACGACTTCAACAACCTGCTGATGGTGGTGTCCGGCGGCCTCAACATGCTTGAGCGCGCCGATACGCCCGAGCGGCGCGACATGCTGATCGCGCGCATGCGTGAAGCGGTCACGCGCGGCGCAAATCTAACCAAGCAATTGCTCGCCTTTTCGCGTCGCCACGAACTGACGCCGCGCCCGATCGCGCTCAACGCCTATTTCGCCGACATGAGCGATCTGCTGAGCCGTAGTCTGGGCGTGAACACACGCGTTGTTCTGGATATTCCCGAGCACTTGAGCGCGGTGATGGCCGATCCGAATGCGCTGCAGCTGGCGGTTCTCAATCTAGCGGTGAACGCACGCGACGCCATGGACGACAAAGGCGTTGTGACCATCTCCGCCTTCGATGGCGCGCCAGACGAGCCTGACGCGGCGTATGTGAGCATAGCTGTAGCCGACAGCGGCGTTGGCATGACGCCAGAAGTGCGCGCGCGCATTTTTGAGCCCTTCTTCACCACCAAGGATATCGGCAAAGGCTCCGGCCTTGGCCTCGCGCAGGTGCATGGCTTTGTCGAACAATCGGGCGGACGCATCGCGGTTGTATCTGCGCCGGGGGAAGGGACCACCTTCACTTTGACCCTGCCGCGCGCCCGCCAGCGCGCTGCCGTCGCACCGCCCGCGCCGCCGTCCTCGCGTCCGGGCGCGACCGATAAGGGCAGTGCGCTCTTGGTCGAGGATGACGACGAAGTCGCCGCGCTGACCGCGGACATGCTGTCCGCACTGGGCTGGCGCGTGACGCGCGCCGCGAGCGCAGAGGACGCCCTCACGGTTTCCAGTGGCGCGCCGTTCGACCTCGTCTTCTCCGACGTCATGATGCCCGGCGGCCGCAACGGCATCGAGTTGGCGCGCGCGCTGCGGGCGCGCGACGCGCGTTTGCCGATTGTGCTGGCGAGCGGCTACGCAGAATCCGTGCGCCGGGAAGCCGAGCGCGAAGGCCTGGCGCTGTTGTCGAAGCCGTACGATCTCGAAACGCTAGCGACCGTGATCGAGGCCGCGCGCAGCTAGAGCCGCCGCACTAGGCCGTAGGACAAGAGCGTCGTCACCATAGCGTCTGGCTTCGCCGTGTTCAGATCCGCCAGCGTAAACGGCGCGCCGCTGAGCGCGCGCTCCAGCGCCACACGCGCGTCAATCGCAAACGGCAGCTCGCCGCCTGGCCCGATCACGATGACGGAATCGCCATCCTGAGCAATGCGCCGTGGCGCGCGCGGATGCGCCGCGAAGCGATCTCCAGCGCCGATGGTTTGGCTTGCCTCGCTGATAGCGCCGCGATTGTCGGCGCCACGCGATCGGATGAACGTGTCGACCATGAGATCGAGCGCCGGATCGAGCTGCACGTCCTTCGCCAAGGCATTTGCGAGCTTTGCCAAGTGCGCGCGCGCTGCGGAGCGGTCGAAGTCCGCGCGCGCGAAGCCCGGCGGCAGGCTGCGCCGCAATTCCGGTGAGCGTAGTGCGGCTTCCGACACTGCCTCCAGCATCAAGTCCGCCCACGTACGCGTGATCAGGCCGATTGTGATGTGCAGCGATGGCGCGCCGCCCGATGCGCTGGCGTCATGCATCAGCCCACGCGGAACGTAGGCGCAGTCGCCGGCCTTCAGCACGAACTCTTGTCGCAGCGCGCCTGGCTGGAACCGCCCGTGCTCGAAATTCTCGCCGCGATACGGCGTGTCGATGGGCTTGTCGTAGAGCCGCCAGGCCTTTTCACCTTCGACCTGGATCACCAACACGTCGTGATTGTCGTAATGGGTGCGGAAACCTTGAGCGTTGGCAGGCGTGAGATAGATGTTCGTCTGCACGTGCGCGGAGAACACCTGCTCCAGGCCACGGCAGAGGCGGGCCAAGGGCGCGTCGAACTGATGCGCCTGATTGAGGATGATGGTGGCGCCGCGCCGATACAAATCCGCGACCGCGCCGCGATCGACGAAATTGGCGGCGTCCACATAATCTGACCGCTCGATGGTTCGCGTCGTGTCGGCGTCGCTGTCCGATGATCCGCGCGAAGCGTCCGCGAGCACGAGTTGGCCGTCGCGCAAATCCGTCGTCGTGACGATGCGGTCGATATCGTCGATCGAAAGCAGCCCGGCGAAGCGATCCGGCGCACCGTGCACGACAACAAGCGCGTCGCGCTCGTACGCGTGCGCGAAGAAATTTTCCTTCCGCTCCGCCCCGATCAGGTAGCCGAGTGGATCGTCGAGCCAGGGCTCGTGCATGCGATTCTACCAGTTGCGGCGTGGGCCGCGGCCGTAGCCGGCGCGATCTGCGGCGTTGCCGGTGTCGCCGTCCGTGATTCCGGTGGCGCTGGAACGCGTCGCGCCACGTCCGTTCCCGGCATTGTCGGCATTGTTGCCGGAATCGCTGTCGGTCCAGCCGGTGCGTCCACCGCCGCCGCCGCCACCACCGCCTCCGCCACGACCATAGCCAGCGCGATCGGAGCCGTTGCCGCTGTCGCTATCGGTGAGGCCGGTGCGTCCGTAACCTGCGCGGTCGGCATTGCTGCCGCCGTCATTGTCGGTGCGGCCAGTGTAGTTCTGCGCTGCGGCTTCGCCGGTCACCAGAGCGGTCGCGCTGCCGGCAATCGCGGCGGCGCCCGCGACGCGGCCGAGAAACGAACGACGATTCAGCCGCTTCTTATCGGACATTCGATCTCCCCCATGTTGCGAGCGGCTCGCAATAACCCCGCACCGCACGCGCGAATCAATTAACACGCCGTCAGGCGGGCGCCACGCGCGAACGTCTCGCAACAGCGCGTTTCCGCGACGACCCGAATCCGCGCACCAGAGAGGATCGGAGGCGCGCGCGGATGATCGGTTCGTTGAACGGCGTAGTGGCGGCGGTCGGCGAGGACAGCGCGCTGATCGAAGTCGGCGGCGTCGGCTACCTGGTGCAGGCGGCAGGCCGGACGCTCGGGCGCCTCGGTGTCGGCGCGCCGATAAAGCTCTTCATCGAAACGCATGTCCGCGAAGACGCCATCCGCTTGTTCGCGTTTTCGAGCGAAGAGGAGCGCGCTTGGTTCGCGCATCTGCAGACCATTCCCGGTGTCGGCGCCAAGGTCGCGCTTGGCATTCTCGATGCGATGCCGCCCGAAGTTCTGGCCGACGCCATTGCCCTGCAGGACAAGGCCGCGTTTGCGCGCGCCAACGGCGTCGGTCCCAAGCTTGCCGCGCGCTTGGCGACGGAGCTCACCGGCAAAGCTGGGCCGAAGGGCTTCTTCAGCGTCAGCGCCGGCGCATTGCGTGCTGTGAGTACAAGCGCCCCAGCGAACGGCAACGGCGCACGCGCGGAAGCGGTATCGGCGCTGGTCAATCTTGGCATCGATCAGTCGAGCGCCGCGCGCGCCGTCGCCAGCGCCGCAAAACAATTCGACGCCGACACGCCCGCGCCCGAACTGATCCGCGCCGCCCTCAAGGAAGTGAGCCGCTAGCTATTGCGCCGGCAAGTGCTGGGCGAGGAAACGTTCGGTTTCTTCCAGGACTGTCCGCACATTGCGCTCCTGCCAGTACCGCCACGGGTGACCTTCGCCCTCGATCGCGACATAGCGGACGCTCTTGCCCGCGCGTTCCATCGCCTCACGCATGCCTTCCGACTGGCGCGCGAACACGATCTCATCTTGCGTGCCGTGAATGAGCAGGACGGGCGCGGTGATGTTGGCGACCTGCCGCCGCGGTGAGACCGCGATCAAGGCGTCGCGGTCGGTGTTGGCGTCGCCGATGATGCGCTGCCAGTAGGCGTAGCTTGTCGAGCCGCGACCCGAGGCCTGACGCTCAAGATCGAGGAGTTCAATCAGGTCGGAATCCCCGGCGATTGAGATTGCGCAGCGATAGAGGTCAGGCGTTAGGCTGACGCCCGCAAGTGCGCTGTATCCGCCATACGAAATGCCGGCGATGCAGATGCGTTGCGCGTCGACGACGCCAGCGCCGATCAAATGTCGGACGCCGTCAGTGACATCGTCCTGCATCAACCGACCCCATTGCCGATAGCCTGCTTCCGCGAAACGTCGGCCCGAGCCCTCCGAGCCGCGGAAGTTCGGTTGAAACACCGCATAACCACGCGAGGCCAAGAACTGCACGACCATGTCGTAGCCATAGGAGTCGCGCGACTCTGGTCCGCCATGTGGCAACACCACAAGGGGCGTTTGCGCGTTCGCGTTGCCGGGCCGCGTGAGATAGCCCCACAATTGGACGCCATCACGCGCCGTGTAGTTGACCACCTCGGTGCTTGAGAGCGCGGCGCCCGGAATCTGCGGATAGGCGGGCGCGACAGGCGCAATGTGCGTGTTGGCGACGTCATAGACGTAATACACGCCGGGAATTGTCGGCGCGGTTACATAGAGCAGCCAGTAAGCGCCATCGGCCGACGTGCCCTGCATCGTGAACACGGCCTCGCCTGCGAAGAATGTGTTGATCGCCTCGAAGTGGCGCTGCATGGCTGGGTCAGCGGCGCGGCACTCAAGTCGGATCAGCTCGGCGCAACCGATGATCAGCGCATTGCTGGAGCTATTGAACCACGCGCCCGCCGCATCGGCGTTTGGATGTGCGAACACCGGGGCGCCAAGGGCGCCTGTGCCGGCGTCGTAGAGATAAATCGCCTGATATTCCTGACCGTCAGGGCGCGCTGCGACATACACTTGGCCTGCGCCGGGACCGGGCCCGAGCACTTGAAACTCTCGCCCTTGTGCGACGCTGGCGCGGCGATATTCGTGCGCCAGTTCCCATCGGCTTTGACCCGGGCCGCGGCGAAAAATCTGGTAGCCGGAATTGTTTGGCAGCAGGTCCGTGCGCAACACCGCGTTGCCGGCGCCATCGACTTCGAAATCATTGGTCTCCCAACTGCCGGTCGCGATCTCGTCCGCGCGCCCGGTGTTGACGTCAGCGCGATAGAGGCCGTAACCGCGCAGACCGTACGTGCCTAGCAAGACGTTGTTCGGGTCGCGCGGCAACGCGTCGATCAGAACGACTGGAACAAAGCTGGCCGCTAGCCGCCGCGTTTGCCCCTCAAACATTTGGGTCAAGCCCGAACCATCCGCGTTAACGGCGAATACGCGCGTAATGTCGAACTGCTCGTCTTGGGATCGGCGCCCCGACATGCGGGTGCCGGTGGTCTCTGCCGCTTCAAAGTTCGCACGCTGCCGGATCACGAACAGCAGCCGGTTGTCGGACTTCCAACTTACCCAATCGAGGTTGAGCGCGCGGTCGGCGCGCGCGAGCTGAATCGCGCGGGCTTGCCGCGTGCGCCAGTCGATCACCACCAACGCGTCGCCCTGGGCCACGCGCTGGATCGCCGCGATGTAGCGCCCGTCTGGCGAGATCCGCCCACTCCAAACGTTGGGGGAGCGGGCAAAAGCCTCGGCGGGAACGGGTTGCGCGAATGCCTGCGCCGTCAACACCGCGGCGCCCACGAGCGCGGCAGCCAACCACTTAAACATGACCTTGCCTCTCACCCCGAGATTGTGGCGCCCCCTGTAGTGGACCAGTGCGGCCGCGTCACGCGCCCGTGGCCCCCAAAAGCAGTGGGTGGCGCTGTTTGTTCTGACTTTGCTGTGATTTGGGGGCGAGGGTATGCGGTTAGGCGAACCTGAGGGCGCGACCTGCTACCCTTAGACTATGAGCGATTCCGCCCTGATCGAGGCGTTTCTGGAGATGCTCTCCGCCGAGCGCGGGGCGCGGGTCAACACGCTGGACGCCTATCAGCGCGATCTCGACGATGCGCGCGCGCACGTTCGCGGTGAACTTCGCAGCGCCAGCGCCGAAGCGATCGAAGCTTATGTCAGGGGCTTGAGCACGCGCGGCCTGTCGCCTGCGACGACACGGCGCCGCATGTCTGCCTTGAAGCAATTCTATCGCTTCTTGCTGCAAGAAAACACGCGCTCGGACGATCCAACGTCACGGCTTGATGCGCCGAAGCGGGCGCGCGCGTTGCCTAAGACGCTCTCGCTTGATGAGATTGAGCGACTCATATCCGCCGCCGAGACGCCACGCGATCGCGCCTTGATCGAATTGCTCTATGGCGCCGGCTTGCGCGTCAGTGAATTGGTGTCGCTGCCGCTGCGCGCAGCGCCAAAAACGGGGCAGGGGCACATGATCGTCGAAGGCAAGGGCGGCAAGGAGCGCATCGTCGCGCTTGGCCGCCCGGCATTGGCGGCGCTGGAACATCATCTCGCGGCGCGCGAGACGGCGCTGCCAAAGGTGGAAGCCCAACGCGAGCGGGCGCAACGTTGGATGTTCCCTTCGGCTTCGGCCGCCGATGGCAGGCTTACGCGCCGACGTGTTGGTCAGATACTGGAAGCGGCCGCCGCTAAGGCCGGCATTGACCCCACGCGCGTCAGCCCGCACGTGCTACGGCACGCCTTCGCCACGCATCTGGTTGAGGGTGGGGCGGATCTGCGCACGGTGCAGACTTTGCTCGGCCACGCCGATATCGCCACTACGCAAATTTATACGCATGTTGCGGAAGGCCGCCTGAAAACACTCGTCGAAACAAAACATCCGCTGGCGAAGAAGGGCAAAGTCAGCGATCAATAGAGGCAAGGGAAATACCGCATGACCAATGTCGCCCCGGCTACCGATGCAGGTCGCACCTCGGCCTTTGTTGTGTATGTGCTCTACCTTTTGAGCATACCCAGTGCTGGCGTGTTCGCCCTGATAGGCGTGATTCTCGCCTTAGTGGCGCGTGACGGCGCCGCGCCTTTGCCGCGCGCCCATTTGGACGATCAGATTCGCTTCTGGTTCGTCGCCTTCTGGTGGGCGGTTGCGTTGGTGATCGCAGGAATCATCGGCGTGCTGCTGACCATCGTGATCATCGGCATCCCGATTCTTTGGGCGGTGGGGATCGTTTGGCTCATCGTGGGCATCTGGTTCACGATCAAGAGCGTGCTCGGCTTGCTCGCATTGCTCGACAATCGGGCAGTCTAGCATCACACCCGCGTTACAACCTTGAAACCCATCTGCCTGTTGTGGTGATTTGGGGGGGGATCATTGGCGCGCGCCGGTTCCGGTTCCGCGCAGCAGGCGAGAGATATTTTATGAAGCAGCATTTGTTGGCGGCGGTGCTTTTTGCGGCGGCCGTCGGTCCGGCCGCAGCCTACACCTCATACATCAAGCCCGATCAATTCTGGCCGACGAACAACGACGTTGAAGTCGAGGGTTCCTTCGCCACACAGTTTTTCGCGCCGCAGATCGCGCTGGGTTCGGACGTGGCGGTGCTCGATCCGAATGGCGCTGCTGTCGATCCGAGCCGCCTTGAGGTGACGCCGGTATCGACAGTGCTGGAAGCCGAACTCGCGGCGCCTGGCACCTACCGCATCAGCAGCGGCGAAGTTCTGGGCCAAGTCGCGACGCTTGTCGGCGAGAACGGCACATGGCGGGCGCTGGGCGCCGGTGAAATCCCGCCGGAAGGCGCGGAGGTAACGACGCTGCAAACCGTCACGCTGGCCGACGCATATGTCACGCGCGGCGCGGTCTCGCGCAATGTCGTTGATGCGCCCACCGGCCGTCTCGCCATCCGCCCCGTCACTCATCCCAACCAGGTGCTGACGGCAAGCGGCTTCGAGATCGAGGTTCTGTTCGACGGCGCGCCAATGCCGAACACTGCTGTCGTGCTTTACTCCGCTGGCGATCCGGAAACGAAGCTCGACCGTTACGTCGTCACCGACGCCGACGGCCGCGCGCTGTTCACGCTCGACGGGCCTGGCCAGTATATCGTCGCTGCTCGCCACCGCGCCGCCGCGCCTGCCGGCGCCGAAGCCGCCGTGCGCAGCTATACGACGACGGTGACGTTCGAGGCGTACGACACTCAGCCGGTGATCCAGGAAGAAGCGCCGCCGCAAACCGAACGCCGCCGCACGCGCGAACCTGCGCGCCGTCGCGTCGGCCGTCCTGACTACTGACGCTCGTCGTTCTCAACTTTAGCAAAGCCAGGCGCGGTCGCCGCGCCTGGCTTTCGCACGTAAACCGTCAGTTCGTCGCGCCGAGCTTCTTGGCGTAGCCGTCGGCCATCAGCTTCGCCATCACATCGAAAAGCTGATCTGGATTGCTGCGCCGCAAGTGCGCGCCCATCGCCTCCATTCCCTCGGCCAAGATGAGCTCGCGTTGCCCTGCGAGCAGGGCCTCAACGATACGTGCGGCAGCGGCATCGACCGCCATGCCGTTGTCGATTGCGGTGTCGCTGAAGCCGCGCGCCTGCGCCTTGGCGTCGAGCGCGTTCTTCGAGACATTGGTGCGCACGGAGCCGGGGGCCACCACCAGCACGCGCATGCCTTGGTGCGCCGTCTCGGCGCGGACGCTGTCGTGATAGCCGATAATGCCGGCCTTCGCCGCGCTATAAGCCGCGCGCAGCGGGGCGCCGACAATGCCGGCGACGCTGGAGATCGCAACGATGTGCCCGCCGCCCGCGCTCACCATGCGCGGCAGCAGCTCCTGCGTTAGCGCGATCGGCGCCAGCAGATCGACATCAATGATGCGCTGATAGACTTCGAAACTCGTCTCCACCGCGAGCGAGCGTTGCGAAATGCCGGCATTGTTCACCAGCCCATCGACGCCGCCGCCGCGCTGCGCCGCCCAATCCCAAGCTTGCGCGGTCAGCGCCGGCAGGCGCGCATAGTCCGTAGCTTCAAACGGCAAGAGCAGCGTATCGGCGGCGCAGCGTTGTGACACCTCCGCGAGCGCCGCTTCATTGCGCCCCGACAGGATCAGCCGCGCGCCTCTAGCCGCGAGCGCTTCGGCGAGCGCCGCGCCAATCCCCGACGACGCCCCGGTGATCCACCACGTCTTGTTCTCGAACATCGTCGGCTCCGTTGTTGCGGCCTATCTCTTACACGAAAATCGCCACCGTCTGGCGGCCCGCGGCGATGGCTTCGCCGCTCTCGCTCCACATGTTCATATTCTGCATGGAATAGCCGTCCGCCGTGTGCTCGCTGGACGATTGCAGCAGCCACCAGCCTTCGATCGAAGGCGGGATGCGCAGGATATCGATCGCCCACGTCATCGTGCTGATCGGCCCGGGCTGCGGGAAATGCACCATCGCCGCCGGCGGCGGGCAATCGGCAATGGCAAGCAGCGCCGTCATTGGATCGGCGTCGCCGGCATCTACGAAGCGGGTCCAGATCGCGAATTCCGGGCGCGGCGCCGCGACATCGAAAATCCGCCCGCCCGCGCCAAGACGTGTTTCGAAATTGGTCCAGAATCCGCGCGCGGGGTTTGGGCCTTCTTTGCGGAATGGGCCGCACGCGTCCGGCGATGGAACGTCGGGTATCGGCAGGAAGTCGTGCGCCACTTTGCTTTCGCGCGCCGCGCCGAACACGAAGATCGCGCGCGCAACGGCGCCATCGTCATTGACGCACTCGGTGGAGATCATCGCAGAGGAGCGCCCGCGCCGCAGCAACGTGGACACGAAGCGCAGGCGGCCCGTTGCAGGCCCGATCAGCGCAAACTGCGCCGAACGCAGGGGGCCGAGTTCGCCGTGCGTGCGTTTGGCGCTTTCGTACGCCAGCGCGGCGGTCATGCCGCCATAGAGCGTGCGTCCCTGCGCCCAGTCCTCCGGCGCCTGGATGACGAAGGCGTCGCCATCGGGCGCGAGCGTTTCAACCACAGAACGGAGCGAGGACATCGCAGACATATGCTGCGCCGCGCCGAGCCGCACAACCTGCCGCTCCGGCATAGATGCTTCCATGCCATGGCCTGCTAAGCTGGCGTATGCCGCTCACGCCCCACCAACGCGCCGAGACAGAACTCACCGCCTATGGGCTGAGCTTTCCGGAAACCAATGCCGGCCCCGGCTGGCAGACCACGCGCGCGCTTTATGTGCGCAAGAAGATGTTCTGCGTGTTCGGCGAGAAGGGCGAACCGCTCGATGCGCTGACGCTGATCATGAAGCTGCCGATTTCAGCCGAGATGGCCGAAGAGCTGCCTTTCGTGCGGCCCGCGCGCGGCTGGTACAAGCAGCACAATTGGGTCACGGCACACTTCGATCCGGAAGACGACGTGATGGCCGAAATGGCGACGCTGCGCGGCTGGCTGAAGCAAAGCTACATCGCCGTGGCGCCCAAGCGGCTGGGGCGAATTCTCGACTGACCGCCTCAAAATTCCGTTGCAGGTGGATGCAATGAATAGTAGAAAGCTTTCGCTGCATGCAGATGCAGTGAATATATGGCGGGGAGGCCGCTCGTGAGCACGACCGAAAACACCGCAAATTCAAGCGAAAGCCACTACATCCTGGGCGAAACCCTGACGCCGATGCTGACCCACGCCATGGGCTCGGCGATCGAGGTGTTCGATACGCGCGGCATCCCCGGCGGCGGCCCGCCGCCGCACAAGCATAAATGGGAAGAGATCTACGTCGTGATCTCCGGCGAGATGGATGTTTCCGTCGACGGCAAGACCCGGCGGCTGAAGGCCGGCGAATTCGCGCACGTGCCCGCCGACACGCCGCACGCCTACACCACCATCGATCACACGCACTTCCTCACCATCGTCAGCAAGGGCAACGCCGCGACCTTCTTCAAGGATCTCGGCGACAATATCGAGATGAACCCGCCCGACATCGCCGGCATCGTGCGCGTCGGTGAAAAGCACGGGGTCTACTTCCTGAAATGAGTTCGGCGCGGAAGTACGTCAGCCCCAAACGCGAAGCGCAGGCGCAAGCCACGCGCGTAGCGATTCTGGAAGCGTTCGCCGAGCAACTTTCCGAGCCTGGGCGAGACAAGCTCTCGCCCAGCGAGGCGGCCGCGCGCGCCGGCGTTTCGCTGCGTACGGTGCACTTTCATTTTCCGAATGAGGAAGCGCAGGCGGCGGCGCTGGGCGCCTGGTTCGATGCGAAGATCAAGCTCAGCGCCGTGCCGCTTGCCTCCGGGCCTGACGATCTGCCGCGCTACTATCGCGACATTCACCGCATGGGCCTGAAGCATCCGATTACGCGCGTGCTCGCCACCGGCGGCGGCGTCTGGCGCGACATGCGCGCCACCCGCCGCGCCGCGCGCATCGAGTCGATCCGCCGCGCCGTGAAAGCCGTCGGCGCCCCCGCGCGCGCGACGGCGGATGCGACCGCGACGCTGCTCAGCCTCTCGGGCGCGGACGCCTCCTGGTCGATGCACGATCACGGCTTGCCCCTGGAGCGCGTGCCGGATGCGCTCGCGCACATGGTGGAGCTGGTGCTGGCGGATTTGCGGAAGAAGGCGCGGGGATAGCTTTACCCTTTAGGCCACTCGCCGACCGGCCAATCGCGCGACGTGTGGATGATGTGCAGAATGTCGAGCGTGCCGGCGCCCGCCTCATCGGTGGAAACCTGATACGCGATCACGTATCGCCATTTCGGCAGCGACTTCTCGCGTGTTCCTTCGACGCGGCCCTTGCGGCCAGTGTTGGGGCGACGCGCCAGGAGCGCGATCGCATCGCCAAGCGCTTCAACATATCGGATCGCCGCGGCGGGATTTTGCTCCCTGAGGCGCGCGACACTCGCGTCATACTCATCGAGCGCGGCTAAGGACCAACGAACGCTGAGCGGCGGCTTCATTCACCGCGCGCTGTCTTCCTGAGCCGGGCCATGGCGTCGGCGTGCTCAACCGTGCGGCCAGTGCGGACATCTTCCAGGCCGCGTTTGATCTTGGCGATGATGTCCGCTTCGCGCCCGGCGATGCCAGCCAGCAAGTCAGCCGCAACGTCGCTCTTGCTACGCTTGGTGGCGTCCGCGATCTCGTCCAACGCGGCGTCCGTGGCGGAATCGAGCGGGATTGTGATGTTGGACATGCCGTAGAAATAGCATGTGCAGAGTTTGAGTTAAAGGCGGGGCTCCCAGTGGTCCCTGTTCAACAGGTTCGGGCCTTGGCAGCTTCCAGCTCGGCCCGCATTTCCGCCATCACTTGTTCATGGGGAATGAGCTCGCCCTCGCCATTTTCCAGCTGGCGCATTTCCAGCTCCAGCGACGCGCGCAGATCGTCCGCTGACTCAATGAACCCAGGCGGCGGCTCGTCGAGTTCAGCCGTTACGGCTTCCGCCACCAGTTCCGCCGCGTACTGCTCCGGCGACACGCCCTCCGCGCGCGCGCTCCGCAAGCTGCTGCGCGGTGTGCGGGTCGAGCGTGATGGTGAGCTTTCCGTCGTCGGGCATAAGCGGAGGATAGCACCGCGAGCCGGGATCGCCAACGGATGCGAGCCCCTAGGATGCACGATCACGGCTTGGCCCTGGAGCGCGTGCCGGACGCACTGGCGCACATGGTGGAGCTGGTGCTGGCGGATTTGCGGAAGAAGGCGAAATAACCGCAGCTTACGGCGGGTTTCGCAAAAGCCAGCCCGTGATCGACAACCTGTACGCCTTGCCGACGGCGTCACCATCGTCACCGAATGCAGCCGCGGCATTGCAAAGTGATTGAGCGTATTCCAGCGCAGCGTGAGCGCGGCCACAATCGCCTAGTGTCTCATTTGGAAGCGAAGATCGAGCCTGATCGTCGCCCCAGCCGTCGCCGTACCGTCAGAAGTTTGCGGCTCCATTCGGAGTCGACTTGAAACGGCGATGGCGGCCTCGCCAAACCCCCACCCCGCAGGATTCTCATGTCCGACATTGCAGACAAGGGCGCCACCTTCCGCGACAGCGCAAATCAAAGTCACTTTCCCTGGGCGCCTCACTTCGGCCGCCAGTGACGGATAAGCTCGCTCAATGTCCACGCTTGTTGGCGGCGCGAGCAAACGCGCGCTTTCGATCGTTGACACAGGTAGATCAAGCGGCGCAGGCGCTGAAGCACTTATGCCATAAGTCGTTTCGCACTCCCAAAATCCGTCCCGATCATTCGATATCTGTGTGCGCACCTCAACGTCGATAGGAGTGGTCGCCGTTGCAATTGCAACCACGCCGGCGCTGGTGCTGTACCGGCGAATGTAGGATCCGCCCGCCGTCTGCGTCGCAGGCAATTCGCCGTCTACGCGTTCTGCCGCCTCAGCGTCGCGAAGCGGACCAAGCGTAGACTCCAGCGCCTCCACCAAAGTTTGATGACGATTGAGGCACATGTCCAAGGGGATGACCAATGTGGAATCGCCCCCTACATAGTCGAGAACGCCATTCGAAAAAATTAGAGACAACGGAAAGGCGGTATTGCCAAAGCGATGACTGTGCTGAGTAACCCTGAACAGCGTTCGGCGTTCGCCCCGACGAAACAGACGCGGCGCGACATCGCGCGCTTCATCGACGCTCATGCCCAGACGAAAGCCGGAAATGTTCGGAGCAAGCGTTTGTTGCGCTGACGCTCGCGGGGCCACAAGAAGTACAAACGCAATGACAATGTAACGCATTCCGCCTCCGCAAGATGCGTCAGTCTAACGTGGCTACTTCTCCCCAAACAAGCTCCCACTCGTCACCGGCGCACTCGGCGCTTTCTTCCCCAGCCGCTCATACGCTTTCGGCGCAGCCATGCGCCCACGCGGGGTGCGCATGACGAAGCCTTGCTGCATCAGGTACGGCTCGATCACGTCTTCGATCGCGTCGCGCGCTTCGGCGAGCGCGGCCGCCATCGTGTCGACGCCGACCGGGCCGCCAGAATACGTCTCCACCAGCGCATGCAGATAGCGGCGGTCGAGCATGTCGAGGCCGTCGCTGTCGATATCGAGGCGCTTCAGCGCTTTGTCGGCGAGCTTGGCGTCGATCGCGCCGTCGGCGGCGTCAGCGAAATCGCGCACGCGGCGCAGCAGGCGCACGGCCACGCGCGGCGTGCCGCGCGCGCGCTTGGCGATCTCGACCGCGCCTTCCGCCGTGATCGGCGCGCCCAGCTTTTCCGCCGCGCGCGTGACGATGCCGATGAGTTCTTCCGGCCCATAGAAATCCAACCGCACCGGAATGCCGAAGCGATCGCGCAGCGGCGTGCCGAGCAGGCCCGCGCGCGTGGTGGCGCCAATCAAGGTGAAGGGCGCGAGATCGATGCGCACGCTGCGCGCGGACGGGCCTTCGCCGATGATGATGTCGAGGTGATAATCCTCCATCGCGGGATAGAGGATTTCCTCCACCGCCGGCGCGAGACGATGAATCTCATCGATGAACAGCACGTCGCGCGGTTCGAGATTGGTGAGCAGCGCCGCGAGATCGCCAGCGCGCGCGATCACCGGGCCGGAGGTGGCGCGGAAGCCCACGCCCAGTTCGCGCGCGATGATCTGCGAGAGCGTCGTCTTGCCCAAGCCCGGCGGGCCGAATAGCAGCACGTGATCCATGGCGTCGCCGCGATTGCGCGCGGCATCGACAAACACTTTGAGATTGGCTTTTGCCGCCGGCTGGCCGACGAATTCGTCGAACCCCTGCGGGCGCAGGGCGCGGTCTGCGCCTTCGCCGGGCATGCGGGCGGCTGTCACGAGACGTTCTGCTTCGGCCATCCGTCCCCCTTAGCGCGATTCGGGTTTCCGAATTGTTCTGGCGCCGCGCGGCGTCAGCTGGGCGCGCCCGCGAGCAAGGCTTCGGCGGCGAAACGGCGCGCGTCGGCATCCAGGCGCAACGTCCGCAGGGCGCGAATGATGCGCTCCACAGATTCTGCGTCGAGCCGCGCGGGGCCGCCTTCGCCAGCGGCGACCACCGCCAGCAACGCGCCTTCGCCGGTTGCGCCGCGCTCGGCCGCAGCGGCCAGCGCCAGCAGCGCGCCGGCGTCGGCACGCACGCCGCCCTGCGGCGCGTTGGCGAAGAGGAAGCTTTGCACCGTGCCATCGATCGGCGCGCCGAGCGCAGCCAAGATCGCAACATCGCGCGCCGCCGCGCGCCGCTGCGAAGCGCCCGCTGCATCGATCCGCCGTTGTAGCGCCACCGTCGCGTTGTCGCCGCGCGGGCCTTGCAGCGCGAGCAACGCCGCGTCGAGCGGCGCCAGCGCGGCTTCGTCAGCGCCCGCTTGCCGCGCGCTGGCGACGAGGCGTTGCCCCAATTGCACGTCGCCGGCGCTGATCGCGGCGCGCGCATACAGGAGGGCTGCAGGCGCGTCCGGCGCGCTCGGCAGCGCAGCGATGTCGTCGTGGAAGAAGCGGGCGGCGGCATTGAAATCCGCTGGCGAGGCTGCGGTGCGCAGCACTTCCGCGATGGCGACCGCTGGGTCGAGCGAAGAGGCCGCGCCGGCCGCCGGTGTGGTCGCGCCTGCATCGACGCGCCGAAGCGCCGTCACCAGCGGCGGCAGCGCCGATGTCACCTCGGCCGGCGTTGAACGCAGAATGGTGCGGGTTTCCTCGGCGCTCAGCACGCCGCGGCGAAACGCCAAGGCCGCCGCTTGCGCGCGCTGCGGGTGCGGCGCTTGATCGTTGCGCGCCAACGTCACGAGCGCGAGCGTCGATGAATTGGCGAGCGGGTTCGGGCCCGGGCGCAATTGCCCCGTAAGCGAAAGCTGCACGGCGAGCGAATTGTCGTAACGGGCCGCGGGCGGGCGCGCGCCCGGGGCGCCGCCCGCTGCGGCTACCGCGCCGGTGTACCAAGCGTCTTCGGCATTTTGATTGCGCGCAAGTTCGAGCGCGAGATCGGCGGCGGCGCGATCGCCGCCAACGGCGGCGCAATAGGCGCGCAGGCGCAGCAGGAACGGCGGCGGCGCATCGCCGAGCGTCGTGTTGCGTCCGCGCGCGCAGGCCTCCGCGCGCCGCCCGCGCGCAAGCTCGGCCTGCGCGGCGTATTGGGCGATCACCGGATCGGAGAGTGCGCCGCCCGCGCCCGCCGCCATCATCGCTAGCGGATCGGCGGCGCCCATCTTGCCGATGGCTTCGAAGCGCTTGCGCGCGGCGGCTTGCGCATCGCCGCGCGGCGCCTCGCCGCCGGACAGCAGCACGCGCCGGGCCAGCGCTTGCGCCGCGGGCGATTCATACACAGCCGGCAAGCGGTCGAGCAGGGCGGCGAGAAACGCTGGATCGCTGCGGCTCCACAAATCGGGCGCCAGAGCGCCATCGGCGCGCGAGATGGCGCTAACCGTCCACGCGTCCAGCCCGGTGAGTTGTGTCTGCTCAATCGGTGCAGGCACATTCTGTGCGTGAGCGGCCAGAGGCGTCAGCGCGGTAAACGCCGCCAGCGCCAGAGTTCTCGTCAACATTCTGTTCATTCCTTGAAAGCGTCCGGCAGCTCGACGCGGATTTCCTGCTGCGCCGGCGCCAGTTCGTCGGATTGGCGGATGAAGAACACAAAAAGCGCGATGAAGGCCGCAACGCCCAGGCCGATTAGGCCATAGGTTACCTGTGGCGGCGTACGCCGGGCGAATGCGCTGCGCCGTCGTCTGCGTCGATACATATCGCCTCGTTAGCCCCTGCCGTTGCGAGCGGGCGAGATTGCCTACAAAATGTGGCGAGTTTCCAGTCCCGGCTCGGCGTTTACCTTGTCGCCCTGCCTTTTGAGGTGATTCGTGACCCGCCCGGAGGACCTCGGCGAGCGTACGGACGCCGCCGCCGAGTTGCACCGGTTGGCGGCCGGCATCGCGCCTGACCGCACCATCGCCTTGGTCGGGCTGATGGGCGCTGGCAAAACCACGATTGGCCGCCGCCTCGCTCAGGCGCTCGAATTGCCGTTCATCGACGCCGACGTCGCCATCGTCGACGCTGCGGGGCAGAGCATCGACGAAATTTTCGCCCAGCACGGCGAGTGCGAGTTCCGCCGCGGCGAGCGGCAAGTGATCGCGCGCTTGCTGGCCGGGCCCGCGCACGTGCTGGCGACCGGCGGCGGCGCCTTCATCGATCCGCGCACGCGTGCCTTGATGAAAGAGCGCGCCATCTCGATCTGGCTCAAGGCCCCGCTCGACGTGCTGATGAAGCGCGTGTCGAAGCGCGATAACCGACCATTGCTAAAAGAGGACGATCCGCGCGCGGTGATGCAGAGACTAATGGACGAACGCTACCCGATCTATGCCGAAGCCGACCTCACGGTCGAAACCGGCAATGGCCCGCACAACGCCGCCGTCATCATGCTGCTCGACGCGCTGCGCGCGCGCTTGGCGCAAGCATGACGACACAAACTGTTCATGTCGCGCTGGGGGCGCGCGCCTATGATGTGCTGATCGGCCACGGTCTGCTGGCGCGCGCTGGCGAACTGATCGCGCCGTTCGCGCCGAGCGGGCGGGTGTTCGTCGTGACCGACTACAACGTAGCGCGCGCGCATCTCACGTCGCTCATCCAAGGCCTCAGCCCCCAGATCGGCGACGGCGGGGTCAAGACGTTCATCCTCGAACCGGGCGAGCAGACCAAGAGCTTTGCGGGCCTGCAGACGCTGCTGGAGCAATTCCTCGCCGCTGGCATCGGCCGCCGCGACCTGGTGATCGCGTTTGGCGGCGGCGTGATCGGCGATCTGGCTGGGCTGGCCGCGGGCCTAGTGAAGCGCGGCGTCGATTTCGTGCAAATCCCGACGACGCTTTTGGCGCAAGTGGATTCCAGCGTCGGCGGCAAAACCGCGATCGACACCGGGGCCGGCAAGAATCTCGTCGGCCTGATCCATCAGCCACGCCTCGTGCTGGCCGATCTCGACGTGTTGCAGACGTTGCCGCTGCGCGAGCGCCGCGCCGGCTATGCCGAAATCGTCAAGATCGGGCTGATCAAGGACGCGCCGTTCTTCGACTGGTGCGAAGCTAATTCCGCCGCGGTGCTCGGCTGCGAGCCAGATGCGCTGGCTTACGCCGTTCATGCCGCGGTGACGCACAAGGCGCGCGTGGTCGAGGCCGACGAAACCGAGCAGGGCGAGCGCGCGCTGCTCAATCTCGGCCACACCTTCGCGCATGCCTTTGAAGGTCATGCCGGGTATGACGGCGCGCTCTTGCACGGCGAAGCTGTCGCCGCCGGCATGGCGCAGGCGTTTCAGCTCTCCGCGGCGCTTGGGCATTTGAACGAGCGCGACGCGGCCCGCGTGCGCGCGCACCTTGAAAGCGCCGGCTTCATCACCGATCTGCGCAAGCTTCCCGGCGCGCCGTTCGATGTTGACCGGCTCATGAGCCTCGCCGCCGCCGACAAGAAAGCCGAAGCCGGCAGGCTCACCTTCATCCTGGCGCGCGGCATCGGGCGCGCCTTTATCGAGCGCGACACGCCCGCCGACGTCGTCCGCGAACAATTGCAGCAAGAAACGAAAGCCTAATGACCACGTCGCTTCTGATCGCCGCGATCGTCATCGCCGCGCTGATTATGCTCAATGCGTTTTTCTCCGCCGCCGAAACCGCGCTCACCGGCGCCAGCCGCGCGCGCATGGCGACGTTGGAGCGCGAGGGCGATAAACTGGCTGCACGCGTCAACAAGCTCAACGAGAACCGCGAGCGCATGATCGGCGCGGTGCTGCTGGGCGCGAACCTGGTGCAGGTCGCGGCTTCAGCCATCAGTTCGAGCATTTTCTCGGGCCTCTACGGCCAACTCGCGCCGCTCGTCACCACCATCGTGCTGACGCCGCTTCTGCTGATCTTCGGCGAAGTTGGACCCAAAACGCTGGCGATCACCGCCGCCGACAACATCGCGCGCTGGGTGGCGCTGCCGGTGCAGTGGATGGTGCGCTTCCTGGCTCCGATCGTCGCGGCCGTGCAGTGGATCGTGAACAATGGGTTGAAACTCTTCGGCGTGCGTGTTGACGAGAATGTCGACGTTTTGCGGGCGGCGCGCGCAGAGATTGCGGGCGCGGTCGAACTGCACGCAGAGGAGGGCGGCGTCGAGGCTGAGCAACGCCATCGCCTGCTTGGCGCGCTCGATCTGTCCGAGCTTGAAGTCGCCGACGTGATGATCCATCGCAAGGCGATCAAGTCCTTGGATATCGATCTGCCGCCGCGCGAGATTATCGCTCAGGCCATGTCGAGCCCGCACACGCGTCTGCCGCTCTACAAGGACGAGCCGGACAACATCGTTGGCGTTCTGCACGCGCGCGATCTTCTTCGCGCTATTTCGGAGCATGGCCGCGACGGCTTCGACGTCGCTCAGGTCAAGCGCGAGCCCTGGTTTACGCCGATGACGCGCAGCGCCGAGGATCAGTTGGCGGAATTCCTGCGCCGGCGTGAGCATTTCGCCTTGGTGGTCGACGAGTACGGCGCGCTGATGGGCCTCGTCACGCTCGAAGACATCCTGGAAGAGATCGTCGGCGACATCAAAGACGAGCACGACATCGCCGTGCAAGGCGTGCGCCCGCAGCCTGACGGCAGCGTCAATGTCGATGGCTCGGTGCCGATCCGCGATCTCAACCGCATGATGAATTGGGATCTGCCCGACGACGAAGCCGTCACCATCGCCGGCCTCGTCATCCACGAAGCCCAATCGATCCCCGAGCCCGGCCAGCGCTTCGCCTTCCACGGCTATCGCTTCCAGGTGCTCCGCCGCCAGCGCAACCAGCTGACGGCGCTGCGCGTGGAGCGCGAGATGGAGGAAGAGGGGCTGGAGGGGGGCTAAGCGCGCCTAGGCGTGTCGCCGCCGCATCATGACTAAACGCACATGCGCGCGGCTGCGCTGCGATGTTGTACATCTTTGCCATCGGCGTATCTTCGTTCCTGAGCTGCAACAGGAGGACGACATGGCGTTCGAAGGCCAGATTTCCGACTACACTCAGGCGCCGCCCATCGCGATCGAAACGCAGCCGCAGCGCATCATCCGGCAAGCGCGCGAGCGTTTGGCGAGAGAGGGCCTTTGGTGCCGCGGCGCCTTCCAGATGGGCGAGGCGCAATGCATCCTCGGCGCGCTGCGTTTTTTCACCAGCGGCAATCCCGATAAAGCCGGCACGGCCGGCGCCAGCCGTTATGTCACGCGCGCGCTGCGCGGGCGCGGCTTCACCTCGATCCAGAATTTCAACGACCGCTACGCCTCGCGCGAAGACGTGCTCGCCGTTCTGGACCGCGCCTACGCGCTGGCGGCGAAAGCGGCGTAAGGCGCGGCGGTTTGTCCGGGCCGGCTTTGATCGCGATCAAACTTGATGCGTGACGCCGGCGTCATTCTTTGTCCGCTGTGAACAGGGGACAGGAATGAACAAACTGAGGTTGGCCGCTTTGGCGGCGTTGGCGTTCGTTGCGCTTGCCGCGCCAGCGCAGGCGGGCGTGCTGGACAACGTGCAGGTGAAGGTCGGCGTCTCCGCCGTGCTGCCAGACGAAAGCGGCGCCCCCATCGACGTCGACATCTCGGATGAATACGCGCCGTCGCTACAGATCGAGTACTTTTTTACCGAAAACGTCTCTACCGAGTTGCTCTGCTGCGTCGCCACGCATGATGTCACCGCAGCCGGCGGCGCCGTCGATCTGGGCGAAGTCACGCATTTCCCACCCACCCTGACGGTGAAGTATCGCTGGACCAATCTTGGCGCGTTCGAGCCGTATGTTGGCGCCGGCGTGAATTTCACCTCGTTCATCGATAGCGAACCGCCGACGGGTCTCGCGGTCGAGTACGAAGAATCCGTTGGCCCGGCGCTACAGGCGGGCTTTGACTATCGCCTCGACGACCATTGGGGTTTCAACGTCGATGTCCGCCGCATCTGGATCAGCACTGATGTGACCCTCTCCGGCGCCATCAACGCCACCGATGACGTCGATATCAATCCGTGGGTCGTCTCCACCGCAATCGCCTATCGCTTTTAGGCGCGGAGATACCAGCGGCGCGCGCCCTTCCGCTTTGGTCCCTCCCCGGGGGAAAGGGTGTAGCGCGAACAAAAATTCCGCGCGCGTGTCGGGCGCGGGGGGCGTGAAGCGTCTTATATTCGGTCACACCGAAGGATAGGACGTTTCCATGCCCCACGAACTCGCCATCGATCTCGTACTCGCGGCGCCCGCCGACAAATTGTTCCGCTGCTACGTCGAACCCGCGCTTTTGCGGCAATGGTTCGCGCCGAAGCCGTGGACGATCAAGAGCGTCGACATCGATCCGCGCGCCGGCGGACGCATGGCGTTCGTCATGGCCTCGCCCGAGGGCGAGGAATTTCCCAATGTCGGCCTCTATCTCGACGTCACGCCGAACAAACGCATCGTCACCACCGATGCGGTGACGCCGGATTTCCAGCCCGCCGGCCCGTTCATGATCGCCGAGGTCACGTTCGAGGATTTGGGCGACGGCCGCACGCGCTATCGCGCCACCGCGCGCCATTGGACCGAAGAGACGCTGAAGCAGCACGAACAAATGGGCTTCGAGCCCGGCTGGACGCAAACCGCGAAGCAGCTGGAAGCGCTAGCGCAGACGCTGTGAGGGGGCGCGGTGACACACACTCGCGGCGCCGTCTTCAGCTAGCGCGGCGCGACCGCGCGACGTGAGTGTGTGTCACCGCTAGAAAGAACGGCGGGTTGCAAATGACTGAGCCCAATGGAGATCAAGGCGGCGACGGTTGGCGCGACCGTCTTCTCCTTGCAGTCGTGTTCGTAGCCGCGATCGCATCCGCCGTAGCGCTGTGGAACGGCGTCAACTGGATAGAGGCGCTCGTCGGGTGGGTTTGGTCCTTCTTCGATTGACGAGCGGCGGCTGTGGCGCGTCACGCCTCCGGCTCGCCCTTCGACGCCGTCGCTTTGCCGACGCCCGCCCCCAACACCAACCCCGCCAAAATCCCAATCGCGACCTGGTCGAAGATGATGCCGAGGAAGAGGCACAGAAGAAACACGCCGCCAGCGGAGAGCTTGTTCATGGGGGGAGGATAGCCGGGAAAGAGTGTGTGTCACTCTTTCTGAGCGGCGGATGATTGGCCGGCGTGACCGGCGCAAGCGCTTCGCGCTGCTGCGGCGCGAGTTCGGCGTCGGAGGCAGGCGGGATGCGGGGGTGGGGGAGTGCATTTGCGGTCCGTTCTCACGCACGCCGGTGTATGCTAACACTCGCGCGCGGGGTGGTGTATCAATGGACGTTGATCCCCAGTTCTTGACGATGAGTGCCGTCGCAGCGGCAGTCTTGCTCATTGTGGTGGTGGCCGCAATTCGCTGGCGACAATCCCTGGGATACAAAGCGCGGTCCAGCGGCATAGCTGTCTGGATTGGCTCCTTTGTTTCACTCTGGGCAGTGCTGGCGCTAGCAACTCACTTTTGGTTGGTCTCAGGTCAATTCCAATGGTGGAGGATTGATACCTGGTTGTCTTCAGAAGCAGAGCTGATCCTGCAGGCGGCAACCGCGGGGCGTGCGCTATCTGAGCTTCGGATCGAAGAGGTTCGCAATCTTATTGGCGCAGTCGCACTGTTTGCAGGAAGTTTGGTTGGAGCAATTCAAATCGGAAATTCGTTGCATCGCACGCGCTTGCAGGAGCGAGAGCGCGATGCCGACGACACAAGATTGCTGAGTGATCGCGAGCGATTGGAGGGAGAACGCCACGCGAGAAATGCGGATGTCTTCTCGCGCGCCGTACAACAGCTCGCCGAACCAGATGACGCACGGATGGCGAGCCGCATAGGTGCAATCTACAGTTTGGAAGCCCTGATCCGTTCCGAGGTCGGTCCCGATACCGACGCGCCTGTTGGCGGTGAACTTCCACCGGGCGAGCAACGACGCGATCGTCCGCTCGTGATTCAGATCGTGGACACACTTGCCGCTTTTGTTCGTCAGCGCTCGCGATCAGCATCTGATCCAACCACAACGGTCGCGCCGGATGTTTCGGTCGCTGTGCGCGTTCTGGTCTCAGTGCCGGCGATTTGGCGCCCCACGTTTCTAAGTCACATGGGCGTCGACCTAAGAGGCGCTCACCTTGTGGACCTTGAGCTACCTAAGTTTTCCGATCTTCGTCGGTTCAATCTGGAACGGGTGGTCCTAACTAAGGCGCGTTTAAATGACGCGAACATCGCAGGCGTAAACCTCGCGGGATCTGTCCTTAGTGACGTGAAATTTGGCGAATCTGATCTAACCGGAGCAGATCTTTCGAGCGCGACGCTCGATCGCGCACAACTTACCTTTGTGAAAGGGCTGACGAAGGAGCAAGTTGAGGCAACAAAGTCCGCCAGTGCAGCTCAGTTGCCCACTTCATGGGACACCCCTGCCAACCTAGACTCAGAAGATCACAAACCACGGTCCCGCGGTGCCTACGACACGATCTCCTCGGCGTTCAGCCGACTGACTAGCGGTATGTCGAAGGAAGAGGCGATGCTCACAATACTCCTTGCCGCGGCTTACTCGGACCGCTCGGAGCGCGTTACAGAGCACGAGTTGGCCGAAGTGTATGGCATTGCGGAGCGATCCAAGACGTTGCGGTTTCTCACTCGTAGCAGACTTCAGGAAATCATCGATCGAATTCAACCGCGATTGCGCGATACCAAGCACTTTTACGACACTTTGGCGTTGGCATGTTCGGCGCTTCCAAACGAAATGGCTGAGGCGGTGTTTGCTCAGGCTTGCGACATTATCTTCGCCGACCGCATGATCGTTGAGAGCGAGAAAGCGTTTCTTCGCACTCTTGCCGAGCGCCTGAAAATTCCGATGGACAGAGCCGCTTTGATCGTGAACGCTGCCAGTGTGAAAAACGAATACTGAGCTAAGGCCCCTTCCTCCGCCGCCCGCGATACGGCGCCTTCCCCCTCCGCACAGTCGCCCCCGTCAGCGTTGCGCGGTCGCCGCTGGCGCGGCTTTCGCGCACCGCTTCGTCCGCCGCCGCGCTCACAGCGCTTTGCCGCGCGAGCGGATCATCCGCGATCAGCAGCTCTGTCGTCTGCAGCTTCTTGATCTCGTCGCGCAGCCTTGCCGCCGTTTCGAATTCCAAGTCCGCCGCCGCGTCTTTCATTTGGCGTTCTAGGTCGGCGATGTAGCTCTTGATGTTGTGGCCGATGAAGGGGGCGCTGTCTTCGCCGACGCCTGCGCCTTTGCGTTCCTTCATGCCGGCGCCGCGCTTGAAGCTCATCGGGTCGCGCGGATCGATGGTCAGCGAGTCCTTCTCATAGACGCTGTCGAGAATGTCCTTGATGTGGCTCTTGATCGATTGCGGCGTGATGCCGTGTTCGAGATTGTAGGCGTTCTGCTTCTCGCGCCGGCGCGCGGTTTCGGCCATGGCGCGCTGGATCGAACCGGTTTCCTTGTCGGCGTAGAGGATGACCTTGCCGTCGACGTTGCGGGCGGCGCGGCCGATGGTTTGCACCAGTGACGTTTCGCTGCGCAGGAAGCCTTCCTTGTCGGCGTCGAGAATGGCGACAAGGCCGCATTCGGGAATGTCCAAGCCCTCGCGCAAGAGATTGATGCCGACCAGCACGTCGAAGGCGCCGAGCCGCAAATCGCGGATGATCTCGATGCGCTCGACCGTATCGATGTCGGAGTGCATGTAGCGCACGCGCACGCCTTGTTCGTGCATGTATTCGGTCAAGTCCTCGGCCATGCGCTTGGTCAGCACGGTGACCAGCGAGCGCAAATCCTTCTTCGCCGCCTCCTTCACCTCGGCGATGACGTCATCCACCTGGCTGTGGCCGTGCGCTTGCACCGGCCGGATCTCCACCGGCGGATCGATCAGGCCAGTGGGACGGATGACTTGTTCGGCGAACACGCCGCCGGTGCGATCTAGCTCCCATGGGCCGGGCGTGGCGCTGACGTGGATGCTCTGCGGCCGCATCACGTCCCATTCCTCGAATTTGAGCGGCCGGTTGTCCATGCAGGAGGGCAGGCGGAAGCCGTAGTCGGACAGCGTCTTTTTGCGGTTGAAGTCGCCGCGATACATGCCGCCGATCTGCGGAATGGTGACGTGGCTTTCGTCGGTGAAGACGAGGGCGTTGTCGGGGATGTATTCGAACATGGTCGGCGGCGGCTCGCCGGGTTTGCGGCCGGTGAGATAGCGGCTGTAGTTCTCGATGCCGGCGCACGAGCCGGTGGCTAGCATCATCTCCATGTCGAAGTTGACGCGCTGTTCAAGCCGCTGCGCTTCCAGCAATTTGCCTTCCGCCTTGAACTGCTCCAGCCGCAGCTTCAACTCCTCCTTGATGCTGCCGACGGCCTGTTCCAGCGTCATACGCGGCGTCACATAGTGCGAATTGGCATAGACCTTCACCGCGCTCATGTTGGCGCTCTTGCGCCCGGTGAGCGGATCGAATTCGTCGATCGATTCCACCTCGTCGCCGAAGAAGGAGAAGCGCCAAGCGCGGTCTTCCAAGTGCGCCGGCCAGAGTTCGACGGTGTCGCCGCGCACGCGGAACGTGCCGCGCCCGAAGGCGGCGTCGTTGCGGCGATAATGCGTGGCGACAAGATTGCGGATGAGTTCGGTCGCGCCGTATTCGTCGCCTTGCTTCACCGTGAACGTCATCGACGTGTAGGTCTCGACCGAGCCGATGCCGTAAATGCAGCTGACCGAGGCGACGATGATGACGTCGTCGCGTTCGAGGATGGCGCGCGTGGCGGCGTGGCGCATGCGGTCGATCTGCTCGTTGATGTTGGATTCTTTTTCGATGTAGGTGTCGGTGCGCGGCACGTACGCTTCCGGCTGGTAATAGTCGTAGTACGAGACGAAGTACTCGACCGCGTTGTCCGGAAAGAAGCCTTTGAACTCGCCATAGAGCTGCGCGGCGAGCGTCTTGTTGGGCGCCAGGATCAGGGCGGGGCGCTGCACCCGCTCGATGATCTGCGCCATCGTGAAGGTCTTGCCCGAGCCGGTGACGCCGAGCAGCACCTGGTCCTGCTCGCGCTTCTGAATGCCCTCGACCAATTCCGCGATCGCGGTCGGTTGATCGCCGGCCGGCTCGTAATCCGAAACGAGCTTGAAGCGCTTGCCCCCTTCCAGCTTCTCCCAGCCACGCTTCGGCCGATGCGGCATCCACATCGCCGCATTGGTGTCGAACACGGTCGGCGCCTCGGCGACGCCGGGCGGTTTCGGGGAACGGGCCATGAACGCCAACATAGGTTCAGCCGCGGCGGCGCGGTAGGCGCCTTATTCGTGGGCGCTGACTACCGGCAGAACGAATCGACCCCGAAATGGCCCGTTCGCGGCTTAGACTATCCCCCGACGAGAACCCGCCAACGAATGAGGCAGGGCGCCTAAAGTGTGCAGGCGCCCACTGGCGCATCCGCGCCACAGTGTTTTCACATCGGCGTCACTTGTGCGGATTTTCCGTATTTGTTCCGCCGTATTTCAGCGTTGGGCGTTTGACCTTGGTTAAAATGTGTCGTTAGCGTTGCCGCAGCATGGCGGGAGTCGAAGCCGGGCCACGGCTCGTTCTGGTGTCCCTTGGGGGGTCCACCAGACAGAAACTTTCGCAGCATTCGAGCGATGGTCGCTCGGAGAGAATGTGGGTTCGCCGGCTTTTCCGGCGATGGCCCGGCGCTCTTAGGGGGTTCTAAGTATGACGAAAAAGACGCAAAGCGGTCAGCGTAAGTCTTTGCTGCGTGGCGCTTCGGTGCTCGCAGCGGCGGCGGCCGCTCTGACCAGCACGCCTGCGCTCGCGCAGGACGCTGAAGAGGAAGAAGAGGCAATCGTCGTCACCGGCACGCGTCTGGCGCGCCAAGACTTCGAAGCGATCAGCCCGGTCACGACGGTCGGCGCCGAACAGCTCGAACTGACGGCGACGCTGACCACGGAATCGCTGCTCAACGAACTGCCGCAGATCATTCCGGGCAACACCCGCACGTCGAACAACGCTGGCGGCTTTGACTACGCCACCGTCGACCTGCGCGGCCTTGGCCCGGGCCGCACGCTCGTGCTGATCAACGGCGAACGCGTTCCGGTGTCGTCGACGGCTGGTGCGGTCGACATCAACACGATCCCGGCCTCGCTGATTTCGCGCGTTGAAGTCGTCACCGGCGGCGCTTCGGCCGTTTATGGTTCGGACGCCATGTCGGGCGTCGTCAACTTCGTTCTGAAGGACGACTACGAAGGCGCCGAAATCAACGCGACCTACGGCGCCGAAATGGAAACCGGCAACGTCGCCGAATTCGAAATGAACGGCCTCGTCGGGGGCAACTTCGCCAACGGCCGCGGCAACCTGACGGCCTATGCCTCGTACTACAATCGCGAAGGCCTGCTGCAGAACGCGTACGACTATTCACGCGTGTCTGGCGCTATCTGCTATGACCCGGCGCGTGGCGTTGGCGGTAGCGGCTACTTCATCTGCGACAGCTCTGCTGAAGCGGCCGCTGGCGGTTTCGGCGTGGTTGCCGCGGGTGGCTCGGGCACCCCGCCCTGGGGCTGGATCACGAACAACGGCGCGAACGCCTTCAACGCTGCGGCGATCAACGCTAACCCGCTGACGTCCGGCCAGTTCGCCAGCTACGACCACGATTGTAACCCGGCGACGCCGAACATCGCCTACGCGGGCGGCGCGCTGTCGTTCAACGATGCGGGCGCGCTTGAGCCCCGCAATACCGCTGGCGCCTGCGGCGTTCCGGATCGTGCGGCTGGTTCCTCGCGCTACAACTTCGCCCCGGACAACTTCTTGGTTATCCCGGCCGAGCGTATCGCGCTGACCACGTCGGGCCATTACGACATCACCGACAGCGTTCGCCTGAACCTGTTGATCAACTACTCGAACGCGACGTCTGAAGTTCAGCTTGCCCCGACGCCGGCCACCGGCCTGACGGTCACGCTGACGCCGGCGATGCAGGCTCTTATCCAAGCGAACTCGCCGGACCTCTGGGTCGCGCTGCAAAGCCGTCCCAACGCTTTGGCGCCGTTCACCATGGACCGCCGGATGACGGAAGTCGGCACCCGTAACGGCTACTTCGAGAACAACTCGGTGTTCTTCCTCTCGGGCCTCGACGGCTCGATGGGTGACAACTGGGATTGGAACCTCTCAATGTCGTACGGCCAGGTGTCGTTCAACACCCGCGCGATCAACAGCGTGAACGCGACGGCGCTCCGTCAAGGTCTCGCAGGCTGCCAAGACGCCGCCGGCAACCCGCTGGGCGTCAACGCTCTTCCGGGCTGCGTCCCGCTCGATATTTTCGGGCCGGGTACGCTGACGCCGACGATGGTGAGCTTCATCGACGTCACGACCTTCACGGACGTGAAGATCGAAGAATCGCGTATCGCGGGCTTTGTTCGCGGCGACTTGTTCGAACTGCCGGCCGGTCCGGTGGCTGCGGTGTTCGGCTTCGAATATCGCGACACCTTCGCCGCTCAGTACAACGACAACGAGCAGCGCACGGGCAACATCTTCGGCTTCAACGCCATTCAGGACCAAGAAGGCCAAGTCGACGTGTACGAACTGTACACCGAATTGGCGGTCCCGTTGGTCAGCGAAGCGCCGTTCGCGCACTACCTCGGTCTTGAGCTCGGTTTCCGCCGGTCGAACTATTCGTCCATCGGCGACATCGACACCTACAAGATCGGTGGCGAATGGGCGCCGACAGAATGGCTGCGTTTCCGCGCGGTCTTCAACGAAGCGACCCGCGCGCCGAACGTGTTCGAACTGTTCCAAAACGGCGACCAAGGCTTCCCGGCCTATACCGACCCGTGCCGGGACGTGAACAACAACGGCGCGCCTGACACCGCCGTGACGCAAGCGTTCTGCGTCGGCCAAGGCGTTCCGCTGGCGGCCTATCCGGGCTTCACTGCCAACAACACGCAGGTTGAAGCCTTCGCGTTCGGCAACCAGAACCTCGGACCGGAAACTGCAGAATCGACGACCTATGGCGTGGTCTTCACGCCGGATTGGTTCCCGATCGGCGACTTCCGCGTCTCCGTCGACTACTACGACATCGAGATCACGGACGTTATCGCGGCGTTCGGTGCGCAGTTCTTCATCAACGACTGCTACCTGAACACCAACCTGACGAGCTGCGCGCGCGTCGTTCGCGACCCGGTCACGGGTCAGATCGACTTCGTCAACACCTCGGTCGGCAACCAAGGCGCCCTGGCGACCTCCGGTTACGATATCCAAGCCGAATGGTCTCTGCCGCTCGGCCCGGGTCAGCTGACGATCAACGAACTGTACTCGATCCTCGACTCGTTCACGGTGAACGGCGCCGAGTTCGCCGGCACCACGTCGGCGGCCATCGGTGGCGCGCTGCCGGACTACAAGTCGGTGCTGTCGGTCACGTACAATGTCGGTGACTGGACGCTGTTCGGCCGCTGGAGCTACACGCCGAGCCTCGTCGGCTCGACGGTTGGCGAAGACACGCCGGAAGCCAGCTACTTCGACGCTTCGGTGCGCTGGAACGTGACGGACAACTTCACGCTCACGGCCAACGTCGACAACCTGACGGACGACTATCCGCCGCAAACGATCGACGGGTACTTCAGCCAAGCGAACACGGACCCGCAGGTCTATCGCGTGCTGGGTCGTACGTTCTCGATCGCGGCTCGTTACCGGTTCTAAGAACCAGACGAGACGTCCAAGAACTGGCGGCGGGCCTCACGGTCCGCCGCTTTTCTTTTGGGACGCCTGACCGGGGTGGCGCACAACGCCACAGGCGAAGAACAAGTTCTGCGGAACCCCGCCTGGCGGGTTGACGGGGCAGGGCGCCGCTCGTATTTAGGCCCCCTCATTCGGAACGGCTGCAGCGCCAGAGGTGCGCCGCCCCGCCGATTGGACCTATCGCAGCGCGCCTTCTGGCGGCTCCCTCTAGGGGCCGCTCGGCGCGCTAATCGAGTTTGAAGTACGAGAAGAGACGAGAGGCTAATGCCGACCATCAATCAGCTGATCCGCAAGCCGCGGTCGCCCAAGCCGGACCGCACCAAGTCTCCGGCGCTGAAGGAAAGCCCGCAGCGCCGCGGCGTCTGCACGCGCGTCTATACGACGACGCCGAAGAAGCCGAACTCGGCGCTCCGCAAGGTCGCGAAGGTTCGTCTGACCACCGGCATCGAAGCCGTGTGCTACATCCCGGGCGAAGGCCACAATCTGCAGGAGCACTCCGTTGTGCTGATCCGCGGCGGCCGCGTGAAGGACTTGCCGGGCGTTCGCTATCACATCCTGCGCGGCGTGCTCGATACGCAAGGCGTGAAGGACCGCAAGAAGCGCCGCTCGCTCTATGGCGCGAAACGACCGAAGTAAGGAAGAGAACGCATGTCCCGTCGTCACCGCGCCGAGCCGCGCCAAGTTCTGCCCGATCCCGTTTATGGCGATCTCGTTCTTACGAAGTTCATGAACTACGTCATGTACGAAGGTAAGAAGTCTGCCGCCGAGCAAATCGTCTATGGCGCGCTCGAAACGGTCGAGAAGAAGATGAAGCGCCCGTCGATCGAGGCGTTCCACGATGCGCTGGCGAACGTCGCCCCGGCTATCGAAGTGCGCTCACGCCGCGTCGGCGGCGCGACCTATCAGGTTCCGGTCGAAGTTCGTCCCGAGCGCCGTCAGGCGCTGGCGATCCGCTGGCTCGTGGGCGCCGCGCGCGCTCGCAACGAAAACACGATGCAAGAGCGTCTGGCCGGCGAGCTCATCGATGCATCGAACAACCGCGGCAACGCGGTGAAGAAGCGCGAAGACACGCATCGGATGGCCGAAGCCAACCGCGCGTTCTCACACTACCGCTGGTAATCCAAACGGATCGCCGGCGCTTTCGACGCCGGAGATAAACCCGGCGCCGCAAAACGCCGGGCGATCAAACACACGGACAGAATTGTCATGCCTCGTCAGTACAAAATCGAAGACTACCGCAACTTCGGCATCATGGCGCACATCGATGCCGGCAAGACGACGACGACCGAGCGGATTCTGTTTTACAGCGGCAAGTCGCACAAGATCGGCGAAGTCCACGATGGCGCGGCCACCATGGACTGGATGGAACAAGAGCAAGAGCGCGGCATCACCATTACGTCGGCTGCTACGACGACGTTCTGGAACGATAAGCGTCTGAACATCATCGACACGCCCGGCCACGTCGACTTCACCATCGAAGTCGAGCGTAGCTTGCGCGTGCTCGACGGCGCCGTCGTCGTGCTCGACGGCAACCAAGGCGTGGAGCCGCAGACCGAAACCGTTTGGCGCCAGGGCGACAAGTACAAGGTTCCGCGTATCATCTTCGCCAACAAGATGGATAAGACCGGCGCCGACTTTTATATGTGCGTCGAGGACATCAAGAAGCGCCTCGGCGCGCGCCCGGTGCCGCTGCAGCTGCCGATCGGCATCGAGTCCGGCTTCAAGGGTATTGTCGATCTGGTCGAGATGAACGCGATCATCTGGAAGGATGAGAGCCTCGGCGCGAAGTTCGACATCGTCGATATTCCCGACGACCTGAAAGACAAAGCCGCGGAGTTTCGCTCGGGCCTCGTCGAGGCGGCTGTCGAACTCGATGACACGGCCATGGAAAAGTATCTCGAAGGCGAAGAGCCTTCGAAGGCGGAGCTGAAGCGCCTCATTCGTTTGGCGGTGCTGAAGGCTGCCTGGTATCCGATGCTCTGCGGCTCGGCGTTCAAGAACAAGGGCGTGCAGCCGTTGCTTGACGCTGTCGTCGACTATCTGCCGAGCCCGATCGATCGCCCGGCGATCAAGGGCGTCGACATGGACGATCCGGAAAAGGAGTTGGTGCGCCAATCCTCGGACACCGATCCGCTGTCGATCCTGGCGTTCAAGATCATGGACGACCCGTTCGTCGGCACGATCACGTTCTGCCGCATCTACTCGGGCATCCTCAATGCCGGCGATGCGCTGCTGAACTCGACGCGCGACAAGAAGGAGCGCGCCGGACGCATGCTGCTGATGCACGCCAACAACCGCGAAGACATCAAGGAAGCCTATGCCGGCGACATCGTCGCCCTGGCCGGCCTGAAGGAAGTGCGCACCGGCGACACGCTCTGCGATCCGAACAAGCCGGTCATTCTTGAGCGCATGGAATTCCCGGAACCGGTCATCGAAGTGGCGGTCGAGCCGAAGTCGAAGGCCGACCAGGAAAAGCTCGGCGTCGCGCTGTCCAAGCTGGCGAACGAAGATCCGTCTTTCCGCGTGTCGACCGATCAAGAGTCGGGTCAGACCATCCTGAAGGGGATGGGCGAACTCCACCTCGACATCAAAATCGATATTCTACGCCGCACCTACAAAGTCGAAGCGAACGTGGGCGCGCCGCAAGTCGCGTATCGCGAGAAGCTCGGCCGCGCCGCGACCATTCTCTACACCCACAAGAAGCAAACCGGCGGTTCGGGCCAGTTCGCCGAAGTGAAGATCGAGTTCGAGCCGGGCGAACCGGGTTCGGGCTTCAAGTTCGAGAACAAGATCGTCGGCGGCAACGTCCCGCGCGAATACGTGCCGGGCGTTGAAAAGGGCCTCAACATGGCCAAGGAAAACGGCCTGCTCGCCGGCTTCCCGGTCATCGATGTTACGGCGCGCCTGATCGACGGCAAGTATCACGACGTCGACTCCAACGTGCTGACGTTCCAGATCGCGGCGCAAGCTGCGTTCCGCGAACTGAAGGAAAAGGGCGATCCGCGCCTGCTCGAGCCGGTGATGAAGGTCGAAGTCACGAGCCCGGAAGAGTATGTCGGCTCGGTCATCGGCGATTTGAACTCGCGTCGTGGCATGATCCAAGGCCAAGACATGCGCGGCAACGCGACCATCATCAACGCGATGGTCCCGCTGGCCAACATGTTCGGTTACGTCAACACGCTGCGTTCGTTCTCCCAAGGGCGCGCTTCGTACGTGATGGAATTCTCCCATTACGAAGAAGTCCCCAAGGCGGTCAGCCAGGAGGTCCTGGCAAAGCTCCGCGCCTAAGATTGGCGCAGGGTGCAGTGTTGGCTGAGCTGACCGACGTGGACCTACACGGACGCAACAAGACTTGAGCAAAGGGCCGCTCCGCTGGGGCGGCCCTTTCGCTTTCTGCGGCGTCTGGACATGCGCCACGTTTGGGATGTGCTAGGCTCGCCTCGAAGGAGATCGCGATGGCGCAAAAGGAATTGGGCAAGAGCTATCTGGTGGTTTTCTGCAAGGGCTGCGGTGCGGGCTTTCGCGTGCGCCAAGAACCTGTGCCCGAAGGCATGCCGCACGCTTTGCGTGAGGCGGAGACGCACACGTGCCCGGGCTGCAAGCACACCGCGGTGTATGCGCCCGCCGAGATCCGCAACGCCAAATTCCAGCAGCAGGGTCTCGGGCGTCGCAAAGGCGCAAAGTAAGCAAGTGCGACGATGACGAACGCCGCCGCCCTGGCGCAAGTGGTTGGGCGCTTCGCACAAATGCGCAGCGTCGCTGCTCGCGCTGTGCAAGACCATCCGATGGACGTGCGCGCGCTTTATGGCGCGGCCATGGCCTTCCGCTTGAGCGGCGACCTTGCATCCGCCCACACTGCGCTTGCGCTTGCGGCGAAGGCCGAGCCTGACAACACGCACGTCCTCTTCGAGCGCGGTGTGATCGAGGAATATCTCGGCCAATTCGATGCGGCGGCGGCGAGCTATCGCCGCGCGCTCTCAGCGGAGCCGCTGAACTACAAAGCGCGCCAAGCTTTGGTGCAGTTGGAAAAGCAAAGCATCGCCAACAACAGCATTGCCGAACTCGAGAGCCAGTTTTCCATGGCGCCCGACGCGGACGGCTGGCGCACGCTGCATCTGGGCCACGCACTGGCGAAGACCTTCGAGGATATGGGCGATGCGGCTCAATCCTTCGCCTGGCTCGAACGCGCGAAGGCGCGCCGCCGTGTGATCGCGCCATACAACGCCGCGCGTGAAGAGGCGGTTACCAACGCCGCGATGGCGACGGCCGCGGCGCTGCGAAGCGGCGACGATTCATCCGAGCCGATTTTCGTCGCCGGCCTTCCGCGCTCCGGCACGACACTGGTGGATCGCATTTTATCAAGCCATGCCGACGTGATGTCGGCAGGTGAGATCGGCAATTTCTCGCAAATCTACAAAGCGCTTTCCGGCTCGACGACGCCGGCGACCCTCGACGTCGATGGCTTGAGTCGGGCCGATGGCGTCGATTTCGCGCAGCTGGGCAGGGCATATGTCGAGAGCACACGTCCGCTAACCGGCGCCAAGCCGCGCTTCGTCGATAAGGCGCCGAGCAATTATCTCTTGGCCGGTCTCATTCTACGCGCGCTGCCGAATGCGCGCGTCATCTGCATTCGTCGCCATCCGCTCGACAGCGTGCTCAGCAACTACAAGCAAATCTTTCCTATCGACGACCGTTACTATGATTACGTCTATGGGCTCGAAAGCGCGGCCCACAAGGTCGTGCAGCTCGATCGCATCCTGGCGCATTGGAAGCGGACGCTGCCAAGCGATCGCTTCCTCGAACTGCGCTACGAGAATCTTGTCGCCAACCAGGAAGCGCGCACGCGCGAGCTTGTCGCCTTCTGCGGGCTCGCCTGGGATCCGCGCTGCCTTGCCTTCCACGAGAACGCCGCGGGTGTCGCCACGCCGAGCGCCCGGCAAGTGCGCTCGGCTATGAATGCCAACGCTGTGGGGCGGGCGGCCAAATATGGCGCCTTGCTCGATCCGGCGCGCCAGGTGCTGGAGCGGGCCGGGATCGCCCTCGACTAGTCGACCAATGGCTGCATCCAAGGAGGCAGCCGCGCGCATCTCCGCCCTGAGAGGGAATAAGGGAGGACTCCGTGCGCCTTGCGGTTTTGACCACAGCATCACTTTGCCTGCTCGCCGGCCAAGCGGCGGCGGAACGCTACAACGCCACATCGATCGACATTATTCACACCGCCGCGGTCGTGACCGTGATCCCGGAGGACCGCACTGACATCGATGTCAGCGTGACGCCGGCCGCTCGCCTGCCGGCGCTCGATGTGCGGTTGACCTCCGAGGGCGAGGTGATCGATGGCGGCCTGCGTAACCGCTTCCGCGGTTGCAAGACCA
>JBFWYC010000030.1:0-51488 GCA_050186805.1 Hyphomonadaceae bacterium
GCGGGCTTCCCAGGCCGGACGGAGCAAGCTAGAAGCCCCGACTTCCTGGCGTCGCCGCGGTAGCTCAGTGGTAGAGCGCACCCTTGGTAAGGGTGAGGTCGAGAGTTCAATCCTCTCCCGTGGCACCAGGAAATCCTTCGGCCTACCCGCCGGTCAGCTTCGCCAGCGCCGCTTGGTAGTTGGCGAGTTGGTTGGTGTAGTATTCGGGCGCTGCGCCAGCGTTCTGGCGGCGGGCCCGCAGCGCCTTTTCTTCGTCGGTCAATTCCTTCGCGTTGGGATTGAGCAGCGCTTCGTAGGCTTGGCGCACGATCGAAATGGCGGCGGAAATTTCGGCCTTGGCGGCGGTGATGTTGGCCTTGCTGTCGAGCTTCAGATCGGCGGCGATGAGGCCGAGGCCATACGTCTTCAGCGCACTGCGCCCGGTTTGATTGGCCGCGACGATGCCCTGTGTGAGGCCAAGCGCGGGCAAGGCGTTGTAGCCATCGCGGCCCGCATCGATGCGCACAGCCTTGCCGTCGCGCGCGGTGATCTTGATCCGCTCGACGCCATTTTCACGCACGATCTCGGCCTTGCCGGCCGCGCCGATGGCGCGGTTAATGGTGTTGACGAGAGTGCTGATCGTGTCGCTTGCGCCGATCTTGATGGTGGTGAGTCGGCGGCCATCGACGCCGATCTTGAATTCTTCGCCCACGCGCAGCGCGCTGCGATTGACCAGCGCGCTTGAATCCGACACCGCCACCGCGCCGCGCGGCAAACCCAGCACATCGAGCGGCGAAGCACCGCTCGCATCGACGGCAAGTCCGGTCAGTGTGAAAGCGCCGCCGGCAGAGCTGAATGTGCGCGTCCACGCCGAGGCGCCGTCATCGCCTAGGCGCGTGATGAAGCTGCTGGCGAGATTGGACGAGCCTTGCCCCTGCACCACGCCGCCGCTGACGCCAGCTGCATACACATCGCCGTTGACGATGCTGATGCTCTTCACCGCGTCGTCGCGCGCCGAACCGATGTACGACGTGCGGTCGAGCACGGTCGAAACCAGGCCTGAATCGAGACGCGCGACAAAGCCTTCTTGTGCAGCCACAGCGCCCTGCGCCGCCGCGCCGACGGTGAGGCGATCGGCGCCCGTCTGGCCGCCGACATAGATGGCGCCGCCATCGGCGGCGAGCGTATTGATGGCGCCGTTATGGAAGTAGCCGATGTCGCGTGTCGGGCCGGCTGCGAAGCCGGCGCCGGCCGAGTACGTAAAGCGGCGCAGCACGCCGCGATTGTTTTCAACGCCGCCAGTGGTGATTTCCAGCCCGCCTGCGCCATCGTCGCGCACTAAGAGCGCGGAGGCGGCGTCGGTCCCGCTGGTCCCGAACTGGCGCGTGAACATTTCTGCGCCACCGGCGGAATAGCCGCGCACATATCCGTCCGATCCGCCGAGCGCGACTTGGCCGCCAAGGGCAGAGTCGGTTTTGCCGGCGACGATCACTTGTCCGTCCGGCCCGAACGCAATGGCGCTGACTTCGTCATTGGCGCTGGCGCCGCGACGCGCGGTCCACAGCTCTTTGCCCTTGGCGTCGAACATGGTGACGAACGAATCCGTTCCGCCCTTGCCGGCGCTGGCGCCGGAGAGTCCGCCTTCGACCGAGCCGGCGATGGCGACGTTTCCATCCTCCGAAACCGCGAGCGCAAAGCCGCTGGCCGATTGCGCGGCGCCCAGCATTTGCGTGAACTGCAGCTTGCCGGCGGAATCGTATTTGAACAGCGCCACGTCGCGCGCGCCCTTGATAGCGGCGTTGGCGCTATCATCGCTCAAATCGGCGAGCACATAGACAGAACCATCGGCTGCTGTCGCCACCGCGCGGGCGGTGGCGATCTTGGCGCCGCCGCCGACGCTGACATCGAAGGCGCGTCCAGCGAACCACGCGCTAGAATTCGCCGTCGGCGCGGTGAACGGCGACGTCGCCGGCGTGGTGAGCACTGCCGTGGCGCCGCGCGTGGCGCGTTCGGTGACGCGCAATGCGCCGACAGGATCGTCGGCATGAGAAACCGCGTCGATCGGATCGAGCGAAAGCGCGCGGCTCTCGCCGCCAATAGTGACGTCGCTAACGCCGCGCACGCTGTGCGAGGCGCCGGTGACCACGCGCAAGCCGGCGCCGCCGCCAGATAGATCCGTCGCCACCACGCCTGCGTCATAGCCTTGCGCCGCGAGCGCTTGGTTCAAGCGCAGCGCCACGCTTTCAAGCGTGCGTGGATCGCCGGGATCAAGGCTCGCGCTCACGGTGCGCTCGCCCCAGATGGTGTCGAGCGTCACGGACACGGTGTCGTCGCTGAACAGCGCGGCGATATCGTCGCTGACGCCCGCCGCGGCTTGTGCGCTGGTGAAGCTGCGCTCGGCGCTGAAGGCGCCGCCGAGGCCGAGTGTCGGCGCGTCGGTGGTGAGCGGCACGGCATCGCCGTTGACGGTGACCGAGGCGATACGATGGCCGGCGCCTTCGGCGGCGGACCATTGCGTGAGGTCGGCGCTATCGGCGCTCACATAGACGCCCGCGGCATTGAGCGCCGCGTCGATGCGCGCCTTCAGCGTGGCGTTGAGTTCGCCAGGCGCGGCGTCGGGATAGTCCAGCCTATCTTGTGCGCTGATCGAGACGCTAACGGTCGAATTGCCCGATGGCGTCGCCACCACGATCTCAAGATCGAGCGCGCCCGCATGCGCGAGCAAGGGCGACGCGGCTGCCGAACTATAAGTGCGGATGGCGTCGCCGAACGGCTGGCCTGAGGTCGCGGCGGGCAAACCGCCATTTACCCATGCGCCCGGCGCCACGATATCCGCCTCGTAATGCTCATCGTTCAGCGTGGCGCTGACATCGAGCACATCATGCAGCGCATCGACGCGAAAGGTCAGTGCGCCGCCATCGTCCACCAGATAGGCGGCGGCGGAGATGTTCTTCTCACGGATTTTCTCGTTGAGCTGGCTCACCAGTTCGGCCGCATCGATGCCATCTTCATCGCCGTCGATCGTGATGGTTTGTGCGCCGTTGGCGGTGGTGAACACGAAGGTCTGCTTGTCGACGAACAGATCGCTCGCGCCGGCGACGGCGCCTGCCTCGAAGCGGCGCGCGAAAATGCCGTCGCGCAGGCCCGCCACCATGCCGGGCGGATCGATGTTTTCCATCGACACCGAGCGGCCGCTGATCGACAGCGAAGATGTCGTCAGATCGTCGGTGAACACCGAAAGCCCGATCTTGCCGTTATCTTCCCAAACATCGACGCCGGCGGCGACGCCTTGCTCGTGCAGCAATTGGGTCAGCCGCTCGGCCAGATCGTCAGCCAGCGCGCGGTCTTCGCTTTCGCCTGCGCGCGTGCGCCAGGTTTCGAGATCGCCCTCACGCCACGCGGTGCTGATCGAGAGCGTGCGCCCATCCGCGAATTGCAGTTTGAGCACTGCTTCCCCGGCGGCCCGCAGCGCGTCTTCGGTGATGCTTTCGCCACTGCTCAACAGCGCCCCGCTGCGCTGTTCGTAGGCGGTCACAGGCGGGATTGTGTACGGCGCGCCGGCGCCGAGCCAGCCGGTGGATACGTAGGCGCCGATCGGATCGTCGGTGGCGTCAGGCCGTGTCAGCCACACCGGCTGACCGGCGGCCCCGCTGACATCCTCCAGCTTGATCAGGCGCGCGCCATTGGCGGTCGTGCCCACCGCATAGAAGGCGGGCTCGGCCGCGACAGGCTCGAACGCCACCCGTTCATTGGCGCGCACATCGACCTTGAGCGCGTACTGTTTGGCGCCAACATAGCGCGTCGTGATCGGCTTGCCGCCGATAACGATCGTGTTCGTCTTCGGCGTCTGGTCCACCGCCTCCAGTCGCGACGAAGCGCCCGCGGCGGAGAGCTTGCTGTTGATGAAGCTGATCACGTTGCCCATCGAGCGCGTGACCGAACCCATCTCGGAGAGATCGATGGCGACGTTGCGCACTGTGCCGGCGACCGAGGTAGCGACGATGTTGAACCTGGCGTCCGCGGCAAGGCCGGCGATCTTGTCGTAGAGCCCGCCTTTGTGAATGAGCCCAGTCAGGTAGTCTTCCGACTTGCTTGGTATGGCGAGCGTCGTCTGCGCGGCGTCGACGCGATCGCCTTGCGAGAGGCGGATGTCTTCGAACTGCTGCTTCTCGAAGAAGGCCTGCAGCTCGGTGAGGCCACGCGCGAATTGCGTGTTGGTGATCGCCTGCTGCGCCTTGGAGAGCGTTGTATCTTCCGCGCGCCCCGCCAGCGCCTGCAGCGTGGTGAGGCCGGAATAGAGCGCAAACAGCCGCTGATAGTCGCCAGTTGCGCCGAGATCGGAATAGAGCTTCGCGCCGGTGTCGAAGAACGCTTTGTTGGTCAGCGCGCGTTGGATCAGCGCTTCAGCGCTGGGCGAAACGCCCGGCGTCCAAACGGGCGCGATCGGCGCGTCCGGGTCCTGCTGCAGCGTAGTGACATCGACGCCAATGCCCGCCTTGGCCTGGGCCCAGGCGGTCAGCACGCTGGCGTCCACACCGGTGGGCGTGGTGGTCGTGCTGGACGACGTGTTCAGGCCCAGCAGCGCCGACGCCACATTGAGGTTGATCGAACTGACCACAAACGCTCCGCGAGACCCGTAAGAATCGCTGAACGGTCGTAAACGCCCGGTTCGTACGCTGAGGTTAACGCACCAAAGCGGCGTGCGCGGCCATTTCGCGGAAGATCGGGTATTCCAGCAGACGCGGCCAAAGTTGAATGCCCTGCCAAACCGACAGCCCGATCACCAGGATCGCCGCGCCGCCGAGGAGCAGCCGCGCCGGCGCGATTTTGGTGACGTAGCCGGCCAAAGGCGCGGCAATCAGGCCGCCAAGGATCAGGCCGCCAAGCGCCGCCCCGCCCGCCGCCAGACCGCCTTCCAGCTCAAGACGCCCGGTCAGCAGCGTCCACAGGAAGGTGATCGAGATCGCGACAGTGACGACGAACTCGGCGGAATTCACGCTGCCGATGACATAGCGCGGCGCGTGGCCACGCCCTAACAGGGTCGAGGTCACGATCGGCCCCCAGCCGCCGCCGCCGCTTGCATCCAAAAATCCGCCCACGACGCCAAGCGGCACGACATGCTTAAGATGCGGTTCTTCATCAACCGGCGGACGCAACGCCCGGGTGAACATGTAGATGCCGAGAACGCCCAAATAGGCGATGACAACCGCCTTGATGAAGGTCGCGTCGAAGCCGGTCAGCAGATAGGCGCCCAGCACCCCGCCCAGCACGCCCGCCGGCGCAAGCCGGAAGAAGAGCCGCCAATCTACATTGCGGTGGGCCAGGTGCGATGCGCCTGATGCGCCGGTGGTGAAGCATTCAGCGGCGTGGATGGTGGCCGACACTTGCGCCGGCGGCACGCCGAACGCCAGCAATACGCTCGACGAAATGACCCCGTAGGCCATGCCCACGGCGCCATCGATCAATTGCGCGAGAAACCCGACCACGAGGAAAAGGCCGAATGTCGTCCACAGCGCGGGCCATAGGTCCGGACTGATTTCCATTTGCCCTCTTGCTCACCGGCTCGGAGCATTACCGCCTGACAGGGCAATGCGGCCAGAGCGCGGCGGTTCCGCTGCTACGTCGCGCTGGGCAAGCCCAGATCGCGTTCCACTCGACCCACCCAATCCTTAACGGCAGGGTAATCTTCGAGGCGGAACCCGCCCCGATGGGCCACGCGCGTGTAAGCGACCAGGGCGATGTCGGCAAGCGTTAGGGCATCGCCTACCAGATATGGCGCCTCGTTTAGCTGCAGCTCCATACGCGCCAGCGCCGCTTTCCCCTTAGTGAGGAGCGCGGGATCGAGTTCGGCGTCGGTTTTGCCGAGGTAGAATTTGCGCGCGATGCGAACGGCGACGGCCGGTTCGTGGCTGTACTGCTCCCAAAACAGCCATTCGAACATTTTGGCCCGGGCGTAGGCGTCCTCCGGCACGAGCGCCGAACCCTCGGCGAGATGGAGCATGATGGCGTTGGATTGGGCGAGCTTGCGGCCGTCGTCCAATACCGCCAACGGTACTTGGCCAGCGGGATTGAGCGCCAGAAATTCTGGCGATCGGGTGACGCCCGAAAATGCATCCGTCTCGACCCACTCGACCGCGACGCCAAGATGCTGGGCCACCCATTTCGGCTTCAGGCAATTGCCGCTGTTGGAGCTGCCGTAAAGCGTGATCGACCTAGCCATGTCCGCCTCCCGGCGCCGCTTATGGCAGCGCGCGGCAAGCGGGCAAGCGAAACGCACTCACATCTAATGTGAGCGTGTTTCGCTGGTCTCATCCGCCCGCCAGCATGATCGCGAAGGCGCAGACGAACGGGGCGAGCATGGTCAGGCCCAAGAGAATGTTGCCGCTCCCGCGAAATCGCCGCCAGTCCCACTTCACCTGGGTTGCGCCGCGGTAGAGCCAAAACAGCGACAGCAGGATGATAGCGGCTGCCAGCAATACAAGGCCCGGCGCTTCAGCCTGCGCCAACACCGGCAGCGCGGGGGTGAGACTTGGCACAAACAAGCACGCGGCAATCAGCGCAATCATCACGGCGACAACGACCACATAGCGGCGCGCGCGCACCCAGACAAAACCCCAGAAAGGCTCGACTGGCGTGTTCGCGAACTTGGCGGTCGCCTCACGATTCCAAGTCGCGTTGAACATGGTCGCGCCGAACAGATAGGTCAGCAATCCCGCCAAGGGTATCGCCGCCACCGCG
This sequence comes from Hyphomonadaceae bacterium, assembly GCA_050186805.1. Classification (GTDB taxonomy): domain Bacteria; phylum Pseudomonadota; class Alphaproteobacteria; order Caulobacterales; family Aquidulcibacteraceae; genus Vitreimonas. The sequence goes on from JBFWYC010000030.1 coordinate 6,718, forward strand.
AAATTGGCCGCCGCCGAGTCTGGCGAGAGCCTCACAAACCCCGTGGCCAAAGCTGCCGTCATGGCCACAGCTGCGCCGTAGGTTCTGCTTGCCCAAGCCGTGTTGAGATAGCCGATCCGCTCGAAGTTCGCGGCGTCGCGGAAGAAATATAAGGTCAGCAGCACATAGACGTGGTTCCAGTGCGGTTGCAGCGGGAGGTGCGCCGCAAGCGGTGGCAAGAACCCTGCGAGCCCCTCGATCGGAGGGTCCAGCAGATTGATCAGGCGCTCATAGCCATCGATAAAATTCCGCAGCACCGCGAGTGAGAATTGCCGATCGTAGGCAAACTCAAACAGCTTGATAACTGATGATGTCGAGACGACGACCCCGATCGCCGTCGCGACATACGCCAGAATTTGCCCTAAGCGCATCTAGCGCCCAGAGGCTACGCGCGCGGCGCGGAATTCGGCGTTCTCCCGCCATTGCGGCCAGGACTCGCTGTCGGCGATGCCGCGCCCCACGGAATAGAGCAGTTCGAGATCCTCGACGCCGCCGCTCATGTCCCACGCCTCCGTTACTTCGTCGGACGGCTTGTGATAATTGTGGGCGACATAGTCGGCATTGACCTGATTGCCGCGCGCGACCCCGCCCTCGATCATATCGACGCCGTTCGACGTGTAGAGCACCGGAATGCCGAGCTGAGCGAAGTGCAGATGGTCGGAGCGATAGAAATAGCCCGCTTCCGGCGATGAATCGGGCGCAACGCGCCGGCTCCGCGCTTCCGCCGCTTGCGTGATCAGATCGTCCATCTCGCTCTTGCCGAAGCCAACCACTTCGATGTCGTGGGTGGGGCCGAAATTGTTGATGCCGTCCATATTGATGGCCGCCACAGTGTCACGCGGCGCAAACAGCGGATGCTGCGAGTAGTAGAGCGCGCCCAACAGACCTTGCTCTTCGGCCGTCAAGGCGATGAACGCGACTGATCGATCCGGCGCGCCAGCCGCTGTAAAGCGGCGCGCGAGTTCGATCAGAGCGGCCGTGCCCGTCGCGTTATCGAGCGCGCCGTTGCAGATGTCATCGCCATCGATGGCCGGGCAGCGGCCCAGATGATCCCAGTGTGCGGAATACATGATGGTCTCATTCGGCCGTTCCGTACCGGGCAAAACGCCGACGACATTGTAGGTCGTGCGCGTCTCGACATTGGTGTTGAGCGTCAGCGAGCCGTTCAAATTCATACGCACGGCGCGGAAGCCCGGGCGCTGCGCGCGTTGCTTCAGTTCGTTGAAATCGAGATTGGCGCGGCGGAACGTCTCCATCGCCACGTCATTGTTGATCCAGCCTTCGAAACCGGCGCGATTGGCGCCGCGGTCGGCGCGCACCACATCCCAGCGCGCGCTGCCGGTGGACGATTGGATGACTGCCCACGGATAGGCCGCGGGCGCTGTCTCATGGATGATGATGGCGCCCGCCGCGCCCTGGCGACCGGCTTCTTCGAACTTGTAGGTCCAGCGCCCGTAATATGTCATGGCGCGGCCGCCGAAGCCGCGATCGTCGCCGGTCTCGAAATCCGGATCGTTGATCAGGATGACGGCGATCTTGCCGCGCATGTCGACGCCTTCGTAATCGTTCCAGCCCAATTCCGGCGCATTGATGCCGTAGCCGACGAAGACCAGCGGCGCGTCTTCGATGTTGACCGTCGGATCGAGGCGGCGTGTCCAAGCCGAGAATTGCGTCGCGTACTGATACTCTTGCGCGCCATCGCGGCCGGAGAGCGTGAGCGTCGGCGTATTCGTAAGCGTCGCAGCGACGAGCGTGACTTCCTGGCGCCAGGAGCGTGAACCATCCGGCAGCGCGACGCCGGGCTGCAAGCCGGCGGCGGCGTAGGCGCGTTCGAGATAGTCGATGGTGAGGCGCTCGCCATTGGTGCCCGGCGCGCGGCCTTCATATTCGTCCGACGCCAGTTCGCGCACATGCTGTAAGAGCGCCTCCGCCGACAAAGGCGGCGAAGCGAAGGCGGCGATGTCTGTTGTCACGACCGGGGTCTCAGCGACTTGATCGGTCGTGGCGCACGCGGCCAGTGCGATCACAGCCGCCGCGAGAAGGTGGCGAGCATTCATGGATGTCCCCCAAGGATTCGATTGGGGGCAATCTAGTCAGCGCGTCCGGCGAGGGAAGCCGGAAAGCGACGAGTTCAGCTCATCCAGGGCGGCGTCGGCAAATCCTTTGAGCGCAAGAACTCGGGATTGAACAGCTTGGCCATGTAGCGGTTGCCGTAGTCGCACAGGATGGTGACGATGGTTTTGCCGGGCCCCAGCTTGCGCGCCAGTTCCATGGCGCCGAGCACGTTGAGGGCCGAGGAGCCGCCGACGCAGAGGCCCTCGTCCTGCACCAGTTGATAAAGCACAGGCAGCCAGTCGCGATCTTCCACGCGGAACGCTTCGTCGACAACGACGCCTTCGAGGTTGGCGGTGACGCGGCCCTGGCCGATGCCTTCGGTAATTGATGTGCCTTCGGCCTTGAGCTCGCCGTGTTTGTACCAATTGAACAGCGCCGCGCCGCCCGGATCGGCGATGCCGACGACGACATTCTTGTTCTTCGCCTTCAAACCGAGGCTGACGCCGCCGAGCGTGCCGCCGGAGCCCACGGCGCAGATGAAGCCATCGACCTTGCCTTGTGTGTCCGTCCAGATTTCTGGGGCGGTCGTGTCGAGGTGGCCCTGGCGATTGGCGACATTGTCGAACTGATTGGCCCAGATGGCGCCGTTCGGTTCGGACTTGGCTTTCTCCTGGGCGATGCGGCGCGCGACCTTGGGGTAGTGGTTCTCGTTGGCGGCGGGCACGGCGTCCACTTCAACCAGTTCTGCCCCGAGCGCGCGCACCGCGGCTTTCTTCTCTTCGCTTTGCGTGCGCGGCATCACGACGATGACGCGATAACCCTTCGCGGCGCCGATCAACGCCAAGCCGATGCCGGTATTGCCAGCTGTCCCTTCAACAATGACGCCGCCGGGCTTGAGCAGGCCTTTCCGCTCGGCGTCCTGCACGATGGCCAGCGCGGCGCGGTCCTTCACCGACTGGCCTGGATTGAGGAATTCCGCCTTGCCCAGAATGGTGCAACCCGTCGCCTCCGACGCGCGCTTGAGCTTGATCAGCGGCGTGTTGCCGATGGAATCGAGGACGGACGTCTGGATCATACGGGCGCTCCGGGTCGTGCTGGCGCACATGTGGCGTATTTTGCGGCCGCCTCCAACTAAAGCGTCGCTTTAGCCGCCGACGCCGAGCTTCTTCTGCAGGTCGGTGGACGAGGTGGTGTAAAGAAAGACCAGACGCTCGCCCGGGCGGGCGATCTTGAAGGCGGCCTGCGCCATCAGCGCGCCCTCATGGAAGCCGCACAGGATGAGTTTGAGCTTGCCAGGATAGGTGTTGATGTCGCCGATGGCGAAGATGCCGGGTTCGGAGGTCTCGAATTTCTCAGTGTCCACCGGGATCAGATTTTCGTTGAGGTTGAGGCCGAAATCAGCGATCGGGCCGAGCTTCATGGTGAGCCCGTAGAACGCCAGCACCTCGTTGCACGGAATTTCGTAGCCGCCTTTCTCCTTGGTCTGACAGACGACGGCGCTGACCTGACCATCCGCGCCGGCAAGACCTTTGAGGTCAGCGATTTCCAGACGAACTTTTCCTTCGGCGACCAGCGCGCGCATCTTGGCCACCGAATGCGGCGCAGCGCGGAAATCGTCACGGCGATGGATGAGCGTAGTCGATTTGGCGAGCGGCTGCAGGTTCAACACCCAATCGAGCGCGCTGTCCCCGCCGCCGGCGACAACGATGTCGCGGTCGCGGAAGCGCTCCATTTGGCGCACGGCGTAGTGCACCGACGTGCCTTCGAACGCCTCCAAGCCGTCGATCTTCGGTTTGCGCGGGACGAATGAGCCGCCACCTGCAGCGATCACCAACACGGGCGCTGTAATGGTCGTGCCGAGTTCAGTCTTCAGCCGGAAACGCTTGTCGGGCAGTCGCTCAAGCGACTCCGCCATTTGCGCCAAATGAAACGTCGGCTTGAAGGGCGCGATCTGCTCCATCAGCCGATCCGTCAGCTCTTGGCCGGTCGCCACAGGCAAGCCGGGAATGTCGTAGATCGGCTTCTCCGGATAGAGTTCGGCGCATTGGCCGCCCGGGCGATCCAGCACATCGACGAGGTGCGATTTGAGGTCGAGCAGGCCAAGCTCGAACACCGCGAACAGGCCCACCGGCCCCGCCCCGACGATGATGACGTCGGTTTCGTAGGCCGCGCCCGCCGGCGCCGACTCGACCCTGTGCTGCATGCGAACGCCTCCTCTGGAGCATCAATCTAGCCCCGCTTCGCCGCGCCCGCGAGTGAGCCGCGGCAAGCTTCGCCTGCGGGAAGCGAAACAGGGCGCGCCGGAGCAACGTATCCGCTATAGGGCGGGATCATGACGGTCGAGACGGCGCAGCCCAAGAAGGATAACGGCGAGGCGAAGGCTTCAGCCGGCCTGCCGAAGCTGTTGAAGCCTTACCTCTACCTCACCGCCTATTATTCGCTGGTGGCGGTTGTGGTCGCGCTGATGGTGATCATCAATCCGCGGCTCATGGAGCTGTTGCCGGTCGGCGGCGCGGCGAGCTTCGGGCCGGTAGGGCAATCCACGTTCGAGCCAGTGCAGCCAACTGAAGCGCTGGCGCCAGCCGCATCCACCTTGGCCGACGGCGTGCGCCTCGCCTTGGCGATCATTTCCTCGTTCGTGCTGATGCTTCCGGTGACCTGGATTTGCATGGGCGCTCGCCGGCGCAAGGACGTGAGCCAATCGTTCATTCAGACCATCCTGGTGCTGCCGCTGGTGATCACCGGCATTGTGCACGTGGTGCACAACAGCCTGGCGCTGGCGTTCAGCTTGGCGGGCATCGTCGCGGGGGTGCGCTTCCGGCACACGCTCAAGGACAGCGCCGAGACGACCTACCTGTTTACATCGATCGCGGTGGGGGTTGCGTGCGGCATCAATGCGGTGGAAGTCGCCGCCATCATTTCGATCTTCTTCAACTACACCGTGCTCGGCCTGTGGGCGACGGAGTTTGGCGCTGAGACCACTGGCAAGCAGATGTTCTCGCGCGAATGGATGGCTCAGGATGAGGAACGCAAGCGCCGCGAAGACAAGAAGCGCGATCGCGACGACGAAGACGACGACGATTAAGTGGCTCGCGGCGCTGGCGCTGTTGTGCGCCTGCAGCGCGCCGCCCTCCACGGCTCAAACACAAACCGTTCCCAACTCGCTGTTCGCCGCCGCGCCAGAACAGCAATGGCGCCTGCCGGATCGTCTGCGTGAGATTTCCGGGCTCGCGCTCTCGCCCGATGGCCGCGTGTTCGGTCACGATGACGAACACGCGGTGATCTATGAGATCGATGTGACGCGCGGCGCGCTGGTGAAAGCGTTCGCGCTTGGCGATCCAGTCGAGGCCGGCGATTTCGAGGGCCTAGCCATCACGCCGAGCGGCGAGTTCTGGCTCACCACCAGCCGCGGCGAACTCTATCGCTTCCGGGAGGGGAGTGACGGCGAGCATGTCGCGTTCGCGCGTGAAGACTCTGGCGCGCCGCGGGCGTGCGAGGTGGAGGGCCTCGCGTATGTTGCCGACAGCTTGATCCTGGCCTGCAAGCGTCACGATGGCCGCGACATGCGGCGCACGGTTGCGCTTTATCAGTGGCGTTTTGGCGGAGAGGCCCAAATCTGGCGCACCTGGCCAGAGGACGCATTCACTGCCGCAGCGGGAGGTCAGCATTTCCGTCCTTCTTCGCTGGATGTAGATCAAGCCAGCGGACGCCTGCTGCTGCTCTCCGCCTTCGACGCCGCGTTGGCGGAGATCGCATCAGATGGCGAAATCATGGCGGTGCGCGCATTGGGGCGGACGCACGTACAAGCCGAAGGCGTCGTCGCCGCCGCTGACGGAGCTTTGATCATCGCCGACGAGGGAGCGGGTGGCCGGGCGCTGCTTTCCCGCTATGCTCGCAACCCATGAAGACCCTGCTTCGCGCCCTCGCCGCGCTGACCTTCTCGCTTTTCGCCTTCGCTGCGCCGGCGCACGCCCAACAGACGCAATGGGACAACGTCGCGCGCGTCGTCGTCATTGGCGACCTTGAGGGCGACTACCACAAGTTCACCGACATGCTGCGCACCGCAGGCTTGATCGATGAACACAACGCCTGGATCGGCGGCGCGACGCATCTGGTTCAACTTGGCGACATTCCCGATCGCGGGCCCAACAGCCGCATGATCTTCGATCTGCTGATCGAACTTGAACCGCAAGCGCGCGCCGCGGGCGGCTACGTGCATGCGCTGATCGGCAATCATGAAGCGATGAACGTTCAGGGCGATCTGCGCTATGTGCATCCCGGCGAGTACGCCGCGTTCGTCGATCGCGGTTCCGAGCGGCGGCGCAACGCGTTCTACCGCCGCTGGGTCGCGCATTTGCGGGAAAATCCGCCCGCTTCCGGCTTGCCCGTCTTCGATGACGCGTACCGCGCGCGGTGGGACGGTGAGCATCCGCTGGGCTACGTCGAGCACCGCGAAGCGTGGGCGCCGAACGGGCGCTACGGCCGCTGGATCGCCACCCACGACAGCGTCATTCGCATCAACGATACGCTCTATATGCACGGCGGATTGGGGCCATCCTTCCTCAACGCCGACCGCGACGACATGAACAACGCCGTTCGCGAAGCGCTGAACGGCCGCCCGGTGGCCGCTTATGCGGACATTCTCGACAATCAAGAAGGCCCGCTCTGGTATCGCGGCTTGGCGATGACGCCTGAGGAAACGGAACGTCCGCACCTGGAGGCGCTGCTGGCGCGCCACGGCGTCGCGCGCATCGTGATCGGCCACTCGAAAGTGGCACCCACGGTTTTTCCGCGCTTCGGCGGACGTGTGCTGGTGACCGACATCGCGCGGCAAGTGTCGGACCCGCACGCCTTCCTCATTATCGAGAATGGCGAGCCGATTACGGTGCACCGCGGCCACCGCATCCCGATCGTGGCCGGCACGCCGGAGCAACGCTGCAGCTATCTTCGCCAGATCATGGCTTATGAAAGCGGCGGCCAAATCGTTGGGCTGGTGGACCAGTGCACCGACGCGCTGAACGGCACGCAATAGGGCCGTTTAGCGCCGACAGCGCTCGATGAGCTGGCGATTGACGCGATCGGGATCGTCAAGAATTTCGAAAAACGCCTCAATGTAGCGGCGCGCCTCGCGGCGGCGGCCCTCGGTCAGCCGTGTTTCGCCGTCGATAACCGCATAGAGCTCGGCGCGGCGTTCGCGGAAGTGCGCGATCACCGGTGGCAGCGCATCATTGTGCCGGCACAGGCCGCGATAGTAGCGCGTGCGCACGTTTGGCACCGGCAGGCCCGCCGGCGGGATTGCGTACGGCGCGCCGACGAAGCCGGAGAAATCGAAGTCATACGGGATTGGCACCACCGCTTCGCGGCTCTCGCGGGTCGCGGCCATCAGCTTGCCGTTGTGACAGCACTCTTCGCCGGCGTGACCGCTGACCATGTCCCAATCAAGATTGCCGATCATGTATTGGAACAACCCGACGGTGGCGGAGGCGCTGGGATCGAGCTGCGATGAGCGCACCTCGTCCGACAGCACGTCGAGCGCGCGGCGCTCGTTGCGGCGCGCCATGTCGGACACATCTTCGATGAGAAAATTAAACTGCGTGTCCTCGCGCCGGCGCCCGACCGTGTCGCGGTACGTAACGCGCGCCGGGCGGACGCGGAAACTGTGCGGCGTGATGACATTGTAGAGCCGATAGGCGGTGTATTCGAGAATTGTGATCTGTTCGTAGGTGTCGGTGTTGCGGCAGCTGGTGACCAGTTTCAGCCGGTTCTGGCCGCGCATGAAGGTGTCGCGCAAAGCGCTGCCGTCGAAGTCGAGCCGCAGCGGCGGAAACGCGCAGATCGCTGACTGCCGGCGCGAGAAGCCGCGCGCCGAAAGCTGAATATCGAAACGTTGCGGCTCGCCCGGGCCGATAAACGTTACGGCGGCGGGGTGGGGATCGGTGCTGCGTTGGGCGCGTCGGACGATCTCGTCCATGGGCCCTTCGATGACAAACTGAAGTTCGCTCTCTTCCGAGAAGAGGGGCGTCTGCGCTGTTGCCGGCGTGGCTATCGTGGTGAGGAAGAGCCCAACGACCGCCCCAAGGATCAACCGCATGTCCGCCCCCTGCCCGTACCTTACGGGCACTTTAGGACAGATTAGGCGATCTGGAAGCCGATCGCGGCCAGGCTCAGCGGCAACACCATCGACGCACCGATGCAGAGCGCGAACACGACTGCGGACTGGGTGCGGTTCCAAGCGGAGCGAGCGATGCGGGCCATTTTGGTCTTCCTCCCCGCCGGCGGCGTCATCGCTGCCGGCCATGAGGAATAGGTATCGCGGGCTAGGCCGTGCTGCCGTGACATCGGTCACACGGCCGTTGGCGAGCACGCCGAAAAAGTTGAAGGCGGCCCGTTGCGGGGGGCCGCCTTCTGAATTGGGTTTCGAATCCGGCCGGGATGGGCTCCCTGGAGATTTGCGACCCGCCGGGACCCTGCCATCCACAGCCAAAGATAGAAAGCGCTGAATGTTCACGAGAACATCACAGCGGCTTATTCTTTGTTAACATGGGTAAATTCCTGTCACGGCTGTAATCCGCGCGCATACATGTTTGGCTGCATTTGGGGGCCGCCGGAACACCTTGGACTCTCATTACGTTGCCCCCTTTCGTCACGCGTTAGGGCGTTGTGCGCACGCTCCGCCCGTGCTTGCCTCCGGGCTATGAGCACTAAATTTCCTGAGCACGGCGCGGCCTGGGACGAGATCGAGGCGCGCATGCGCGCCATGGCCGAGGGCGACGTAAAGTGGCGCGACGGCCGCACCGGGCTCTACATTTTCAATGCCGGCCCAGAGGTCGAGCGGGTGCAAAAGGCCGCCTATTCGATGTTCTCCGCCGAGAACGGGCTGGGGCCTGCGGCTTTCCCCAGCCTGGCGCAGATGGAGCGAGAGGTCGTCGGTTTCGGGCTGGCGCTGCTCAACGCGCCGCCGGGCGCCGCCGGCGCGATGACCAGCGGCGGCACCGACTCCATCGTCATGGCCGTGAAAGCTGCCCGCGACTTCGCCCGCGCCAAACGCGGCCTCAAGGGGCCGGCCAACATTGTCGTCCCGTCGAGCGCCCATCCCGCCTTCGATAAGGCCGGCATGATGATGGACATCGAGGTCCGCCGCATTCCGGTGAAGGACTATCTCGCCGACGTCGCCGCCATGGAGGCGGCAATGGATGACGCGACGATTTTGTTCGTCGGCTCCGCGCCCTGTTTTCCGTTCGGCCTCATCGACCCGATCGCCCAGCTTGGCCAAGTCGCAGAGAAACGCGGCGCCTGGTTGCACGTCGATGCTTGCGTCGGGGGCTATCTCGCCCCGTTCGTGCGCATGAATGGCGCCGACCTGCCAGCGTTCGATTTCTCCGTGCCGGGCGTGTCTTCGATTTCTGGCGATCTGCACAAGTACGGCTACGCCAGCAAAGGCGCCTCCACTGTTTTCTTCCGCAGCGAGGCGCTCAAGGAGCACATGCCGTTCGACGCCGGCCCCTGGCCGCTCGGACGCATGATCACGCCGACTTTGGCAGGCACGCGCCCAGGCGGGGCGATCGCGGCGGCGTGGGCGGTGATCCATTTCCTCGGCGTCGCTGGCTATCGGGCCAAGCAGAAGATGGTCACGCAGGCGCGCGAAAAGATCGAGGACGGCGTGCGCGCCCTGGGCTTCGCTGTGCTCGGCAAACCGCAACTGGGCATCGTCTCGTTCGCGCACGAGAAGGCCAATGCGCTCACCTTGTTCTCGAAGATGCATCATCGCGGGTGGTTCACCGCGGCGCTTGTTGATCCGATGGCGCTACATCTGATGCTTTCGCCCAAGCATTTGGAGGTCGCTGATCAGTACTTGGCCGATCTCGCCGCCTCGCTTGCTGACGACGGTGCGGCCGTCAAACCCGCCGCCAGCTACGCGAGCAGACATGCGCGCAGTGTTCGTGCTCATCGCCGCGCAGTTCGCGCTGGGCGCCTGCACGACGGCGGTGCGCGATTTCTTCCGCGGCTATGCCGAGGGGCGCGCCGACGCGCTCGCCGCCTACGACGACGCGCAACTGACGCCAGCGCAACGCGGCGCACTGGTGTTCACGTTCGGCGATTTCGGCGCGCTGAACACCGATACAATGGAGACACACGCGGTGCCGTGGCGGCTCGCGGCAGCGGCGTTGGTGCTGCAAGACGTCGATGCGCACGGCGGCGAGCTCAATGTCGCGCGCATTGCGCCGATCATGACGCGCTTCGGCTTTCTCTACCCCGAGCGCTATGGCAATTGGCCTGCCGGCATCGATCCGCCGCCACGCACGCTTGAAACACCGATGGGGCTTTCGCTCGGCACGGTGCAACGCGGCGTTCCACGCGTGCAACTGACGGCGGCGAACCTCGCGTGCTCTGCTTGCCATGCGGGCCATCTCTTCGATGCAAACGGCGATCCGCAGCGCGATGTCGCTTGGCTCGGCGCCCCGAACGGTTCGCTCGATCTCGAGGCCTACGTGCAGGCGATTTACGCCGCCTTCAAAGCGCAGCGCGGCGACGAAGAGCGCCTGCTTGCGGCGGTGACGACGCTGTTTCCGGATACGTCCGAAGCTGAGTTGCGGACCATGCGCTCGTTCGGCCTGCCGCGCATGCGCGAGCGGCTGGAGCAACTCGCCGCCGCGGGCGACCGGCCGCTGCCGTTCGTCAATGGCGCGCCGGGCCTAACCAATGGCGTCGCGGCGCTGCGCATGACCTTCGGCATGCTGGGCGAGGACGCGTACCAAAGCGCGCGCGGCTTCACGTCGATCCCCGATTTGGGCGCGCGGGGGTTCCGCACGGCGCTGCTTTACGACGGCGCATACGCGCCAAACGGCGCCGCTGAGCGCACGATGCGCGCACAGGATGTCACCGCAGCGCATCTCGACGAACTGGCTGTCGTCACGGCTTTTTTCACGGTGCCAAGCATGGGCGTGCATCCAGAACGGGCCGCCGCCCACCTTGACGATGCGCGCGACGTGTTCGCATTCCTACGCGACTATCAAGCGCCGCCCTTTCCCGGCGCGATCGACCGCGCCCGTGCGCAACGCGGGCGCGCGGTCTATGCCAGCGCCTGCGCCAGCTGCCACGGCGACTATGATGACAGCGTCGAGCGCCCGACGCTTACGTCCTTCCCCAACTGGATCGGCCCTTACGACACCGATCCCGCACGCGCGCAATCGTTCGACCAGGCGGTCGCAGATGAAGTGGAGCGATCCGGATACGGCGATCGTCTGCAAGCGCGCGCCACCCACGCCTATGCCGCCCCGCCGCTCGCCGGGCTCTGGATCACCGCGCCCTATCTCCATAACGGCTCGGCGCCGACGCTCTGGCATCTGATGCATCCCAGCGAGCGTCCGCAACGCTTCATGGTCGGCGGGCATCGGCTCGATTTTGCGCGCGTTGGCATCGACGGCGTCGAGGACGGCGACGGCGGATACGTTTATCGCGCAGGCTATGAACCGTGGTCGCGCCCGGCTGTCATAGACACGACGCAGCGCGGGCTCTCCAATGTTGGCCACGCAGCCGAGTTCGAAGCGCTGACGGAAGCTCAGAAGCGCGATCTGCTCGAATATCTGAAGCTGCTCTAACCGACGATCAGTTCGCGCGCCGGCAGGCGCGCCCGCGGCGGTTGCCGCCAGTTGGGCGCCCGGCGGCCGATGCGGAAGACGGTTACAAGCTTGCGTCCCGAGAGACGCGCCTCGCTGAGCAAGCGCGAGGCGGCCTGCGGCACGTCGGCCAAGACCGACATCGGGCACAGCGCCAACCCCTCGCGCTCGATCTCAAGCCAAACGCGATAGAGCCGCCGCCCGGTCTCCAACTCCGGCTCCTCGGTGGCGCGATGAAACAACGCCACCCCGGCGGCGCTGCGCACTTTCGCGCTCTCGGCGATCAGCGGTTTAGCCAGGCCGATGGCGTCGAGGGCGGGAAAAGCCGTTGGACCCAAGACAACGCCTGCGCCTACCGCTTCGATGGGGGAGAGCGCCATGTGCGCCGCGTTCAAGCCGTCGCGTGCATAGGCGGCGTGGCGTGCTGACAACCGCATCCAGGACAATAGCTCTGCTCGATACGCGGGCGCGCGCAGCACTTCCATGCTGACATCGTCAAACAGTCCTGCCAGCGCGGCGATCGCGTTGGGCTCTTCGACGATATGCAAGTCGGGGCAGCGCTCAGCGATGCGTGCGAGCGCGGCGTGATCGCCGTCGCTAGGCGGTGCGAAGGCGCCGCGATAACTTGCGCGCGTCTCCACGAAGCGCGCCATCGGATCCGGTGCGGCATCGCCCTCAAATCGCACAATGCGTCCGTCCACGTGCGCGCCGATCCCGCGCTCGGATAGCGCCAGCACGAGGCCTTCGAGCGCGGCGCCGATACTCTTGGCGTTGTCCTTGCCTTCCGGATCGCCGACGAAAAGGCGGCGCCGGGCGTCCTCTTCCAACACGATGGTCCGTTCATCCGCGAAGCGGAAGCGTGCGGGCTGAATATTGTGCACAGATGGCGCGCGATTGGCGGCGGCGACCAAGGCAAGCTTCTCTTCCGGGCTCATGGCGCGCCTGCCTGACGGGCGAGCTTGGCGAAAAGACGAAGCTGCAGCCCAATCTCCGGCCCACTGCCGATACGCGGCAGGTTGACAAATAGGAGGCGCAGCGGCGTCTCGCCAATCAGGATGGCGTGCGTCGCCTCATGTTCGTCGAACAGGACCCCCATCTGCTCGAGCGCGCCGTCACGTACGCCGCGCGCATCTTCCGCGCTGAGCACCGGCGCCGCGGCGAACACGCGCGCCAATGCTGCGGTGTCGTAGCCAGCAAGCTTGGCGCCTTCGACAACATGCGCCTGCTCTAGTTCGGGGGCCGCCAGCATGCGATCGAGAAACGCGTCGATCGTATCGGTCGGCGCCTCGGCGAAGGCGCGCCAGAACGATGCGCGGCTGCGCGCTTGGCTCTGCTCGCGCAGGTACTGAACAATGCGAAAGACCAACACCAACGCCAGGATGAGGACAAACCAGAGCAGCAGATCCATTGAACGCGGCCAGCCAAACACGAAGAGAAAGACGAGCAAGCCCAGGCCCGCGGCGGCCACCGTCCAGAATAGTTCGCGCAGCACGCCCAAACCGCCGCCGCCATAAGCGGTGACGCGCGCGACCGCGAAAATGAAGACGAGCAAGCCTAGCCCGCCAGCGCGGATCGGCGAAACGCCCGCCGCCGCCAGAAAATCGCTCGCCACCAGTGGAAGCGCCAGCAGCAAGCCGACGGACATCGCACTGATGGCGCTGTTCTCGCCACGCGAAAGGCTGGCGCGGTCACGCAAGGCCAGCAGCGCAGCCACGCCGGCAAGACTCACCGCAACCCAGCCGCCCAACAGCCAGGCGAACATCGGCGCCGCCGCTGTCGGCCGCAGCAAGCCTGCGAGCATGAACGCGAGCGCCGCCAACACGACGCCACGCTTGAGCCATCCAGGCGCGTGACGGCGCATCAAGCCTTCCGCTAGCACCAGTGCGAATAGCGGTATGCTGGCGGCAAGCGCCTCCTCAATGCGCCGCAACGCTTCGACGTCGAACCCCCAACGCGCGGCGCGCACGCCCACCAGCACCATCAGCGCCGCAAACAGCGACGCCATGCGTATATCGACAGGCGAAGCGCCGGGCGCGCGGGTCTGCGCGAACACGTATGCGGCCGCGCCCAGGAGCGCGAGCAAGTTCAAAGCGACGCTGGCGTTGCTTGCGTCCATCAGGGCGCCGTCATCTTGGCCATGAAACCGCGCACCAGCGCGCCCTTCACCGCCGACAGCGGCCACGGCAATGGCCGCTCTACGCCGGGTTTGTGCGGATTGAAAAAATACCCGCGATGATCGGCGCCGCCTGGATGGCCGAGGATCAGCCGGATCGCTTCATAGGCCATCAGGTTTCCCGTGGTGATGACCATCGGTGCGAACGAAAACCGCTTGCGCTTGCCGGCGGCGAGCTCCGCGGCGATGCCGAGATCGACGTATTTGTGTGTGCTGGAATGGGTGAGCGCCCATTCCAGCTCCTTCATCAAACAAGCCTGGCGATCGTCATCGGTGATGGCGCGCCAATCTTTGCCGACGGTGGGATAGCCCATCCGCTCTTCCGGGCGTGGATCGTCGGGGCGCACCACATAAACCGACGGCAAAGTGGCGGCGTAGGCGTCCACGACGGTGGCGCGTTTCTCGCGCGCGGCGCGATAGAGGCGCACCGTGGCCTGGGCATCGTCGGCGCCGTTGACGATGACGGCGTGGGCCGCCGCCAACGCTTCGATCTCCTCCAGCCACTCGCCGCCAAGCACGCGCAGGCGCGCTTGCGGATTGATGCGAGCGGCTGCTTCGGCGGCGACCTCCGCCTTGAGACGCCCGGCTGTGTCGGTGAAGGCAAAGACCTGACGATTGAGGTTGGAAATCTCGAACGTGTCGATGTCGGCGATGGTGAAATTGCCCACGCCGGCGCGCAGCAAACTCGCAAAGCAGGCGCCGCCCATGCCGCCGACGCCGGGGATGAACACGTGCGCAGCACGCAATTTTTCCTGGTCGGCCTCAGTGACGAAGCCCAGATTGCGGGTCGTCATTTCGGCATAGCTGAAGGCGGTCATCGAGCTGCTCCCGTCGTGCGCAGCGATCCCCATGGCGTGCTTGCGTCAAACCAATGCAGGATAGGCAACACAAACGCCTGCACCGCCAACAGCACGCCGCTCACCAACACGCCCGGCAGGCTTTCCTTCGGCACGACGTCCCAAACGTAGGCCTGTGCGGCGGCCATGTTGACTTGGCCAAGCTGGAGAAAATCGTCGCCGCGTGCATAGTCGAGCGCCGCTGCGCAGGCTTCGTTGAACGCTTCGTTGCGATGCTTCGGCGCGTCGGCGAAGGTTTTCTTCAGATCGTCCGATCCGCCCGTGTAGGCGTTGGTGATGACGAAGCGGTCCTCGTCGAAGCCGGCGTCGGCGCCGACGCCGAAGGCGTGGCGATGCGCCGCCATAATCTGACGCGCCAACAATACGTGCTCGAAGCTGGCCTTGCCGGCGCCGGGCGCTGGGTAGACGGAGGCAAAGCTTTCGCTGACCATGCCGAACACGGCAGGCACTTGCGTCACGTTGGAAATCCAGATCGGTCGCGCGCCCTGACGCAGGAACAGGATGAAGCAGGTGAACCCGTAGAGCAGCCAAGACATCCCGCGATTGCGCGCGGCGGGGTCGACCATCACGAGGCCAAGATGCAGCACATGCGTCTCTCGACCGCGCAACTGCACCGGCAGCCAGGCAAGTGCATTGAACGCGACCGGCGCACCGCTCTTGCGATCATAAAGAACGGTGATGACGCTGGCCTTCAGGCGCTCTGGATCGCCGCCGAGCACACCGTACATAAGATCGCCCTCGGGCATGGTGGCGCGCGCCACAGTGCGCACGTCGGCTACCAGCGCCGCCAGTTCGTTGGTCTCCATCCAGAGCCCGGGACGATCCACCACGCGGGTGCGGATATCGGCTGAAGAATTGAGCGAGAGATCGAGATGGTCGTGCGTCAGAGCCTGGAACCACAGCATCGCACACGACTCCCGCCGCCTCGTCCTAGACCGCGCCGCGCACCCCATTCAAGCACGGCGCCGAAACAACCTGTGACATTGTGCCTGCCCGCCCGTCAGCGCCACGTCAGGGCGTGTGCGCGAAGTGTCACAAAACCCCGCTAGACGCGCGGCGACAAAAGACTCTATCGGGGGCAAATATGGAACGAACGTGGGCGCTCGGACTTCTCGCTGGCGCGGCGCTAGCGGGTTGCACGACGAGCGGCGCCGGCGGCTCCGCCTCCATCGTCGCTATCGCCGAAACCGCAGCCACCGCACAGTCCGACGCCAATGCGGGGATTCTCATCCCGACTGATGACGGCGGCTATGTCATTGGCACAAGCGAGAGCGGCGGCGTGGAGGTGTACAGCCTCGATGGGGCGCGCCTCAGCACCATCGAAGCGGGCGCGGTCGTGGGCGTCGATGCGCGCTACGGCGACGGCACCTGGACGCTCGCCACGCTCGATGGGGCCAACAACCGGCTACGGTTCTACAGTTTCGATGCCCAAAGCGGCGCAGCGCGGGAACGCACCGCCCGCGCTATCGACATCGGCTTCGCCGGCGAGAGCCTCTGCATGTATCGCGACGCGCGCGATGGCGCACTCTACGCCTTTGCGCTCGGCGGCGCGGGCGAAATTGCTCAATACATGATCGGCGCACAAGGCGATGGCCTCGACGCGCGTCTCGTGCGCACGCTTCGGCTTGCCTCGGAAGTCAGCTATTGCAGCGCAGACGATGCGGCAGGCGCGCTCTATGTCGCCGAGCAAGGCGTCGGCTTCTGGCGCTTCGACGCCGACCCGGAGGCCGAGGTCGTGCCAACGCTCATCGATGCGGCGCGCCTTGGCCGAGTGACCGAGGAAGCCGGCGGCATCGCCGTCTACAATGCAGGCGAAGTGAGTTACGTGGTCGCGTCGGATGCGTCGGCGAACCAATTTCACGTCTACGACCGCAACCAGGACTACGCTTTCGTGGGCTCGTTCCAGTCGGCGGCGTCGGGCACGATCGACGGCGTGGAAAACGCCGGCGGCCTCTACGCGTCCAGTTTTGCCTATAGCGCCGCGTTTCCCGAGGGCGCGCTGCTGGCGATGGACGACAGCAACGACGGCGGCGCCAATTACAAGCTGGTCTCCTGGGCCGATATTCGTGCAGCGCTCGGCCTCGCCGTGGGCGTTTCGCAAGATCCGCGCACGCCGCCGCAATCGAGCATGGCGATCGTGCGACCGACGATGGAGACACAGCCGGTCGAGACGGACGGCGACAGCGCCGACGATCCGGCAATCTGGGTCGATCGCAACGACCCCGCGCGCAGCCTGATCATCGGCACGCAGAAACAGTCAGGGCTCTACGTCTACGACTTGCAAGGCCAGGTCGTGCAATTCTTGGCGGATGGGCGGATGAACAATGTCGATATTCGCGACACCTTCCGCTTGGGCGATCAGACCGTGTCTTTGGTGACGGCGAGCAATCGCACGACCGACTCGATCTCCATCTATCGCGTCGATCCGGTAGCGCGCCGGCTGGTGGATGTTGCCGACGGCGTGCAGCCCACCGGCTTCATCGATCCCTACGGCCTGTGCATGTATCGCAGCGCCGCCTCAGGCCGCAGCTATGTGTTCGTCAACGACACCGAAGGCGGCATGAAGCAGTGGGAGCTGGTCGACGCCGGCAACGGCCGCGTACGGACCGCGCTGGTGCGTGAGTTCAGCTTCTCGAGCCAGGCGGAAGGCTGCGTCGCTGACGATGAAACCGGCGCGCTCTACGTGGCCGAGGAGGATGTCGGCCTGTGGCGGATGGGGGCCGAGCCCGACGCCGGCGACGCGCGCAGCTCCGTCGCGACGGTGGAAGGCAGCGACGTGCTCGCCGACGATCTTGAGGGCATCGGCATCTACGACCTCGGCGACGGGCGCGGTTATCTTGTGCTGTCGAGCCAGGGCAACAACACCTATGCCGTCTTCCGCCGCGAGGGCGACAACGCTTACGTCGGCTCGTTCGCCGTAGTGGCCGATCCGGCCGGAGGGATTGACGGCATCTCCGAAACGGACGGGCTCGACGTGCTCAGCGCCAACCTGGGCGGCCCCTACGCGCACGGCGTGTTCGTCGCCCAGGACGGGCGCAACGTGTCGCCGCCACAGTTCCAGAACTTCAAACTCGTTCCCTGGTCTGCGATTGCTCGAAGCCTGGGCCTTGAACAGCGGTAGCGCCCTGCACCACTGGCGAATGGACTTGAGTCCAGCGAACGTGTCGGGTTAGGGGTCAGGAACTGGCGGACGCCAGCTTGAGGCGGCGGCCGGGATGCTCACGAGCAAAGCAAAATACGCCTTGCGGGCGATGATCGACTTAGCGACCCAAACGGGCCCCGGGCCGCGGCGGCCGTTCTTTATCGGCGACATCGCCGCGCGCCAGGACATTCCGCGCCGTTTCCTGGAGAACATCCTGCTTGAGCTGCGCAAGCACGGCCTGGTCGTGAGCCACCGCGGCAAGGCTGGCGGATATGCGCTGGCGAAAGCCCCGGACCTCATCACTTTTGCCGATATTATAAGGGCTATCGATGGCCCCTTGGCGCTTACGCCCTGCACCAGTCGCACCGCTTATCAACGCTGTGAGGATTGCAAGGACGAGGTCACCTGCACGTTGCGCAAGACCCTGATCCGGGTTCGCGACGCGAGCGCGCAAATTCTCGAAAACACTACGCTCGCGCAAGCCGCAGCGGGCGCCGAAAGCGCCACCGCCGCCGCCAAACGCGGCGGCTCCTCCACCTCCGCGGCCTGAAGCCGGGCCTCCGCGGGCTTAGCTACGCTAAACAAAGCTTATAGCTCATCTCGATTGACTTGATGGAGTTAATGGATGACCTCCAGCCCGCGGGGGAGACCCCGCATGGGCTGAAGCCGCGCGCCCTCGTCTCGGCTTCGGCATAGCCGGCCGCCCCGCTTCCCGGGGCGGCCGTAGGGGATGGCGGAAATGAGGGGGCGTACTTTGGCGACGATCGGGGCGAGTTGGCTCGCCCTTGCCGGCGCGGCGGCGGCTCAGGAAGCGGCGAGACCCGTCGATGAGCGCGAACAGCGGATTCACGCCCTAGAGGACATCTTGGCGGGAAAGCCAGTTCTGACGATTTTTGCTCCCCGTTGGGGCGCGGCCGCCGCGTGCGGTCCTGGCGGAGACGGAGTCCGCCCAATTGCGCTGTTCGCCACCATCCGCGCCTAGCCGCACATATCGCGGAAATCCGCGCCAAATAAGCACTTTCCTTCGGTCCTGTTGTTCGCACCTATCCGTTGCCGGGCGTCGCCTCTCGGTACATATTAGGGGAAACGATAGGGGAAATTGGCGACGGTCCTTTCCCCTCTTCCCAAGGGTGGCGGCGATGGCGCGCAACGGGCTCACGGATCGGATGGTCAAGCAGGCGCGCAGGCCAGGCGTCTTGATCGACGGCGCGGGCCTGCGCCTGCGCGTGACGGCCAATGGCAAGACCGGCGAGTTGCGCAAATCCTGGGTTCTGCGGGTGACCGTGAAGGGCGGGCCGGTCCGTGAGATCGGCTTGGGCTCGGCCCACGACATCCCGCTTTCCGAAGCGCGCCAGCGAGCCACCGAGGCCCGCAAGCTCGCTCGCGATGGCATTGATCCCGTCGAAGCTCGTGACGCTGAGGTCGCGCGCCGCGCGATGGAGACAGCCCGGGCCATGTCCTTTCGCCAATGCGCTGAAGCGCTGATCGCCTCGCATGAGGCGGGCTGGAAGAACGCCAAGCACCGCCAGCAATGGGCGAACACGCTCAAGACCTACGCCTATCCCGTGTTCGGCGATCTGCCTGTCCAGGCGATCGATGTGAGCTTGGTCATGAAGGCGATTGAGCCGATCTGGAAAACCAAGACGGAAACCGCGAGCCGCGTGCGCCAGCGGATTGAATCGGTGCTCGATTGGGCGACCGTGCGCGGCTATCGCCAAGGCGAGAATCCGGCGCGCTGGCGCGGCCACCTGGAACGTGCGCTGCCGGCGCGCTCCAAGGTCCAAAAGGTCAAGCACCACGCCGCTTTGCCGTTCGCCGATCTGCCCGCCTTCATGGGCGAGCTGCGCGCCATGAGCGGCGACAGCGCCCGCGCGCTGGAATTTGCGATCCTGACGGCGACGCGGACCAATGAGACGCTGAAGGCGCGATGGTCTGAGATCGACCTCAAGGCCAAAGTCTGGACCATTCCCGGCGAGCGCATGAAGGCGGGCCGCGAGCATCGCGTGCCATTGCCGGCGGCGGCCGTGGCCGTGCTGGAAACCATGCGCAAGGCGCACCCCAAGTCCGAATGGGTGTTTCCCGGCGCCTCGCCGCGCTCGGATCGCGCGCCGACGCTCTCTTCGATGGCGCTCCTGATGACGCTGCGGCGCATGAAGCGCGCCGATCTGACGGCGCACGGCTTCCGATCGACGTTTCGCGATTGGGCGGGCGAGATGACCAACTTCCCGCGCGAGGTTGCCGAACAAGCGTTGGCGCACACGCTCAAAGACAAGACCGAGGCGGCCTACCGGCGCGGCGACGCGCTCGAAAAGCGCCGCCGGCTGATGGATGCTTGGGGCGCGTATTGCGCGACGCCTGCGACCGAGCGCGGCGCGGTGGTGGCGATGCGCGCGCGCAGCACTTCGGACGCAGGTTCATAGCTCTCCATTCACCATAGAATGCACCACGTAGGCCGCTAACGAACCACAGCGCACATTTCCGAACGACAGCGTATAGGCTAGTGACGGCCTCATGACTGCTGACCACGATGCGGCCCCGCTGTCGGCGCGCGGGCCTGAAGCGATTCTTGAATGGATAGCCGGCGCGGACATTGTTGACGGGCACTGGCGACTACTCGACCGATGTGCGGCGATCCTGAATGCCGCAGGCTTCACAATTACGCCGGTGGCGCACGAAGCGTTGGAGGCAGATTTTCCCGGGACACTTGTCGGCTATGCCAGACAGGCGAGTTCGCAATGGTGTCATGCGCTCGATACAAAAACTGAGTGCGCGCTCGGCGTCTTAAACGCACTTGCCGCGTTGTATGCGGTGCAGGCTGGTAGCCCCCCATTTGCCAGCGGCAATCACGACAGGCGAGTCATGCTTGCCGGGACCATGCTCGGGATTCAGACAGCATTGCTTGAGGGCAGCGAAAGCGGCTTAATCGAAGACGCGGCAATACATCAAATTAGGACGGAGCAGGCCCGCGAGTTTGGGCGCGCTAGCGGAGACGCGCGGCGCAATCCGCATAGGGAGCGTGCGCGCGCCGCGTGGTTGGCCTACAGCGGAAATTCGTCAAAAACTCGCTGGGCAGAAAAACACTGTGCCGAGTACGAAGTCAGCAAGAGCACGCTGCTAGATTGGCTTCGCGACATAAAAAAAACGTCCGGCTAAGCTCTTCACCGGACGAAATGGTCGCCAACCTTCCGCCCATGCCCGCCGCGACGCGGGTGCATTGGAGCGGATGGAATGACGATGACAGTCCCCAAAATAGACGTGCGACCTCACGCGATGACCATTGCCGACGCGGTGAAATGGTCCGGCCTGGGAAGAACAAAAATCTATGAACTGGCGTCCGAGGGCCGGCTTGAAATGGTGAAGGTAGGGACGCGAAGCCTTGTCCTCACCGCTTCGCTAGAGCGCCTGCTTTCCGATGCGCCCAAGCTTCACCCGAAAAGAGCGTGAGGCGCACCCATGAACACCAGAAACAACAAACCCGCCGCGCGTGACGCGGCGGGTTCGGCTGGGGATGCGTTTAGCTGGCAGGCGACGCACTCCAAATGTGAAACCTCGCACGCCGCCGCGCAAGCACGGCTGGCCAGTCTGCGCACGTTGGCGGACATAGTGAGCATGGGCGCGAGCGAAGCGCCGACGCGGGAAAGCCGCGAGCGATTGCACGCAGCCACCGCCGCGATTTTCGACGCTGCTTCCATTGAACGGCGCGCGCTCGTGTGTGGGAGGCGCGCATGAGCCGGATAGAGATCGCGCAGGCCGCGCGCGCCTTGCTCGCCTGCGACCTGCGGCCCGTGCCGATGATCGCGGCGAAGAAATGCCCCGCTCTGAAAGGCTGGCGCGCGCGTGCGTCGCTAGACCCCGCGCAAACCGCCGCGCTCTTTGCGGATGCGCAACACGCCGACGCCATAGGCATCGCCACCGGCGAAGGCGTGTTCGTGATCGACTTGGACCGTAACCACGGCGATGGCGCGGATGGGATAGCGAGCTTCGCCGCGCTCGTGCGCAAGCACGGCGCCGTTGCGCCGGGGCCGCGCGCAAGTAGCCCCGCCGGCGGATTGCATCTTTACTTCGCTTGCCCCGCCGATCGGTGCGTGCGCTCGCGTGCGGCGATTACGCCGGGCGTTGACGTGCGCGGCGAAGGCGGGCTCGCCATGTGCCCACCGAGCGCGCGCAATGGCGTTGCCTATCTTTGGGCGCCGGCGCCGTGGGAATGCGCGCTGCCACAAGCGCCGGCCTGGTTGCTCGATATGGTCGCGCCTATCGAAGCGCCGCGCGTGGCGGCGGCCAGTGTGCGCCCCTATCGCGGCGAGGCGAGCGCCTATGCCCGCGTCGCGCTCGAACGTGAGCTGAAAGCGGTGGCGAGCGCTGCGCCTGGCGCCCGCAACGCCGCGCTGTTCAAAGCCGCTGCGTCGCTGGGAAGCCTATGCGCGGCGGGCGCGCTGCCCGCCGATCCCGTGGCGGCCAACTTGATTGAAGCGGCTGCCGCGTGCGGGCTTGTCGCCGACGACGGACCACAAGCGGTGGAAGCGACCATTGCATCGGGCTTCAAGGCTGGCCTTGCGCGCCCGCGCTCGCTGCCTTCACAGAATGGGAGGCGCGCATGAGCGCGGCGCCCCTGAAAGACGTGCTGGCGCAGTTTCCAGCGGAACAGCCGGCCTTGTCATTTCCGCAGCCGATTGCGCTTGCTGATCTGTTGGCGATGGAGATTCCACCGCGCGAGTTGCTGCTCTCACCGTGGTTGCCGGAAAAAGGCTTGGCGATGATCGCGGCGCCGCGGGGCATCGGCAAAACGCACGTTGCGCTCAATGTCGCCTATGCGGTGGCAAGCGGCGGGAGCTTCCTGCGCTGGAATGCCGTCACGCCACGCCTCGTGCTCTACGTTGACGGCGAGATGCCGGCGGTGGCGCTGCAGGAAAGATTGGCGCGCATCGCCAAGCATGCCGACATGACGCCCGCGCCCGATGCTCTCACGCTCATGGCCGCCGACCTTGGCGAGTTTGGCGTTCCCGACCTCTCGACGCCAGAAGCGCAAGCGGCGCTCATGCCGCTGCTCGACCCATACGACCTCATTGTCATGGACAATCTCTCCACGCTCTGCCGCAGCGGGCGGGAGAACGAGGCCGAGTCCTGGGGCGCGGTGCAAGGCTTCCTTCTGGCGCTGCGACGCGCGGGCAAGTCAGCGCTGCTCATTCATCACACCGGCAAGAACGGCGCGCAGCGGGGCACGTCGAAGCGTGAAGACGTGCTCGATAGCGTGCTCTTGCTGAAACAACCCGACGACTACGACGCCAGCCAAGGCGCGCGCTTCATCGTGACGTTCGACAAGCATCGCGGCTTCTTCGGCGACGACGCCAAGGCGTTTGAGGCGGCGCTCGACCCGCTGTCTGGCCTTTGGACCGTGAAGGAGGCCACGGCGTCGCGGGACGCCGAAATCCGAGAGATGAATGAGCGAGGCTTCAGCGGAGCCCAAATAGGTCGCGAGCTGGGTGTCAATCGCTCCACCGTCTCACGCGCACTGAAGCGAATGAACGGGGGCGCCCATGCCGACGATTGAGCGAACACCGGCGGAAAGTGTTGCGCGTTGCAACACCCTAGGCGCGCAACACGCAACACCCGCCCAGCGCGTGCAACACCATCCGCAACGGGGCGCGCAACGCTCACCCGCGCCGGATGTGAAAACCCTTGCGAAGCAAGCTTTGGAGCGGATCGAAGGGCGCAACAGCGCGCGCAACATCGAACGCAACACCGCCGTTGCGGGGTGTTGCATCGGCAATGACGGCGCGCAACATCCCGCCGAACATGAGCGGACGGCGCACGAGCGCGCTGGGTGGTGCGACTATTTCGAAGAACGCGCCGCGATCCGCGAGCACGACGGCGGCATGCGCCGCGCCGATGCTGAGGCCGGCGCGCTGGCGGATTGCGTGGCGCGATGGCGGGCGCTCAATCCCCTTCCAGCTTCTGGCGATGGCGCTTGCGTTCAATGCGGCAAGGCGCGGGCCGATACGCCGGTGTTGGCGCGCGGCGGCCATGCATGGCTGCACCGCGAATGCTGGGCGCCGTTGAATGCGGCGCGGAATGAAATGGCGTTCGCGGCTGTCCGCGCGCTGTTGGGATAGGATAAGGGCTATGAGCAAACGCAAAACGGGCGCCGACAATCCACTGACGCCTCACCCACCGCGCAAAGCGCTGCCCATTCTATCGGTCTTAGGGGATACGCCCGATCAAGCCGGCGAACGGCTAGGCGTTCAGCTAACGGCCGCCGAAATGGCGGCGTGGCGTGTGATCTCCGCTGCCGAGGGAAACTCCGTGCTGGGCGACCTGATCGACACGCCGGGTATGATAGCGGCTTTGCGTGCCCAAAACTCAGCGATAAGCGCAGGCGATATGAGGAGCGTGGAGGCCATGCTGGCGAGCCAAGCCACCGCGCTGCAATCGCTATTCGCGCGACTTATCGAACGCGGTGTGGTGCAAAATTCGTTGCCGCAGTACGAGGCGCATATGCGGCTGGCGTTGAAGGCGCAGGCACAATGCCGTGCAACGCTTGAGACGCTGGCGAACGTCCGCAACGGCCCGGTGATCTATGCTCGACAAGCCAACGTTGCGGCGGGCGCCCCGATGCAGGTGAATAATGGGGTTCCCGCCGGCGCGGACGCGCGGCAAATTGAAAAGTCGCCGAACCAACTATTGGAGCCGCCAGCCCATGACCGCATGGACACCCGAACGCCGAGCGTCGCAGGCAAAGGCAATCCGCCGATGGAAACCGTGGGACCGAAGCACCGGACCAAGAACGCCAGAAGGTAAGGCACAGTCGGCGCGGCGCGGCTGGAAGGGCGGCCTGCGCGGTGAATTGCGCATGATCGCGCGGGCGCTGCGCGCGCAAGCGAACGCGCTCTAGCAACGACCGCCCGCCTCACGCCCGCCAGTGTCCGGTTTGGAGCGCAACGCTGACATAGCGCAACAAACCCAAATCGTCTGGAAATCGCCGAAAGGCGACATTCCCAGGGAGAGGCTTGTTAGGTATCCCTTAGCTCATGGATCAAGCCAAAGATGACGCGGCCTACTACGCTGTCACTGATCTCTACAGTGATTGGAGTCGGCGCCTTCAGACTTTGAGCGCCAAGGAGCGCATCGGGTATCTCGCAATCGACTACTGGATTCGGCTTGAGATGCATGCGTTCGACGGGCTGATTCAGGGAAATTGGCGTGAGGTTGTCGCTGCGCTGAACGCTGTGAATTTGTTCGCTCAAGCGGCGGCTCTTGAGCGAGCGATGGCTAGGGCCACTTGGGACGCGAAAGAAGAGGCCCTATTGGCCATCGCGAACGCCAACGCCGATGGCGATGACGCCATCTATCACCGGGCCGTCTTTTCCTTCATGAGCGATGAGACCTGAGAGTCCGCTGCGGGCCAGCGTGGGACGTAGCGCACAAAATTACGAATGGCGTGGTCGCTCAAAACGTGACGCTGGCGTCAGCCGCCGACGACTGGCCTATTGTCGCCGAAAGTTGACATTTGCGGAGGCTCACTGTGGTCTCCTGCTGTGTCCAAGCCAGATATAGCGGAGCTCTATAAGCAGCTGCTCAACGCGCCATTTCCACGCTTGGGCGGGAGCGTCGGGCTATTTCCTGCATATGACGGTGACATCGCCGGCTGCGCGTCCCGCGCTGCAAGCGGGGAAACCATCGACCCCTGCACGCTGCCTACACTCGACGAAGAAAGCACAGAGTTCGTAGCGGGGCTTCGCGCTTCACGGAACAGGTCCGCTGCGGAAGAGGAATTTCTGAAATACTTCGACCTTCTGGAACGCATTCGGCAGGCGATCTTCCAAGCGTCCATTTAGGGCCAGCACCGGGCCAATCGTAATATTTCACGACCGGCTCACACGCTCAATTCGTGACACTGATCACAATCGACCGGCTATGACGCCGTGTCGCCGGAAGTGGTCATTCGCAACGCGGCGCGGGTGAACTTTTGACGTTTTCGGAACGCCCCGATAGAGCACGTCCCATGAAGCCGTCGCTCCTGCTCACCAAAATCGCAATCGCCGACGCCAGAGGGGTATGCTTCGAGTATGCCCCTCGCAGAGTCATTCGCGAAAAGAACAACTGGTCCACCTCCTACTTTCCTCACCACAAGCACGGCACGGGCGGCGGACGCTATTCCGACGATGCGCACATGAGCTGCGCCGTAGCCGAAACCCTGCTCGCTACGGGCCCAGAAGCGAGCGCGCGCGATTTCGCGCAGCAGTTCGTAGCCGCGTTCAAACGGGAGTCCACGCCACGCGAGGGCTACGCCGGGAGGTTTTTTGATTTTCTCAAGAGCGTCAAAGACACCGACGATTTTCTGAACCGCATCGACCCCAACAGCGCAAAGAGCGGGGCCGCCATGCGCGCAGGCCCCTGCGGGGTGCTCGGGAGTATCGACAAGACCATGGAGGTCGCCGCGCGCCAAGCGGCGATCACGCACAATACTCCGGACGGCATCGCAGCGGCCCAAGCCGCAGCGTTGATGGTCCACTATCTTGCCTTTGAGCTTGGGTCCCGTCTCGACCTTCCCCAGTTTCTCAACCAGCACGTTCCCGTTCAGGACTGGTCGCAACCGCACCGAGGCGAAGTTGGCCCCAAGGGCCTGGAAAGCGTGCGAGCGGCGCTTACAGCCCTCCTGCGCAACGCTTCATTGTCGGACCTACTCATTGATTGCGTCGAGTTTGGCGGCGACGTTGACACCGTTTGCGTTATAGCAACGGCAGCAGCAGCTTGCGCTGATGACGTCAATCAAACTATTCCCGAACCCCTCTGGGATGGATTGGAGAACGGGGACTTCGGGCGGGACTATCTGATCGGCCTCGATGCCCAATTCAGCGAGTTCGCACAAAAGCATATGGCCCTTCCCGCTTAGTCAGGATCCACTTTCATGCGGCAGAGGCGCTCCAACTCCGCCGTTCCACCCATGCCCCATCTTGCCGGCCCAAATTCGCCGGGAGCGGTCATCAATGGAGCCGCATAAGTGCTGGATGAACAGTAAGCTCTTCGTCGCAAGTCAGTCGACCGTCCGCGTCGAAGAGTCCTGAAAGGCGATCAAATTCGGCGAGCAAAAAGTCGGTCAGAGACGAGCCCACAGCAATGACCTGTTCTCCGGTTTGGTCGGACACGAACACCCCACCTTCGTCGTCCATTAGGACTGCGCTGCCATCGAACCCATAGCCGCCACACACGATACATTTCGGATCAAGACGCGCCGGACGGCTGTACGAATTGTATTGAACGAAATCGAACGGCTGTGGCGGCGCGTCTAAGGCGCGACTGAATTGCGTCGGAAGGCCAAGGATATCGAGACTCAGGTGGAACAGGCGCAAGCCATTTGAGACGCCCCATAGCTCGCGCAGTGCATCAGGAATGATCAATTTCAGCGTGCACTCGGCGGCGGCGATCGATGTCACCGAAGGCGCGGGCATTAACGCGTGGAGGAATGCATGCGAACCCGCATGCGGAATGCGACCATACTCTTTCGATCCGTCTGCGTATGGACGGCACCCCAGTCGCTCCCACACGGAAACGCGGTTTCGTAGTTCAATTTCGAAAGCGCTACCCACTCGCGTCGCCTCGAACCTCTTCGGTCTTTACGCGTGCATAGCGCACTTGGGGCGCGGCGCGAATGTCCGCTCAGGGCCATCGTAGGCCAGCGCGTGCAATATCTCGACGGGCATAGCCGCTCAATCAACGCCGTTCGCCATGCTGCGCGCGCTAAGTCTTGCCCTGGCCGACAGCGGCCATAGCCCCTCAACAATCAGCCAAACTCAGAACGTGGCGAGCCTCAGAAAGATGATGGTCAGCAGGACCGGGAAGGCAATGACTGCTATGCCACCGAACACAATGGCCGCCGAGCCGATCCAGCCGCCAACGGCAAAGCTCTTGGCGCTCCACGCCGCTAATATCCCGAGCGAGAAGCTATAGATTACAATCAACGTAACGCACGTCCACAGCAGTAAGGGTTTCTGCTCGAGCAGAAAGAACTCGTGCGACCCGATTAATGTCCAAAGCAAACCGGTGCCGATGAATATGCCAATCAGCGCCAACCGGCTCCAAGCTCGACGTGAAACGGCATCCCTCGCCATTGTCCCAAATGCCCAGCAACCGAGCGGGACTGACAAGATGGGAGCGCTGAGGATTAGCAGTTCCAAATCGAACTCCACGCAACCGCTTGTATCGCGTCGATGCCTTCTCCGGCAGACCGACCCTACCGGCCAGGCGGTGGCACGAATGGGCCACGGCCCGCCATGGAGCCATATTTCTTGAGTGGCGCACTCGATTCAATCCGGTCAGTGGCTTGAGCCCGGCGCCAACGGCCCACGTTCGCCGAAGACTGCCATTCGACAGCACTGGTCCCTCGCGCTAGGACCAGAACAATGTTCCTTCGATTTACGCTTCTCGACGAGGACAAAGAGTCCGGGCGCAAGCGCGGCGTATTGGTCGCTGCGCACGAACTGCGCGACTCCGACAAGTTGAGCGCGGACGAACACCGCGTGCTTCAGGAAGCGCTGCGGTGGTTCAATCAGAATCTCCATGTTCCACCGTGTCTTAAGCAACCTGAGAACAGACGGGCGTTGTCGTGGTTCAAGCCCGATGCCCAAGCACCGCTTAGCCGCATGTGGGCACTAGTGGAGATCATGAAGACGCACGGTTTTCAGGTAGAGCTTCACAAGACGCGGACGCCTGGACGCATACTATATGAGGACGGCTGGCAGGTTGTGGCAAAACCCGTGCGCGGTCGCCGTGAAGCTTGGTGAGCACCGTCACGAGAGTCCGACCGTCTCAATTGCTCCAATACGGCCGATCGTGCCCTACCTGTCAATTCGGCACGCCATCGCCGAAAGGCGACGTTTCGATCCCGCCAAGCGTGGCGACCGTCAGGGCTCACTTCCGCTCCTTATGCAAAACCGTGAGAGCAAGGCCAGCAACCGCGATCCAAGGCAACGCTATGATCGGCATGAGGAGCGCCCAATCTGGCGTGACCGAATACGATAACGATGGGTCGGCCGGTGCAACGGGCATACCCATCAAACCCATCACTACGCCCCATGCGCCAGCCAACAGGCGTAGCCCGCCTGACATTCCTCTCAATGTCCTGAAGCTCCCGATCAGCAACAACGTGGCCGCAAGTGCGGGAGCCCAAGTAACAATGCCCCAAGAGTATTGTAGCGCAGCAAGACCGAGCATCATCAAACCGATGACACCGGCAGACCATGCACTCACGGGTCCAAACCACGTCATGGGTCTCTCTCCGCCTCAAATTTCGACTGTGA
Organism: Hyphomonadaceae bacterium; assembly: GCA_050186805.1. Lineage (GTDB taxonomy): Bacteria > Pseudomonadota > Alphaproteobacteria > Caulobacterales > Aquidulcibacteraceae > Vitreimonas. The sequence goes on from JBFWYC010000030.1 coordinate 35,895, forward strand.
TCAAAACGCACATACTGGCAGATCACTCAATGTCGCCTTTGGGCCAACGTAGGCCTTCCCGTACAAAAATCACGACCGGCCTAGCCGCTCAATTCCTGACGCTGGCGTCAGCAGTCGGCGGCCGACCTATTCTCGCCGAAAGCAGCCACTGCGCATGTAGTTCAACACAGCGCCAGGATACGTTCCCACAAGCGCTTGGCGGGGACACCCGTGTAGCCAGATTCCTGCGCGTCGTTGCACTCGATCACGATCCACCGCCCATCTGCAGTTTTTGCGATATCGATCACGACAAACGGAACGTTGAGCCGCCGAACGGCCTCATGGGCCATGTCCAAGCCCAATTGGATATCTGCGGCCTGGTATGAGGGCAGTTGATACCAGTATTGCCCCCAACCGACGCACTCTCCCCGCCACCAAAACGACCTGAACTCAATCGAAGGCGAAACCTGCCCGGGAACGACACCGTCTGCCTTCATCAGCGGCACGAACTCGCGGACGACCGGCTTTTGCCAATGGAGGATTTCGTCGCGCTGGTACTCGTGCCGGATTCGATCATAGTCCTCGCGGTCGGACGCGATAGAGAGCGCCGCGCTGTGTTTACTGGTCTGGCGCGATCCCTTGATGAACACGGGCCAAGCGAACGCCGCTTCAATCTCGGTGGCGGGCGGCAGAGCCTCGAATACAATCGAGCGAGGCGTCAGTTCCGAGATTAGCGGATACCAACGCTCCAGTTCGCTTGCCCTCTGGTGCTCATCCGGGGAGTTTACGGGGCGCAGCCCGATTTCCTGCATCTCAGCAAAGCGCATCTCGTATTTGTCTATGGCTCCGACCCGAAGCACACAGGGTTCTTCGCGCTGAAATTGGAACGGATGTTCGCAACGGAAATTAAGGTCGAAATCGAAGTCATAGGCCGAGACGCCCACGACCTCACTTACGACGACCAGCCGACCTTCAAGGCGAGCGATGTTCATCAATCATGGCTGCCACACGAGCCAGCCCCTGACCAGATTAGGAACAGGCGCAAATGGGCCACCACCTGCCCGCCAGTAATATTTCACGACCGGCTTGACCGCTCAATTCGTGCCGCTGGTAATGCCGCATGAGCTAAGGCAGGCCGTCGCCGGAAGCGGACGCTCGGCTTATGGCAATTTGCCAGTCGGATGGACGAGCAATTCGCGTGATTCCGTAACTTTGCCGTTGGCGAGTTTGTGTACGTCGAACTCACCGAGCGGTTCTGCCGTGTCGGTATTGAGGGTGTAGACCACCCCATAGCTGCTAGGTGCTAATGCGGCCACTGCCTCAAGGAATCGGCGTTCGAGGCCTGCCGACATCGGATGATTTTGAGCGAATGCAGCACTAACGATGGTGCCACCGAAAGTGCTGCGCAACGTGAGGTTTTCGAACCGAAGACCGGTCTGCTCACATGCTTGGCCTAGCTTCTCGCGAAGCCGTTGCGGCTTAGCTTCAAGCCAAGCTTCCTCACGCCAAAATTCATCCTCGTCTTCCGTAAATGGCATCGGCTCCCAATGATGCTGGGGGCCGTCATCGACCATTAGCCAGAGATAGAACTCAAACATCACAAGCACCGAATGTCGGCGGATCATCGCTCAAACCCGTTCGACGCGCCAAGGTCCGCTTTGGGCCAATGATCGCCTGCCAGCCACTTCATTACCAATGACCGCCATTGAGCACATAGCGGAAATCCGGCCTGATTTGCGCTGGCCTGTCGCTAACGCGCTCGGCACGCGTCTACGCCACCGGGCCGCGTCCTGGGCGACCAGCGGTCACCCAGTTGCGGCGCCGGCGCGCTGAGGCCGACTAGCGCTCATAGGCCAGATATTCTTCGTCGTAGGCGCGACCGCCCGCCCGCCAACGCTCATAGTCGCAGCGCTCGCCGGTGGGCACGATGTGATACTCGTTGCCGTCGTACTCGATCGCTTCCCAGCCATCGACGGAGCACAGGTGACGCATGACCGGGACTTTCGGGCCATGGTCGAGGCGAACGTAAGGCTCGGGCGGCGCGGGCGCGCACGCCGCAAGCACAACGACGATCAGAAGTGCGCGCATCGCCGCGACTCCCAAGAAGCCAAGCCGCCGCAGACTACCCCTAGAGTCCCCCGCGAACCAGCGCGCCCAGGTGCCCGGTGAACGCTTGCACTCCCAGCGACCGGTGACGGTGCAGGTTATTGAAGGGTCGCGCTGGCCCCGCTCTAAGGCTGCGCCGTCCCCGAAGGTGGGGGAAGATTGGGGGAAACATCCCAAACCGGTTGAGGAAATCCGGGCTTTTACCCAGTAATTTCAATGCATTATATGATTATGGCTGGCGGAGACGGAGGGATTCGAACCCTCGGTACCCTGTTCGAGTACAACGCCTTAGCAAGGCGCCGCCTTCAGCCACTCGGCCACGTCTCCAGCGGGTCACCCGCTTAACCGCGCCGCTCTCCGCCCGCAAGGCGCCTTCCGCTTCACAACCCTTGGTTAACTGGCGCCGGCTTTGCGCGAGCCAGCCCCAAGAAACTCATCCCAAGGGCGAAAACACCCATGTCACCAGCCGCCTTGAAGCTCGTCGGCGCCGAATTGGACCAGTTCGGCGCAGCGCCCGAAGCGGTGGAAGCCACCTATTCGGCCAGTGACGCTCAACGGGAAGCCCAGCGCATGGCGGAGCTGGCGGCGGCGTTTTCCCTGTTTGGCCTCCGCATCGACCCGCTGGCGGAGTTCGATTGGCAGCAGGCGGCGGACGCCGCCTATCGGGCCGAACTTGGCCCGCACGCGGCGCCTGCCAATGACGCCGCACCGGTCCGGATCAAAACCCCGGGCTTTGCGGAATTTCCCCGTCGGGGCGCTCACATCCAGCCGACGGCGGCCATTCAGCTTATCCAAGCCATCGATTGGGTGTTGGTCCTCGCAGCGGCGGAGTTCGCGGCGCTGTGGGGCGCGGGCGCGAGCCTGACTCAATTACCGCTTGGCGCGACGCTTGTCTTCCTGATCTCAGCCACCGCCCTAAAAGCGGGCCTCTGGCTCACCGAGGCCTACCGCACGACGCCAGCGCGCATCCGACCAGAGCACGGCATTGGCGGCCTCACCTTAGGCGCCATCCTGGGACTCGTCATCGCTAACCTGTTTGCGCCGGACGCCCGCGCCGCCGCCGCTTTGGCCGCGATCATCCCAGTCTCCGCTATGGTTCTAGCGGTGATCCATGCAGCGCTCGCGGTGTGGATCAATGCCGCCCACCGCAAAGGGCTGTTCGCCGAAACCGTCGTCGTCATTGGCGCAACGCCCGCAGCAGAGCGACTGGTGAAACGCGCCGAGCGAACTGGCGAGGCGCGCGTCGTCGCTATCGTCGATGACCGCCTCTCGCGCGCACCGGCGCAGATCGGCGCCATCCATGTCGGCGGTTCGATCGACGACCTGCTTGCCTGGCAGGGCCTCCCGCACGTCGATCGCATCGTCATCACCGTGACGCAGAAAGCCGAAGCGCGCGTGCACGCTATCATCGAGCGTCTGCGCCTCATCCCGAACCGCGTCGACCTGCTGCTCGACTACGAAACCCAAAACGTTCGCGGCGCGCGGGTGCAGCGCTTTGGCGGTGCGGCGGTCGCGTGCGTATCCGGCAGCCCGCACAGCGGGCGCCGCGCCTTCGTCAAGCGCGCGCAAGATCTCATACTCGGTTCGCTGCTGCTGGCCTTCTTCACGCCGGCCATGGCGGTGATCGCACTGGCTGTGAAGCTCGACAGCAAGGGCCCCGCACTTTACCGCCAGCGCCGCCACGGCTTTAACAACCGCGTCATCACGGTGCTCAAGTTCCGCACCATGCGTCATGAGCCGGATGCGCCGCTGCGCCAGGTGTGCTCGGACGATCCGCGCGTCACGCGTCTCGGCAAATTCCTGCGCATCACCAGCCTGGATGAACTGCCGCAGCTGATCAACGTTCTGCGCGGCGACATGAGCCTGGTGGGCCCGCGTCCGCACGCCATCGGAATGAAAGCCGCCGAGCGCGACCTCGAACACATCGTCGCTGAGTACGCGCACCGCCACCGCGTTAAGCCGGGCCTCACGGGCTGGGCTCAGATCAACGGCTCGCGCGGCCCGATTGAAACACCGGCCGCCGTTCGCCGCCGCCTCAAGTTTGATCTGGAATACGTCGCGCAGGCGTCGCTCTGGCTCGACCTGCAAATCCTTCTGCGTACAGCGCCCGCTCTCCTGGGCGACAGGATGGCCATACGATGAGCATGACCCGCCTTCTTTCTCTCGCGCCGCTCCAGATCGCCCAGGCCCTGATCGGGTTTGGCGCGATCGCCGCATTCACGCGCTTGATGAGCCCTGAGGATTTCGGCCGCTACGCTCTGGCGCTGTCGATCTCGATGGCCGCGCACACAATCGTCTTCACGTGGGCGGAAGCCGCCGCATTTCGCTTCTTCGCCGCCGCGCGCGCCGAAAAGCGCCTCGCCGATCACTTTGCAACCCTCGGCGCACTGGCGCTCGGCCTGGGTGCGGGCGTGCTGGTCATGACGGCCGCGACGCTTGCCGTGTTTGGCCTGCATGACCAAATCGCGGCTATCTCCGCGTTCGCGGCAGGCGCAGCGGTGCTCCGCTTCATCACCCGCATCGCGCGTGAAAGCGATCGCGCCGCCCTCGACTTCACGCGCTACGCCACGCTGGAGACCCTTTACGTCGTCGTCGGCTTCGCTGGCGGCATTGCCTGCCTGATGACGCTCGATCTTGGAGCGGCCGCCCCGTTCTCGGGCCTGCTGCTGGCGGGCGTAATGGTCGCGCTCATCGACGCTCCGCGCCTTTTCGCTAACGCCAAGGGCGGAACGCCGGACCTGCCGCGCGCCAAGGACTACGCCGCCTATGGCGCGCCGCTGGCGCTTGCGCTGGCCATTGATCTCGGCGTTCAAGCCCTCACGCGTATCGTGCTCGTCGCCGCGGCCGGCGCTGCTTCGATGGGCGCCTACGCCGCAGCATTCGGGCTCGCACGCCCGCTCGACCTCTTGTTCATGGGGCTCAGCGCGGCTTTCGCTCCGCTTGTCTTTGCAACCTACGAAGACAAAGGGCCGGACGCTGCGCGTGAAATTGCCGGCAACGCGTTTGTCACATTGGCCGCAATCGTACTGCCGGCCTGCGTGGGACTGATCCTCGTCGCTCAACCCCTGGCGGACATCATGGTTGGCCAGGCGCTGCGCGCGGAAACAGTGCAAGCGTTGCCGTGGCTTGCGGTCGCCGGATTGTTCTCCGGGTTTACGCTCTACTATTGGTCGGAAGCATTCCAGCTCACGCGCCGCACCGGCCTGCGTGCAGCTTTGATCGCCGCCCCCGGCGTATTTCAGATCTTGCTCACCTTGTGGTTCGCACCCACCCAAGGCGCTGTTGGCGCAGCGATGGCCGCAGCGATTAGCGCCTGCATCGGCTTTGTGCTGCTGGGCTGGGTTGGGCGCAATCTCATCGCGCTGCCCATGCCAATGGGCGCGTTGGCGCGCATCGGCGCGGCCACACTTGCAATGGCTGTCGCTGTGCTCGCCATGCCGGATGCGCTCGGTTTGGTCGCCAAGGTGACGGCAGGCGGCGCCGCTTACGCGCTCGCCGCCATCGCGCTCGACATTTTCGGCCTGCGCGTTCGAGCGTCAGCCGTGTGGTCGGCTTTGATGCGCCGCGAGCGCGCCATCGCCGCCGCTCCCACGCAGATCGATCATCCAGTTCTTGCGCTGACCACGCCCAACGAGCGTATCGTCAGCATCGGCGCCGGCGCAGCGGCGCCGCGACTGAGCGTGCTGACGCCATTCTATCGCTACGATCCCTCGGATCTGCTCGCGCGCTTCGCGCACGTTCCAAACGACGTGGAGTTCGTCCTCCTCGACGATGGCTCCGCTTCGGCCGAACTGCTGTCGAGCGTCATGCGCGCGGCGGAGAAGCTTGGCGCGCCGGTGCGCATCGTGGTCTGGGAGGAAAACCGCGGCCGCAGCATGGCGCGCAATCGCCTGATCGCGGAAGCGCGCGGCGACTACGTGCTCTTCCTCGACGCAGACATGGCGCCGGACGATACGCATTTCCTTTCGATCTGGCGCGGCATCATCCACACGCAACGTCCGGACGTGGCGTTCGGCGGCCTGTCGCTGGCGCGCGCGAGGAGCACGCCTGAAACGGCGTTTCACTACAGCTTGTTCGAGCGCTCCGATTGCCAACCGCCGGCGCGGCGGATGCGCAGGCCCGCACAATCGACCGCTTCCGCCAATCTGCTCGTGCGCCGCGAGTTCCTGGAGCGCTTCCCGTTCGACCATGGCTTCGTCGGCTGGGGTTTCGAGGACACGGATTGGGCGCTGCGTGTGGCCGAACACACCGAGATTCTCCATATCGAGAATCCAGCCACGCATGTCGGGCTCGACAGCATCGACTCACTGCTGCGCAAGAGCGCTGAGGCGGGACCCAACTTCGGCCGGCTTGCGCGCAAGCATCCTGGCAAGGTGACACGCTTCGCCGCGCATCGGCTGGCGCGCGTGTTGCGCCGTACGCCGGCGCGGCGGCACTTGCGCAAGGGTCTGGCTTGGCTCGCGCGCGATCCAATGGGCGCCGCGCCCATGCTCGTGCGCCGCACCGCATTCAAGCTCTACCGCATCACCTACTACGCGGAGCACCTGCAATGAGCGTCGCCATCGCCTACGCGCCGCCGCGCGACCCAGTCAGCAAAGCGCGCCGCCGCCTCACCCAATGGCGCGCCGCGCGTCCCGCCAAACTCAGCTTTGCTGCACCCGTTCTTTCCGTGTGCTTCGATGACTTCCCGGTCAGCGCGGCGGTGAACGGCGCGGCGATCCTCGAGAAACACAGCGCGCGCGGCACATTCTACGCCGCCACCGGCATCATGGGCTCGATGAGCCCGAGTGGGCGCGTGTTCATGCCGACCGACGCGCGACGCTTGGCCGCCGACGGGCACGAGGTGGGCTGCCACACGTCGTCACACGAAGACTGCGCCCGGCGCAGCGAGAGCGACACGCTGGACGATCTGGCGGAAAACTATGACGCAATCGCGCGCATTGGCTGCCGCGAGCCCGCGCGCACATTGGCCTACCCGTATGGCGAAACAACGTTGCGCCTCAAGCGCGCGCTTCCCGCACAATTCTCATGCGCGCGCGGCGTGTTGCCGGGGCTCAATGTCGGCGCCGTAGATCTCGCCCAGCTGCGAGCTTATCCGCTGTTTGGTCGAGGCGCGATGAAGCGCGCGCACGCGGCGTTGGCGCGTGCAACCGCGAGCAATGCCTGGATGATCTGCTTTACCCACGACCTCTCGAACAAGCCCTCGCCGTATGGCACGCGCGCCGACGACCTGGATGCGCTGCTCACCGCCGCGCGCGCCGCGGGCGTTGAGATTCTCCCGGTGGCGCAAGCGTTGGAGCGCCGGCTCTCGTGATCCGCGTCAGCGTCATCATCCCGACATTCAGGCGCCCCGCCTCGTTCCTGCGCGCGGCGCGCAGCGTCCTCGGCCAGGAGGGTGTGTTAGATTTCGAGCTCATCGCGGTCGATAACTCGCCGGAGGGGTCGGCGCGCGAGGCGTTCGCTACGATCCAAGCCGAAACAGCAATTCCGTTCACACATGCGCACGAGCCGCGCCCTGGCGTCGCCCACGCGCGCAATGCAGCTTTGAAGCTGGCGCGCGGCGACCTTATCGCTTGGCTTGACGACGACGAGGAGGCTCTCCCGGGCTGGCTCGCGTCACTGATTGCTGTACGGCGCGCAACCGGCGCACAAAGCGTGTTCGGCCCGGTGCGCGCGAGCGCCGGCGCCGATGCGCGCAACGGTACGTTTTTCGAGCGGCTCTATTCGCGCCAAGGCGGCGCCGAGAGCGGGCCGACGCGCGAGAGCTACGGCATCGGCAATTCGCTACAACCCCGCAGCCTATTCGATGAAGATGCGCCGTTCGACCCCCGCGCCAACGAGACTGGCGGCGAGGACGATGCGCTGTTCGCGTCATGGCGCGAGGCCGGCGCCACCTTCGCGTGGGCGGCTGAAGCCGTCGTCATCGAACATCTTGGCGCCGAGCGCACCCAGCTGGCGCACGGCTTCAAGCGCGCTTTCGCGTACGGTCAGGGCCCGTCGGAAACCGCATGGGCCCGGCGCAACTACGTTTCCCTCGCGCGCCACATGCTCATCGGCGCCACGCAAGCGGGCGTGTACGGGTTTGCTGGGGTGGTCGTGTTGGCGAGCTCGGGTGAAAAAGCGCTGGTGCTGTTCGACCGCGCGGCGCGTGGCGCAGGCAAAGTGCTGTGGTTTTTGGAGCAGCGCTTCTACGGGCAAACGCTGGCGCGTCAAACGGCCTGACGCAAAGCGCGCTCGATCGCCATCACTGGCGCGGTGGCGCCCGCATAAACCAGCCCCATGACGTTGGCGCCGGCGTTCTCCAACGCTTGCTTTGCAGCGATAGCGGCAGGCGCCGAGCCGGGTTCACCGCCGACAACGAGGACTACGCCGTCCATGTGCGGCGCCACACGCAATCCAAGCGGGCTGCGGTCTAGCGACGGCGCCTCGATCACGACACTGGCGCCGCCGAGCCGTGCAGCGTTCCAATAGTCCGCGCGCGAGGAAACCACCACCTTGGCGCCCTTCGGCAAAGCGCGAACGTTGAACACGCCAGCATAGGCGCGGCTTCGCCCGACGCGATGAAATGCGAATACATCCGGGCTGTGCGCGAGGACGGTCCCGCCAGCGTCTCGCGCCGCGAAAAAGCAGGCGCCGTTGAGAGCGCCGTCGATCTTCGGCCCCAATGGTTCGATTCCGCTCAGTGCGCGCGCCAACGCATTGCGCTTCAAGTCGAGATCAATCGCATACCAAGTCGATTTCTGCGCCGCTTGGACGACAGCGGCGGCGGCCGCGGTCACCGCATCGTTGCGCGCTGGCGACACAAGCATGATCGCGCGCCCATCACCCGCCGACTTTCGCGGCTGTGCGGCGAGCGCCGACAACAATCCATCGACGGGGAAAGGCGCGCTCATGCGCCCGTCTCCACCAGCCGGAGCGCAGGCTTGGCGTTCGACGTGGGCGAGCGCTTGGCCGTTCGCGCACGCGGAACGACGGCTAGGACGGGAACATCCAGCGCCCGCGCGGCGCTCGACGGTGTTGGAAAGCTGCGCCGAAGCAAGGCGCGCGACAAGCCAGCCGCAAACGCAGCGACCGCCGCCACCAAAAGCGTCAGCAGTATGATCGGCCAGCGCAGGCTCTTGCCCTGCGTCGGCACGGCGGCCTGCTCGACCGGCGTAATGTTGTCCGTGGCGCGCCCCAGCATCTGACTGCGCGCGCGCGCCTCTTCAGCGCGCGTGGCGAAATTGCCGGCATTCGTCTCAAGGATCGTCCGCTGACGCTGCAATTGCCGGAATTGCGGCTCAAGCGCCTGCATAGCGCGCAAACGCGTGCGCACTTCCTCACGCTGCTGCGACAGCGCTGCCTCGCGCGCCCGCTGCGCCCGCTCTTCGGCCTCGATGCCATAAAGCTGGCTCGCCACATCCTGGCGCACTTGGTTGACGCCACGACGCGTTATGCTGGGCGGATCGCCACCGGCGAGGAACGCTTGCAGCTGCGCGATGCGCCGGTCGACCTCGCGCACCGGCATGGCGTCCGGCTGGTAGCGCGACAACAATTGCTCACGCTCGACTTGCGCTTCCACAAGCTCACGTCGTGCGTCCGATTCCGAGTAGAGTTCTATTTGCTCAGGCTCGCTCTGAAGACTGGTCCGCAACGCGGCGGCGCGCGCCTCCGCTTCGCGCCGCGCGGTTTGAGCATCTAGGACCTGCGTTTCGATCACGCCAGCGCGCGCGGCGAGCGCAGCCAATTCACTCTCGAAATCGCCGATCTGATGCTCAGTGAGGAACGCAGCGAGCGCATCGTTGGCGCCGGCGGCGCGCGCAGTGATGTCGGAGCTCTGCTCCGCCAGCGCTTCGAACTCGCCGCCGACCAGAACGGTGCGGCGATGTTCGAGATATTGCCGCACCAGCGCGTTCAGTGCTTGCGCTGCTGTCTCTGGATTTCGGTGTGTGAATGCGAGGCCGATGGACGGTGTTTGCGGCGCTGTTTCCACCGTGAGATGCTGCGCAAACGTGCGTTCGGCCGCAGCCATCTTGCGCGCATCGGGGCCGCCGGAAGCAGCGATATCGGGATAGATGTTGGCGAGGCCGATATCATCGATCGCCGCACGCACCACCGCGCCGGAGCCGATCATGCGCATTTCGGCATTCACGACCGCCTGCATCTCAGGCGTCGCGCCGGCGCCGGCGCCGCCCGCCGTGGGCTGATAAACATATTCTTCGCCCATGCGCACGATCAGTTCGGACCGCGCCGTGTAGGCGCGCGGCGCCAAGAGCGCAGCGACCAAGCCAAGCGCGCAAATCGCTGCGCCCACGCTCAACACCAAGGCGCGCTCAGCCCACAACATGGCGACGATATCCGCGAGGCTAAGCCGCGGCGCGTCGGCCCAGCCGAACCAGGCGCGCGGCGCGCGCGCTTCCGTCCCCGTCGTCATCAGCACTCCTCGCTGGCGCGGGAGTTTCTGCGAATTTGGTAAACGATCATTCACCACCCCACGCGCATAGATCGCCTGCGTGGCGCGACCGTTAACCGTCGCGCCCTAACAAAGGGTTGGAGAGATCGTTCATGCGCAACGCGATCGCGGGAGTGGCCGTCCTTGTCGCGACTGGCTTTGCGGGATGTGCCACGTTCGCGCGCAGCCAGGAAACGCAACCGCCAGCGGCGATGACGTATTCCGCGGAAACGCCGGCCTATCGCTTCTATCCCGGAGACGAGATCGAGGTGACGGTCTTTTCGGCGCCAGAACTAAGCCGCGTCGTGATGGTGGGGCCCGACGGACGCATCGCCATGCCTCTGATTGGCGCGGCACCCGCCGCCGATCTCACCGCCAGCGAATTGCAGGCTACGCTGATCGCCGCCTACGCGCCGCACCTGCGCACGCCGGAGCTCAGCGTGACGCCGCGCTCTTACGGCTCGCGCCAGGTGTTCGTTGGCGGCGAAGTCGCGCGCCCTGGGATTTATGAGATGCCGGCACAGATCGACGCATTCCAGGCTGTCGCCTTGGCTGGCGGCTTCCTACCCACTGCGCGGCGCGGCGACGTCCTGGTCATGTCACGCGCGAACGGCATGAGCGAGGTCACCGAAGTCGATCTCTCGACGCGCGCCATGCGCGCCGGCTTTCCCGACGCACGGCCGCTGCAGCGCTACGATGTCGTCTACGTGCCGCGCTCGCGCATCAGCCAAGTGAACTTGTTCATGCAGCAATACGTGCGCGACGCACTGCCGGTACAATTCAGTTTCTACTACGACTTGCGCGGCGATCGGAATAATTAGCCGTCATTCCGCCAGTTGCGGCAAGTACCGCAACGATGCGCCATCAGCCCAGCACGAGCAATGCGCGCCAGGCCGCCATCTGTGCCGCACCATCTCCGACGCTGCCCTCGCCACGGGCGCGCCAGTCCGCAGCCGACGAGAAAGAGTCCCAGATCTTTTCCGTCGACCAGGACAAACGCCACGCGCCGACCAAATTGGTCGGTCCGATAGGTTCTCCGAACTTGTACGGTCTCCGCCGCGTCGATGAGGCCCACCGCTACATTGCGCGCGATTTCCCCACGCTGGCGCTCGTGAAAGCACTTGGCGTTGTCGCCTGTTTCTGGCGCATCGATATTCGCTAGCCGATACCGGATGCCAGTGGCGCAATCCTCAATCGTATCGCCATCAATGACACGCGCTGAGGCGATAGTCATGGGAGGCTCGACACCGACATGATTTGCGAATGTGTGCCATACATAGCGCCGCACCGGCGACGGCGCGCCTAGACATAAGCAGAGAGCCAAAGCTGCAAGCGCATTGTATAGCCCTGGGGAGACGACGAGTCCCTCGACCAGCGCAAGCGTGATCAGCCCCATCGACAGGAGCCCTATAAAGGCGAATGCCAACAACCACTCGTCGTCGCGTCGACGCCGGCGCATGCGTAAGCGTCGTCCGCCAAACTTGACCGAGAGTCTTCGCATCTGCCGAACCGCCCCTCCCAACGAGAGCGCGGGCGTCAGTGATGCTTCACGCTCAGCCACTCGCGCGCGCTGCGCTGGGCCTGGGCGATCTCGTCTTTCGACATCATGTCGGCCAACTCGCGGCGGCATTCCTTCGCCGCTTCCGAACCGCGCACGGCGGCCAGGTTGAACCACATGTGCGCTTGCACGAGATCGAGCTCTTGGCCGGTCGAATAGATCAGGCCGAGCTTGTAGAGATTGTCGCTGTCGCCATCGCGACGCACGGCTTCGTGCGCTTCCGCGATTTCAGAATCTGTAAACGCCATAACAGGCCGCTCCCTTGGTCCAATTGGGAACGCCTGGCTCTAGCCATGTGCGCTCCACCCCACTGACGTGCATTTTTCGCGCCGTCGGGATGGATCAATGTCATGCATAAATTGCGATAAGCTTAAGCGGCGTCAGCCTTGTTTTGATTTTTGCGCATTCACCGAAGCCGCAGTTTGGCCGAACAAGGATTTCGCCATGTCGCGCACTTGATCCTTACTCAATTCTTGCTTTTGACGCAGCTCGTCGCCAGCCTTCAAGGCGCGCTGAACGGCAGGCCGTTCATAGATGCGGTCGACCCAATCCTTCAACTTCGGGAAATCATCGAAGCTCTGGCCGAGCTTGTGGGCGATGCGCGCCCATGGCCATGACGCCATGTCCGCGATGGAATAGTCGCCCGCGAGATACGGCGAGTCCACGAGCTTGCGTTCCATCACGCCGCACAGCCGATTGAGCTCGTTCACGTAGCGCGCACGGCCGTACTCGATCAGCGCGGGATCATCGACGAGCTTCGGCGCGTAGTTGATGAAGTGGCTGGCTTGCCCCGCCATCGGCCCGAGCCCGCCCATCTGCCAAAACAACCATTGATCGACGTCGACGCGCGCGCGTTCGTCGCTTGGATAGAATTGGCCGCTCTTGCGACCGAGATACTGCAAGATGGCGCCGGACTCGAATACGGAGATGGGCGCACCGCCCGGACCTTCGGGGTCGACGATCGCGGGCATGCGATTGTTCGGCGAAATCTTGAGGAACTTCGACGTGAACTGCTCGCCGCGGCCGATATTCACGGCCTTCAATTCATACGGCAGCCCCATCTCTTCCAGCGCGATCGAAATTTTCCAGCCATTCGGCGTCGGCCAGAAATAGAGTTCGATCGGTGTGCTCATCGGCGGCCGCCCCTGTTTTGCTCCTGATCAAAATGGTGATGATTGCGCGCGCGCGCCAGTGTCCGCGAAGGCAAGCAAAGTCACACACAGATTTCACGAAGACGTGAGTGCTCTCCCTAAGGGTTTCGAAGTCGCGCCAAGGTATTGCGCGCCGCCGGCATGACAAATCCGTACACAAACTGAAGACAGTTCCGGCGATTCATTCAGTCGAGGTTCAGTCACAGGGCGCCACAGTCAGCGGTGAAGAGGGACCTTTCCTTGGACGGAGCCGTTCAAAGGGAAGCAGGAAGGAGACCTCGTTATGAAACGCCTCGCTATGGCTGCCCTTGCTGCAGCCACTTTTGCGGCCCCGCTGGCAGTGTCGACGGAAGCCGCCGCCCAACATCGTGGCGATCACCGCCGCGACCGTGATCGCGATTGGGATCGCGACGGCCGCCGCGACCGCGATTGGGATGACCGCCGCGACAACCGCCGCTCCTATCGTGAAGGCCGCCGCGACCAGCGGCATTGGGATCGCAGCCGGTACAATGGCTACACCTATCGTGGCCAATGGTATTACGGCCCGCCGCCTGTAGCCTATCGCGACTATGCCGATTACGGCTATCGCTCTTGGCGCCGTGGCGACCGCCTGCCGCGCTACTATCGCGACAACTATCACGCCGTTGACTGGCGCTATCACCGCCTGCGTCAGCCCCCGCGCGGCTACCATTATGTCCGCGACGATCGCGGCGACTACCTCCTCGTCGGCATCGCCACCGGCGTTATCCTGGGCGTGATCCTGGCGGGCAACTAACCCTCCCTTGCCCGACAATCACGTCTAATACCCGCCCCAGAGGTCCCCCCGCCTCTGGGGCGGTTCTTTGCGTTAACGCACGCGCAACCAAAAGCACCGGAATGTCTTGCCGCGAAAAAGCGTGGGAGACGCCGATGCTGGTCTATATGTGGCTGTGCGTGATGATGCAGGCCTTCATTCCGGGCGGCGATCGGATCGCCTCGCTGCACGCCGGCGCATTTGAGGCGCATCTGCGCTTAGAACTGAACGCACCCGTCGTGATCGGCGCGGCCGGCCATGTCGCCCGCTATACGCCGGTAACGGCGCGCGCACTCTAGCGCTTGACGTAAACCCAGGCGCTCAAGCCTGACGCGAGCGGCGCTTCGACGCGCACGTAGTCGTCAACTTCGTACTCGTCCGCAGCCGCCAGCTCTCGAGCGGTGATCTCGAACACCATGCCGGAGACGTGGTCCGCGTCGTTGCCGGAACGGCTGACGATCGGATGGAAGCGTTCGCCGCTCTTAGCCAGCACGTCGGGATCGGTGATCTCGACAAGCTCTTGCCTGAAACCTACGAGCGCATCCGGCGCGCCTTTGAGTAGACGTCCGAACGTCGCGATCTGCACGTTCTCCTGCTGCAGCGTGCCGTAGGAGAAGAGGCGCTCCATCTCAGATGAAGTGAACGCCAGCGAGCGCCAGCACCGCTAACAGGCTGGCCGAGATCGTGCCCATAAGCCAGAGCGCGTACCGAAGCGTGCGCCAGAGCGCGCGCAGATCGGATGCTTGCACCAGCAGATCCACCGGATAGGCGGCGCAATAAAGCAAATTGGCGAACAGCCCAAGGATGAGCAACCACGGCGTCAGCCAGGACCAGTCGGACCACTGGTAGCCCGCAAGAATCGCCGTGATTGCGGAGACGACGACCAGAATGAGGTTGTAGTACCCGCGCCCAACCTCCCAGAAGCGCAATGCCTCCGTGATGTGTTCACGCGCAAGGAAATTAGACACCAAGTTTCTTCTTCAGTATCTCGTTCACCACAGCCGGATTGGCCTTCCCGCCTGTCGCCTTCATCGTCTGACCGACCCACCAGCCGAACACCTTCGGGTTCTTCTGCACGTCGGCGACTTTGTCGGCGTTGGCTGCCATCAGATCGTCGATGGCCTTTTCGATCGCGCCTGTGTCGGTGACTTGCTTCAGGCCGTCGCGCTCGACAATCGCGCCAGGTGCATCGCCCGTTTCGAGCATCTTGGCGAAGACGTCCTTGGCGATCTTGCCGTTGATGGTGCCGTCCTTCATCAGATCGAGCAGCGCCCCCAGCGCGTCGGCCTTCACCGGTGAGGCCGCCAGTTGGAGGCCCTTCTTGTTGAGCGCGCCGAACAGTTCTTGCGTCACCCAATTCGCCGCGAGCTTGCCGTCGCGCCCCTTGGCGACGGTCTCGAAGTACGCCGCGGCGTCGCTATCGCCGGCAAGCACGCCGGCGTCATACGGGGTGAGGCCATATTCGGCGGCGAAGCGCTTCTTCTTCGCGTCTGGCAATTCCGGAAGTGAAGCTTTGATCTCGGCAATCCAGGCCTCATCCAGCTCAAGCGGCAGCAGGTCCGGGTCCGGAAAGTAG
>JBFWYC010000031.1:0-50642 GCA_050186805.1 Hyphomonadaceae bacterium
CCAATTCCCACTGCGTCGGACTGGTGTCCTGGCCTTCATCGATCAGAATGTGGTCGAGGCCGCCATCAAGCTTGTATAGCACCCAGGGCGCGGCTTCCGAACGGCGCAACAGCGTTTGAGCGTGTTTAATCAAATCGTCGAAGTCGAGTGCGCCGGCACGCGCCTTTGCCTCCGCGTACGCCTGATCGAGCTTGAGCGCGAGCGCGAGCGCAGCGGCGGCGTCCTCGGCGCGCTCGATGGCGTTGAGCTTGGCGCGCGCTTCAACGGCGATGTCCGCAACCGGGTCGAGCACGCGGGCGAGCCACGGTTGCTGGGCGGCAAAGGAAGCGGTGACCAGCGCACCGTAGGGCTCGCCGTCCTCCTTCAACGCAATACGCAAGACGTATTCGCAAGTCGCTCGCGCGGTCGCGGCGCCGTCGTGCGCGTCAAGCGCAGCGTTGATGCGCGCAGCGGTCTTCTGGTTGTTGGCGGAGGAGGCGCTCAACGCAGCCGCTGCTTGGCGCAGACCGTTCCAGTCCACGCCCGCAATCACACCCGCCGCATACGCATCGGCGCCTTGTCGAACGCCGTGGCGGTTCTTGATCGCCGCCTCGGCGAAGATCGGCCCCTGATGAATGGACGCGAAGCGGTGGAAATCGGCGCGCCGCAGCGCCAGCCGATCCATCAGCGCGCTCAAAGCATCGCCGCTTAGCTTTGCCGCGAAACGCCGAAACGCCTCAAGCGGCGCATCGCGCGAGAGCGCGGCATCGGCACGCGCCTGCCCCAGCAGCGCCGCAGCGCGCGCTTCGTCCGCAATGTCGAATCCGGGCGGCACGCCAGCTTCAAGCGGGAAGCGCGCCAAGAGCCGCTCACAGAACGCGTGGATGGTCTGAATCTTTAGGCCGCCAGGCGTTTCCAGCGCTTGTGCGAACAGCGCGCGCGCCTTCCCCAGGTCTGTCGGGTTGGCCCCGAGGGCTGCGAGATCGGCGGCGAGTTTGTCGTCCGGCGCAACGCACCAACCGCCCAACCGCTCGAACAGGCGCCGCTGCATCTCGGCGGCCGCGGCCTTGGTGTAGGTGATGCACAAAAACGCCGATGGCTTCGAACCTTCGAGCAACAACCGCGCAATGCGATCAACCAGGACTTTGGTTTTGCCGGAGCCGGCATTGGCGGTCACGAACACCGAGGTCGCTGGATCGGCGGCAAGCCGCTGACTCTTGTTGGCGGCGTCGAGAGCGCGCGAACTCATTCGTCGCCCTCCGCATCCGCCCATTCCTTGCGCCGCGCCAGCTGATCGTAATCGGCATAGGGCTTGATGAACTGCACGCGCGGCTTGGAGAGAAACGGCTGATCGGCTTGCGCGTAGCGCGCGAGCAGGCCTTTCAACGCAGTGAGCGCCTTGTCGGCCTCGGCCATGGCGTCAAGCGCGAGCGGTTTCGGCGTCGGCTCGGCATTGCCGAAACGCCAATAGCCAAGCTCCGTCGTTTGCGCGGCCGGCACGCCGTCAAATACGCCGCGCGCCAGCATTGCCGCTTCCAGCGGCAGCTGCGGTGCGAGGCCGGATTCGACCTGCTTCTGCGTTGCTGGAACGCCAGTCTTGAAATCGAGAATGGCGACGTGCCCGGGTCCGATCTCGATGCGGTCGGCAATGCCCGACAGCTCGACGCCATCGACGTCGAGGACGCCTTTTTTCTCGCGATACACCGTCGCCCCAAGCGCGCGTCGCTCGGCGAACCACTTGATCAGCGCATCCACCGACACCATCAGGCGCGCACGCTCAGCGGCGCGCCGCTCCGGCGGAATGCCGAAATGGCGCAGCTCCTGATCGAGCAATTCGATCAGCGCTGCGTGATCTTCGCCGTCCTCAAAGCGCTCGATGGCCTTATGCACGGCATTGCCCCGTTCAGCCGGCCCGGCCAGCGCGCCGATCGGCTTCAGCGCTTCCAGCCCCAGTATGCGCCGCGCGTAGAGCGCGTACGGATCGCGGATCAACGTCTCGACTTGCGTGACGCTCACGCGCCGCAGCCGCTGTCCAACAGGCGGCTTCGGGCGGGGATGGCTGATGTCGATCGGCGCATCGGGCTCATCAAGGGCTCGCGCCCAAGCGATATGCGTGTCGGCGCGATCGAGACTCTGTTCCGCCCCGTGCACCAGCGTTTGCAGCCGCCACAGCCAACGTGACGCCAGTGTTGGCGAGCCTTCGCGGCGAAGCGCGCGCGTAAATACAACGTCCTCGGCATTGGCCAGCTGCGCGAAATCGTGGGCGGCGAGCCCGATGCGCTGGTCGAGCGAAGGTAGGCCGAGCTTGGCGCGCATAGCACGCGAGAGGAACGGATCTTCGCCTGGCGGCGCCGGCCACACGCCTTCATTGAGGCCGCCCAAAATCATCATGTCGCGCCGTTGCAAACGCGCCTCGAGCGGACCCCAGATCGCAATGCGCGGATCACCACCGGCGCCGGGCGGGACCTCGCGCCCGTCCATCAGGCGCATTAGCACGCGCGGCGCGGCGTAGGTCGGCATGGCGCCGAGTTCCCCGCCGTGGGCGATCACATCGCGCAGCAAGTCAGAGGCGTTGTTGCCGTCACGGCTCGACCAAATCGAGGGCGCCGCCGTCTCCATGACTTCGGTGAGCGCATCGGCGAAAGCCGCGAGCGTGAGCGTCTCACGCGTCATCACCTCTGCAAGCGGCGCCAGCGTTGCTTGCACGCGCGCGACAATGGCGCGCGCGCGATCAAGCTTGGCGAGCTTTTCCAGCGCCGACAATTCCGCCAGCGTCTCGTAACGGCGCGCGCCGCGCAGACCCTCATGCTCCAAACTCGCCAGCGCGTCCGCATCGGGCGCAAGCGTCACATGCGGATGCTTGAGCAGCGCGGCGAGCGCGACAGGTTCGCCAGGATCGCGCGCCAATTCGCACACCAATGCGACGAGGCGGCCGGCGTCGGTTTCGCGCAAGGGCTGGCCGTGTGAAATCACCGGCGCAATGCCCCAGCGCGCGAGCTTAGCTTCGACACGTCGGGCAAGGCCGACGTCCGGGGTCACGAGCGCGGCGGAGCGGCTCGGCGCCTCCGCCGCCTCGCGCAGCAATAGTGCGATGGCCCCCGCCTCTTCGTCCTCAGTCGCGGCCTCAATCAGCCGCAGACTTTGCTTGCCGGCGCGGATGAAGTCCTTGCCGCCGGCAGCGTCGATGCGGGCGAGCCAGTCAGCCGTTTGCTCGGCTGGCGCCAATGCTTCGCGCATCAGTAGGCGGCGCGCACGCCCTTGCGCCGGCTCATCCGCCAGCAACGGAATATCGCGCCGATCGACGCCAAGCGCGGCCAGCGTGTCCTTCAGCACCTGCTGGGGATGCTGGTCGCCAAGCAGCGACCAGCTCTTGTCGTCCAGGTCGATATCGAGTCCCGGCAGCACGACAACGCCGCGCGGCAACGCCGCCACGACGCGCATCAATTCGCGCGTCGTGGCGATCGAGCCGGTGGAGCCGGCGATGATGATAGGGCGCGTCGGTTGCTCGTTGCGCCACCGTTCGGCCAAGGCCCGCCGCACCTTGGCGCCGTGCGCGGCGAAATCACTTTGCCCCTGCTCTCCCAAATGCGCAGGCCAGAACGTGGCGACGATCTCCAAGAAGCGTGCGCTCGACGCCCAGTGTCGCGCCAACTCAATCTCATCGACCAGCTTCGGCAGCAGCTCCCACGCAACGCGATCGACGGTCGCGGCGCTGTCCATGAGCTTTGCCAGTTCGTCGGCCAAGGCGATGGCCCGCGCCGCATCCTCGACGCCGTTCTCGGCTTTATCGCGCGCGCGAATAAGGGCCGCCAGCGTCAGGCGCCGGCGCATGCGCTCGATCGGCGGCAAGATGCCTTCGGCGATCGGATCGGCGCCCCAGACGTCCGGGTCGTCATCGACGTGAGGATCGCCGAGCGGGCGGATCGATGGCAACAATGCCGCCCCGCCCAGCCGACGCTGAAAGGCATCCATCAGCCCACGCGTGGCGCGGCGGTTCGGCAACAGCACCAGCGCATCGGACAGCGCGAACGGCTCGCTTTGGCCAAGCGCGTTGACCATCGCGTCCGCGAGCACGTCGAGGAATGGCGCCGAGGCCGGCGCGGCGCGAAGACGCGGCGCCGGACCATCGAACAGGCCAAGGCTCATGCGCCGGGCGCCGCCGCCGCCAACCGTGCTTCGGCCTCGGCGCGCGCGCCGGGATCGCCAACATGCATCCAATAGCCGCCAAGCGGCGCGCCATAGAGCCTGCCCTCGGAGATCAAGCGCTTCCAGATGCGCATGAAGGAAAACGGCTCAAGTGGTTCAGATGCGACGACGCGAGGATCGACAATCTGCGCGCCCATATAGGCCCAAGGCGCGCTCGGCCGTTCGCCACGCAATACGATGCGGCCGTCCGGCTCGGCCACGAAGTCTCCGGCGCCGTCATAACCCAATTGCTCGCTCATGGCCGCGAGCAACAGGCGAGCGCCCATGGTTTCGCGGTTGTAGCCACGCGCCAAGCGCGCGATGGCTGAACCTGCAGGCTCTTCCCAGACGCTGTCGATGTTGCAGACCACGAACGGCGCGTCACCCAGGAGCGGCAGGGCTTGGCGGACACCGCCGCCTGTTTCCATCAATTGCGCGCGCTCGTCGGAAATCACGATCTCGATGTCAGTGCGCTTGCGCAAATGCGCTTCGAGCAAATCGGCGAACGCGTGCACGTTGACCACGGCGCGTTTCACGCCGGCCTGCACCAGCCGATCCAGCACATGATCGATCAGCGCCCGGCCGCGCACCGTGACCAGCGCCTTGCAGCGATCGTCGGTGAGCGGGCGCATGCGCGTGCCCATGCCGGCGGCCAGCACCATGGCGGTTTCGGGCGTCACGCCGCCTTCTCCAAGTATGGACGCGCGACGCTCTCGACGAAAGCGCGCGCCTCCTCAAGCGCGGGATGTTCAAGCGTGCGTGACAGGTGTCCCCACATGCGCGGCATGAAGGCGAGATAACGCTGTTTGCCGTCGCGGCCGGCCAAGCGCGCGAACAAGCCCAGAATACGCATCGTGTTGAGCGCGCCAAGGACACAAAGCTCACGCTGGATTTCAGCTTCGGATACGCCCATCGCGTCGAGGTAGGCGCGCAGCGTTGCTTTGTGTGCGGCGGGGCTGACATCGCGGCGCGCGTCATGCAGCAGCATCGACAGGTCCCAACCGCGCCAACCCCGCAGCGCATCCTGGAAATCGAGCAATCCAACCCGGCGCACGCCTTCTCGCTCCGGCAGCCAGAGCAGGTTTTCGGCGTGATAGTCGCGAATTGTGAAGACGCGCGGGAAGCCGACCGCCTTCACGATCAAGCTGTCGCGCACCTTCTCCCAGCGCGCGCGGGCCGCATCGTCGATATGCACCTCCGCTGCGCGGGGCAGCCATTCGACGAACAGATCGGCGTTCACTTCCAGCGCCAGGGCGTCGTAATCGAGCAGCGGCCAAGCGGCGTTGTCAGCGCCTTCGAGCTTCGATGGCGCCGGCGGCGCCTGGTGCACATGCGCGAGCACGCGCGCTGCTTCCTGGTAGAGCGCGATCTCATCGGCGCCCCGCGGAATGACATTGGCGAAGAGATCGTCGCCCAGGTCTTCGAGGATCGCGTAACCCGCCTCGCAATCGGCGCCATAAATCGCCGGCGGGGCAAGGCCGATGCTGTCGAGATAAGCCGCGACGGCGACGAACGCCTCAACGCGCGACGCCGCCAGCCGTGACATGGCGTTCCACCCGAGCTGGCGCCGCTCGGCGACAGTGGCACCAGGTGGACACGGGGCGCTCTCGGCGCTCTTAGGCGCGTCCATCAACATGGCGCGGCGGCCGTCGAGATGGAGCCGCTCATAGCGGCGCGTCGACGCATCGCCCGCCAATGGCGTGCGCGTCGCGCCGGCGAAGCCGGTCTGCGCCAACAGGCGCTCGAGCGCTTCAGATCGATCCAAGCCGTGATCTCCATGCGCCATGCGCAGTCAACGCAGCGTTGCGGCCCTCCTCGGCGGCGCTCAAGGCGATGTCGAGGCGGTCGCGCGGCAATTGCCCCTCCAGGCGCTCGGGCCACTCGATCAGGCAGGCGGCGTCGGCGAACGCATCCTCCAGGCCTAGCTCCCAAGCATCGTCCGGGCGCTTCAGGCGATAGAGATCGACATGCCAGAGTTCGCCACGCGCGCCGTCATAGGTTTGGACCAGTGTGTAGGTGGGACTGGGCGCCTCCTCGGCCTCGCCGGTCCAGGCCTCGATTGCCCCTCGCGCCAACGTGGTTTTACCGGCGCCCAGATTGCCGGACAGGCACACCACATCGCCCGCTTCCAGGCGCTCGCCGAGCCGGCGGCCGAGCGCCAGCGTCGCCGCCACATCGGGCAGCGCGAAGTCGCGCGAATCAACTGGGTTCGAGGCGCTCATCACGCGAAATGCTGGCCTAGGGGCAGCGCGGCATCAAGGCCCGCTTGCGCCTCACGCTGCTTGGCCCCAAACACTAGGCCGCTGTGAGCACGACCGAAATCAACCGCGTCATCATCATCGGCGCCGGCCAGGCTGGCGGCGAGACGGCGCAGCGTTTGCGCCAAGGCGGGTTCGAGGGCGAGATCACCCTGATCGGCGAAGAGCCGGCCGCCCCGTATCAGCGCCCGCCGCTCTCGAAGGCTTATCTCAAGGGCGACCTGAGCATGGACCGGCTGCTGTTGCGGCCGGAGAGCGTCTATGCCGACGAGCGCGTCGCGTTTCTGAAGCGCGTGCGCGCGGTGTGGATCGACCGCGCCAACCGCAAGGTGCGCGTCGAAGGCGGGCGCGAGCTGCCGTATGACGCGCTGGTGCTGGCGACCGGCGCCAAGCCGCGCAAGTTGCCCCTCGCCGGCGCCGACCTGCACGGCTCTTATCTTTTCCGCACCGCCGCCGACGCTGACGCCGTGCGTCCGCATTTCAAAGCCGGCGCTAAGCTGGTGGTGATCGGCGCCGGCTATATCGGCCTGGAAGCCGCGGCTGTGGCGCGGCAATGCGGCCTGGAAGTCACCGTGATCGAGACCGCCGTCCGCCCGCTGGCGCGGGTGACGAGTCCGGAGGTCGCCGGCTTCTTCCTCGACGAGCATACTCGCCACGGCGTGCGCTTCGTGCTGGGGGGCCAGCCGGCGCTCATCAAGGGCGGCGAGCACGTCACCGGCGTCGCGCTCACGGACGGCGCGGAATTGCCGGCTGACCTCGTGATTGCGGGCATCGGCGTGACGCCGGATGTCGCGCTCGCCGAACAATGCGGGCTGAAGGTCGAAAACGGCATCGTCACCGACGCGCACTGCCGAACCGCCGATCCGCACATTTTTGCCATTGGCGATTGCGCAGCGCGGCCGATGACGCACTACGACAACCGCGTCGCGCGGCTGGAAAGCGTTCACAACGCCGTCGAAGGCGCCAAGATTGTCGCCGCCGTGATCACCGGCGGCAAGGAGATCGCGCCGGAAACGCCATGGTTCTGGTCCGACCAGTACGATCTCAAGCTGCAGATTGCTGGCCTGTTCAACGGCTATGACCACGTGGTTTTCCGTGGCGTCATGGCTGACCGCGCGTTTGCGGCGTTCTATTACAAGGGCGAGAAATTGATCGCGGTCGATGCGGTCAACAAGCCGGCGGAATATCTGGGCGCCAAGATGTTGATCCAAACCGGACGGACATTGCCGCCCGCAGTGTTGGAAGACACATCGAAGCCGATGAAAGAGCTGGTCGCCAGCGCGCGTTAATGACTTACGAAAGCCGATAGGGACACATGCCGAAGATCACCTACATCGAGCATTCCGGTAAGGAGCACGTCGTCGACGCGCCCGTTGGGCAGACGGTGATGGAAACCGCGGTGAAAAACGCCGTGCCCGGCATCGACGCCGATTGCGGCGGCGCGTGCGCATGCGCCACTTGCCATGTCTATGTCGATCCGGCCTGGACCGATAAGACCGGCGAGGCCGGCTCGATGGAGCAATCCATGCTCGACTTCGCCAACGATGTTGAGCCGAACTCGCGCCTCTCCTGCCAGATCAAGGTCAGCGAGGCGCTTGACGGCCTCGTCGTGCGGTTGCCCAAGAGCCAACACTGATGCGGCATGTGCCGCCGCCGCTATGGGCGCTCGTGCTGCTCGCGGCGACGTACGGCTTAAGCCTGCTGCCGGGCTTGCGCGATCTGCCCGTCTGGCAGACGCGTCCTGCCGGGCTGATCGTGATCGTGCTGGCGCTCGCCATTCTGCTTGCCGCGATGGTGCAATTCAGGCTCGCCAACACGCAGCTTTTGCCCAACTCGCCCACAAACAACGCATTGGTCAGCGGCGGCGTTTTCGCGCTGACCCGCAATCCGATGTATCTGGCGATGACGCTGTTCTGCGTCGGCGGCGCGTTGTGGATGGGCAGGCCTGCGATGATGCTGGCGCCCCTGCTCATGTGGGCGGTCGCCAATTTCGTCTTCATTCCATTCGAGGAAGCGAAGATGCGCCGCCAATTCGGCGAACAATTCGACGCCTATTGCAAGCGCGTGCGGCGCTGGATTTGAAAGGGGGCGCGCATGCGGGCTTGGATTATGGCGGCGGCGATCGCCGCGATCGCTGGCGGCGCGCACGCGCAGGAGCTTTCGCCAGACCAGCGTGAGTTTCGCACCATCTACGAGGAGATGGTCGAGATCGACTCTTCGCCCACCACCGGCTCATGCACGCGCGTCGCCGAAACCGTGCTCAACCGGTTGCGCACGGCGGGATATTCCGAAGCCGAAGCGCAAGTGATCGTTCCCGAAGGCCGGCCAGACGACGGCAATGTGGTCGCGGTGCTGCGCGGATCGTCGCGCCAGCGGGCGCTGCTGCTGTTGGCGCACATCGATGTCGTCGATGCGCGGCGCGAGGATTGGGAGCGCGATCCGTTCACGTTGGTTGAGGAGAACGGCTTCTTCTACGGCCGCGGCAGCGCCGATGACAAAGCCATGGCGGCGGTCTTCGTCGACATGATGATCAACATGCGGCGCGAGAATTATCGCCCGCGCCGCACCATCCGCATGGCGCTCACCTGCGGCGAAGAGACATCGAACCGCGTCAATGGCGTGCAATACTTGCTCGAACATCATCGCGACTGGATGGCCGCCGATTTCGCCATCAATGAAGGCGCCGGCGGCATTCTGGCGCCGGATGGCCGGCCCGTTGCGTTCAACATTCAGGCCGGTGAAAAAATCCACCAGGTGTTCACGCTCACCGTGACCAATCCGGGCGGGCATTCGTCGCGCCCTGTGCCGGAGAACGCCATCTACCGCCTGAGCGCCGGCATGGGGCGGCTCGCAGCGTTTCAGTTTCCGGTTGAGCTCAATCCGGTGACGCGCGCCTTCTTCGAGCGCATGGCGCCGATCGTCGGCGGCGACATGGGCGCAGCGATGACAGCCCTCGCGCGTGATCCAAACGACGCGGCCGCACAGGCGATGCTGGCGCGCGACGCCTCGTTCAACGCCATGATGCGGACGACGTGCGTCGCCACCCAATTCGAGGCCGGCCACGCGCCGAACGCGCTGCCGCAACGCGCGACGGCGACGCTCTCCTGCCGCGTGTTGCAAGGCCATACGCCGGAGGAAATTCAGGCCGAACTGCAGCGCGTGCTGAACGACCCGCAAATCGCCGTGGACATCGTGCGCCGACGCGAAGGCTCGCGTCCGCCCCAGCTTACGCCGCAGATCATGGAGCCCTTGGAGCGCGTCGTTGAGCACTTGTGGCCAGGCGTTCCCATCGTGCCGATGATGACGGCGGGCGCCACAGACGGGCGTTTCCTCAACAATGCCGGCATCCCCACTTATGGCATGAGCGGCATGTTCTCGGTGCCCGGCGAAGGCAACGCACACGGCCTGAATGAGAAAATCCGCGTGGACTCGCTTTATCGCGGGCGCGAGTTCCTGAACGCGATCGTGCGCGCCTACGCAGGGTAACTCAGCCGCCGGCCTCTTGCCCTATTCCGGCGCGGCGCTAGACCGGCGCTGATACGGAGGAATGAGATGGGCGTGCTTAGCGGAAAGGTCGTCATCGTCACGGGCGGCGGCAACGGCATTGGCAAGGAATGCGCACTGTTAGCGGCTCGCGAGGGCGCCGCGGTTCTCGTCAACGATCTGGGCGGCGGCCTGAAAGGCACGGATGCGGGCTCAGCAGGCCCGGCCGAAGAGGTGGCGAAGGAAATCCGCGCCGCTGGCGGCAAGGCTGCGTTCAATTCCGATAGCGTCGCCGACTATGACGCCGTCGCCGCCATGGTGGAGCAGGCCAAGAAGGAATTCGGCGGCCTCCACGCCATCATCAATCCCGCCGGCATTTTGCGCGATGGCATGTTCCACAAAATGCCGCCCGAGGATTGGAAAGCGGTGATCGACGTGCACCTGCACGGCGCCTTCAACGTCACGCGCGCTTCCATCGAACTGTTCCGCGAACAGCAGGACGGCGCCTACGTCCATTTCACTTCTACATCGGGTCTCATCGGCAATATCGGCCAAGCCAACTACGCTGCGGCGAAGCTGGGCGTCATGGGTCTGTCGCGCATTGTGGCGATGGAGAACGTTTCCAAAAACGTGCGCTCCAACATTATCGCGCCATTCGCGTGGACGCGCATGATCGCCTCGATCCCGGTGAAAGACGAAGCCAGCGCCCAGCGCGTCGAACGCTTTCAGAAAATGATGCGCGCCGATCAGGTGGCGCAGATGGCGGTGGCGCTCTGCGCTGACGGCGCAAAGGACACCTCTGGCCAAGTCTTCGCTGTGCGCGGCAACGAGATCTTCCTGTTCAACCAGCCGCGCCCAGTGCGCGGCATGGCGCGGCTCGAAGGTTGGAGCCCCGACAGCATCCTCTCCCATGCGCTGCCGGCAATGAAGGCCAACTATACCGACCCCGGCCCCAGCGCGAGCGTGTTTCCGTGGGATCCGGTCTGATGCTGAAGCACTTGGTTTTGGCGGCGGCGCTAGGCTTGGCGGCGTGCGCCGACACGGTGGAGGCCCCGGTGGCGCCGACAGAGAGCCCCCTACCCGGTTCGCGCTGGGTCGCGACTATTGGCGGCGTGCATGCGCCCACGATCGAGTTCACCGAGAACCGCGCCACCGGCAACACCGGCTGCAACAATTGGTTTGGGCAAGTGACGAGCGCACCGCCGGCGATGACCTTCGGCGCCATCGGCACGACGCGTCGCGCTTGTGAGCAGCCGATCATGGATATCGAGCGCCATTTCCTACGCGTGCTCGAAGAAACCCAGACTGCCAGCATCGATGGCGATGTCCTGGTGCTGAGCGGCGCCAATGGCGAACTGGCGCGCTTTACGCGGGCGCGCTGACGCCGGGCCGCGAGCGACCCGGCGCGCGCTTGCTTACGGAGTCGCGGCCGCGACCGTCGGGATTGCGCGCGGGCACTGATCCTGGCCGCGGGCGTTGGCGCAATTGACGACCGTGGCTTCCATCGCGCTCGGCGCGAACACGACAAGCCAGTGTTCACGCGGGTCGAACGCCGTGGCGCTCAGCTGCGGCCCGCATTGCACCGAATAAACCGCCGAACCGATATGCGCGGCATAGACGCTGTCCGGCGCAACGTTCTCCGGAATAATGCCGATGCGTTCGGTTGACCGCACCGCTTGGCACGGCGGCTGAGAATCTGGGTGCGCGCTCTGATACGCCGCGAGCTGTTGATAGGCGAAGACCGGCGCGGCCTCCGCGGTCATCCTCTCAGCTTGCTCCATCAGGCTCTGCGGCGCGGCAGGCGCTTCTTCCTTCGGCGCTTCCGCCTGACCGCATGCTGCAAGCGCGAAAAGGCCGCCGATCGCGGCGAGTGTAGCGAATTTCATTATTGGCCTCCCTCTGCCTGCGTTGCATCGCATAGCGGCGCGCGACGTCAAGCGGCGCGTGGTGACAGGTCTGTGCCTTGCGAGCGCGTCGCATTGCGCCACATTGGTCGGCGAAGAGGATTTTGACCGATGATCGAGAAACGCCCGTTCGACAGCTTGGGCCGCCATGACGCCGACTGGCTGGCCGCACGCTACCATTTTTCCTTCTCCGGCTATCACGATCCCGAGCGCGTTCACTGGGGCGCGCTGCGTGTCTGGAACGACGACACCATCCAGCCGCGGACAGGCTTTCCGCCGCATCCACATTCGGACATGGAGATCATCACCTACGTCCGCACCGGCGCCATCACGCATCAAGACTCCATGGGCAACAAAGGCCGCACCGAAGCCGGCGACGTACAGGTGATGAGCGCGGGGTCGGGCGTTACGCACGCCGAATACAATCTCGAAGACGAAGCGACGACGATCTATCAAATCTGGATCGTGCCGAAGGAGCGCGGCGGCAAGCCGTTCTGGGGCGCAGCCAAGTTTCCGAAGGGCGATCGGGCTGGCGCGCTTGTAACGCTCGCATCCGGCTATGCCGACGATCAAAGCGCTGGCGCGCTGCCCATTCGCCAGGACGCGCGCGTACTGGCGGCGACGCTCACGCGCGGCCAGACGGTCTCGTATCCGCTCGCGCAAGGCCGTCACGCTTACCTTGCGCTGGCCAAGGGGAAGGCGAACGTGAACGGCGTCGAGCTTGGCGCGCGCGATGGCGCCGCAATTCTCGAAGAAGACGCGATCCACATCGAAGCCGGCGAGGACGCGGAAATTGTTTTGGTCGACGCGCCCTAAGATGAAGCACCGCGTCTTTGCGCAGGCAAATAGTACACTGGAGGTGAAAATTCTCCGCCAACGGCGGCATTACTCAAATTGGGTTGGTTTTTTCTTGGGCGGACCGAAAATTTACCGATCGTTTGCCGTTTGAGCGCTCTCTGGGGAGGGTAAACGGGGAGCAGCTTTGACGTCGCTGAGCGACATCCACGTCCTGGTGGTCGATGACAACCAGCAGATGCGCTTCCTGGTGCGCTGCCTGTTGCGCGCCGGCAGCATCGTCCAGGTCACCGAAGCCGAAACGGCGGCGGCGGCGTTGGATGTGATGCGCGCCACGCCGATCGATCTTGTAGTGCTTGATTGGAAGATGGCGCCGATCGATGGGCTGGCGTTCACGCGGATGGTGCGCACCGCCCATGACAGCCCCAATCCTTACGCCCCAATCCTGATGCTGACCGCGCACACGGAGGCCTCGCGGGTCGCCGCGGCGCGCGACGCAGGCGTTTCCGGCTTTG
This sequence comes from Hyphomonadaceae bacterium, assembly GCA_050186805.1. Taxonomy (GTDB): domain Bacteria; phylum Pseudomonadota; class Alphaproteobacteria; order Caulobacterales; family Aquidulcibacteraceae; genus Vitreimonas. The sequence continues at coordinate 13,120 of JBFWYC010000031.1, forward strand.
TGAAAAAGCCGATCAGCGCGCGCCTGTTGTTCGAACGGATTTCCAGCGCGCTGACCGATCCTCGCCCCTTCATCCGCGCCGGTGAGTTCTTCGGCCCTGATCGCCGCCATGGCCAGTCGCCCGACTTTGCCGGCCCGTTTCGCCGCGCTAGCGATGGCGTGAGCGGCGGCGCAGCCGATACCTTCGATATCGACGACACGCGCTGGTCGGCCTGAACTGCGCGCAGCGCTTGCGTGCGGTCGTCACAACGCGCACCGTCCGCGCCGCGCGATTTGCGGGGATAGAGTCATGAAGTTTGCGCTTGCGGCTTTGCTGTTGATGTTGCCGCTGAGCGGCTGCGTGGCGGGCGCCATAGCAGGCGCGGCCATTGGCGTGACTGGCGCCGTGGTCGAGACAGGCGTCAAAACAACCGGCGCGGTCGTCGGTGCGGTGCTGCCCGGCGATGACGATGACGAAGATGAAGACGACGACGATTGAGGCGTAAACCGCCCATCGCTGTGACGGGAACGTGAATGGCGTGCGTGCGCAAACGGCCCCATATTTCGTGTGACATCATCGCTCGAATGGAGATGGCCCTATGCGCGTTTCAGCTTGGCTAGTCGGTGCAGCCGCCCTGGCGTTTGCGAGCGCCGCATCGGCGGGGCCGGTATCGCTGGCGCCGATTTCTTTCTCGCCTGAATTCCAAGAAGAGCTGAACGACGACCTCGGCGCACGCGAAGGCGAGTATCTGCGCACAGCCGTTGCCGAAGCGGTCAGCGCAGCGCTCGCAGAGCAAGGCGCGACGGTTGGCGCTGGCGCGCCTGTGACCGTTGAGATTTCGATCGTCGACGCCGCCCCCAACCGGCCCACGTTCCAGCAATTGGTTGATCAACCAAGCCTCGACGCCACGCGGTCGATTTCGATCGGCGGCGCCGAACTGCGCGCGGTTCTGCGCGGCGCGAGCGGCAACGTGCTGACTGAAGTGACGACGCGCCGGTACAATCACAGCCTCGAAGACATCCACGGCGCAGCCACGACTTGGACCGAAGCCCAGCGCGCCATTCGCATCTTCGCCAACCGCGTCGCCGACGCGTATGTGGAGCACGCTGCACACTAGGCGGCGCTAGCCGCTTATGAACTTCGCCCAACCATTGGCGCGGAGTTCGCATGCGGGGCAGCGTGCGCAGCCATAGCCCCAGGCGTGGCGCGTGGCGCGGTCGCCCTCGTAGCAGGTGTGGCTGTGCTCGAGGATCGTCTCAACCAGCGCTGCGCGGCCGAGTTCGCGCGCTAGCGACCACGTGGCGCCTTTTGTGAGATGCATGAGCGGCGTTTCGATGCGCAGCGACGGACGCGCGAGACCAAGCGTCAATGCGCCTTGCATCGCGTCCAGCGCCTCGCGCCGACAATCCGGGTAGCCGGAATAATCCGTCTCGCACATGCCGCCGACGAGGACATCGATCCCTCGCCGATAGGCATGCGCGGCGGCGACGGCGAGGAAAACCAGATTGCGGCCCGGGACGAAGGTCGTCGGCAGGCCGTCAGCCGCCATCTCGATCGCGCGATCAGCCGTCAGCGCGCTTTCGGCCAGCGCGCCGTAGCCCGAAAGATCAACAAGTTGGTCCGCGCCGAGCGCGCGCGCCCATTCCGGGTTGAGTGAAGCGATCCTTTCACGCAGCGGTCCGCGCTGGCTCAGTTCAACGGCGTGGCGCTGGCCGTAGTCGAACCCGATGGTCTCGACGCGCTCGTAACGCGCCAGCGCCCAGGCCAAGCACGTCGCCGAATCTTGGCCGGCGGAAAACAAGACCAACGCCGCTTCACCCATGCCGCCTCCCACTGGCGCCAGCCCGAATCATCGTTACGTATCCGATACATAGTGAGCGCCCGCAGCATGAGAAAAGGCGGTTCAGGCGCCCGAAAAATAGGCCCGAACCACCCCTTCCCCCTGCGACACTGTGGCAGCCGCGCCGCAGGCCGAAGCCGTATGACGCGGGCGTCAAGTTATACAGTTCGCGTCGGTTGACACACCCCCGTCGCCTGCCTGCTATAGCACCGACGGTCAGGTAGGGCGCGGGGGGAGTCCCGCCCGCCAACCCGACATGCCGAGTTTACGCTCGGGTCGCTCGGAGAAGGCGCACCTGAGCTCTGGGAGGACGGCTGATGAGCACAAAGTCAAAATTGAATTGGATTCTGCTGGGCGGCGCTTCGCTGGCCGCGATGGGCGCGATGACGCCCGCCATGGCGCAGGACGACGAGGTGTCCGACGAAATCGTCGTGACGGCCACCGGTCGCGCGGCGGCGATCCAGGACGTCCCGCTGGCGGTGACCGCCATTGGCGGAGAGACGCTGGCGAACTCGGGCGTGCAAGACCTGCGCGACGTGACGCAAGTCGCGCCGTCGCTGCAAATGGGCTCCGGCCAATCGAATTCATCGGGCACGATCGCGCGCATCCGCGGCATCGGCACCGGCTCCGACAACCCCGGCTTCGAAGCCGCCGTCGGCATCTTCATCGACGGCGTGTATCGCTCCCGCGCCGGCGCCGCCCTGGCCGACCTGCCTGACCTGGTGCGCGTCGAAGTTCTGCGCGGCCCGCAAGGCACGCTGTTCGGCCGCAACACCTCGGCCGGCGCCATCAGCGTCGTGACGCAAAGCCCGGAATTCGAGCCGGGCATGTACATTGAGAGCCTGTTCGGGATCGAAGACCTCGAAGAGTACGGCATGCGCGCAGGCGTGAACGTGCCCGTGAGCGATACCTTCGCTCTCCGTGTCGATGGCTCGATCCGCGAGCGCGAAGGCTACATCACCGACTTGATCTCGGGCGACGATATCAACACCACCGAGCGTTGGTCGGGCCGCGCGCAAGCGCTGTGGGACATTTCGGATGACGCCTCGCTGCGCGTGATTGTGGACGCAAGCGAGACCGACGAAGTCTGCTGCGGCACCACACCGATCTTCTACGGCGCGACTCAAGGCGCGATCTCGCTCCTGACAGCAGGCGCCGGCACGCCGGCGATCGATATCGAAGGTCGCGGCATGACCGTGACGCCGGGTCGTGGCTACGGCGAAGCGGCCGAGGAATTCGGCATCTCCGCACAGCTCGACTGGGACCTCGGCGGCGTCAATCTGACGTCGATCACCTCGCAGCGCAGCTGGAAGGCCGTGCGCGACCAGGACGTCGACTTCAACCTGATCGACATCGCCTATCGCGATGGCCTGAGCGTCGGCTTCGACAACTTCACCCAGGAAATCCGCCTGCAAGGTGAGGCCGGGAATCTCGACTGGCTGGTCGGCGTGTTCTACGGCGACGAAACCCTGCGCACCACCGACCGCATCCGCATCGGCGCGCAATCGAGCCTGTTCACCAACGTCGTGACCATCGGCGGCACCGCGCCGGTGTTCGGCGCGCCGGGTTGCGAACTCTACAACTTCACTGCCGCGCCCTCGCTGTTCCAGTGCGCAGTGGCCCTGCTGCCGGCCCCGGCGCAGGCGCCGATGCTCGCCGCCGTCAACAGCGTCAACGGCGGCTACCTGCTGCCGAACGCCAGCGGCACCGGCCAGCAGAACGACAATTGGCAAGTCGAGACGCAGAGCTTGGCGCTGTTCACGCACAACGAATACAGCATCTCGCCTGACCTCGTGCTCACGGTTGGCGCGCGCTACAACCACGAGACCAAGGACCTGACGGCGGATCTGTTCGCCAACGGCGCCTCGTGCTCATCGCTGCAGCAGATGGAAACCGCCACCAGCGGCATCATCGGCCCGACGGGTCTGGTGACCCTGCTGCAGAATGTCGGGCTCTCGACGCCGATGAACTTCGCCTGCAACCCTGCGGTCAACTCGATCTCCAACGGCGCATGGGCGGACGACAGTGAAGAGAACGAGGTCACGGGCACGATCTCGCTCGCCTATCACCTGAACGACGACCTGATGATCTATGGCGGCTACTCGCGCGGCTACAAGGCGGGCGGCTGGAACGTGGACCGTTCGGGCTTCTCGGTAACGCCGGCGACCGTCGCAGGCACGACCTGCGCCACGCCAGTTGGACCGGGCCTCCGCGGCCGCGTCTGCGCCGACGATCTCGAGTTCGGCGCCGAATTCACCGACGCTTACGAACTCGGCCTCAAGTCGACGATCCTGGGCGGCACGACGACGCTCAACCTGGCGGCGTTCTACCAACAGATCCACGACTACCAGTCCAACAACTTCAACGGCTTCAACTTCATCACGCAAAACGTGCCGGAAGTGATCAGCCAAGGTGCGGAACTGGAAGTGTCATCGAGCCCGATGGACGGCCTGAACATCAATATGGGCGTGGTCTACACCGACGCTTATTATGACAGCACGGTCGTGTTCAATCCGCTCGATCCGGGCCCGAACACCATCAGCTCCGGCGATCCGCTCACCTTCGCGGCGGAATGGGTCGTCACCGGCGGCGTCGCCTACGAAATGCCGCTGGGCGGCAATCTCCGCGCGCTGTTCTACCTCGATGGCCGCTGGAACTCGGGCTACCGCACCCAAACGCTCGATCGCAACCCGATCACCGACAACGACGCCTTCGCGATCTTCAACGGTCGCATCGGCATCGGCCCGGAAAGCGAGCATTGGTCAGTCGAGCTGTGGGGCCAAAACCTCACCGACGAGTTCTACTATGTCGGCGCTTTCGACGCGCCGCTGCAGGACACGACGATGATCTTCCCGAACGCGCCGCAGACCTGGGGCGTGACGGTGCGGGCGCGCTATTAAGCGCATCCGCCATCGGGCAAATTGTGCAACGGCCGGTGCGAAAGCGCCGGCCGTTTTGCTTTGCGTTGGCGTTTGAACGCGGCGCAGTTTACGGCTTGAGCCATGGTGCTCGCGCCCGCGCATCTGGCAGCCTTGATTGTGGACGATCACGAGGCCTCGCGCGCGCTCAACGTCCGCGCCGTGCGCTCGCTCGGCATCAATGGGGTGCGTGAAGCAGAGAGCGGTGCGCAAGCGCTAGACCTGCTCCGCGCACTGCCCGCCGATCTCATTCTCGCCGATCACCGCATGCCCGGCATGAACGGCGCCGAATTCATCGCCGCTGTCCGCGCTGACCCGGCGCTTCGGCACGCCCGCATCTTGCTCATCACCGGTTTCGGCGATGCACGCATTCGCGACACCGCCCGCGAAGCTGGGGCGGACGCCGTCGTCGTAAAGCCCGCGCCGCCCAGCGTTGTGGCGCGCGCCGTCGCCGAGCTGCTCGCGCGCTAGTGCGACAACTCTAAGGTCGCCCAGACCTCATCCCAAGGGACCCTAGAGGCGGCCGCGCAGCATCTGCAGCACGATAGAGAAATCCTTGCCGCCAAAGCCGCGATTGACCAATTCGCCATAGAGCGCTTCCGCGGCGCCGCCGAGCGGGGTCGGCGCACCAGTCGCGTCGGCGGCGTCCTGAGCAAGCTTCAAGTCCTTGAGCATCATGGCCGCAGCGAACCCGCCCTCGTACTCGCGGTTCGACGGCGCAGCCGGCACCGGCCCCGGCCACGGGCAATATGAGGTGAGCGACCAGCACTGCCCCGAAGCCTTCGAAGCGATGTCGTAGAATTTCTGCGCATCGAGACCGAGCGTCTCCGCCAACGCGAACGCTTCCGAAGTGGCGATCATCGAAATGCCGAGCAGCATGTTGTTGCAGATTTTCGCCGCCTGCCCCGCGCCGCTGTCGCCGGCATGAATGATCGCTCTCGCCATTGGCTTCAGCGCCTCTTCGATTTCGGCGAAATCCTGTTCGCGGCAGCCGACCATGAAGGTGAGCGTGCCGCCACTCGCCGCCGCGGTACCGCCGGAAACCGGCGCGTCGGCGGCGCGGAAGCCCTGCATTGCGGCATCGCGCGCAACCGTGCGGGCGCTGTCGACGTCAATGGTGGAGCAATCTATCAGCAGCGCATCTTTTGGTGCGTTCGGCAGGATCGCCTCCACGTAGACGTCGCGCACATGCTGGCCCGCCGGCAGCATGGTGATGACGATGCCGGCGTCCTTGCACGCTTCGCCCGCCGAAGCGGCCGGCTTCATGCCTTGCTCTTTGGCCCTGCTCAGCGCATCGGTCGAGAGATCGAACGCGACCACTTCGCGCCCCGCCTTGGCCTGATTGGCCGCCATGCCCGAGCCCATATTGCCAAGGCCAATGAATGCGACGCGGGTCATCTGTCTCTCCTTCGGAGCGCCGGCGCCTCGCCGGCTCCCCCAATTCTGTTGCTTCGTCACATAGTCGAAGCGTCGCCTGCCGGCGAGGCCCCGGCGCCCCGGCTCAGATCAACGGCTTCCACTCTTCCTCCGCCGGCAGCGGCGCAAATATCTCGTCCAACATCGCCACGGTGACGCCCTCGATCGTCGCCGGGTTCCATTGCGGCGCGTTGTCCTTGTCGACGATCAGCGCGCGCACGCCTTCGATGAAATCGTGCCGCTGCACCACGCGCGCGCCGATGCGATATTCCTGCCGCATTTCGTCAGCGAAGCTCGCCATGCGCGCACCCTCGCGCAACTGCCGGAACGCGACCTTCAAAGTTTGCGGCGACTTGGTGCGGAGCGTTGCAAGCTGCGCCTTCGCCCAATCGGACGTGTCCGCCTCAAGCGCTGCGACGATCGCCTCAACGCTGTCTAGCGCGAAGATGCGGTTGATGCGCTCGACGTTCTCCGGCGTCAGCTCCTTGGGGCGGCCCGCGCTTTCGCTCAGCGCGTCGAGGCCGCTTTCGAGGGCGCGCTCCGGCTCATGCGTTTGCGCTGCGCCCGCGATCTGCGCGCGGGCGGCGGCGAGGATTTCCGTCGGCATATAGTGGGTGGCGACGCCGGCGATCAGGCAGTCCGCCGCTTTCAACCGCGCGCCGGTGAGCGCGAGCCACATGCCTATCGCACCAGGCTTGCGCGGCAGATACCAGCCGCCGCCGACATCGGGAAACAGGCCGATGCCGGTTTCGGGCATGGCGTAGGTGGTGTTCTCGGTGGCGATGCGAAATTTGGCCGGCATCGAGATGCCGACGCCGCCGCCCATGGTGACGCCATCGATCAATGCGACGATCGGCTTTGGGTAGGTGAACAACAGATGGTTGAGCTGGTACTCCGTGTAGAAGAACTGGCGCGCCTCGGCGCCGTCGCCCTTCCCACTCTCGGCCAGCATGCGAATGTCGCCGCCCGCGCAAAAGCCGCGCGTGCCCGGCGCGTGATCGATGAGGATCGCGCGCACGCTCGCATCGTCGCGCCACGCTTGCAGCGCCGCAATCATGTCGCGGCACATCTGCGTGTTGAGCGCATGCAGCGCTGCTGGGCGGTTCAGCGTGATGTGCGCGAGGCCGTTGGCGGCGGAGGTGAGGATGTCAGTCATGGGTTTGCCCTGTAGCTCGCGCGATCGCGAAGAGCGTGACTACGCAAATGAGAATAGCTAAGCCAGGGATGCCGGCGAGAAGCGCAAACGCGCCCTGCTCCGGCGAGAGCGGCGCCGATTGCAGATAAGTGAGAAACAGCGACTGCGCGCCGAAACCAACCGCAAGCGCGAGCGCCGCAGCCAAGCGCGCGCGCCGTCGTAGGGCGAATACCACTGGCGCGCCGATGGCGCTCAGCACAATACCGGTGATGAAGATTAGAAGAAGGATGTTCATGGCTCAGCGCCAATGCGGCGTTGCCCAATGAACGCGGCGACGAGGGTGGCGGGCAAAGCGAACACCGCCGCAGACGCCCAGGGCACGAAGGGAAGGACAACAAAGCCAGGCACATCCTCGCCGAGCGCTATTGCTTGCTCTGCCTGGCGCGCGAGCATGAAGTAAGGCGCCAAAGTCGCCACAACCCCACCGATCAGCAAAACCGCCGCCACTCGCGGACGGCGCATCGCGAAGGCGTAAAACGCCGGGAACGCGGAGAGCAGTGTCGGAAGGACGTAGATGAAGATTGCACCGAGCATGATCACCGCATCGTCGCGTTGAGCGCAATCTGCGCCGCGGAGGTGAAAATGTCAGTCATGGCCTGCCATCTGATTTGGACGCGAGGAGCGCGTCGCTCACAGCGGTGATGGTCCATAGGACGCCGGTCAAAAGCGGCCAGTTGAGAACATTGTAGTACAGGCCGTTCTTGAGGGGGCTGAAGTCGTCCTCAGGATCAACCGGTCCCCACCAATGGTGCGCGTTGAGCGTGATCAAAAGCACCGGCAACGTTAGGCAGAAGTAAGCCATGCCGCGAAGCCATCGCCGTTTGATCAACGCGTAGATTGTTGGCCACAGCATGAGCAATGTCGGCACGGCTACAATCGAGGCAATCCAGGCCCAATCGGCCAAGGTGGGCTCTATCGGGGCAACGTAGACAAGGCCGGATGAAGCCGACGCCAAGTGATCACCGCATCGTCGGAATGACGAAGCTGGAATCGTCCGTCATGCCTTCCGGCCAGCGCGCCGTGACGGTCTTCACCTTGGTGTAGAACTTCACGCCTTCCATGCCGTGCTGGTTGGTATCGCCGAAAGCGCTGCGCTTCCAGCCGCCGAAGGTGTGATACGCGACCGGCACCGGGATCGGCACGTTGATGCCGACCATGCCGACATTCACTCGGCTCGCGAACTCGCGCGCGGCGCGGCCGTTGCGCGTGAAAATGGCGACGCCGTTGCCGTATTGATGCTGGCTCGGCAAAGCGAGCGCATCTTCAAACGAGTCAGCGCGCACAATCTGCAGCACCGGGCCGAAGATTTCTTCCTGGTACGTCCGCATGTCGGTCTTTACGCCATCGAACAGCGTCGGGCCGATGAAATAGCCCTCTTCGTAGCCCTGCAGCTTGAAGCCGCGGCCGTCGCGCACCAGCTCCGCGCCCTCTTTCGCGCCGAGGGCGATGTAATCTTCGATCTTCTGCTTGTGCTGGCTCGAAACCACCGGCCCGTACTGTGCATCGGCGTCCGTCGAGATGCCGACCTTCAGCTTTTCGATCTCGCCCAGCAAACGTTCGCGCAGTTCGTCGGCCGTTTTCTTGCCGACCGGCACCACGACCGGCAGCGCCATGCAGCGTTCACCGGCAGAGCCGTAAGCCGCGCCGACCAGATCCTTCACGGCTTGGTCCATGTCGGCGTCAGGCAGGATCACGCCGTGGTTCTTGGCGCCGCCCATCGCCTGCACGCGCTTCCCGTTCGCGGTGCCGTGCGAATAAATATAATGCGCGATGTCGGATGAGCCGACGAAGCTAATGGCCTTGATGTCCGGGTGCGCGATGATGGCGTCGACGGCTTCCTTGTCGCCATGGACGACGTTGAGCACGCCGGCCGGCGCACCAGCTTCCATCATCAATTCAGCAAGGCGAACCGGAACGCTTGGGTCTTTCTCCGACGGTTTCAGAATGAAGGTGTTGCCCGTCGCGATAGCGACGCCGAACATCCACATCGGGATCATGGCCGGGAAGTTGAACGGGGTGATGCCGGCGACGACGCCGAGCGGCTGACGCATCGAATAGACGTCGATCCCAGGCCCCGCGCCTTCGGTGTATTCGCCCTTCAGCGCATGCGGGATGCCGCAGGCGAACTCGATCACCTCAAGGCCGCGCTGAATGTCGCCCTTGGAATCCGCGATCACCTTGCCGTGCTCGGATGAGAGCAAGTGCGCCAGCTCATCCATGTTCTTTTCGACAAGCTGCTTGAACGCGAACATGACGCGGGCGCGGCGCTGCGGGTTGGTGGCGGCCCATTCCGGAAACGCCCTCAGCGCGGCTTGCACCGCGGCGTCGACGCTGCGCGCGGTGGAAAACATCACTTCCGCCTGCTGGGCGCCGGTGTTGGGGTTGAACACGCGACCGGCGCGCCCGGCGTCGCCCGCCAGCGGCTTGCCGGCGATGAAATTCTGAATGGCGCGCATGGGCTGGCCCCTTGTTGTCAAATTTGGCTCTGCTTACGCCTTTTCCGGATCGGCCGCAATTTGGGTTCCCCGCGTTATCCAACTGGACAAACAAACGCGCGCCCACCGCGAGGTGAGCGCGCTCAAATGTTGCACGGGCGGCCACGCATCGGCGCGGACGCACTCCGCCTGGCTGGTCGCTCAAGGCGCCAACTGCGGCGAAGAGCGAACCGGCCGTCGGCCAGCGTGCGGCCCGTTAGCCCCTTCGCGCCATGCCCATGATGAGCGAGACGACGAACAGGACGAGGAAGATGAAGAACAGGATTTGCGCGATGCCGGCCGACGCCGACGCAATGCCGCCGAAGCCGAAGACAGCCGCGATGATCGCGACAACGAAGAAAATAAGCGCCCAACTGAGCATGTGACGTCCTCCTGAAGTGAACTTGCCAGGAGAACGCGACATGTGCGCGCCGGTTCCGACACGCCGCGCTAGGTTGGAAACACCCATGCGCCAGCGCCACCCTTGAGCGCAGCTTCAAATTGCTGCTCGGCGAAACGCCAGTTCGCCAACGGATTCAAGAAGGCGTCGAGAAATTTTCCGCGCTCGTTCTTGTAGTCGAGATAGTACGCGTGCTCCCAAAGATCGCAAACCAGAAGCGGCGTAACATTGTTGTGTTCGATCGGCGTGTGCGCGTCGTGCGCGTCTTGCAGACTGACGACGCCGCTCTTGTCTGCGACAAGCCAAAGCCATCCCGATGCAAAGTGCCCCTCGCCGCGCGCCTTCGCTTGATCACGAAACGCAGAAAGCGATCCGAACGCCGTATCGATAGCCTTGCGCAACGCGCCATTGGGCTCGGCTTGCGCCTGAGGCGCCAGAGAATTCCAAAAGAAGGCGTGATTCCACGCTTGCGCGGCATTGTTGAAGAGCTTCTGATCCTTCTCGCGCGCAGCCATCCGCACGACCTCTTCGAGCGTGTCCGGTGCGTCCGCCCGCTCTTTCAGCGCATCATTGGTCTTCTTGATGTATCCCGCGTGGTGCTTGCCGTGATGCGCGGTCAGCGTCGTCGCCGACATATGCGGCTCCAACGCCGCTTGAGAGAACGGCAGATCGGGCAATTTAAACATGAGGCGCTCCTTCGGCATGCCGCCAGCGGCGACGCAACGGGATGCGCTTCATATAGGTCGTTAAACCGCCAAGCGAAGGTCCAGCGGTGGTAAACCCGAACTACATCATAGCACCGACTGTCCGCGCAAAGCGCGCACAACAAAGCCGATCACGAGGACGGCGAGAAACAGCAGGAAAAGAATCTTCGCGATGCTAGCGGCGATGCCGACCAGCGCAACAAAGCCGAGAAACCCGGCAATGATCGCCAAAACAAAGAAAATGAGAGCCCAACTTAGCATAATGCCTCCATCTCGACGTGCTTTGTGTGTCGCAAACGGGAACGCCGCAATTTTGCGCATCGTTCCAGCACATTGCGCCGCGGGAACCGCTGCGCCGAGCACGGTGTTGATGTGGTCGACGGTTCTTCCACGCCAGCAACGGAGTATCCAATGGCCCAATCTCTCGAAAGCGGTCTACGTAGCCGCATGAAAGCTAATGGCGCGGCGCGCGGCGCGCTCAAGTCTCGCGCAACAGATGTGCTCGACGACTTCGGCGAGTTGCGCAAAGACATGGGTCGTCTCGCCGACGCGGCGAACCAAGCCGCGCGCGCCGAACTGCGCCACGCTGGCGTTCGCCTCGAAACGCTGGGCCGCGATCTGCGCACGCGCGCCACTGAAGGGGCGCAACAAGCGGGTGAAACCGTTCGCAGCCACCCGATGGCGGCGATCGGCGTGTCAGCGGGCGCGGGCCTGCTGATCGGCTTTCTGCTGTCGCGCCGCCACTAATCGGCGTCTCTCGGCGTCGGCGGCATGCGAACCCAGATGCGGAATGGCTTCTCGGGCTCGCGGCCGACCGCCGCGCCGAGCTGGCGGGCGAACGCATCGATGAGACGCGAGCCCGGACCCGGCGAACCCCTCACATTTGCAACATCGGACTCGACGGCGAAGCGCACTTCGCCGTCGTCGTCTTGTTGAAGCATCAGCTGCAATTCGCACGCACCCGCGTCCGCCAGCACATCAAGTGCGCCAGACACCGCTTCTCCGATCAGGAACGACATGGGGACGGCGCGATCCGTGGCGCCCCGCGCTTCGCCTAGGTGCATCACAAGATTGATGTCCTTGGCTGCGGCGCCGCGCGATTGGACCAAATTGCGGGCGATGTCGGCAACGAGGTCATCGAACCTCAGTTCGCGGAGCTCGCCCGACGCATAGATGCGCTGGTGCACCAGCGCCAGCAATTGCACCCGATCATGGGCGCGCGCCAAGCCCCACGCCTCGCTCTCGTCACGCGCGCCGCGCGCCTGAATGTTGAGAAGGCTCGCCACCATCTGCAGGTTATTTTTGACCCTGTGGTGCACCTCACGCAGCAGCGCGCGCTCCTCTCCCAGCGCTTCAACGAGCCGTTGCTCGCGGCCGCGCAGCGTCTTCGCCATCGCCGCCAAGGTGCGCCGCAGCGAGCGAATTTCATCGGGGGCGTTTTGCAGCGTCGGACCGTCGGCGACATCTTCGCCACGTGCGAACCCCCGCGCTGCACTCTCGATGCTCGAGAGCGGTCGTACGATGTAGAATTCGATTGCAAACCAGCCGGCGGCGATGGCCAGCGCCCAGACAATCACCGGCGCTGCCAGCGACATGGCGATGCTGATCCAGCGACGCCAACTCGGTGTGTCTGACGACCAGGCCAGCACAATGTACAAATCGGGCGCATGCAATGGCGCCACGACCGCCTGACCATTGCGCACAGGCACAAAGCGCGGCTCCGAGCCAAAGCGATCCCGTACCTGTGCAGGCGACGGCAGCCCGGGGTATGCGCGCGTGCGATCGATCGCGGATTCCGCGATAACTTGGCCGGTAAAATCGATGATAGCTGCGCGCGCGCCATCCAAGGCGCGGCGGCTGTCGATAAGCTGACGGAGTTCACTCACCCTTATCGCGGCGGAGATCAACGCACGACGATTTCCCGCCGCGTCACGAACGGGCTCGAACGCGCCAAGCACCGACTCGCCGCTCAGGACGCTACGCTCCACATAGCCCATCGTGAAGGCGTCCCGCGCAAGAGCGCGCCGACGCAGATCCGTCATGGGCACGCGCATGCCGGCTGGCAGTTCCGGCACGCTGCAGAGGACTAAACCGCTGTCGTCGCTGACCGCCATAGAGGCTAGGTACCCGTAGCGCTGCGCAACGTTGCCAAGAAGCTGGGCGCAATTTTCTCGGTTGACCTGCTGTAGCGCCGGCGTTGCCGCCAGCACCCGAAGCACTTCCCGCATTTCGTCGATAACCGCGCGCTCGGCGCTGATCGACTGCAGCGCGCGTCGGCCAAGCGCCTCTTCATATGCCGCTTCCCGCACCGAGACCGCGTTCAAGCCGGCTTGCATGGCTATTGCGCCGGCCGGCAGCATCGCCAATCCAAGCAGCAACGCCATGCGCCCGCGCATTGACCGCAAGGACAACGCGCGCGGCCAGCTCCAAATCGACTTTTCGCCTATCGGCTTCACACCGTGGCTGTATCCTGAATCAGCCTACCCTCGCTAGGGACAGGTTGGCCTTCCTCGTCGAGACCGAGCAGATCAGCAAGCTTGCGACGAGCGCGGTTGACCCGGCTCTTGATGGTGCCGACGGCGCACCCGCAAATAGTCGCTGCTTCTTCGTAGGAACAGCCCGAGGCGCCAACGAGGGTCAAGACTTCACGGTGGTCCGGCGCAAGTTGCGCGAACGCGACCTTGAAGTCCTCAAGATCGACTGACCCGTCTTGTTCAGGCCGCACGGCGATGCGGGCAGCAAACTTACCATCTGCGTCCTCGACCTCACGCTTCGATTTGCGCAGCTGTGAGTAGTAGTGGTTGCGCAGAATGGTGAAGAGCCACGCGCGCAGATTGGTGCCTAGTTCAAAGCGCTCAACATTGGCGAGCGCCTTCACCAGCGTATCCTGGACAAGATCGTCAGCTTGGGCGGCGTTGTGAGCCAGCGAACGCGCGAACGCACGCAGGCTCGGCAGGAGCGAAATCAGCTCCGCCTTGAAGGCAGCCGGCGCGTTCACGACTTTTTGTCCTCTGGCAGATTGGCCAAGAGATCGAGCCATTCCTGCGGGAGGTCCTCGGAGAGCGCCTGATTGTAGACGAGGCCGAGGTTGCGCTTGATCAGCGCTTTTTGGGCGGGCGAAGGCGCGCGGTCCTTCTTTCCGCCGCCGCCCGAAAGCGACGATCCTTTATTGGTCAAAGCTTCCATCTCGTCTTTCCGCCGCATGATTTCAGTTACCCCCGCGGAATTCCTTGGCTCACCGGCTATCGGACGGTGCTCCGGATGCTACAACGCCCTTGCCCGGAACCTGTTCCAGAAACGCGGAACTTTTTCGCATAGATCGCGTTTCTCCGTCTCAACGGGACGGGAGCACGAGATGCACGTTGACGCTGCCACTCCGGAAATCTCCAAGCAAAACAAGGGGTACTATATGTCGCTCGCCAGGGAAATCGCACCCCATTTGCCGCTGCTGCGTCGGTACGCGCGCGCGCTGACGGGTGCGCAGGCCAGCGGAGACGCCTTTGTGGGCGCCACCCTGGAGGCGATCGTCGCGCAGCCGGAGGATTTTCCCCGCGATGTGGATCCCCGGGCCGGGCTCTACCAAATTTTTCACCGCATCTGGGACAGCGCAAATATCGAAGTGAACGGCGGCGATGAAGACGCCAGCGTCGGCGCGCGCAAGGCGCATGATCGCTTGAAGGCGCTGTCGCCGCTCAGCCGCCAGGCGCTGCTGCTCACCACTTTGGAAAACTTCACGGCGCAAGAAACCAGCATCATTCTCGGCCGCACGCCGATGGAAGTGAACGCGCTGCTCGACGACGCGATCGAAGAGCTCGATCGCCAAACCAAGGCGCGCATTCTCATCATCGAAGACGAAGCCGTGATCGCGATGGATTTGAGCGATCTCGTCACCCAGGCTGGCCACGATGTTTGCGCCATGGAGACCACCGCCTCTGGCGCCATCGCCGCCGCGAAGCGTGAGCGCCCCGATCTTGTGCTCGCTGACATCCAGCTCGCAGATGGGTCGTCGGGCATCGATGCCGTCAACGCCATCCTGTCGTCGTTCGAAGTGCCGGTAATCTTCATCACGGCGTTCCCCGACCGCCTGCTCACCGGCGAGCGCCCGGAGCCGACCTTCTTGATCACCAAGCCGTACTCGCCTGACGTCGTCCGCACAGCCGTGAGCCAAGCGCTCTTCTTCGAAAGCACCGGCAATCTCAATTAACGACGGGGAGGAACACCCCTAGGCGCGCGGCGTTTTGAAGCTGCGCGCCGCTTGGGGCGGCGCGACACCATTCACGGAGTTCATTTATGTCGCGCAAATTTTCCACCCCGCTCATCGCCATAACCGCCCTCTTTGGCGCCATCACGCTCAGTGCGTGTAACACCGTTGAAGGCGTGGGCCAGGACGTCCAAGCCGCGGGCGCAGAAATCGAAGAAACCGCCGAAGAAACCAACGACGGCAACCCCAACACGCCGTAAAGCGCGTTCATACGCGCGCCCCGCGCGCATTTGGCGCGTGGGGCGTGGCTCGTTAAGGCTTTCGACCAGCTGACAAGGCCGGGCAGCAAAGCTAGGCTCCCAGACATGAGAGCCTTTTTTTCGTTCGCCGTTTTGCTGTTGGCCGCTTGCGGCGCCGCCACTGAAGCGCCCGCCCAAACGCACACACTGGAGGTGCGCCAAGCTTGGGCCACGCCGACGCCGGGCGGTGTGGATGTGTCTGGCGGCTACCTGGTGATCGACAACAATACCTCGTCCGCCGACCGCCTCGTCTCAGCATCGTCGTCGCGCGCGGCGCGGGTCGAAATTCATGAGATGTCGATGGACGGCGGCGTCATGCGCATGCGCCGCATCGATGGTGGTCTGGCGGCGCCGGCCAACACCGAAGTGGCGCTGGCGCCGGGTGGCCTGCACCTCATGTTTATGGGCGTGACCCAACCGTTCCAAATCGGCGAACAGATTCCGCTGCAGTTGACCTTCGAGCATGCGGGGCGGATCGATGTGACGCTCACGGTGCAGCGCGGCCCGCCGACGGCAGAGCATCAGCACCACGATCACTAAGCCGGATAGCCCCACCCCGCACACGGCGGCGTCAGAACGCCGTCAGCGAAGCGCATCGCGTCGGGGCGGTCTTGGCTCAACCACCACGGCCCATCGAGATCGACAAAGTCTGCGTCGTGCGCAAGCATGAGCGCAGGCGCGATCGACAGCGATGTCGAGACCATGCACCCGATCATAAGCTGCAGACCGCGGGCGCGCACATCTGCGGCCATCGCCAGCGCCTCGGTGAGTCCGCCCGCCTTATCGAGCTTCACGTTGACGGCTTGGTATCTGCGTGCGACGCGATCGAGATCAGCGCGCGTGTGGGCCGCCTCGTCGGCGCAAATCGGAACCGGCGGCGCAAGCCCATCAAGCACGTCGTCATCCGAAGCGGGCACCGGTTGCTCAATCAGCGCCACGCCGAAATCGGCAAGACGTGGCAGCGCGGAGAGCAACACATCCGGCGACCACCCTTCGTTCGGGTCGACAATCAGACGCGCGCTTGGCGCGGCGCGGCGAACAGCATCGACGGCGGCCAACGGCGCGTCCGCGCTCACTTTCACCTTGATCAGAGGCGCATCGGCAATGGCGCGCGCTGCCTCATGCATGCGCTCGGGCGCGTCCAGCGAAACGGTGACGGCTGTCGCTATAGGCGCGAGACGCACGCCGAGCCGGTCAGCAACGCTGATCCCGGCCTGCTTGGCCTCCAAATCCCACAGGGCGCAATCGAGCGCGTTGCGTGCAGCGCCGGGCGGCAGCAGCGCTTGCAAGTCTTCGCGCGTCACGCCCGCCTCAAGCGCCGCGCGCGCCGCTTCGATCTGCGCCAGCACTGAAGCACTGCTATCGCCGTAGCGTGCGTAGGGCACACATTCGCCCCTGCCCGACTTGCCCCGCGCCGCTACCTCCGCCACCACAACGTCGGCGGCGCTCTTGACGCCGCGCGAGATGCGAAACGGGCGCGACAGCGGCCACATTTCATGTCGTGCGATCAGCCGAAGCCTAGGTTCCATCGTTTCTGTTCGTCAACAATATCGCCCGTAGTTAACGCAGATTTCAGGGAATTCGAACTAGGGCTGTTGCAGGGAGGGTCGCGCTGTGATCGCTAGTGAGCCGTCAGCGCGGGCAGACTGATGTTTCGCCACCTCCGCGTCAAACTCACCGTCCTTTACGCTGGCCTGTTCAGCGTTGCGCTGCTGCTCATCGGCGGCATCGCCTACGCCGTCATCAACGGCAACACGCAGCGCATGGCGGCGCAACAACTCGCCAGCTCCGAGGCGGTGTTTGATCGTTTGTCTCGACAGCGCATCGATCAATTCAGCGCCGGCGCGGCGGCAGCCGCCGAAAGCCCCTCTCTCGTGCAAGCGGTCGCAACGCGCAGCGACGGCGATATACGCGCCCTGCTGCAGGACTTGAGCGCGCGTACGCGAGCCGATCTCGCCTTCGTCGTCACCCGCGAGGGCCTCGTCGTCGGCGCCGGCGCGGGCACGTCGGTGCCACCTGGGCTACAGGCGGCGTTCTCGCGCGAAGCGGCGCCGGTAGGCGTCATGCGACTTAGCGGCCAGCTTCACCTCGCCGCCACGGCGCCGCTGCCAGAAGACCAAGGCTGGGTCGTGCTCGGCGCGCGGCTCGACGCCAGCGCCTTGGAAGCGCTCTCGCCGATGCCTCTGCAGGCGACCGTCGTTCCGCACGGTCTACGCGGGTGGGAGATCGAGGGCGACGTTGACGCCGATGCAATCAGCGCGCTCATCGATCAAGCGCTGCAGGCGCACGATCACGATCCTCACGTCGTGCGTACGCCGGCGGGTCCCGTGCTTCTGCTCACGCGTCCGCTTCCTTCGCTCGATGGCGTGCGCAGCGTGCTGCTGCTGCGCTTTCCGCTTACGGCGGTGCTTTCTCCCTACCGCGCGCTGTTCGGCACTTTGGCCCTGATCGGATTGGTTGGCGTTGCTGGTCTTGTCGCCGGCAGCTGGTTCTTGTCACGCAGCATCACGCAGCCGCTGTCTTCGCTGGAAGAGGCCGCTAAGCATCTGCAAGAAGGCGTGTACGAGACGGTGACGGTCAACACCAAGGATGAACTCTCGCGCTTGGCGGAGAGCTTCAACGCCATGATCGGCGCCATCCGCGAGCGCGAACGCCGCATCACGCAATTGGCGTATCACGACGCCGAGACACGTTTGCCCAATCGCTCCGCTTTGGAGCGGCGGCTGGCGGCCGCGCCGCAGGCCGAGCGCCTCTATTTGGCCGCTATCGGGCTCGATCGCTTCGCCCACGTCCGCGGCGCAATCGGCTATGCGCTTGCCGGTTTGTTGGTACGCACGCTCGGCCAAAGACTGGCGCGCCTGGTGCCGAATGCACCGATGTCGCGGCTGTCGAGTGATGTGCTCGGCGTCGCATTTCTGGCTGACAACGACGCCGACGCCCGCAAGCGCGCCGACGCGCTCGTCGCCAATCTCGAGGCGCCGCTGTCGCTCGAAGGCCAAGCAGTGGACGTGAACGTCACGATCGGTTTGGCGCAGCCGCGGGCTAAGGACGAAAGCCCAGCCGCTATGATCGAACGCGCCAGCATCGCACTCGATCAGACACGCGCGGCCGCTCACAAAGTGGGCGTGTTCGATAAGGCGGCGTACGGCGATCCTGCGCGCAATCTTTCGCTGATGGGTGAAATGCGCCGCGCCATCGAGAGCGGCGAGATGGAATTGGCGCACCAGCCGAAATACGATTTTCGCGCCGGCCGCATCCACAGCGCCGAAAGCCTCATCCGCTGGAAGCACCCGACCCGCGGCATGATCTCGCCGGACCTGTTCATCCCGATGGCCGAAGAGACTGGCCACATGCGGGCGCTGACGGAATGGGTGCTACGCCGCGCCGTTGAAGATCAAAAGCGCCTGGCGCAAGCCGGATGGCCGCTCACTCTAGCCGTCAACATTTCGGCGCGCTTGCTGAGCGATACCGAGTTCGCCCGCAGCGCCGTCGCCATCGTCCGAAACGCACCCCACCAGATCGCCTTCGAGATCACCGAAACAGCAGTCATCGATAACCCGAAGGCGGCGTTGGACAATATCGATCTGTTCGCAGCCAACGGCATTCGCGTCGCCATCGACGATTATGGCTCTGGCCTGTCTTCGCTCGCCTATCTGAAGCAATTGCCCGCGCATGAGCTGAAGATCGACAAAATGTTCGTCGAAAGCCTCACCAACAGCCAGCGCGATGCGCTTCTGGTGCGCTCGACCATCGATCTCGCGCACGGCCTCGGGCTCGAAGTGACCGCCGAAGGCGTCGAGACGCCCGCAGTGTTTGCACTACTGGCGTCCATGCGGTGCGACTATGCGCAGGGCTATCTGGTGTCGCGTCCCGCGACCTTGGACGAACTGATCGCCATTCTGGGCGACGAACGGCGCATGCGCTTCTACGAGCAAACAGCAACCAGCGGCGCGATAGGCGCGCCAACGCCGGTGGCGCCTTCAACGCGCCCGCGCACAGCCTAGTCGAGCGGCACGGCGGTCGTATCCTTCAGCGTCTCCAGCACGATCGAACTCTCCATGTGCGCAATCGCAGCGCAACGCAGCAGCTTCTGCTGCACAATTTCCTGAAAGTGCGGCAAGTCACGCGCGACAATGCGGACGAGGTAGTCGATCTCGCCGGTCAGCATCACGCAGAGCGTCGCCTCCTCCATGCGCGCGACAAGATCGCGGAAGGCTTTCACGTTGACGGCGGAGTGGTCGCGCAAGCGGATGCGGATAATGGCCGCCATCGTCAGCCCCACGCGCGCCGGCTCAACAATGCCGACCACAGCGCGAAGAACGCCCGCTTCCTTCAGCCGGCTGAGCCGACGCGACACCAGGCTCGCGGAGACGCCGGCGGCCTCAGCTAAGTCGGCCTGGGAAACGGAGGCGTCGCGCTGCAACGCGCGCAGCAGGCGCTGGTCGGCCTCATCAAGTTGCTGAACCTCATGCTTCATGCGCGTATACGATCATCCTTGCATGTTTCATGCAATATCTTTCGTCGTTACGACCGAATTGTACCGGAAATTGCGCGCGAGCGAGGGTAATCTCGCGTTTCATGAGCGCCAAGCCAAAGTCCGCCCCGCGTCCAATGCCTGAGACCGATTGGATACGCGTTGTCGAACTCGTGCAGACCTCGCGCGCGATGGACGCGATCGAGGAGCGCGAACTCGTTCCCGGCAAGAAGATTTTCTACCAGTTCAGCGCGCGCGGCCACGACATGGCGCAGGTCATGCTCGGCCTGCAGCTGACGCATCCGAAGGACGCGATTTGCGGCTATTACCGGTCGCGCCCCGTTCTGCTCGCGCTTGGCGTCGCGCTTGAGGACGCACTTGGCTCCGCCATGGGCCGCGCGGGCGGCTATAGCGACGGCCGCGATATCGGCGTTGTCTTCAACTATCCCAACGCGCACGGCGCCTCGGCGCTGCCGATGTGCGGCGGTGTCGGTGCGCAATATACTCCGACAGCCGGCTACGCGCAGGCGATCGAGTATCAGAAGAGCGTCCTCGGCGACCGCTCCTACGATGGCGCCATCGGCGTTGTGCTCGGCGGCGACGCATCGGTGGCGACGAATGGTTTCTGGTCGGCGCTGACCATGGCGACGACACTCAAATTGCCGATGCTCTTTTACATCGAGGACAATGGCTACGGCATCTCGACGCCGGGCTGGTTGCAAACACCGGGCTGCAACATCGCCAAGAACCTCGCCAGCTTTCAGGGCCTGAAGATTTTTGACGGCGACGGGACCGATCCCGAAGCTGCTGCGACCTTGATCCGTGAATCGGTGGCGCACGCGCGCGCCGGGCGTGGGCCGGTGTTGCTGCATCTCACGGTGCCACGTCTGCAAGGCCACTCCTTCCAGGACACGCAGGCCTACAAGAGCAAGGACACGCTCGACGCCGAATGGGCGCGCGACCCGCTGCCCAAGTTGAAATCGCACGTCGTCCCCGCTCTTGTGAGCGAATCCGATTGGGCCGGCGCGGAAACGACGGCAGAGGATCGCGTCCGCCGCGCGGCGCAAATCGCCGACCAACGCCCGGTTTCCGATCCAGGTCAGGTTACGCGCTTCGTCTTCAGTGAAGATGGGGCGCTTCAGGACGAAGGCGGACTTTGGAATGCCGGCTATGCGGCGCCGCGCGTGAGCGATGTTGCGAACCCAGAAGGCGCGCGCATCAACATGATCACCGCAATCCGGCGGACTCTCGATCATGAACTCGCGGTCAATCCACGCGTTCTGATTTTTGGCGAAGACGTCGGTCCCAAGGGCGGCGTGCACGGCGTCACCCTGGGCTTGCAAGAAAAGTACGGCGAGGCGCGCGTGTTCGACACCTCGCTCTCCGAAGAAGGCATCGTCGGCCGCGCCGTCGGCATGGCCATCGCTGGCTTAATGCCCGTGCCGGAAATTCAGTTCCGCAAATACGCCGATCCGGCCTGCGAGCAGATCAACGATTGCGGCACGATGCGCTGGCGCACCGCCAATCGCTTCGCCGCGCCCATGGTCGTGCGCATGCCGGTTGGTTTCTTCAAATGCGGCGACCCGTGGCATTCGCAAACCAACGAAGTGCAATTTGTGCACGCACCGGGCTGGCGCGTCGCCTGCCCGTCAAACGCCGAAGACGCAGTCGGCCTCCTGCGCACGGCGCTACGCGGCAACGACCCCGTCATGTTCCTCGAACACCGCAACATGCTCGACGCCGCCAGCGCGCGCCGCCCCTATCCGGGTGACGATTTCGCATTGCCCTTCGGCGTCGCCAAGCGCGTGCGTGAAGGCGCCGACATCACGATCGTTACGTGGGGCGCAATGGTCGAACGCTGCGAAGCGGCGGCGGAGCAACTCGGCGCCAACGCCGACATTGTGGATCTCCGCACGCTTGCGCCGTGGGACAGTGAAGCAGTGCTCGCATCGGTGAAGCGCACGCATCGCTGCCTCATCGTGCACGAAGACATCGGCACCGCCGGCTTTGGCGCCGAGATCGCGGCGGTTGTTGCGGATCAAGCGTTCCTCGATCTCGACGCACCTGTCGCGCGTCTCACTATGCCCGACATCCCCTCGCCGCATCACCCCGAGTTGATGGAGTGGGCGCTGCCCTCGGTCGAAAAGATCGCCGCGAAGATCGAAGACTTGGTGGGCTTCTGATGAGCGACACCGCCAACATCGTCATGCCGCTGGAGCAAGAGGGCTCCAAGTCTGTCGTGCGCGCGTGGCTGAAAAAGGTCGGCGACACAGTGAGGCAAGACGAGCCGATCGTTGAGCTTGAGACGGATAAGGTCGCGGTCGAGGTGCCCGCGCCGGCCGATGGCGTGCTTGCCTCTATTGCTTTGAACGAAGGCGATGAAGCTGCGCCTGGCGCGACGCTTGGCGTGCTCTCGCTCGGGGCCGTCATTCCGGACGCGACAACGTCACGATCCGGAACCCAGGGGCAAACGAAGGAGCGGCGGCCCCCAGGTTCTGAGTTCGCTGCTACCGCAGCGCCCCGGAATGACGATGTTAGGGAGATGCGTCTTTCGCCGCTCGTGAAGCGCTTGCTTTCAGAACATCGCATTGATGCAAACACGGTCACAGGCACAGGCCGCGACGGCCGTATCACGCACAGGGACGTCGAAGATTTCATCAATCGTGAAATCAGTCCTGCCGTTGAGCGCGTTTATGTGAGTTTTCCAAGCAAGCAAGCGACCCCGGGTGCGATTGAGCGCATTCCTCATGATTCCATGCGGAAGGCGATCGCCGACCATATGCTCCGCTCGGTGCAAACAGCACCGCATGTCACGGCAATCTTCGAAGCCGACTTCAGCGCCGTCGCACGCCATCGCCAGCGCGCAAAGCCATTGTTCGACAAATTGGGCGTTCCGCTCTCCTATTCCGCCTATGTCCTGATTGCCGTCGCGCAAGCAATGAAGGTTTCGCCTCGCGTGAATGCGCGGTGGCACGACGACCATCTCGAGGTCTTCGACGACGTGAACATTGGCGTGGGTGTGGCGCTGGGCGAGAAAGGCCTGATCGTTCCTGTAGTCAAGCGCGCGCAAGGCTTACCCCTTCTTCACATGGCGCGCCGACTCAATGACCTCACCGAACGCGCCCGCCGAAATGCGCTCAAACCTGCTGACGTCCAGGGCGGTACGTTCACGATCTCCAATCACGGCGTCTCCGGCTCGCTCGTCGCGACGCCGATCATCATCAACCAGCCGCAATCGGCGATCCTCGGGGTGGGCAAGCTGGAGAAGCGCGTCGTGGTGCGCCAAGTCGACGGCGCCGACGCGATGGTGATCAAGCCGATGGCATACGTGTCGCTGACCATCGACCATCGTGTGCTCGACGGCCATCAAACCAATGCCTGGCTCACGCGTTTTGTCGAAGTTCTGGAAACCTGGCCGCAGGAAGACGAAGCATGATTGAAGCCCTCGCCCCGCGTGCGCCTGATCCGCTGCTGAAGATCATCAAGATGTTCCGCGACGATCCGCGCACTGACAAGATCGACCTTGGCGTCGGCGTCTATCGCGACGCGAGCGGCAATACGCCAGTCATGCGCGCGGTGAAGGACGCCGAAGCGCTGCTGCTCGCCACGCAGAAGACCAAGACTTATGTCGGCCAGCAGGGCGACGGCGATTTTCTGAAGCTTGTCGGTCAATTGGCGTTCGGTGAGATGGCGCGTGAGTTTGTTTCCATCCAGGCCGTCGGCGGCACCGGGGCGCTGCGCCTGGGGTGCGATCTCCTGCGCGAAAGCGGCGCACAGCGCGTGCTGCTGCCGGCGCCGTGCTGGCCGAACCACCCCTCCATCGTGCGCGCGGCGCGCCTTGAGCCCATCGACGCGCCGTTTTTCGACCTTTCGGAGCAGCGCATCGATATGGATGCGCTTCTCACATCGTTCGCCTTTGCCGAGCGCGGCGACGCGATCATTCTGCAGGCGTGCTGTCATAATCCGCTCGGCGCGGATTTTTCGCCGAGCGAGTGGCGCGCGCTCGCCGACGCGCTCAACGCCCGCGGACTCATTCCCTTCATCGACCTTGCCTACCAGGGCTTTGGCGACGGCATCGATGAAGACGTCGCCGGCGCCCGCGCACTGTTGGAGCGCGTGCCGGAGGCTGTGGTCGCCGTCTCGGAGGCCAAATCATTTGGCATCTATCGAGAGCGGGTCGGCGCGCTTTACGTGAAGACTGCGGAGAAGGCGCGAGCGGCGGCGATGAGCAACCTCGCGGCGATCGCGCGCGCCAATTATTCAATGCCGCCAGATCACGGCGCGGCAATCGTGCGCGAAGTGCTGAGCAATGATGCGCTGCGCGCGTCCTGGCGCGACGAGCTCGACGCCATCCGCACCCACATCAAGCGCACACGCGCCGCTCTGGCGGCCGAGCGTGTCAATTCGATTCCGATGCATCTGATTGCAGCGCAGAAAGGCATGTTCTCGACGCTGCCGCTCAGCGCTGCGCAAGTCGCAACGTTGCGCGAGGAGCACGGAATCTACATGACGGACGCGGCGCGGATCAACGTCGCGGGACTGCGCCAAGCAGACATTCCGCGCTTCGTGGACGCGCTGCGGGCAGTGGCTTGAATTAGAAGTCAGAACCTAGAATCAGAAGTTTGAGTCAGCGACGTCATCTGGCCATTCTGATTTTCTAGGTTCTGAAATCCCCTAGTCGCTCACGCTGCGTTCATGGTCAGCAGATCATATGCCGCGACGGTTTCGCCGTCGCGGTTGGTGACCACTACATCCCAGCGCACTTCGCCTTGATCCGGGCGGCGCAGAGTTTTGTCTTTCACCGTGAGCGCAACCTGGATCGCGTCGCCGGGCTTAACCGGCTTGACGAAGCGCAAATTGTCGAGGCCGTAGTTCGCCAACACCGGGCCTGGGGCGGGATCGACGAACAAGCCGGCCGCAAACGCCAGAATGAGATAGCCATGCGCGACGCGCCCGCCGAACAGTGGATTGGCTTTCGCCGCTTCCTCATCCATGTGCGCGTAAAACGTGTCGCCGGTGAAATGCGCGAAATGCTCGATATCGTCGAGCGTGATCTCGCGCGACTTGGTCGTGAGCTGATGGCCCAACGGCAAGTCATGAAATTTGCGGCGGAACGGATGCTGTTCGGCCGCCTGCGTCGGCATGCCAGCGATATAGCGGCTGACGATCGCACTCAGCACACGCGGGTGCCCCTGCAAGGCGCTGCGTTGCATGTAGTGCGTGACGCCGCGCACGCCGCCCATCTCCTCTCCGCCGCCGGCGCGTCCGGGGCCGCCATGGATCATGTGCGGCATGGGTGAGCCGTGGCCAGTGCTCTCCTTGGCGCTGTCGCGATCGATGAAGGCAAGCCGGCCGTGAAAGGCGGCTGAGCCCAATACAAGTTCGCGCGCGAACGCGGTGTCATAGGTGAACGCGCTCATCACAAGCGAGCCCTTGCCGCGATTGGCGAGCGCGATTGCGTCGGCGGCGTCTGTGTAGGGCATCAACGTCGAGACAGGACCAAACGCTTCCACGTCATGCACGGCATGCGCCTCCCGCGGCTTCTCGCAACGCAGCAGCACCGGCGACATGAACGCGCCCTTCTCGTTCACCGGCGCCGCCGCCGGGTCGCCATATACGATCGCGGCGTCGCGCGCGACCTCGGCGATCTTCGCGCGCACATCCTCGCGTTGGCTGACACTGACGAGCGCGCCCATGCGCGTGGCCTCCTCGCGCGGATCGCCAACCGTCGCCTTCTCCAAGCGTGCGACCAATGCCGCTTGCGCCGCGTCGAGAAGTTTCGCGGGCACAAGCGCGCGCCGAATAGCGGTGCACTTTTGGCCCGCCTTCACCGTCATTTCCTTGGCGATTTCTTTGATGAAGAGATCGAACTCTGGCGCGTCCGCGGTCGCATCGGGGCCAAGCACCGAGGCATTGAGGGAATCCTGCTCCGCGACGAAGCGCACACTCTCGCCCGTGATTACCGGATGGGTCTTGAGTTTCGCGGCGGTCGCGGCCGAGCCGGTGAAGGAAACGACGTCCTGCGTCGTCAGGTGCTCAAACAGATCGCCAGTGCCGCCAACGATCAGCTGCAGCGCACCCCTCGGCAACACGTTGGCGTCCAGCATGATACGCACGGCGGCTTCCGTGAGATAGCTGGTCGCGCTGGCCGGCTTCACGATCGCCGGCACACCAGCCAAGAATGTCGGCGCCAGCTTTTCGAGCATCCCCCAAACAGGAAAGTTGAAGGCGTTGATGTGGACGGCAACGCCTTGCAACGAGGTGAACACGTGCAAGCCCTGGAAAGTGCCGTTGCGCGAGAGCGCTTCGACATTGCCATCGATCAGGATGGTGTCGTTGGGCAGCTCGCGGCGTCCCTTGCCCTGATAGACAGCGAACGTGCCGATGCCGCCATCAATATCGATCCAGGCATCGGCCTTGGTCGCACCGGTATTGTAGCTCAGCTCGTAGAGCGCATCCTTCTTGGCGGTGAGCGCATCGGCGAGCGCCTTTAGCAGCAATGCGCGCTGATGAAACGTCAGCGACCGCAGCGCCGGGCCGCCATGCTCGCGCGCAAAGTCGAGCATCGCGCCGAAGTCCAGGCCTTGCGATGATGTGAGCGCCACGACATCGCCATTCACCGCCGAGCGCAACTCGGCCATGCCGCCGGCGCCCGCAACCCAACGGCCCTCCGCGTAGTTCTGCAGCGTGATGGGTTTCATATTTCTCTCCAACGCTTTCTGGCGAGGCGGGAGGCCAGGTCCACGGTTCGTCCGATTTTTTAGCTTCCGCTGAAGTTCGGCCCCCGCTTCTCCATGAATGCCGCGACGCCTTCGCGATAGTCCGCGGTTCGTCCGAGCGCGCGTTGCACATCGCGCTCTTCATCTAGCTGCGCATCCAGCGTGCGCGTGCTCGCCTCGCGGATGAGCCGCTTCGTCGCCGCCAAGCCTTTCGTCGGCGCGGTGGCGAACTTCGCCGCAAGCGCGCCGACTTCCTCGGCGAACTTGTCGTCATCCACGCACTTCCAGATCATGCCCATCGTCTCGGCGCGCTCAGCTGAGACGGGCTCGCCTGTCAGGGCCAGCGCCATGGCTCGCGCTTGGCCGATCAGGCGCGGCAAGGTCCATGTTCCACCGGAATCCGGCACCAAACCGATGTTCGCGAAGCTCTGAATAAATTTTGCGCTGCGCGCCGCGATAACGATGTCGCACGCCAATGCGATATTGGCCCCCGCGCCGGCGGCGACACCGTTGACCGCGCACAGCACCGGCATTGGAAACGCGGCCAAGCGCCGAACCAGCGGATTGTAGCGCTTTTCAATCGACTCCCCGAGGTCGACGCCCTCCCCGCCCGGCGACACAGCGCGGTCCGACAGGTCTTGCCCGGCGCAGAAGCCGCGGCCCGCGCCGGTCAATACCAACACGCGTGCGTCACTCTTCGATATCGCTTCGAGCGCGCGCGAGAGCTCGTCATGCATCTGGACCGTGAAGCTATTCAGACGGTCGGGACGATTCAGCGTGACGCGCGCGACGCCGTTGGCATTGTCGAGAAGAATGGTTTCGAAATCCATCGACGCCTCCTTCGCTGCGGGCGGCGCTTGGCGTATGATAGAACGCTTGGTCGGTCAATTGAGGTTGAGATGAGCGACGAAGACACACTGGCGCGCCGCGTGGCCGACACCTTGCTCGCGCGCGAGGGTACGGGGCCGGCATGGGGCATTGAGATCGAGGATGCACGCGCCGGTTATGCGCGCATTCGCATGCGCGTGCGTCCTGACATGCTGAATGGTCACGCCATCGCACATGGCGGCATGACTTCGCCCTCGCCGATACCGCGTTCGCGTATGCGTGCAACTCACGCAATGTCTCGACCGTGGCGCAGAGCGCGACCATCTCTTTCCTCGCGCCGGCGCAATCGGGCGATTTACTGGTGGCGGAGGCGCGCGAAACGACGCTTGCCGGCCGCAGCGGCGTCTACCAAATCAGCGTGAGGACGAACGACGGACGGGTCATCGCTGAATTTACAGGACTTTCCCGTTCGATCGGTGGGTCGATAATTAATTGACCGATCGGTCGGTGATTGCTATGAAGTGCGAGTTCCGAAAGGCGCGGCCATGTACACGACCGATCTGAGCGGCAAGGACAAAAAGCAAGTCGAGACGGTCGCTGAGGACTCTGCGCGCGTCGCGGCCTTTGAAGCGCGCGTCGCCAACGATGAATTCATCGAGCCGAAAGACTGGATGCCGGAGGCGTATCGCAAGACGGTGCTGCGGCAGATGTCGCAACACGCGCATAGCGAAATCGTCGGCATGCTGCCCGAGGGCAATTGGATCACGCGTGCCCCGAACCTGCGCCGCAAAGCGATCCTCCTCGCCAAGGTGCAGGACGAGGCGGGCCACGGCCTCTACCTCTACTCTGCCGCGGAGACGCTCGGCATGTCGCGCGATGAAATGACGGAAGCTCTGCTCTCCGGCAAAGCCAAGTACTCGACCATCTTCAACTATCCGACGCTCACCTGGGCCGACATCGGCGCGATCGGCTGGCTCGTCGATGGCGCGGCGATCATGAATCAAGTGCCGTTGCAGCGGACATCGTATGGCCCTTACGCGCGCGCGATGGTGCGCATCTGCAAGGAAGAGAGCTTCCACCAGCGTCAGGGTTACGAGATCATGATGCATCTCGCCGCCGGCGCCGACGCGCAGAAACGCATGGCGCAAGACGCGCTGAACCGCTGGTGGTGGCCGTCGCTGATGATGTTCGGCCCGCCCGACGATAAGTCGCCGAACACCGAGCAAAGCATGCGCTGGCGCATCAAGCGCGACACCAACGATGAGCTGCGTCAGAAGTTCGTCGATATCACCGTGCCGCAAGCTGAGGCGATCGGGCTGACAGTGCCGGATGCGGCGCTGAAGTGGAACGAAGAGCGCGGCGCCTACGATTTCGGCGAAGTCGACTGGGAAGAATTCTACGCGGTCGTCAAAGGCGAAGGCCCGGTCGCCAAGGAACGCATGGAAGCGCGGGTGAAAGCCTGGGAGGACGGCGCCTGGGTGCGCGACGCGGCGCGGGCGCACGCTGAGAAGCGCACAGCCGCGAAGCTGGCGGCGGAGTGAAACCATGAGCGACGCATCGAAGGAATGGCCGTTGTGGGAAGTGTTCGTGCGCGGCAAGGGCGGGCTCTCGCATCGCCATGTCGGCAGCGTCCACGCCGCTGACGCCAAGATGGCGTTGGAGCACGCTCGCGACACCTACACGCGGCGGATGGAGGGCGTGAGCCTTTGGGTCATGCCATCGGCGCAGATCACCGCATCCGATCCGGGCGACGCTGCGGCCTTATTCGAGCCAGCGGAAGATAAGGTCTACCGCCATCCGACGTTCTACAAGATCCCTGACGGCATCTCGCACATCTGATGGACAAGCTCGCCACATATGCGCTGCGGCTTGGCGACGACGCGCTCATTCTCGGTCAACGGCTCAGCGAATGGTGCGGCCACGCGCCGGCTTTGGAAGTTGATCTTTCGCTCGCCAATGTCGCGCTCGATCAGATTGGCCAGGCGACTCATTTTCTGGCGCTCGCGGGCGAACTGGAAGGCAATGGCCGCGATGCGGACACACTCGCTTTCCATCGCGACGTTCTGGATTTCAGCAATTGCCTACTGGTGGAGCAGCCCAACGGTGATTTCGCCCGCACCATCGCGCGGCAATTTTTGTTCTCGCACTACCAAGAGCTTTTGTTCGCGGCGATGGCGAGTGTGCGCGACGCACGCTTCGCGGCCATCGCCGCCAAGGCGCTCAAGGAAACAACCTATCACGCGACACTCGCCAGCGATTGGGTTGTGCGCCTGGGCGACGGCACCGACGAAAGCCGCACGCGCATGATCAACGGCCTCGACTGGATGTGGCGCTTCGCCGACGAATTGTTCGAAATGGACGAGGTGGACGCCGCCGCAATCGAAGCTGGCGCGGGCGTCGACAAATCCGCGCTGCGCGCGGCGTGGGATGCGCGCATCGACGCCACGCTCGCGGAAGCAACGTTGCGGCGGCCGCCATCGCGCCGGCCCGTGCTCGGCGGTCGTGCCGGGCGCCACACCGAGCACCTCGGCCATCTGCTGAGTCACATGCAATTCCTGCAGCGCGCCTATCCGGGCGCGACATGGTGATTGAAGACAGAACTTCCTCTCGTCATTCCGAGGCTTCGCGAAGCGAAGAACCCGGAACCCAGGGGCAAACACACAGCTCTGTCACCCCCTGGGTTCCGGATCGCGCTGCGCGCCTCCGGAATGACGAAGTAAGTAAGATCGAAGGAATTCTCGCCGCCGTGCCCGATCCGGAAATCCCGGTCGTCTCCGTGCTCGATCTCGGCATTGTGCGCGAGATTAGCGAAACGCAGGTGCTGATCACACCCACCTACACCGGCTGCCCCGCCACGCTGGCGATCGAACAGAGCATTCGTCAGGCTCTCGACGCGAACGGCTTCGCCGATATCGCCATTGCCACAACCTTGTCGCCGGCGTGGTCTACTGACTGGATCAGCGACGAGGGCCGCGAGAAACTCCGCGCCTACGGTATAGCGCCACCTCCGAAAGGGGCAGCGGCTGCGGCGTTGAAAAATCGCATCGCGGCAGAATGTCCGCGCTGCGGATCCTCCAATACCGAGGAAATCTCCCGCTTCGGCTCCACGCCTTGCAAGGCGCTCTGGCGCTGCAAAGCGTGCGCGGAGCCGTTCGACCGCTTCAAGTGCCACTGATGAGCATCGACTTTCACACCCTGCGCGTGGCCGAAGTGAAGCGCGAGACGCCGGACGCCGTCTCTGTGCGTTTCGAGCTGCCGGAGCACTTGCGTGAGACGTTCACGTTCAAGGCCGGCCAGCATCTGACCTTCCGACGCGAAATCGGCGGCGAAGAAATCCGGCGCAATTATTCTGTCTGCGTCGCGCCGAGCGAGGGCGTGCTGAAGATTGGTGTTAAGAAGATTGCCGGCGGCGCGTTCTCCGGCTGGGTGAACGATGAGCTCAAGGCCGGCGATAGCGTCGACGTCATGGCCCCGCACGGCAGCTTCTGTTGGAATTTCGATCCAACGGCTCGGCGCGACTATGTCGGCTTCGCCGGTGGATCGGGCATCACCCCCATTCTTTCGCTGATGAAGGCGGCGCTCGCCACCGAGCCGCACGCGCGCTTCACCCTCTTCTACGGCAACCGCACCTCGATGGGCGTCATGTTCCTGGAAGAAGTCGCCGGCTTGAAGGATCGCTATCTCGACCGGCTGCAGGTGTTTCACTTCCTCGAGGACGAAGAAGCGGAGGTGGAGCTTTTCAATGGCCGTCTCGATCGCGCTAAGGCGGAAGAGATCCTCGCCAGCTTGATCCGTCCGCAGAATGTCGATGCATTTTTCATCTGCGGACCGGGCCCGATGATGGACGCCGTCGAGGATGCGCTCGCTGCGCGCGGTGTCGAGAAGCCGCGCATCCTGATCGAGCGCTTCACCACCGGCCCGCTATCGGCGGCGCAAGCCGAGGCCGCGCGCGCGCTCGAACAGAAGGCGGCGGGCCTGAAAATGAGCGTGACGCTCGAAGGCCGCCGTGTGCAGGTCACGTTCGACCCCGAAAAGCACTCGATCCTCGACAACGTCCGCGCCGCTGGCCTGCCCGCACCCTTCGCGTGCAAGGGCGGCGTCTGCGCCACGTGCCGCGCCAAGGTGACCGCGGGCGAGGTCAGCATGAAAGTGAACTACGGTCTGACCGAAGCAGAAATAGCCGAAGGCTACGTGCTCACGTGCCAGGCGACGCCCGTGAGCGAAGGCGTCGCGCTGACATACGACGTCTAGGCTCGCTACTCCGCAGCCTTGCGTACCCCACCCAGCGTGACGTCCACCGCCATTTCAGCGAGCGCGCCGGCGCTGACCGCGCCTTTCGGGTCAAACCAAGTGTGGGTCCAGTTGATCTGGCCAAAGAACAGCATCGCCGCCGCGAAGCTGGTCCCCGATTTGCGCTTCAGCGCCGGCTCGATCTCCACCAGCAGCGCCTGCACCAACTCGATCAGCCGCCGCTGCACGGCGACGATCTCGGCGCGGCGCGCCTTCGGCACATGATCGAGATCGTTGAGCAGCACCTTGTGGCGATCGGCGGCGCCGACATAGAGCGCCATAAAGCGATGCGCGATCTCGCGCAGCTTCCGCTCTGGCCGTGCGTCACCGGCGATGGCTTCCGCGGCGGCCGCCTCCAACGCCCGCACGTGGCTGATCATGACGTCGTAAAGAATGTCCTCTTTCGACTCGTAGTAGTGATAGATCAGCGACTTCGAAATCTTGCCGCGCTTGGCGACGTCCGCCACTGACGCGCCGTTGAAACCCTCGCGCGCGAACAGCGCCGCCGCCGTTTCGACGATAGCCTGCTTGCGTTCGTCATAGTCAGCCGCTTGCGTGCGCGCCATCGATCGCCCTCGGCCCTGAGCGTAGAGGGCGAGCGGACGCGCCTCAAGCCGCTTGCGCCGAAGCGTCGCCGTCGCGCGACACCCAGAGCGCCATGATCCCGTGGGCGATAAAATCGGTCAGCACCGGCGCCAGCGCCAGCGTGCCGGCCAGCTCCTCACCCCTCTTGCCCAAAAGCATGAGGACGATCTGGCGCGGCTCGCCTTCACGCAACACCCGCTCAATCAGTTCGCCGGCCGCGCGCCGTTGCGGCGCGGCGACAAGATCGACGAAGCGATGGCCGACCAGATCGGCGCGGCTGAATCCGGAGCGCGCGCAAAATCCGTCGTCGATCGCCTCGATACGCGAGCGAACGTCGAGCCGGATGGCCACAGCGGCCGCATGGGTGCGCACCGCCAGGTCGAGTGCGACGCCCTCCTCGAACCGCCGCGCCAAGGCGTGTTGTTCGGTCGTGTTGCGCAGAAGCACGCCGGCGCCATGAGAGGTTGGAAACACACGCACCGAGACATGACGGCCGTCGAAGGTGCTAGCCTCGAAGCTCTCCGCCTTACGGGTGCGACCGACGCGCTGGAGGCGGTCGGTTAGAATTGAAGCGAGCGGCTGCGGCATCAGGTCGATGACGCTGGCGCCGCGGCATTCATCCGCAGCGCGTCCCACGAAGGCGGCGGCCACCGCGTTGATGATGCGCACACTCAACCCAGTGTCGAAGCCGATATAGCCTTCGTCCAGATTTTCGAGCACAGCGGCGACATCGGCGCGCAACGCGGTCACCGCCGCGCCCGTATTCTCGCCCGGCGCCTGTGCTGCGCTGAATACGTCGGGCGTCGCCAAAACCAGGCGCTCGCGGCCATGATGGGTGATTGAAACGGGCCGTCGCAGCGCCTCGTTCTGCCAGTGGCCGATGCTGCGGATAAAATCAGCGGCTGACACAGCAACGCGATCAGGCATGCGCATCTCCGATTCGAACTCTGCGCATAGTTTGTCGAATGCGTTGGTTTACGCAACCTTACGGTGTATGTCGTTTCGCAGACATCAGCAGTTCGCGGAAGTGAACTTCGTGCGAATTTTCCATACAATTTGCGGAATTTGACGCTGCCAGATCGAAACGCGCCAGCGCCATGATGCGTCTCGCTTCGTGGGGTAGGCAATGGCGCTCGCTCTCAGATTGAGCCCGCTTTTCAGGGCGTTTCGCAGGCCGTCATGGCTTGAGCCGCATCGTGCGCGACGGCGGCGACTGTTTTCAGCGCAAGACGGCGGCGCCGCGGTGGAGTTTGCCATCGTCGGCCCAATCCTGCTCGTCATCATGTCGGGCATTTTCACCTATGGCGGCTACTTCCTCACCGCCCATACGGTGCAGCAAATCGCCAATGACGCCGCGCGCGCCGCAATCGCGGGCCTCGACGACGAGGAGCGCCTCTCCCTGGCGCGGCAAGCGACGCAAGCGGGCCTGCGCGACCAAACCTATATGCGCGGCGCGGTCTCCGATGTTGCGTTGTCGCGCATCGAGTCCTCGCTCTCCATTCGCGTCACCTATGACGCCAGCGAGGACATCTACTGGGCGTTCCAGGCCCTGCTGCCGGTGCCTTCGCCCGCCATCTCCCGCACCGCCACCATCCGCATGGGTGGGCTATGAGCGCCACTGCGTTCCTGCGCGCCCGCGAGGGCGGTGTCTCCGTGCTCACCGCACTCAGCAGCGTCGCGTTGATCGGCTTTGCCGGCCTCGCGACCGACATTGGCTCGGTCTATCTCGATAGCCGCCGCTTGCAGGGCGCGGTCGATCTCGCTGCGCTGGCGGCGATGCAGGACATAGGCCAGGCTGAATCTTTGGCGGCGGCTTCGATCGCCGCAAGCGATTGGCCGCCGGAGACGCGCGTTCGCGTGGAACGCGGCGCCTATACGGCCAACCGCGCCATCGCGCCGGAAAATCGGTTTCGCGGCAATGCCGCCGCCCCCAACGCGGTGCGCATCGAAGTGACGACCAGCACGCCATTGTTCTTCGGCCGCTTGTTCGTCCCGAGCGGTCGCATGACCATCGTACGCCGCGCCACCGCCTGCCAGACGCGCCTTGCCAGCTTCCAGATCGGCTCGCGCCTGCTCTCTCTCCAAGGCGGGGTCGCCAACCAGGTCTTGAGCGGGCTGACCGGCAGCAACGTCAATCTCTCGGTCATGGACTACAATGCGCTGTTGCGCGCCGACGTCGATCTGCTGACCTATGTCGATGCGTTGCGCACGCGACTCGACCTTGAGGCCGCCAGCTTCGACGACACGCTGTCGACGCACATGGAAGCGCCGCTGGCGCTCGAAGCCTTGGCCGACGTGGTCGGCGTGCAGGACGCCCGCGCCGAGCGTGCGCTGCGCGAAATGGCGGCGGCGTCAGAGCGCGCGGCGCCGCTGCGCGGCCTCAGCCATCTGATCGACCTCGGACCGTACGGCGCCCAAGATCATGTGCTGCGCTCCGGGATGACTGAAATCCGCGTCAGCGCCATGGACATGGCGACCGCCATTCTGCAACTCGCGAACGGCGAGCGGCAGGTTCAGCTCGATCTGAACGCAGGCGTGCCAGGAATCGCATCGACGGATGTTTGGCTCGCCATCGGCGAACGACCCAACAACTCCCCTTGGCTTTCGGTCACGGACGACGAGGACGTGATCATCCGCACCGCGCAGATGCGGCTCTATGTCGAGGCCAACGTGCTCGGCGGCGGCGGTGTTGGCGTGCGCGTGCCGCTGCTGTTGGAGATGGCGGCGGCGCAAGCGCGGCTGGAGGATATCCAATGCAGCGCCAATGGCCGCGCCCGCCATGTCGATCTTAGCGTCGCACCCGGCATCGGCGCGCTCAGCCTCGGGGAGCTCGACACGCGCCAACTCGACAATTTCCGTGCGCCACTCAGTCCCGCGCCCGCGCAACTCGCCGACCTTGGTGTGGCGCGCGTCGAAGGCAGTGCGCGCATCGATGTTGGCGGCGAACGCTGGAACGCGGTTCGCTTTTCTCGCGCCGAGATCGAGCGCAACGCTGTCAAATCAGTGCAGACGCGCGACGCCGTGCAGGCGACGGTGTCGTCGCTGCTTGGCCGCACCGATCTGCGCGTGCGCGCCGGCGGCTTCAGCCTTGGCACGGGCGCGCTCACCAACAGCGTGCGCGTCGCGCTGACGGCCGCCTCAGCGCCGCTCGACGGACTACTGAACGGGTTGTCGGACTTGCTCGGCGTACGCCTGGGCGAAGCCGACGTCAGAGTGAACGGCGTGCGCTGCGGCGGCGCTGCATTGGTGGCGTGAAATGTCGAGTGCAAGACAAGTCCGCGCCTTAGCGTGCGCCGTTCACGTGGTAGCACTGTTGAACGCCGGGGCCGCGTTCGCGGACAGCGCCACGGATTCCTTTCAAGTGACCGCGACGGTGCTCGAAGCGTGCGAGGTCAGCGCCGACGATCTCGAGTTCGGCGACTATGACCCGATCGCCCTCGCGCATGTCGACGCCACCGGCAGTCTCAGCATCACCTGCACCAACGGCACCGATTATGAATTGGGTTTGAGCCTCGGCGACGGGGCCGGCGCAAGCAACGCACTGCGCTATATGGAGCGCGCCGGCGGCGCGCAGCTTGGATACACCCTCTATCAAGACGCGCTGCGGACGACGCTCTGGGGCGCTGATCCCGGCACGGACACGTTGTCGGGCGTCGGCGACGGCACACCCGACCCCATCGACATCTTTGGTCGCATTCCGATGCAACAGACCGCGCCGGCTGGCGCCTATGAGGACACGATTGTCGTGACAGTGAGCTGGTGATGGCTCGCGCGATCTTCCTCGTTCTCGTGCTGCCTCTACTCGCAGGACCGCCGGCCGCAGCGCAGTCCGGCGGCATTCAGGTCGCGCCGGTGCTGGTGGCCATGTCCACCGAACGCAGCATCGCCACGGTCCGCGTCCGCAACGGGCGCGAACATGCCGTCGCGTTCGAGATTGACGCTTATATCTGGACGCAGGACGTCGAAGGTCTCGACGTGCTGACGCCGACAAACGAGTTGCTTGTCGCGCCGGGCATCTTCGAGGCGCCAGCGAGCGGCGAACAGATCATTCGCTTGGGCGTGCGCGCGCCAGCCCGCGACGGCGGCGAGCGCGCTTACCGCCTTCTGCTGCGCGAACTGCCGCGTCCGCGCGGCTCAGGCGCCACCTTGGGTTTTGCTCTGGAGATGTCGTTACCAGTGTTCGTAACTCCCGTGGGCGCCAGCGCGCGACTGGAGACAGAGCTGAGAGGAGCCGACGGCGCTACTACGCTGGAGCTCATCAATGCGGGCGACGCGCATGTGCAGGTTTCCGCGGTGCTGGACAGTACAGGCCAAGCCATTCCGGCGCCGCGCTATCTCCTCGCCGGCGCCCGATCAACACTCGCCATTCCAGCAGGCGCGGAAACGGTTCGCATTCGATTCAGCGAAGGCGGCGGCGTCCAAGCCGAGCGCGTCGTTCATGTCTCCCCGCAAGCTCAGCGCGCTGTTCAGCGCTAGTCTTGCGTTCGCCGCGAGCGCAGCGGCGGAAGAAATCCTCGAACTGCGCCTCCCCGCGCGCGGCGCGGCGGTTACGGCCTTCGCTTCGCGGAGCGATGGCGACATCTGGGTTGAACGCGACGCTCTCGCGTCGCTTGGCATTGCCGCACCCGAAGGCGAGCGCATCGCGCTGCGCTCCGTGCCAGGCCTCACTTACGTTGAAAGGCCATCCGAAATGGCCGTCGTGATCTCGTGCGACGCGCGCTGCTATGCGACGCAAACGCTGGGACGGAGTGAGGGCGCCAGCCGCGCCGAAATTGTCACCGCCAACGGCGCCTATCTCAATTATGACGTTGACCTGCAATGGCTCGACGGCGAAGCGGCGGCAGCGGCCTACGCAGAGACCGTCGCCTTCGGCCCGTGGGGCGCGTTTGAGTCGAGCTGGATTGCGCACGACGGCGTCAGGCGACTCGAGACACGCTGGACATTGGACATGCCGCGCCAGCGTTTGCGGCTGCGCGCAGGCGATGACATCGCAATCGGCGCCGATGGCGCACGCTTCCGTTTCGGTGGCGTCGTGGTGAGCCGCACCTTCGCGCTCACGCCCAATCTGGCCACATACCCGGCGCCGCGCTTCGCCGGCGAAGCACTCTCCGCTTCAACCGACGAGCTCTACGTCGATGGCGCGTTGCGCGCGCGTGAGCAGGTCGAGGTCGGCCCATTCGTGCTTGAGCATGCGCCGGGGG
>JBFWYC010000032.1:0-49158 GCA_050186805.1 Hyphomonadaceae bacterium
TTCGGGAGGGCGAGGCATGCATATGCCGAATCAAGCTCCATTGAAGAACCGCCGAGATGAGAGAACTTTGCGCCGCCGCGAGCCAATCCCGAACCCCGAACCCCGAGCCCCCAATCCCGAACCCCGAAATGCGTGCGCTTCTCATCATGGGTCCTACCGCCAGCGGCAAATCCGCCCTGGCGCTGGCGTTGGCGGAGCGCTTGGGCGGCGAAATCATCAATGCGGACTCAATGCAGGTCTATCGGGACTTCCGCGTGCTGACGGCGCGGCCCTCCATGGCGGAAGAGAGCCAGGCCCCGCACCGGCTTTACGGGCATGTGGATGCTGGCGAGCTTTATTCAACCGGGCGCTGGCTGGCCGACGCGGTAGCGGCGATTGCCTCGGTGCGGTCGGCCGGGCGCACGCCGATCCTGGTCGGTGGCGCTGGCCTCTACTTCAAGGCGCTGACCGAGGGTCTGGCCGACATTCCGGCCGCCGACCCGGAAACGCGTGCGGCGCTGCGTGCGCGGGCGGAGCGCGAAGGCGCGCCGGCTTTGCACGCCGAACTCGCGCGCCGCGATCCGCAAACGGCATCGCGCCTTGAGCCGAACGACGCGCCGCGCATCTTGCGCGCGTTAGAGGTGCTGGAGACGACAGGTGAGAGCATCAGTGCGCTGCACGCCGGCACAAAGCCGGCGTTGGCGCGCGACGCGTGGGCGGGGGTTGCGCTGACGCCAGAGCGTGACGCGCTCTATGCGGCGATCAATGCGCGGTTCGACGCGATGTTGGCGCATGGCGCATTGGATGAAGTGCGCGCCTTCGCTGCGCGCAACCTCGATCCGGCGTTGCCGGCGATGAAGGCCCACGGTGCGCCCGCTTTGATGGCGCATTTACGCGGCGAGTTGAGCCTCAGCGACGCAGCCGAGATCGGCAAACGCGACACCCGCCGCTACGCCAAGCGGCAATTCACTTGGATCGGCGGGCAAATGCCGGCTTGGCCGCGCATTGCAGAAACCGATTTGGCCGCGCGTGTCGGCGCGGCGCTGGCCTTGATCAGCTAACGCGCCAGCGCGGCGCGAAGCATGGCTTCGTTGAAATAGGTGCGGTGCTCGCGCGGCGCGATCCGCGCGATGGCGGCGTCGAAACGCGCGCGCCAGCCCGGAGCGGCGGCGGCAAGTGCTTCGCGGTCGCCGCGCATGCCGGTGAGGTCGCGCGAAAGCTGCGCCAGCGTGCTGCGTTCGCGCGCGAAACGGCGCGCCGGCAAACGCTCGGCGATGCGGCCGATGGCGTCTTGCGCTGAGGCGAGCACCAGGCTCGCGGTGGCGGCGTCCTCCATAGCCTCGGCGGCGGCGACGGCGCGGCGCACGTCGTCGGCGGCGGACGAAAGCGTGACTGGCGCGCCTTCTATGCAGGCGCCGCTGTCGAGCGCGCGCAGATAGGCGATCAAGCTCCGCAGCGCGGCGTCCGGGGGCTCTGGGCCCTGGAATTCTTCGACGATCACGCCGTGGACGAAGTGCTCCAGCGACGGGTCGCGATCGCGCCCGAGCACGGTGCGTTGGGCGACGCCTGCAAGGTCGGGAATGTCGAGTGGGTTGAGGCGGCCGTCGCCGCGCACGCGGCTCGACCATTCCGAAGTGACGTCCGCCGCGCCAGCACGATCGGTCAGCTCGGGCAGCAGGAAATGCGCGTTGACGCGCCCGTTCTCGTGGCAGGCGTGGCAGGAGAGCCCGGCGCGCGCAGCCGGGCCGCCAAGCAAAACCGGGCTCCGAAAGAGGGCGCGTCCGGCTTCGATCTCCGGTGTCAGCGTGGCCAAGCATTCGCCCGGCGCGCCGATGAGATCGCGCGCCAAAGTCGCGCTATCAGCGGTCCAGACTTGCTCGCGCAACAGCAATTGCGGTTCGCTCGCTGCAGTCAGCGCCAGCGCAAGGGGCAGCGCCCAGCTCAGACGCCGGGCGCGCCGCATCACTCAGCCTGATCGATCCAGCGCGCCAGCTCTTCGCGCTGCGCGCAGCCATAGGCGCACAGATCGTCAAGCCGCGCGAGCTGTGAGCGCGCCCGGTTAAGGTCGCCCATCTGGATATACAATTCGCCCAGATATTCGGTGGCGCCGAGATGCACCGGGTCGAGCGTCAGCGCTTGGTCATAATAGGCAAGCGCGTCGTCCAAGCGGCCCATGCGGCGGCTGACGAAGCCCATATAATTGAGCACGTCCGCGTTCGGGCCGACGGCGGCCTGGGTGCGCTCAAGCGCGGCGAACGCTTCCGGGTAACGCTGCTGATTGATCAGCCCGACGGCCTCCGCATACGCGGCGCGGCCTTCCTCAACGCTTGGGAAATTCCAACCTGTTGTTGGCGGCGTCGCTGGCGCGGCGGGCGCTTCCAGCGCGCGCGTGAGCTGATCGTGCGCCGCTTGCAATTGCGCGCGGCGGGCATCGCCGCAGGCGGCGTCGCACGCGGCGATCGCTTGCGCGAGCGCTGTTTGCTGGGCCGTTGCGCCATCGCGATTTCCTTGCTGCAAATAGATCGTGCCCAATTGCAGCCATGCGCCCGCAGGGGCATTTGGCGCGCGCACCGAGCGCTCGAACGCTTCGCGCGCGTCGTCGGCCTCGTTGTTGCCGACATAGGCGATGCCGAGTGCGTAGTTTATCGTGCCGTCATTCGGCAGCGCCCGACGCGCGGTGCGGAACTGGCGAATGGCTTCTTGATAGTTGCGCGCGTTGAGCGCGGCGACGCCGGCTTGATACGCGGCTTGCGGGTCTTCGCGTTGCGGCGGCGATCCGCCGCCCATGCCGCCTCCGCCGCCGCTGGGCGCCGCCGCCGCAATCGGCCCCATGAACGCCGCGGCCAGAGCCGCCCCTGCCAGTGCGAGCTTTGTGGCCAAGTTCATGGGCGACCTCCCTGATTGCGCCGCAATCTAGCCCGTATGGGCAGGCCAGGGTCAGCACAATCTTGTGACGGAGCAAAGATAAATGACGTTTCGCCGGACTTTGCTGGCGGCTTTTGCCGCGTTTGCGCTGAGCGCATGCGCAACGCCTGCGCCAGCCGATCCGCCGCCGCAGGCCGAAGCGCCAGTTGCGATCACATTGCAGCGCGGGGTCTGTTTCGGCTTTTGCCCCGACTACACGGTGACCATCAGCGGCGACGGAACTGTGCGCTACGAGGGCCGGCGCTTCGTCAATGTGCGCGGCGCGCAAACGGCGACCATCCCGCGCGCCGATGTCGAGGCGCTGCTGGCGCGCTTCGACGACATCGGCTTCGAGCGCTTGCGCGACGCCTATCGCGCTCAAGTTACAGATCTGCCCACGTACACCGTGCGCCTCACGCGCAATGGGACGACCAAGTCGGTTGTGGATTATGGCGGAACCGGCGCGGGCATGCCCGAATCGGTGCGCGCGCTGCAGGACGAGATTGATCGCGTGGCGGGAACCGCACGCTGGGTGCTGCGCGACGGCCAGCCGGTTCGGCAGCCGTAAGGCTTTCGCGGGCCAGCGGCGCACTTTAAGGTCGCCGGCCAGGGAAAACGAGAACAGGGCGGGATCATGAACATGGCACGCGCGGCCGCGCTTTGCGGCCTGGCGCTTCTGGCGAGCGCGCCGGCCGCGGCGCAGAACTTGTCGTTGCGCGCGCCGCAATGGGCGCAGGCGCTGCTCTCAAGCGATGTAACGCCGACAACTGGCGGGCGCGCCGCGCTGGCGACGCAAGGGCTGGACGTTGGCGTGCGCGTCACCATCGCGCCGACGCGCGGCGGCGTGGCGCGCGTGATCCGCTACGAATTGCGTGGCGATGCCGCGCAACTGCATGTGCGCCGCTTCACCGGCCATCCATCGACAGGATGGTGGCTGTGGGGCTCGGATGCGCCGCGCGTGACGACGCTCGCCGCCGCCGAGCAAGCCGATGTCGCCAACCTTGCGCGCACAGTGATGGGCGTCGCCGGCGGCTTAGGCGGAGGCACCGAGGACGCATGCCCGGCGGGCGAGCAAGCTTACGTGGAAATCGCGCTCGGCAGCCGCTCGACCAATTTCACGCGCACTTGCACCGCCGATACTGACGCTGTCGGCCGCTTGGCGCTGCGGCTCTCCGAACTGGCGGGCTCACGCACCGAGGAAGAACTCGCCGCGGCGGCGGTGAACGAGTTGCTCGAGGCTGACCGCGCCTTCGCGGCGATGGCCGCTGCTGAAGGCGTGCCGGCGGCGTTCGAGGCGTTCGCGGCGGCGGATGCGCTGATCGTCACCGGCGCGGAGATCGCCAGCGGGCGCGAAGGCATCGCCCACACCTACACCGGTTGGCCCGCTGGCGCGCAGCTGCAGTGGGCGCCTGAGACGGCGCGCGTCTCCGCGCGCGGCGACATGGGCTGGACCTGGGGCAATTCGGTCATGACGCTGCCCGACGGCACGCGCACGGAAGGCCGCTACGTTTCGATCTGGACGCGCGACTACGAAGGCAATTGGCGCTACGCGTTCGACGCGCCGATCCGCTAGCCGGCGAAGCCGCCTTCCGCCAGGAATTGCAATTCTTCCGCCGTACTCTTGCGGCCGAGAATGGCGTTGCGGTGCGGGAAGC
Organism: Hyphomonadaceae bacterium; assembly: GCA_050186805.1. Lineage (GTDB taxonomy): Bacteria > Pseudomonadota > Alphaproteobacteria > Caulobacterales > Aquidulcibacteraceae > Vitreimonas. Next base: position 4,539 of record JBFWYC010000032.1, read on the forward strand.
GGCCGAAGCGGGCGATGATGTCGCGATGAAGCGCGGCGTAACGCAGATACTCCGCATCGCCCAGATTGGTGAAAAGCGTGATGCAGCGCTCCTGCAGCGCGGCGTCCTCGGCGTGCTCGAACGGCATATAGAAGAAGAACCGCAGCGCGCTGTCGGTGGCGGCGTCGAACTGGCGCTCGATGGCGCGCGCGGCGACCGCTTGCGCCAGCGGGTCGGTGGCGAAGGCGTGCGGGCTGTTGCGGTAGATGTTGCGCGGAATCTGATCGAGCAGGAGGATGAGCGCCAGGGCGCCTTCGGCGTCGAGCTCCCAGGCGCCGAGTTCTCGGCGCGCGGCGGCGTGGTGCTCGGCCTCGAACGCGCGGCAGCGGCCGTCGAACGTCTCGTCCTTTACGAACCAGAATTTCGGCCCTGCATCCCGCCAGAAACGCACGATTTCCGCAGCACTCGCCATGCACGCCTCCGTTCTTTGCTTAAGTGAGGCGTTGCCGCTAAGGACGCAAGGAGAACAAAGGTAACCCGCATGCAGGTCTACTACGAGCGCGACGCCGACGTGTCGCTCATCCGCGCCAAGCGCGTGGCCGTGATCGGCTACGGCGCGCAGGGGCATGCGCATGCGCTGAACTTGCGCGACGCCGGCGTCGACGTGGCGGTGGCGCTGCACGCGGGCGCCCGGCGCGCAGAGCAGGCGCGCAGCGATGGCTTCACGCCCATCGCTGTTGCGGACGCCGTAAAGCAGGCTGACGTGCTGGTGATGTGCGCGCCCGACGAAGCGATGCCCGATCTCTACGCCGCCGAAATCGCGCCGCACCTGCGCGATGGGCAGACGCTGATGTTCGTGCATGGCTTTGCCTATCATTACGGCTTCATCACCCCGCCGGCGGACGTGAGCGTCGTCATGGTGGCGCCGAAGGGGCCTGGCAAAGCGCTGCGCGAGGCGTTCACGCGCGGCGGCGGCTTGCCGGCGCTTGTCGCCGTCGCGCAGGGCGATGGCGGCGCCGAAGCGCTCGCGTATTCATACGCCGCCGCCATCGGCTGCGGCCGCGCCGGCATGATCGCCTCGAGCTTCAGGGTTGAAACCGAGGGCGATCTCTACGGCGAGCAGGTCGTGCTCTGCGGCGGCCTCACGCATCTCATCCGCACTGCCTGGGAGGTGCAGGTGGAGGCCGGCACGCCGCCGGAGCTTGCTTATTTCGATTGCTTGCACGAAGTGAAATTGCTCTCCGACCTGATCCACGAACGCGGCATCGCCGGCATGCATCTGGCGATCTCCAACACGGCGGAGTGGGGCGAGTACGTCACCGGTCCGCGCATCATCGACGCGCGCGTGAAGGACGCCATGCGCGCCGTGATGGCGGACGTGCAGTCCGGCAAGTTCGCGCGCGACTGGATGGCCGAACACCGCGCCGGCGCACCGAATTTGGCGAAACTACGCGAGGCCGCGGCGGCGCATCCGATCGAGGACGCGGGTGAGACCGTGCGGGCGCTGTTGGGAAAATAACGGCTTAGGCCTCCATGTTGGCGAGCCCGCTTTCAGTGCTAAACACCCCCCCCATGACCCAGACCCGCATCGGCACGCCGCTTTCTCCTTCCGCCATCCGCGTCATGTTTCTTGGCGGCGGTGAGCTTGGCAAGGAGGTGGTGATTGAGATGCAGCGGCTCGGCATCGAGGTCACGGTGATCGATCGCTACATCAATGCGCCTGCCCAGCAGGTTGCGCATCATTTTCATGTCATCGACATGACCGACGCCAAGGCGTTGCGCGAAACCGTCGTGCGCGAGCGCCCGCATATCATCGTGCCGGAGATCGAGGCGATCGCCACCGACGAACTGGTGCGCATCGAGGCCGACGGGCTCGCGCGCGTGATCCCTACCGCAAAGGCCGCGCACATTACGATGAACCGCGAGCGCATCCGTGTGCTTGCCGCCGAAGAGCTAAAGCTGCCGACCTCTCCGTACGCCTTCGCCTCTTCGCTTGAGGAGATGCAGGCGGCCGTCGATCAGATCGGTTTCCCGAGTTTCGTGAAGCCGGTGATGTCATCCTCGGGCAAGGGTCAGAGCCGGCTGAAGAGCGCGGACGATGTCGCGCCAGCCTGGGACTACGCCCTGAGCGCCGGGCGCGTGAAGCAGCCGCGCGTGATCGTGGAAGGGCAGGTGATGTTCGATTTCGAAATCACCTTGCTCACCGTGCGCGCGGCCTCCGGCACGCATTTCTGCGACCCCATCGGTCACGTGCAGGTCGATGGCGATTACGTCGAAAGCTGGCAGCCGCAAGCCATGAGCGCAAAGGCGCTCGAACGGGCACGCGACATTGCCGGCAAGGTTACAGATGCGCTTGGCGGCTACGGCATTTTCGGCGTCGAGCTGTTCGTGAAGGGTGACGACGTGTGGTTCAGCGAGGTGTCTCCGCGTCCGCACGACACCGGCCTGGTGACGCTTGTCTCCCAAGTGCAGAGCGAATTCGCGTTGCACGCACGCGCCATTCTGGGCTTGCCGGTGGACACGACGCTACGCGCGCCGGGCGCGAGCGCCGTCATCTATGGCGGAATGGAAGCCGAAGGCATCGCCTTCGAGGGCGTCGTCGAAGCGCTGAGCGTGTCGGAAAGCGAGGTTCGCCTGTTCGGCAAGCCGGAAAGCTTCACGAAGCGGCGCATGGGCGTTGCGCTGGCGCGCGGCGCTGACACAAACGAAGCCCGCGCCCGCGCCAAACAAGCCGCCAGCGCCGTGCGCCCGGTGAAGCCGTGAGCCGGGCGCCGTTGCCCGCGCCGCCTTACAGTGGCCGCTGCCTCTGCGGCGCGGTGCGCTACGCGTATGGCGAGCGCCCGATGGGGCTCAATGCCTGCCACTGCACGCAATGCAAGCGCATCAGCGGCAGCGACTATATCAAAATGCTCCTCGGCGAGCGCGCACATCTCAGTTCATCCGGCGAGACCCAGCTCTATCGCAAACGCGCCGACAGCGGCCGCGAGATCGACATTCACCGCTGCGCGGTGTGCGGCACGCGAATGTGGCACTTGCCGCTCGCGGCGCCGAAGGTCGTATTCATCTGCGCGGGCACACTCGACGATCAAACTTGGACGACGCCGACATCACACATTTGGGTCGAGTACGCCGATCCGGCGGTCGGCTATGCGCCCGACGCGGTGCGCCTGGAAGGCCAGCCGACAGATCGTCAAGCGCTCTATGACGCGTTCGACCGCGCTTATCCCGCAGGATGAATACGGAGCAATCCATGGCCACCGAACAGAAGCCCATAAACTCCGGTTACGGCATGCGCACCGAGGCGCGCGACGCAATCGGGGGCCGCGATCTCAAGGGCAAGGTCGCCATCGTCACGGGCGGCTATTCCGGGTTGGGGTTGGAGACGACCAAGGCGCTTGCCGGCGCGGGAGCCATCGTCATCGTGCCGGCGCGCACGCCGGAGAAGGCGCAGAAGGCGCTCGTCGGCATCGCCAATGTCGAGCAAGCCGCGCTCGATCTGGCCGATCCGGCCAGCATCGATGCGTTTGCCGGGGGATTCCTCTCGCGCACCAAACAGCTCGACATTCTGATCAACAATGCCGCGATCATGGCTTCGCCGCTGATGCGCGATGCGCGCGGGTACGAAGCGCAGTTCGCCACCAATCACCTCGGGCACTTCCAGCTCACGGCGCGGCTGTGGCCCGCGCTCAAGGCGGCGAACGGCGCGCGCGTGGTTTCGCTTTCATCGATCGGCCATCGCATTTCGCCGGTCGATCTTGAGGATCCGAATTTCGAGCGCACCGAGTATCACAAATGGGTCGCCTACGGACGCGCCAAGTCCGCCAATGCTCTGTTCGCGGTCGGGCTCGATGGCCGGGGGCAGGCGCATGGCGTGCGCGCCTTCGCCGTTCACCCGGGCGGCATCATGACCGACCTGCAGCGCTTCATGCCCGAGGAAGAAAAGCGCGCCATGGGCTGGATCGACGAACACGGCAACGTCAACGAGCGCTTCAAGACGCCCAGCCAAGGCGCCGCCACCAGCGTCTGGTGCGCCACCAACGCACAGCTCGACGGCAAGGGCGGGGTCTATTGCGAGGATTGCGACATCGCCGTGGCCGTTGCCGGAGATGACAAGGGCTTCAGCGGCGTGCGGCCGTGGGCGATCGATGCTGCAGCGGCGGACCGCTTATGGGCCCTGAGCGAGCGCATGACCGGGGTGAAATTCGCGACGGCATAGGCCGTTTGGGAGAGGCAGAATCTGCAGCCGGTTTAGCGCAATGTGATCTCAGTCGCGCTAGGCTGGCGCCATGATCAAGTCGCTCCCGCCACAAGTTCTGGTCGAGTTGCTCGAAGCCAGCACGCTGCGCGTGTTCTGGAAGGATCGGGACTTTCGTTTTTTGGGTTGCAATCAGTTGTTCGCAACCGATGCGGGCATCGATGACCCGAACCATTTCGTCGGCAAGTCGGACTATTATTTCTTTCATCCCGAACAGGCGGCGGCCTTTCGCGCTGACGACGCTGAAGTGATCCGCTCCGGCGAAGCGAAGATCGCGATCCATGAGCGCTTGACGCTGATCTCCGGTGAAACCGTTTGGGTAGAGACCAACAAGATCCCGCTGCGCGATGAAGCGGGCGAGGTCGTTGGCTTGATCGGGACCTATCAAGACATCACCGAGCGCAAGCGCGCCGAAGCGTGCGACGGCCGCGCCGCCGCTTAGGTCAGCGCGAACAGGCGCCGCACCGGCGGGATGCGACGCAATATCAGACGCTCCGCCGCCATCACCGCGAGCGCCGATACGCCGAGCGTCGGCAAGGCGATCGTCGCAGCGGCGAACCCCAGTGCGAAGCCGACTGACAGACGCGGTTTGGCCATCATGTCGGGTGCGGCGAACAAGGCGCTCTTGCGCCGCTTCAGCCACATCACCACGCCGCTCGCCGCAAGCGTCACCAAGCCGATCGCGGCGAGCAGGCCGAGCAGTTGATTGAGCCAGCCGAACAATTGGCCCTCGTGCGCGGCGACGCCGATGCCGATGGCTTGATCGATCGGGTGGCGCGCGCCAAACGGGCGCACCGACAACACTTCGCCGGTGACGCCATCGATGGCAGCGTCGGCGCGCAGCGGCCGGTTCGCCGCATCGGAGCGCGCGCGCCATGGCGCGCCGTCCTGCGATGGCGGCGAGATCAGTACCGGCGCGGCCAGGTCCAGCGCGGCAACGTTGCGCACCATCAGGTCGAGTTGCATCAGGTCTGCGGGAAAGCCCAGGGCGCGCATGTGCTCGGCGTGTTCGCTTTGCCGCGTGGCGCGCTCTCCGGCGCGGCTGGTGGTCCAATCCTGCGGCCCGTCGAGCGTGCCGGTGATGGCGCGGATGTCCTTGAAGTAGCCGCCCCAATTGTTGGTCCACGGCAGGCCGGTGACGAGCAGAAACAGCGCCAGCGCCGACACCCAGACGCCAACAACGGCGTGCAAGTCGCGCCAGAAGAAGGCTTTGCGCAATCGCGGATAGAGCACGCCGCCCAAGCCTCGCGCGCCACGCGGCCACCACAGGATCAGTCCGGTGACGATCATCACGATCGCCCAGCAGGCGGCGAGTTCGACGATGAGCGAGCCGCGATCGCCCATCAGCAATTCGCCATGCAAATGGAAGATCTGGCGCATGAAGCGCTGGTCGTCGTTGATAAGCTTCAGCACGGCGCCCGTTTCGGGATGCACATAGACCCGAAAGCGCTCTTCGCCGCGGTCGACAAGGATTTGCACGGCGCTGTCGGGCGCGGCCGGCAGCTGATACGCCGCAAGCGTCCCGCCCGGCACGGCGGCGATGGCGTGAAAGACTTGCGCCGATGCCGATGTCGGCGCGCCAGTGAGGTCGAGTTGTGTGTAGGGCCGATCCATCATGGCCTCGATCTGCGGGCGAAACAGGTAGATCGAGCCGGTAATCGCGAGCCACAACACGAACGGGATGCAAAACAGCCCGGCATAGAAGTGCCAGCGCCAAACCGCGCGCAAGTCCGGCCAAGGCCGGCTAGGCGACGCCGGAGCGGACGTAGCGTGTGCTTCAGACATGAGACAATCCTCTCCGGCGCCGCCGCGCGCTAAAACCTGACCCGAACGCCGCCGACGATGGCGCGAGGCGCGCCGGCGTAGATCGAACCCGTGGTCGCCCGCAGCGAAGCTGCGCCGTTTTGCAGCCCTGTCGTCGCGCTGATGGTGTTGGCGATGTTGCTGGCCGAGCCGATGAACACTTCATCGGTGATGTTTTGCGCCGACAGATAGAAGCGCGCGTTCGCCAGCGGGCCCGACTGCGGATCGTAGTGCAGACTGACATTGAAGAGCTGATAGTCCGGCGCTTCGAGCAAGTTCGCGTTGTCCAGATAGTAGGCGTCGCGAGAGCTGAGTTCGATGAAGCCGCCGAGCCCCGCAAAGGCGCCTTCCTCCTGTTCGTAGCTCAGGCGCGCATTGACGTAGTTCGGCACGACGCCGGGGATGTCGTTGCCCGAGCGATCGAATGTGGTGGAAAACGCCCCGGCGCTCAAACGCTCCACGTACTCTTCGTAGGTTTGCTCATTGTGCAAATACGAGACGCGCGCCGTGAAGCCGTGCAACGCTTCCGGCAGCGGGCGCCAATCGGCGGCCAGCTCTATGCCGCGATGCTCCGACTTCGGCGCATTGAACGTGTAGGCGAGCAAATTGGCGCCGGCGGACTGCGTCACCAATTCATCGCGAAACCATTCCTGATAAACCGCCGCGCTGATGCTGAAGGTGTCGCCGAACACCGCGTCGATGCCGATGTCGATTCCGATGTTGCGCTGTGCGTCCAACTCGGTGTTGGCGCCGGCGACGCCGTCCGGCGTCACGAACAGGTTGCCGATCTGCGGCGTGCCGTAGCCCGCCGCAGCGCGTGCGTAGAGCCGCACAGTTTCTGTGGGGCGGTACACAACGCTGAGTTCCGGCGCGACATTGGTGAACGTGCGCTCGGCGCCGATTTCCACCACCGTCGGTGCGCCCGTGGTGGGGTAGGTGATCGAGGCTTGGACCGCGTCCAGCTCGGTGCGCTCAACGCCTAGCCCGAGCACAAAGAGCCAGCGTGCATTGGACTCAAGTTCGGCGCGGAAGCGTGCGCCGTAATTGCTTGCGCTGCCGAGGATAGAGCGGGTGAGTCCGCCATAGTCGCCATTGGGCATGACGTTGTAGGTGTACGAATTGTTGTCGAGATAATTGCCCCAAACCCCGGCCTGGAGGCGCGCTTCGGCGCCGAACAGGTTGGTCTCGCGCGTCACGTCGGCCATCACGCTATAGGAGGGGAAAGTGCCGATTGCCGCGGCATTGCCGGTGGGCTGTTCGATATCCCGGTTGTCCCAAACGCCTTGAACGCGTCCCGACGTGTTGGCGTCGAAATCGTGCTCCCAGCGGACGCCCACGATGGTGCGGCGATCGTCACGGCGGAGCGCGGCTTGCGTGGCGCTGACGCTCTGGCGCGCGCCGTTGAAGCCGTTGGTCAGCACGCTGATCGAGGCGCAACCGGTCGGGCCGACGACCTCGCAGCCGTCTTGATAGGGATTGACGCTGAACTGATCCATCGAGAGCCGGATCGAAAGATCGGTGTCGAGATCGTTGTTGATGAATTTGAAGGTGAAGGTGTCGTCCGGCGTGGGCGAGAATGACGCCAGCGCGTTCACGGTCGCCGTTTCATACCCGGTGTGTGTGGTGAAGCCGTCGCCGCTGACGTAGCTCGCGAACACAGCCGCGTCATAAATGTCGCTGCCGCCGCCCAAGGTCGCGAAGATGTTGCGATAGCCGAAATCGCCTGCGTCGACGCCCAGCTCGAAGCCGTCGATGTCGCGCCCACTGCGCGTACGGAACAGAATCGCGCCGCCAAGCGCATAATTGCCGTAGAGCGCGGATGAAGGCCCGTGTGCAACGTCGATGCCTGCATAGGCGTGAGGGTCGGTGAGGTCTGTACGCGCGAGGCCATCGGGCTGAGTGACGGGAAATCCGTCCTCAAACACTTGCACGTTGCGCACGCCGAAAGTCTGACGAACGTTGGAGCCGCGAACCGACACAGAAATGTCGCGCGGGCCGTTGCCGTGCTGGATGGTGACGCCGGGCTGCATCACCAGCACTTCGGCAATGGTTGATGCGGGCTGGTTGGCGAAATCGTCCGAAGTGACGCCGGTGACGGTTTGCCCGTTGGGGCGCTGCGCCAAATCCGGCGCGCTTGCGGTGACGACGATGGTGTTGTCTTCGGCGGCTTCGTCGGCGAACGCCATCGCCGGCAAAAGGCTGAGCGCCGCCGCGCTCAAAATAAACTTGGACATGATGCAATCTTCCAGGAAATCGGGCGCGCAGATGCGCGCTTAGGCGCGCGCCATGGCGCACGCCGGCTTGCTCTGGTCAGACTGTCTGCGGAGGTCCGGTGGCCCAGGGCGGCGGCGCTGCAAGGCCGCGGCCGGGGAAGATGTCACGCGCCAAACTATTGGGCGCGTCTATCGCGTGGCGAACCCGCGCCACGTCAGGCGCGCTTTCCGGCGCCGACAGCATCGCGACCGCCGCGAACACGCACGGCCCGCCATCATTGGTTTTGTTTTGGCCGTCTTGCTGGCGCTGCTGGGCGTCATCGGCCGAGATCATTTCCCCGGTCTGGCGATCGAACACGAGGTCGAGGTCGCCGTGGCCGGAGCAGATTGTGACAGTAAAGAAGCGCCCCTGCGCGGGCGCGTCGAGCATGTAACCCGCGGGGATAAGCGCGCGCACGGCCATCGCCAGCAGCGCGAGCGCTGTCAGCGCGCGGGCCCAGCCCGATCCGTGATTGCCCAATCCCCTCAGCACGGGCCCATCCCAAGCAAGGCGACCACGCTAACACCAGCTGGGCTTGGGCGTCGAGCGCGCACGCGCTGACTGGGGTGCGGCACGCGCGCTCAGCGCGCGGCGGGGTCAGGCCAGGCGAATTTCGCGCAGCCGTTCGTAGAGAAAGTCTTGCGCCGTGATCGGCGGATAGCGGTTCGGCCGGTCCGCGCTGACGCAGCTCGGCAGTGTTTCGATCAGATAGTCGGGCGCGAAATGCAGGAAGAACGGGATCGAGTAGCGCGGCAGGTGTGCGCGCTCGGGCGTTGGATTGACGACGCGATGCGTCGTCGACGGCAACACGTGATTTGTCAGCCGCTGCAGCATATCGCCGACATTGACCACCAACGCGCCTTCGGGCGGATTGACGTTGAGCCACTCGCCTTCGCGTGTCAGCAGCTGGAGGCCCGCTTCCTCGGCGCCTAGCAGCAGTGTGATGACGTTGATGTCTTCGTGCGCTTCGGCGCGCACGCCTTCCGGCTTTGGCGGCGTCGGCGGGTAGTGCAGCAGGCGCAGCACGGAGTTTCCTTCGCGCGTCGCGCCGGCGAAGAAATCGGTTGGCAGGTTCAAAAACAGCGCGATCGACTGCAGCAGTTCGCCGCCGAGGGTGTCGAGCGCCTCGTAGAGCGCATACACGTCGCTTCGGAACTCCGGGATTTCTTCGGGCCACAGATTGTGCGGCATGAACGGGCGATAGCGGTGGTTCTCGCCAAGTTCGCGCCCGACGTGCCAGAATTCCTTGAGGTCGACTTTGTCGGCGCCCTTGGCGGCTTCGACGCCAAACGGAATGTAGCCGCGTTGACCGGCGCCGCCCTTGACGTGATAGCGCCGCTTCACCGCCTCCGGCAGCGCGAAGAAATCTTTCGTGGCTTGCGTCGCGCGGGCAATGGCGGCGGCGTCGAGTCCGTGGTCGGCGACAATAGCGAAGCCATAGCGCGCATAGCTTTCGCCCATGGCGCGCGCAAAGCCCGCTGGATCGGCGCGCCGGTCGCGCATCGACAAAGCGGGCAGGGTGTTGAGCGGCATCGAGTCGGAGGATCGCGCCGCCTCCGCGCCGCCGCAATAGCTTAACGGCGCATTTACGATTCGAGGTCGAGCTTCCGGCGCCTTGAGTTTGGAGCTGGCGCGCATGTTCTTTTTCGGACCGCATTCCTGGCGCGGCGAAAGCGGCCAGCGCTATCGTTTCAAATGCGTACTGACCAAGAAGGGGCTGCCGCCGGAGGGCGTGGGCGGCATCTACATTTTCGTCCGCCGCCGCTGGGCGTTTTTTCTGGAGACGCTCTATGTCGGCAAGGCGCACGATCTGCGCTCGCGCTTGCTCGGGCACGAAAAATGGGGCCGCGCCTATTGGTACTATGGCGCGACCGAACGGTACGTGATGGGGCCGATCCATGACGAAATGGATCGGCGCCGGGTCGAGGAAGACCTGATCCGGGGCCTGAAGCCGCGCATGAACGACATGGAAATTCCGTCCGCCGAGCCGGCCAAGCCAAAGCGTCGCGCCGCCGCCCGCCGCGCCGACGATTTCGGGGCCATGCTGAGCAAGCGCGCCCAACGCGCCTGAGGGAGCGAGCTTGACCGCCCGTCGCCAGCGCGCGACAGGCGGGGCGCATGAGCGACCCCACGCCAGCCGAACCCAGCAAGCCGGGCCTTTGGGCCCGCGCGGTCGAGTTCGCCAACAATATGGACGCGCGCGCCTGGCGCGCGGTCGCCGTTTCGCTGGCCATGGTGCTGGTGGCGGCCGCGATCTTGATCATCGGGCGGGTCAATTACGGCGCTGAGATCGAAGCCTTTATCGACGGCACGCTGGGCGAGGCACGCCGCGGTCATTGGGGGCTTCTGGCGGCCATTCTGGTGTTCACGCTGACGGCTTATGTGGGGGCGCCGCAGATCGTTCTGATCGGGGCGTGCGTGGTGGCGTTCGGGCCGGAACTCGGTTTTTGGAACGCCTGGGCCGCCACCATCGTCTCGGGTGCGGCGACGTATTTCACAGGCCGCCTCACCAGCGCTGAAACGCAAAAGCGCTTCGGCGGGGCGACCGGCGGACGCTTTACCCGCTTCATGGGTAAGAACGGGTTCCTCGCCAGCCTTATCGTGCGTTTCGTGCCGACCGCGCCGTTCGTGGTTGTGAACATGGCCTTTGGCGCCGCGCGGGTCAGCTTCTGGGCGTTTATCGGCGGCCTCGCCATCGGCGTTCTGCCCAAGACGGCGCTTGTCGCGTTCGCCGGCGACAGCATTCTCGACGCGCTGCAGGGCGAAGTGCTGGCAGCACTGGTGATGGCGGTGCTGGCGATTGCGCTCTGGCTCGTCATCGCCCTGATCGTGCGCCAACTTGTGCGCAACGCCGACCCGAAGTCCTGAAACGGCGCGTTGTGGAGCGCGCGCGGGGCGGCTAGCATGACGGCCGAAGGGGAGATCATCATGCGGGGACTGTTTGGCGCGGGCGTTGCGGCGTTCGCTTTGGCGTTGGCCGCGCAAGCGTCGGCGCAGGAACGCGTAACGGTGCCGCTGTCGACGACGATGCAGCGAACCTGCCCAGCGGAAAGTGTCATGATCCCGGTTTTGCCGGCGGGACAACCCGCGCCGCCGCCAACCGCCTCGGTGCGAACGTTCCGCGCCAGCGCCGCTGACGGCGGCTACGAACTCTTGCAAGGCGCCCAGCAATTGAGCGGCGACGTCGATCTGCGTGTCCGTACCGATGCGGCGGGCGCCGTGCAAAGCGCCGAACTCTCCGGCCCTGGCATCGATGCGATCCGCGCCATGGGCGCTCCCGTCGACCTCAATCGCATCGCCGTAACCAGCGCGCGTGACATTCCGGAGCGCTTGGTGATGAACCGGTCGTTCGCGGTGGGCGAACAATACTACCCGCCTGGCGTGGGCGAGGCGGTGATTCAGGATTTGACCTCGGCGTTCGGCTTGCCGTTCGCGATCACCGGGACCATCGACGTGCCGCTGGCGCGCATCGAAACCGACGCCAGCGGCGCGCGCATGTTGGTGTTCGAAGGCACCATGGTGATGGGCGGCGGCGGCGCATTCTATGGCGCGCAAGTCGCGTTGGAAGGCCGCTACAATGCGCGCATCGTTCATGATGCGACGACCGGGCTTGTGCGCGAGTCCGTGCTCGACGGCGTCGTCACGCTCGACCGTGATGGATCGCGCATGATGGAATCGCGCTTTACCGAGCGCTATTCCTGCCAGATCCTGCCGCAATGAAGCGCCTCGCGCTCGCCGTGCTTGCGCTTGCGCTGGCGGCGTGCAGCGGCCCGGCGCCCGATCCGAGCACGGCTTACGGCGCCGAGCCGCAATTGCCGGCCCCGGAAAGCGGGCCGCTGCCGACCATCAACACCGCGCGCGTCGTTGGTTGGGCGGACGGCGCTGCGCCGACTGCCCCCGATGGCTTTGCGGTGACGCGCTTTGCGCAGAACTTGGCTCACCCGCGTTGGCTCTATGTGTTGCCCAATGGCGATGTGTTGGTGGCGGAAAGTTCGACGCGCCCAGCGCCGGGCGGCGGCATCGTCAACTGGATACGCAACCAAGTGCAGCGCAACGCCGGCGCGCTGGCGCCGAGCGCCGATCGCATCACGCTGTTGCGCGATAGCGATGGGGATGGCGACGTCGATGCGCGCCACGTGTTTGCAGAGGGCCTCAATCAACCGTTCGGCATGGTGCTGGTCGGCGATTATCTCTACGTCGGCAACACTGACGCCGTGGTCCGCTTCCGCTACACGCCGGATTCGGTGCGCGCGCCGGGGCGGCCGGAAATTGTGCTCGAACTGCCGTATCACGCCGCCGACAACGGGCACTGGACGCGCAATCTCATCGCCAGCGCCGATGGCTCGAAAATCTATGTGTCTGTCGGCTCCGCCAGCAATATTGGCGATCACGGCATGGAAGCCGAGGAGGGGCGCGCCGCGATCTGGGAATTCAATCCCGACGGTTCGGAGGCGCGCGTGTTCGCAACCGGCTTGCGCAATCCTGTCGGGATGGGGTGGGCCCCGGAGACGAACGCGCTTTGGGTCGCCGTGAACGAGCGCGACATGCTCGGCGACAATCTGGTGCCCGACTACATCACCAGCGTGCAGGACGGCGGCTTCTATGGCTGGCCGTACTATTATTGGGGCGAGAACCGCGATGAGCGCGTGGAAATTCCGGCCAACGTGCGGCTGCGCGCGCCGCTGGCGCCGGACTATGCGCTTGGCGCGCACACGGCGTCGCTCGGACTGATGTTCTACGCAAGCGATCGCTTTCCGGCGCACTATCAGGGCGGCGCGTTCGTTGGTCAGCACGGCTCCTGGAATCGCAGCGAGCGCGTTGGCTACAAAGTCGTGTTTGTGCCGTTCGCGGCGGGGCAGCCGAGCGGCGCTGTGCAGGACTTCCTGACTGGGTTCCTGAACGAGCGCGGTGAAGCGCAAGGCCGCCCGGTTGGCGTCGCCGCCGATCGCACCGGCGCGCTCCTGGTCGCCGACGATGTGGGCAATATTATCTGGCGCGTCGCCGCCTCGGAACCCGCGGCGTCGCAGTGAAACTAAGCGCCTGCGCCGGCGTTACCGCACCAGCGACTATTCCGCCGCTGGACAATCTTCATGCGTTCTCTCGTCCTCGTGTTCGCCTTCGCGGCCAGCGGCTGCGCGGGCTCGCTGCCTGAATCCGCCACCTACGGCCCCGAACCTCAACTCGTCGCGCCAAATCAGCCGCTGATCCCTGATCTTGGCGTGCCGCGCGCCGTGGGCTGGCCTGATGGCGCCGCCCCGCACGCAGCGGACGGCTTCGTCGTTACCCGCTTCGCTGAAGCCCTGGATCATCCGCGCTGGATTTATCTCTTGCCCAACGGCGACGTGCTCGTCGCTGAAAGTTCGACGGAGCCGGGCCCGGCGCGCGGCCTCATGGGGTGGATCAAACAACGCATTCAAGATCGCGCCGGCGCGCTCAACGAAAGCGCCGACCGCATCACGCTTCTGCGCGACGCCGATGGCGATGGCGTCGCCGAGGACCGCAGCGTGTTTCTGCAAAACCTCAATCAGCCGTTCGGCATGGCGCTCGTCGGTGACAGTTTCTACGTCGGCAATACCGACGCCGTGATGCGCTTCCCGTACCATGCTGGCGATCGCGCGATCGCCAGCGCCGGGGAGCAGGTGATGGCGCTGCCGCACAATCCCGGCAACAACGGTCACTGGACGCGCGCATTGTTGGCGAGTGCGGATGGTTCGAAGCTCTATGTCGGCGTCGGCTCAGTGTCGAACGTCGGCGATTCCGGCATGGACGTGGAGGAAGGCCGCGCCGCTATTCACGAACTCGATTTGGCGAGCGGCCGCTCGCGTGTGTTCGCCTCCGGTCTGCGCAATCCCAATGGCATGGATTGGGAGCCAGCGACTGGGCGCTTGTGGACGGCGGTCAATGAGCGCGATTTTCTCGGACCCGATCTCGTACCTGATTACATGACCTCGGTGCAGGATGGCGGCTTCTATGGTTGGCCGTGGACGTATTGGGGCCGTCACCCCGATCCGCGCTTCGAAGATGGCGAGCGGCCGGCGGCGTTCGCGTCGCGTGCACTGACGCCCGACTACGCCCTTGGCGCACATACCGCTTCGCTTGGCCTGGTTTTCTACGACGGGCAGAGTTTCCCGGCGCATTATCGTGGCGGCGCTTTTATCGGTCAGCACGGCTCGTGGAATCGCGCGCAGCCGAGCGGCTACAAAGTGCTGTTCGTGCCGTTCGCGAACGGCGCGCCGTCAGGGCAGCCCGAGGACTTTCTTACCGGCTTTCTCAACGAGCGCGGCCAAGCCATGGGCCGCCCCGTTGGCGTCGCGCTCGACCGCACTGGCGCGCTCTTGGTCGCTGATGACGCCGGCAACATGATCTGGCGTGTGGCGCCAGGGCGCTAGTTGCGCGCCTGGCAGCTCCAGATAAGACGCTGCGACGGTTCGCCTTGGGCGAACTGCATCAGCGTTTCGTTGCGCCGCGAAACCGCTTCGCTCGCGCCTTCGCCAGCGCAACCGCGGCCAGCGCCGGATTCAGCTACAGCCTGATTGGCGGCCGAGAAATTTTCACCCGCCAGCGGATAGCGCTCCCGCCGAAATTCGCCGGTGGTCGTGTCGATGGTGAGCACGTCCAGCGCGCGCGCTTCGCCCAGCACCAGAGCGCGGCGATAGCGGCGGCCCTCGTTGTCGAGCGGCGCGTAGAGCGTGCGTTCGTTGACACAAAGATTGCCGGCGGCGGTGAAGCTCATGTCGGAAACGCCCTGGGCGCCTGAACTGGCTTCCCGATTGAGCGTGCAGGTGAAGGCGCCGGCGAAGGCGGGCGATATGTCGACGACATTGTCGGCCGCCCGCGCCCGCAACAGCGCGACGCCGACAGCGACGACGAGGATCACTGCGATCGCGGCGCCGCCCAAGATGGTCATCACGCCCACGCGGCGGCGTGGCGGGTCAAACGGTTCAGGCTCGCTGACTTCGGTGTGATGTGGCGTTGCGGCCTGCGGCCGGCGGCGCGACAGCACGACTGCGCCCAACACGCACACCGCCACGAATAGCGCCAGCGTCCCGCCGATGAGGATGACGACCGCAACGCGCGTCAGCCGATCGGCGGTCTGCAGCTTGTTTTCGAGTTCTTGGTTCTGCGTCTGCAGCGCGTCGATGGTGGCGGCGCGTTCGGCCTGGATGCGCTCGGCGAAGGAGAGGCAACGTTCGTCGCTGAGCGTGGCGCTGACGCCGGCTTCGTCGAGGAACTGCAGCAG
This sequence comes from Hyphomonadaceae bacterium, assembly GCA_050186805.1. Classification (GTDB taxonomy): domain Bacteria; phylum Pseudomonadota; class Alphaproteobacteria; order Caulobacterales; family Aquidulcibacteraceae; genus Vitreimonas. Next base: position 20,069 of record JBFWYC010000032.1, read on the forward strand.
CTGTGCCGCGCGGGTGGAGACGCCGCGCGTCTCGCGGGTGTCGGCGCCTGAGACGTGCCAGGAATTGACCCCGATCACCTTGCCGCACTCGTCCAGGAGCGGGCCGCCGGAGGAGCCAGACGAGATAATGGCTTGGTGGTTGATGGTCGGGATGGCGTCGCCGGTCGGGGCTCTGTCCCGAAGCGAGGCAATCTGGCCGGTGGTGCGCGAGGGGGGCGAGGGGCGGAGCAAATCCGCGCCGGTCGCACCCTGGTAATCCACATCTGGATACCCGAGCGCGACGACGGAATCGCCAGGGTGCGGTTCCACTGTCGAAATGGTCAGCGCCGGTAAGTCAGGACCGCCGCTGAACTCTAGCAGCGCCAATTCGGTCAGCGGGGAGTAGCGGATTATGCGCGCCGGGATCAGCCCGTCGCCCTGCGGTGGAACAATCGCTACGCCATATTCCGGCCGCTGGCGCGCCGCGGCGACAACGTGAGCGTTTGTGACAACCAGGTTCGGTCCCACCACGAAGCCGGAGCCGGAGCCATAAAGCATCCGTCCTTCAGTGGTTTCCAGGATCACGACGACGCGCACGATGCCGCGCTCGGCCTCATCGACGCTGGTTTGCGCCGCCGCGGGAACCGCGAAGGCCACAAGCATTAGCGCCGCGATCAGCCTCAACGTCCTCGCGATCACGCGTTTTCCCGCCCGAACAAAGATTTACCCCGCTGTGATCATCGGGCGCCGTGGTCCGCCCCGCAAGCGTGCGCGCCAGTCCGGCGCGAGGTGTGTCTTGCGGGCAATTGCGGCAATGGAACGGCCATCTGCGGTCCGGGCCTTGCATCCTCGCCCGCAATCGCGGCAAGTCCATTCCGTCGGCGACGGGGGCGGTCGGCGGCTTGAGCACGCGCTTGTCCGAAAGCGCCCGCGCACGCCCCGTCGCCTCTATTTCGGCCATTCGGCCGGCGCCGTCCGAGGATTGTTAAGCTTGCCGCGTTAAGCCCGAAGTTGGGCTGATTCGGCCGGTACACAGGCGGCGAGGGTTTAAGAGGCATGCTCGGCAATATGTTCGGTCTGGTGGCGCCGGATCTGGCGATCGATCTCGGAACCGCGAACACGCTGATCCACGTCAAGGGACGCGGCATCGTTCTCGATGAGCCGTCGGTTGTCGCTTACGTCAACGAAGGCGGCCGCAAGGTTGTTTATGCTGTCGGCGCCGAAGCCAAGACGATGCTCGGCAAGACGCATCGCAACATGGAAGTCATTCGTCCGCTGCGCGACGGCGTTATCGCCGACTTCGACGTGGCTGAGGAGATGATCAAGCAATTCATCCGCAAAGTGCTGCCGCGCCCGGCGCTGATCAGCCCGCGCATCGTCATCTGCGTGCCGACGGGCGCGACCCCGGTTGAGCGCCGCACCATTCTCGAGAGCGCGCAGGCTTCCGGCGCGCGGCAAGTGAAACTTATTGAAGAGCCGGTTGCGGCGGCGCTTGGCGCCGGCCTGCAGATCGATGATCCGTCAGGCTGTATGGTCGTCGATATCGGCGGCGGCACCACGGAGATCGCAGTGCTCTCGCTGGGCGGCCTGGTGTGGTCGCGCTCGCTGCGTGAAGCCGGCGATAAAATGGACGAAGCGATCATCCAATACCTGCGCCGGCAGGAAAATTTGATGATCGGTGACTCGACTGCGGAGAAGATCAAGAAAGAAATCGGCACGGCGAAGCCGCCGGAAAACGGCCAAGGCATGAGCCTCCCGATCAAGGGGCGCGACAATCTCTCTGGCGTGCCGAAGGAAATCGTCGTCACCGAGGCGATGGTGGCCGATGCGTTGGCCGAACCGGTGACGCGCATTGTCGACGCTGTGCGCCAAGCGTTCGAGCAGATGCCGCCCGAACTGGCCGCGGACATCTACGACCACGGCCTGATGATGACCGGCGGCGGCGCGCTCTTGCGCAATCTCGATACGGTTCTGCAAGAACGCATCTCGATCCGCGTTTCGGTTGCGGACGATCCGCTGCGGTGTGTGGTCAAGGGCTGCGGAATCGCGCTTGACACCATAAATTCGTCGGAAGCGCGTCGCTTGCTGACGGAAGAAGTCTAACAGCGCGCTCAAGTAAGGCGGCAAAACGTGGCCAGACGCAGGAGCGTAGTGCGACGGGCGGGCGCGGGCAGGCGGATACCCGCCGGCGTGCTCTTGGCGATCGCGCTTGGCGTGGGCGCAGTGATCCTGGTCGCCATTCGCGCCGGCCGCACGCCTGAAACCGAAGTCGTGATGAACTCGGCCGACGATGGCGCAGCGGTCGCGGGGCGCGTCGCCACCGGGCCGGCGCGCGCAGGAGAGGATTTCTTCACCCGCCTCGGCCGCATGTGGACGGCCACCGCGCGCATCGAAGAGCTCGAGCGCGAGAACCGCGAGTTGCAGGCCTGGCGCGATCTGGCCGAGCGCCTGGCGGAGCGGAACGCGCGCTATGAAGCGCTGCTGCGCATGCCGGCCGATACGTTCGGCGAAGGGGCGGACATCGAAAATTCCATCGCCGCGCAATTGGTGCTGGATAGCGGCGGGCCGTTCACGCGCACGCTTGTCGCCAACGCCGGCAGCGATCACGGCGTGCGGGTGGGCTACATCGTCGTCAACGAGAACGGCTTGGTTGGCCGCGTCGTGTCGGTGGGGCGGCGTTCGGCGCGCGTGCTGATGCTGGACGACTACAACTCGCGCATCCCGGTGATGGGCGAGGCTTCGCGCGTGCGCGCCGTGCTGGCGGGGCAAGCGACGCGAGCGCCGGAATTGGTGACCCATCCCTACCAGATCAACGCGCCGCGGCTGGATTTCATTGTTGGTGCGCAGAATTTGCGTGAAGGCGAGCGCATCATCACCTCCGGCGATGGCGGGCTTTTCCCGCGCGGCATTCCGGTGGGCGTGGCGCGTGGCAGCGCTGACGGACAATGGCGTGTTACGCTGTCTGCCGCGCAACGACCGATAGATTTCGTACGCATTCTGCCGTTCGTCGGCGTCGATACGCCGGAGCGCACGCCGTCAGAGACATCTGGAGAAATGCCGCCGCTGGCCACCGGATCTTCGGTCGCCGTGATCGGCCGCGAAGTGACCGCCGCGCCGCCGACAGCGCCGACACCGCCGCCGCGTCCGCGCCCGCAACCCGCGCAAGCGCCCGCTCAAACGGCGGCGCAGACCGAGCCCGCGCCTCAGCCCGAAGCACCGCCGCCGGAGCCGCCGCCATCAGGGCCGCCGACATGAACGCGTTCGCGCGCGCGCCGAACCGCAGCCTCTTGCGGGCCTGGGGCTTCGCGCTCGCCGTGTTGAGCGTGATCCTGCCGGCGCTGCCGTTGGGACCAGTGTTCGCGCAACCGCCTTTGCCTTTGGCGGTGTTGTGGGCCGCCTATGGCTGGGCGGCGGAAGATGAGAGCGGCTGGCGCGCGCCGATCACGCTGGCCGCGCTTGGTCTCTTGCATGATCAGCTGGCTGGCGGACCGTATGGTCTTTTCGTCGTGCTCTATCTTTCGGCATATCTGATTGGCCGCATCGCCGCGGTGGCGATGTCGGCGCCGAACCTGGTGTCGCTGTGGGGCGGCTTTATCGTCACGGCGTTGCTGACTGTGGGCGTCGCCTATTTCGTCGCGCCGCTTGGTTTGGGGCGCAACGTATCCGTAGCGCCCTACGCGGAAGCCGCGGTCATCACCGCCATCCTGTTTCCGTTCGTTCGTCCGCTGTACATGAGCGGCGCCGGTTCGCTGCGCGGGCAGGGAGGCCGGCGATGAAAGGCAAACGCGTCGGCTCCACGCTGCCCAAGCGGGACGCCACTCTGATCTTCAATCGCCGTGCGGCGTTGCTGTCGTTTATCGGCGCGGGCGTGATGGGCGCCATTCTGTTCCGCATGGGCCAGTTGCAGGCCACCGACGCGTTCAGCCGCGAGTATTCCGACGCGGCTGATGACAATCGCTTCGACACGCGTATCGTCGCGCCGCCGCGCGGCATTATCTATGATCGCTTTGGCGTCGTGCTGGCGCAGACGAGCAAGGACTACCAGGTCGCCGTCGTTCAGAACGATGTCGAAAACATGGAAGAGGTCGTCGGGCGGGTCGGCGCAATTCTCGGTCTCAACGAAGAATGGGCGCGGCGCGCCATTATCCGGGTCCGTGGCGGTTCGCGCTATGAGCCGCAGCCCTTGGTCGAGGGGCTGACCTGGGAAGAGTTCAACGCCATCAATGTGCGGCTGCCCGAATTGCGCGGCATCGTCGCGCACTCGGCGGACGTGCGCGCCTATCCCTACGATGTCGTCTATGCGCATCCAATCGGCTATGTGCAGAAGCCGACGCAGCGCGATATCGATGCGGCGCTCGCACAAGGCCCGCAGGGCGAGTCGCGCGCGATGTATCTACGCAATCCGCACGTTCGCGTCGGCAAGGCCGGCCTCGAAGCGGAGATGGAGCCGGTGCTGCACGGCGAGGCCGGCTGGCGCAAGGTCATCGTCAACGCGCGCGGCGTCGAGCAGGGTGAGGATGAGGAAGAGCGCCGGCCGCCGGTGCGTGGCTCAGGGCTGGTGCTGACGCTCGATCACGAACTCCAGCGCACGGCGATGCAGAATTTTGGCGAGCAGTCCGGCGCCGCCGTCGTGATGGACATCTTCACCGGCGATCTTCTGGTGATGGCCTCGGCGCCCGGCTTCGATCCCAATCTGTTCGTGAACGGCATCGGCCGCGAGCCTTTCCGGTTGCTCAATGAAGACGAAAAGAAGCCGCTCTTCCATAAGTGCGTGACTGGCGTTTACGCGCCGGGTTCGACCTTCAAGATGATCGTCGGCATCGCCGCGAAACAAGCCGGACTAGAGGACGATTGGTCCACCAGCTGCGGCGGCGGCTTTTTCTATGGCGGGCGCACGTTCCATTGCTGGAGCCGTCACGGCCGCGTCAACCTGCACGACGCCATCAAACATTCTTGCGACGTCTATTTCTATCAAGCGGCGCTGCGCGCGGGGCCCGAACGCATCGCGGCGGTAGCGCGGCAGTTCGGTCTTGGTCAGCATTTCGACGTCAGCGTGCCGAATGTTCGCGACGGTCTGATCCCCGATCCGACCTGGTGGCGTGCGAACCGCAATGAAGGCTGGACCGGCGGCCTCACCGTCAACTACGGCATCGGCCAGGGCGCGATGGGCGTGACGCCGCTGCAGCTTGCGGTGATGGCCGCGCGGCTCGGCAACAATGGCCACGCCGTTGTGCCGCGCTTGGTTCGCGAGGCCCCCGGCGTGGGCGAACCGCCGCAACCGCCGCATATGAGCGGAATCGAATCCGAATACCTCGCACGCGTTCGCGACGGCATGTACGGCGTGTGCAACGAGCCGGGCGGCACCGCCGTGCGCGCGGGCACGCTCGAACTCGTGCGTCATCCGGAAACCGACGCCGCCGTGCCGCGCACCCCCGAAACACGCGGCTGGCAGCCGGTGCAGATTGCCGGCAAAACCGGCACGGCGCAGGTGCGCGCGCTCGGCTCCAACCGCGGCCGTCACTATTCGACGATCGAGTGGAAGTATCGCGACAACGCGCTCTTCTGTTGCTTCGGACCATGGCACGAGCCGCGCTATGCGTGCGCTGTCGTGGTCGAGCACGGCGGCGCGGGCTCAGCTGTCGCCGGCCCGATCGCGCGCGAGATCATGCGCGCGACGCTGACGCGCGATCCTGCGCGGCGCGAAGCGGCGCAACTGGCGCAACTTGAGCAGAATATCGGACGCAGCGCATGACCGTCGCCTCGTCGATGCAGAACCCACGCACCGTGTTCGACCGCTTCACGCGCTTGAACTGGGGCATTATCACCATCCTGATCGCGCTCTCGTTCGTGGGCGTGCTGATGCACTTTTCGGTGTCATCGGGCGCGTGGACCGACATGCCGCTGACGCACGGCACGCGTTTCGTCGTGCTGCTGACGGTGATGGTGCTGGCGGCGATGCTGCTCGATACGCGCTTTTGGCTGGCGATTGCGTATCCGCTCTATGCCGGCGCGCTGCTCTTACTTGTCGGCGTGGAGCTGGTGGGTGAAACGCGCATGGGCGCGCAGCGTTGGCTCGATTTGGGGCCGGTGTCGCTGCAGCCGTCGGAATTGATGAAGGTCGCCATCGTGTTGGCGCTGGCGCGCTATTATCATCAGCTCGACGCGCGCAAGTCCGGCACCGTGCTGTGGATCGTGCCGCCTTTCCTGATGATCGCCGCGCCCGTCGGTCTCGTCATGCACCAGCCCGACCTCGGCACGTCGCTGATGATCCTGTTCGCCGGCGTGTGCATCATGTTCCTGGGCGGCTTGTTGTGGCGGATCATCGCCGCGGGCGCGATCGTCGCGGTTGGCGGCGCCATCTTCGCTTACACCAGCGTGCTGCACGATTATCAGCGCGACCGCGTCAACGTGTTCCTCGGCATCACCGACGATCCGCTCGGCGCCGGCTATCACGTGCTGCAATCGAAAATCGCGATCGGCTCTGCTGGTTTGTTGGGGCGCGGCTACCTGCAGGGCACGCAAAGTCAGCTCGACTTTCTACCTGAGAAACACACCGACTTCATTTTCACGATGATCGTCGAGGAGTTCGGCTTGCTCGGCGGCGCGGTGGTGCTGTTCTTGTTCGGCGCACTGATGGCGCTGACCATGCAGGTGGCGCTGCGGGCGCGTTCGCTGTTCGGCAAGCTCGCTGCCGGCGGGATCGCTGCGACCACCGCGTGCTACGTGTTCATCAACACCGCTATGGTGATCGGCCTCGTGCCGGTCGTCGGCATTCCGCTGCCGATGATCAGCTTCGGCGGCACCGCCATGGTGACGCTGATGGCCGGCTACGCCATCGTCCTGTCCGTGGATTTGCATCGCGACCAACACGGCGCGCGCGGTTGGTTGTGGTAGGTATCGGGTATCGGGTTTCAGGTGTCAGCGAAGACGGGATAGCAATCCATTGAGCATCCGGGCGATTTCCCCGTAGGTTCGTTCAAGTTGTTGGTGCTGTTCTGTCGATATGTAACCCAAGTCCCTTGCAAACCGGCACCAAAGCAATGTCTCGTCCGTGCTCCCCAGCGCGATAGCGACGAAGCGTCGAAATTCGGCCGAGGACGCTTGTTGTCTGCCTCGTCCCTCCGCCAGGTTCGCGCAAATTCCCTTACTTGACCGACGGATTTGGCTCGTGAGCTCAAAGCGCTCGTGAGCAGGGAAGCTCATCGCCAGACGATGAACATCAAGTGCGGCTTGATATGCCTTTTGAAAGACAACCAAGTCCCAAACTGAGGGACCGTGCTCATTTGCATCCTCTCGCCCCATCTGACACCTGATGCCCGAGACCTGATACCAACACTTACCAGTTCGCCCGATCGGCCATCCAGTCCGTCGCGCGGATGAGCGAGTCGACGATGCCGGGCTCGAGCGAGGAATGGCCGGCGTCGCCGATGATATCGAGTTCGGCTTCTGGCCAGGCGCGCTTTAGGTCCCATGCATTGCTCATCGGCGTGCACATGTCGTAGCGCCCATGTGCGATGCGGCAGGGGATGTGGCGCAGCCGCGGCGCTTGCGCCAGCAGCCAGCCATCGTGCTCGAAAAAGCCCTTGTTGACGAAGTAATGGCACTCGATGCGCGCGAACGCCTCGACGAAGCGATCTTCGTTGAAGCGCGAGGGCAGCGCGCTCGGACCTGCGATCGAAATGGTCTCGCCCTCCCAGCGCGCCCAGGCGCGTGCGGCGCGCAGGCGCGTGTCCCAATCGCTTGCAACGAGCCGCTTGTGGAACGCGTGCAGCAAGTCACCGCGCTCGGCCTCGGGAATGGCGCTGACATAGCGCTCGAACGCATCCGGAAAGATGTCGCTGGCGCCGCGCTGGTAGAACCAGTCGATCTCGCTTTTGCGCAGGAGGAAAATGCCGCGCAGCACCAAGCCGGCCACACGTTCGGGGTGCTTGGCGGCGTAGGCGAGCGCCAGCGTCGAGCCCCATGAGCCGCCGAACACCAGCCATTTCTCGATGCCGTAGCGCTCGCGCACGCGCTCGATGTCGGCGACCAGATCCCATGTCGTGTTTTCGCGCAGCTCCGCGTGCGGGGTAGAGCGGCCGCAGCCGCGCTGATCCATCATCACGATGCGATAGCGCGCCGGATCGAAGAAGCGGCGCATCTCCGGAGAAAGGCCGCCGCCGGGGCCGCCATGCAGCGCAAGCGCGGGTCGTCCGCGCGCGTTTCCAGATTGTTCGACATAGATGGAGTGCAGGTCGGAGACCTTGAGCATTTCGCTCTGCGACGCTTCGAGCGGCGGATACAGATCGCGGCGGGGAGGCGGGGCTTGTCCGTACATGCCGTTTGGTAACGCGCGCGGCCATGGCGCTGCAAGCAGGCTTGCGTCATCAACTGCGCTTGAGGCCCTCCCGTTCGCGGCGGCGGGATGCTAGCGCTCGGGCCGATCAGCCGGAATCACGCCCTTGAGCGCAGGAACGCCCGAACCGTCGCTTTTTGCGTCGCGCGCCGCGCGCGTGACGCTGGTGATGTCGTGCCTGTTCGGCACCACCGGCGTCATCCTCGTCTTTTTGCCGCGCTGGCTTGAGGTCGAGCGCTTGCTCTCCGGCGCCGAGATCGGCGCAGTGCTGGCCTTGGCGCAGGCGGCGCGCATCGTGACCGGCCCCGCTATCGCATACTGGGCCGATGGCGCGCCGGACAGACGCACGCCGCTGCGTGTCGTCGCACTCTGTGCGTTGATGGCCTACGGCGCGTTCTTCACCGTTGCGCACGATTTTTGGTCGCTGCTGCTGCTCGGGTTCGTTGCGCTGTCGCTCACGCAGGCGATGACGCCGCTGATTGAAGCGGCCACTTTGCGTGCGACGGCGCAGGGCAGACTTTCATACGGCGTCGCTCGCGGCATTGGCTCGGTCGCGTTCATCCTGGCGAATATCGGCGGCGGCATTCTGGTGGCGCGCTTTGGCGTCGGCGCGATTGTCGTATGGGTTTTGGTCGGGCTGGCGACGGTGATCGCGTCGTCCTGGCTCGGGCTCAACCGCGACGCCGCCAGTAAGGACGCGATCACGCGCGACGCGCGGCGCGGCGCTTTGAATGCGATGCTGCGCAACCGCCGCTTCATGATCCTGATCGTTTCGTGCGGCCTCATCCAAAGTGCGCACGCATTCTACTATGGCTTCTCGACGCTGGTGTGGCGCGGGCAGGGCATCCCCGCCGATGTCGTCGGCCTGCTCTGGGCCTTTGGTGTTGCGATCGAGGTGGCGTTTCTGTGGAGCTTGACGCCGATTGAGCGGCGGGTTTCGCCGGAGGCGCTGATTATTGCTGGCGCGGCGGGCGCTGTATTGCGCTGGCTGTTTATGGGCTTTGGGCCGGCGGGCTGGGTGCTGTGGCCGTTGCAAGCCTTGCATGCGCTGAGCTTTGCGGCAGCGCATGTCGGCGCGATGCGTCTCCTGTTTCGAGAATCCACCGAGAGTTCCGCCGCCATGGCGCAGACCCTCTACGCCGTGCTCTCGGGCGGCATCCTCATGGGCGCATCGACGCTGCTTTCAGGCATTCTTTACGATTTCGGCGGCGCCCAAGGCTATTGGGCGATGGCCGTCATCGCGTTCGCGGGCGGTGCTCTCGCGATGCTACTGCTCGGCCCCCGCCGGCGCGCTTCCGCCGCAACACCGCGCTAAGAATTTCGCCTCGCGCGGGAACCTCGCCCCGAAAGCGCCTTTGGCATCTTTGCCTAATATTTTCTGTTAGCCCTTATCGGTTGAGGGGCAGAAAGCCCGAGGGACGCTGATTTCATGGCCGCAGAGGCCGCATTCGACTTCCGCGAGGAAGGCCAAGCGCCGGTGTTGGCGTTGAAAGGCGACTGGACGGTGGACACCATCGCCAGTCTCGAAGCCGGTCTGCGTGAGGTTTCACAGCGGTTAAAGCCCGGCGCCGTCGTCGATGTGGGTGCGCTAGGGCGCATGGATGTCGCCGGCGCCTATCTGATCGATCGTACGTTCCGTGAAAGCCCAGATGGCGCGGAAGCGCGCGTCGCCATTCGCGGTCAGCACGTCAACGCCATGCAGCTGTTGGCGGCCGCGCGCAAAGCGCACGCGGACAAGCCGCAAGCGCCGGAGCAGCGGCGAGGCTTCGTCGGATTTCTCGATCGCGTTGGCCGCCTCATGGGCGCGCTCGGTGAAGAGATACTCGAGACCGTCTCGTTCTTCGGCGAAACATTGGTAGTGATTGCGCGGCTCGTCGCCAATCCGCGTCGCATTCGCTGGGTTTCGGTGGTGCACGCCATGGAGGTGGCGGGCCTCAATGCGATGCCGATCGTGGCCCTGTTGTCGTTCTTCATCGGGCTTGTGGTGGCTTACCTCGGCGCGCGCATCCTGGGCGATTTCGGCGCCGCCGTGTTTACTGTCGAACTGGTCGCTTTCTCGGTGATGCGAGAGTTCGCCGTCGTCATCACTTGCGTGCTGCTCGCCGGACGCACCGATAGCGCCTTCACCGCTGAAATCGGCGCGATGAAGATGCGCCAGGAAATCGACGCCATGCGCGTCATGGGCATCGACCCGATGGAGGCGCTGGTGGCGCCGCGCGTCGTCGCCATGGTGATCATGACGCCGATCTTGACCTTCCTTGCCATGATGGCGGGGCTCTTCGGCGGCTTGCTCGTCACCTGGGGCGCGCTTGGCGTCAGCCCGCACATGTTCTTTGCGCGCATCGCCGAAGTGGTGCCGGCGCAGCATTTCTGGGTTGGCATGTCGAAGGCGCCAGTGTTTGCACTGGTGCTCGCCGTGATCGGCTGCAAGCAGGGGCTTTCCGTCGGCGGCGATGTCGGCTCGCTCGGCACGCGTGTCACCTCATCGGTGGTGCAGTCAATTTTCATGGTGATCCTGCTCGACGCATTGTTTGCGCTCTGGTTCCTGGAGATGGACCTGTGAGCGCCGATGTCGCCATTCGCGTGCGCGGGCTGGTGACGCGCTTCGGGCGCCAAACCGTGCACAATGGTTTGGATCTCGATGTGCGGCGCGGTGAAATCCTCGGCGTCGTCGGCCCGTCCGGCTGCGGCAAGTCTGTATTGCTGCGCGAGATCGTTGGCCTCGATGCGCCGACCGAGGGCCAGATCAGCTTTCCCTATCATGAAGCCAACGACATCGAACCGCGCGTCGGCGTGATGTTCCAGGACGGCGCGCTGTTCTCAAATCTTTCAGTGCTCGAAAACGTCGAAGCGCCGCTGCGCGAGCACACGCGGCTCTCCGATCATTTGCGTCAGGAGATCGCTGGCTTAAAGCTCTCGATGGCCGGGCTTGGGCCGGACGCGCATCACAAAAAGCCAGCGCAACTCTCCGGCGGCATGCGCAAACGCGCGGCGGTGGCGCGCGCGCTCGCGCTCGATCCGGAATTGCTGTTTCTCGACGAGCCGACGGCCGGCCTCGATCCCATCGCCGCGGAGAACTTCGATCGCATGACCGAAGAGCTCGCGCGCTCGCTTAATCTCACCGTTTTCCTCGTCACCCACGATCTAGATACGCTGCATGCAATCTGCGACCGCGTTGCCGTTCTCTATGGCGGCAAGGTGGCGGCGCTGGGCACGATCCCGGAAATCACCGCCAATGCAGAGGGCTGGGTGAAGGAATATTTTTCAGGACCGCGCGGTCGCGCCGCAGTACGCGGCGCGGGAGGCTAAAGGCTCATGGAAACCAAAGCCAATTACGTAATGATCGGCGCCGCGACAGTGGTTGGAGCAGCGCTCATCATGCTGTTCGCGATGTGGATGGCCAGCGGCGAGTTCCGGCGCGGCTACAACGAATACATCATCGAGTTCAACGATCCGGTGCGTGGGCTGACCGAAGGCGGCGAAGTGCGCTTCAACGGCATCAAGGTCGGCGAAGTGGAATCGCTGGAAATCGATCTGCACAACACCAATCGCGTGCTGGCGCGCGTGCGCATCTCCGCCAACGTGCCGGTGAAGGAAGATAGTGTCGCGCAGCTTGAACCCATCGGTCTGACGGGCGTCACGCTGATCCAGCTTTCGCCCGGCAGCGCGGAATCGCCAGTGGCGCGCTCCGGCTTCGGCGAACCGCCGCCGCGCATTGAAGGACGCGGCAGCCAGATCGATCTGCTGGTCGCGCGCTCGGAGGAAATTGTGGTTCGGGCGAGCGAGGCGATGGCGGCGGTGCGGGATCTGCTGACTGATGAAAACATCGCGCGCGTCACCCGCATCGTGCAAAATCTCGAAACTGTTTCGGCTCAGTTGGCTGATCGGCGCTCGGTCATCACGCAATCGGGTGAAGCGGCGACGGAGATCACCGCGCTGGCGCGCGATCTGCGCACCGAACTGGCTGATCTCGATCAGGCCATCGCCGGCATCAATCAAGCTGCGCAGGTCGCCGGCGGCGAGACCTTGCCGGAGCTGGCCTTGGCGGCTGAGGAAATCCGCCGGGCCTCCGCCGCGATCGCGCGCGTGGCCAACAATATCGAAGAAAACCCATCTGTCCTTACGCCGCGCTCGCCGCGGCCCACCGTGGAGCTGCCCTGATGCGCGCGTTGCTTCTTCTGCCGCTCTTGCTGGTCAGCGGCTGCATTTCGCTGTTGCCAGAGCCGCCGCCGCCGCCACGCACTTATGTGCTGGAAGCGCAGAATGTCACCGAACTGGAAGGTGCGCCCATCGATGCCGTGATCGCGATCGCGCAGCCGAACGGCGAGCGCGCCATCCTGGGCGCCGACCTGGTTTTGCGCAGTGGCGACACGATTGCCTATGTCGGCCAGGCGCAATGGTCGAACCGCGCTTCGGATGCGCTGCAGGCGATGCTGGCGGAGACGCTCATTCGCCAGGGCCGCTTCCGGGCCTCGACGCGCAGCGGCGAAGCGCGCGCCGACTATGAAATTCGCTGGGAGGTTCTCGACTTCGAGGTGCGCGAGCAAACCACTGCACGCTTCGCCGCCGACGTTCGCCTCGTCGCGCAAGGGCGCCAGATCATCGCTTCCCGACTGATCGTCGCCGAAGTCCCGGTGGATGGCGGTCAACTCACCGCAAACGCCGTCGCCCAAGCACTTGCGCGCGCCGCCCGGGAAGGCAGCGCGCGCATTGGGGAGTTTGCAGCGGGAGCGGCGGCGGAAGCCGAAGCCTCCGCCGCCACAGAGTGATCTACGCCAAAGCGGCGTCGATCAGCAGGTAAGCGCGAACCAGGTCGGAGCCTTCGCCTTTCTTCTCGCTCTTGGCGAGATCGGGGCGCGAGCGGAACTGCGTCGCGATTTCATGAGCCCGTTCGCTGCGCTTCACATGGCGGGCGATGCGACCCACCGCGGCCGGGGCGGCGTCCGTCACCGCGCGGCGGCGGGCGCTGGCGCCGTCCCGCGAATTGCGGGCGATACGGTCGAGGTCGCTGGCGTTGAGCACGTCATCGAGATCGACGCCCGCATTCAACACCACATCGATGGCGCCGGCTTGCAGGTCAGCGTCGCTGTTGCGCGGTTCGTCGCGGAAGTCGACGAGATCGAACTCGTCTTCGTTCGCGGCGATCGGCGCTTCGTCGCGCTGTTGCGGCGGCATGAAATTGCCCCAGCCGCCGAAGCCCTTGAACACGCGGCGCGGCTGCGCTTCCACGGTTTCGGTGTGCACGCGCGGGCGAGCCGTGCGGGCGACCGCGGCGTTGGCGGCCGCGTGCAGCGTCGTGGTCTGAGCTTCGGCCACGACCTCTTGGCGCTCCACCGGACGCTGCGCGGCTTTCTTCACGACAGCGGCTGACGAGGTGCGCGCGCTCATGCGCTTTTCCAGCGTCGCCGCGTGCTGATCGGCGGCGAACTGGTTGTGAGCCGAGGCAGCGCGCGCGGCGGCGGCGGCTTCTTGCAGCTTCACCAGCGTCTCGGCGGCGGCGTCTTGCAGCGCGACCGTTTCGGCGCGGATGAGCTGAGCTGCGCGCTTGGCTTCGAAGACAGCCGCGCGGGTGGTTTCGCGCACCGCGCCAGCGGTTTCATTGGCGGCCATGACCGCTTCGGCGGTCGACTTGCGCGCCGCGTCGGTCAGACGCGTGGCTTCGGTCAGGCCGTCGAGCATTTTGCTCATGGTGCCGTTGAGCGCCGAGGTGGCGGCGGAGGCGTCGCTGGCGACTTGGTGGAAGTGGGCCGTACGTTCGCCCATTGCGCCAGCGGTCGCATTGAACGAAGCAACGTGCGATTCCAGCGCGTCTTCGGCGGCGGTGATTTCCGTCTTCACCAGCTTGGAGGCTTCGCGCATCAGCCGGATCTGGCGGCCGATCGAATTGGCCAGAACGTCGGTCTGGCCCTTGATCTCGCCGTTCAGTTCGGCCAGCGCCTCGCGCTCATCACGGAGCGAACGCGCCATCGCGTCAGTGTTGTCGCGTGAGGCGGCGACAGCTTCGCCGAACGTCACGACGTTGCGCTGCGCCGCCGTTTCGAGTTCGGCTAAACGATCCAGCGCCGAGGCGACGGCTTCGTTCAGAGTCTCGATCTCGTTCTTGACCGAGTTGGAGAGACGCTGCGCATCTTCCTCGCCCGCTTCGAACGGCAGGCGCGAAACCTGCGCGATGCGCGCCAGCTCTGTGGCCAGGCGGCGGGCCTTCATGGCTTCGCCGGCGGCTGAGGCGCTGACCCAGAAGAGCAGGGCCGGGCCAAACGCGAGCGCCAGCAAGCCGGCTTGCATCGCCGGGTCCATGCCGAGCACGGCGTCAACGCCGAAATAGGAAAGCGGTCCGCCAATGGCGCCGGCGATCCACACCAGCGCGGCGACGCCGCCAGCGAAACCGGCCCACGAGAAGCCGGTCTTGATCTTATGCGGCGTTTCAGGCTCGACGACTTGCGGCTCTTCAGCCGCGGCTTCAAATTCCGGAGCGGGATCGTCGTTCGCCGGTTCGGCTTCGCCGAACAGATCGAACGGATCGCGCTCGTCTTCTTCACGATCGAAATACATGCTGCTTACTCCCGAGCGCCCGATCGCCGCGATGTGCGGTTCACGGGCGTTAACGGGGCCGGCTGCAACCGCCATGCCAGCGAGGCGAGCGCCGTTCTCCAGGCGCGCGTGCGCCAATTCGGTGCAAACACCGCACCAACGTGCGTCAGGCGCGAGAAGTAAGGTTGATGCGAACGCGTTTTCGCACAGCGCCGTATATGGGCGCGCTCTGAACTCGCTTGCGCAAAGAAAGTCGCGCCGTGCGGTTAACCAGCCGCGGCGTCGATCAGCAGAAACGCGCGCGTCGCCTCGGCGTTCATCGCCGCTCGGCCGCGGCCAATCAGTTCGGCGATGCGCGAGCCCTCGTTGCGCAAGAACAGCATCGCTTCTTGGTTAGCGGCGCCGTCGCGTGCGAGATGATCGGCCAGGCGGCGCGCCGCGTCCGGGGCCGCATCGCGCACCGCGCGCCGACGCGCCTGCGTGCCCGAGCGCGCGCGCTGGGCGATGCGCTCAAGAGCGGATGGTGAAAACACCTCGTCCAGGCGCAGGCCCGCGCGCTCGATGGCCTCCACGATTGGCAGGGCTTGTGTGCGCGGCTCGGAAATCTGCCGGCGCAAGTGCGCCACCGGATCTTCAGCGGCCTCGCGGCGCGGCGTCGTCGCGGGCGGGGCGTTCTCATCGACGGAGGACATCAGATCGCGCCATGTCCAGTCGCCCGGAATGGGCCGGTCGCCGCTCGGGCGGTCTTGTGGCGGCGTTGGCGCGGGCGCCTGGGCCGCAGGCGCGCCGGTATCCACGACCGGGCGACGCGCGCGCGGCGGCGGCGCGTTTTCCAGCGGATCGGGCGTGTCGCGCCACGATGCGTCGTAACGGTCGTCCGGGGCGCCGGCGCGCGGGCGTGCGCGTGGCCGCGCCGGCTCGTTGTTATCCTCAACAGCGGCGCGGGCGTCGATCGCAGCCGAACGCGCAGCGATTGCCGCGTCGCGCAGCCGCTCAAGGGCAACCGCCGCTTCGCGCTCAACGTTAACGGCCTCGTTGCGGATGAGCTCGGCGGCGCGCTTGGCGTCATCGACGGCGCGGTAAGTCGTTTCACGCACCGCGCCAGCGGTGGAATTTGCGGCCAGCGTCGCGGCTTCCGCCGATTGGCGTGCGGCGTCGGTGAGGTTTGTCGCCTTGGCAAGAATATCGAGCGCGTTGGAGAGGGCGGATTCGAGCCGCAGCGCCGAATCCGCGCTGGCTTGCGCGGCCGACGACAAGCCGTTGGTGCGGTCGCTGATCAGAGCGGCGGCGGCGCCGAACGAGGTTAACCGGTGATCGAGCGCCTGGTCGGCGGCGCGCACTTCGGCTTCGGCGACGCGCGCGGCTTCGGCGATCGAACTCGTATGCTTGGAGATCGAGCCGCCAATGGCTTGTGCTTGATGCGTCAGCTCGCGCGAGATGCGCAGCAATTCTTCGCGCTCGCGCTCCATGCCGACAATCATCTGATTGGCGCCGGCCTTGGCGTTGTCGGTCATTTCATCGACGGCGGCGGCTTGCCGCGCGATCTGGCCCTCGACGTCCTGCAGACGCGCCAGCGTTTGTTCGAGCGCGCGATCAAGCGTGCTGATCTCGCCGCGCACGGTCATCGCCAGTTGGCGCGCGGCGTCTTCGGCGCTGCGTTCCGGGTTCATTAACCGGTCGGCGGCGTCCGCGAGCCGGCTTGCTTCGATGCGCGCCCGGGCGCTGTCGCGCGCCGCCATGCCCGCAAACCACGACATCAGGGCCGGCAGAAACACAGCTGCGCCCAGCGCCACCATCTCGGCGAGCGAAAGCGTCATGATGGCTTGCGGGCCGATCAAAACCAAAGCCGCGGCGAAGGCGCCCAGGATCCAAAGCACGCCGACGACCAGCGCCAGCATGCCAGCCAGCGACCCAGGTTCGCGCGGACGGGCGGCGGCTTCGGTGCTCATGGATAATGGTCTCCGCGAACGGGCGCGCCTTCGCAAGCGCACACGCAACGGAAACGAAAGAAGTTAGGCCATTTCAAGGGCGACGCGCATGCGCCGCGAATTTAACGATCCCGCGCGTCGCAGGATTCGCTCGCGCACGAGGCGCCGGGCTCGGTGGTGCGCGTGTTTTCCATGGTGACGCCGACCCATGCGAACACAAGCGCCAGGACGAAATCGCGAACCGCGACCAGAACCGCCAACATTGCCCTCTACCTCAATGCAGCTCGCGCGCCGTGCGGCGCGGTTATCGCTAAATGCGCTGTTCGCGACTTAACCGCAAGCCGCCGTTGCCGGTTGCGCGTCCGATTGCCGAAATTGCCACTACACGTGCAACCGCAAAGTTAATCGGCCGCCTCAGCTTGACCCGTCTCGGCAGGCGCCTTAGCTGTCCTCGTGATGTTACAACATAACAGCGCTCGGCACGGTCGCCATGCTCACGTCGCCCACGCGGCGATGGTGGGCTTGCACGCGCTCTGCTGCGGATTGCCGGCTCTGGCCATGCTTGCGGCGGCCGTTTCGGGCGCCACGTCCGGCCTGGCGTTGGCGGCGCATGAGTTTGAGATCGTTCATAATTTTCTACATGCGCACGAGCTCTGGATACTCCTCGCCTCGGCCGGCCTGGTGATTGGCGGCGGGGTGCTGGAGGTGCTGGCGCGGCGCGGTTCGCACCGGCATGGTTTCCCTTGGCTGTTTGCGTTCTCGGTTGGCTGTTTCCTCGCCAATGTGGCGATCATCCTCCTCCATCGCGCGAGCTAAGTCACCGTTTTGGCTTGAGAATATGGAGGGCGATGGCGCGGAAGCGGCGCATCGCCTCGCCCGTTTCTCGCTCTCGCCGCAACGCCCGGCGAAGCGCCATGCCC
Organism: Hyphomonadaceae bacterium; assembly: GCA_050186805.1. GTDB lineage: Bacteria > Pseudomonadota > Alphaproteobacteria > Caulobacterales > Aquidulcibacteraceae > Vitreimonas. The sequence goes on from JBFWYC010000032.1 coordinate 37,762, forward strand.
TCCAGAGCCGCCAGCAGGGTCTCGGCCGCCTCCTCGGCGGGCAGGGCGGGGTGTATGGCGCCCGCGCGCCGCGCTTTATCGATGGCCGCCGCCATTCGGGCCAGAGCCGCTTGGTCCCGGTCGCGCAGCGCTTTGGCCAAAAGCGGGTCGCGGGCGGCCTCCGCCCAAATGTCGGCGAGCAAAGCGGCGTCGCCATCGCCGTCGAAGGTTTCGAAGAAGGACTGCGCCAAGTCCGCCAAACCTTGGATGAGGCCCTCAGCGTCGGCGATCCGATCCAAGAGCGCCTCGGCTTCGGCGCGGGCGTCCAAGGCAATCGCGGCGATAATGTCGGCCTTGGAGGCAAAATAGCGATAGAGCGCGCCGGGGCTGATCCGGGCCTCGGCGCAAATTTCCTCGATTGTCGTCTGGCGAAAGCCGCGCTCCCGAAAGCAGGTCCGCGCCGCCTCCATGATCTGGTGGCGGCGGCGCTCGGGCAGGGCGGGATCGGCAAGGCGCGGCATCGAGAATCGCCACGATGATACAAGTTTCACGCGAATTTCGGCGCGTGGTTTAGTCTATCTTCACCCTGCGCTGGCAGCGTCGGCACGGCTTTTATGGCTCGTGCGGAGAGCTCTGCGGCATGATGCAACCGGCGATTACGGCGCTGAACGGCGCGGCGGAGACGCGTCGGCGGGAAATGCCGGCGTCGATCGCGCTGATCATCCTGACCGGCGGGCTGGCGGCGGCAATCATGGGCGGAGGCGCGCCGGTCGGCTGGGCGGCGATCATGTCGCTGCTGCTGATCGCCGATACAGAAATCTATCGCCGGCTCGACGCCGCCGACGTGCGCATCGAAGGACGCGCCATGGCGTTGCTTGCGGGCTGGGCGTTCTTGAGTTCCGCCTTCTACGCGGTGTTGCCGATTGCGCTATGGCTGGACGGCCAGGCCGCTGGCGCTGCCGCGGCGATGGTGCTGTGGGTCGCCGGCGTGGTGCGCCATTTCAGTCGCGGGGCGTCAGGCGCACTGCCGATCGCGGTCGCCGGCGCTGCGCCGCCTGCGCTGTCGCTGCTGTGCTCGCCACTCATGCTGGCGGCGATGACGCAACAGCCCGATTGGGATTTGGCTTTCATCGCGGCCGTCGGCGGCGGCGCGTTGATGGCCTACGTCACCTTCGCCCGCGTCAGCGCTCAAGACGCAGAGCGCGCGCTGACCCAAGCCGTGCAGCAAGAAAATCTGCAACACACGCTGGCTCAAATCATCTTCGACACTGGCGGTATTGCGGCCATGCTGATCGACCGCGATGGCCGCGTCGTGGCGATGAGCAAGGAGATGCGCCAATGGCTCAATCTCGACGCCGCGCTCGGGCGCAAGTTTGAGGACGTCATCTCATGGTCGCCGCAGAAATGGCGTGACGCGTTCAAGCGCGCGCTTACGGGCGAAGTGGTCCGCCACGACGAAGACGAGACGCGGCTCGATACGGGCGTGGCGTGGTACGCGTGGGAAGCGCGCCCCTGGCGTGATGCTTCGGGCGAAATCGTGGGAGTGGTCGCGCACGGTCGTGACGTCAGCAAGCAAGTGTTGGCGCGACATGCCTCGATCGAAACCGAACAGCGGCTGAAGGTAGCGCTGCAGGCGGGGCGCGGGATCGTTTGGGAGGTCGACCTCAAGCATCGCAGCCTTACCTGGCACGGCGATCCGAATTGGCTCTATGGCGGGCCGATGACGTACGACCAGTTCATGAACAACACGACGAAATTCCTGCACGATGACGACCGCAAGTCGTTGCAGGCGTATTTCGAGCGCGTTGCCGTCGGCGCAGAAGATGGGTGCGCTGAGCATCGCGTTATCAACGTGCACAGTGATGTGCGCTGGGTCGAGGTTTGGGCGCAACGCGTGCTTGGGCGCTCCGGCGGCCTGCGCAAGCTGATCGTGTTGTCCAAGGACATCACCGAGCGCAAACGCCAGGAAGCCGAATTCATCGCCGCCATGCACCGCACCGAAGCTGCGCTGAAGGCCAAGCGCGCATTGTTTGATGCCGATGCCGACAGTGTCGCGGAGCCGATCGATGAAGCAGCGGTGAACGTTGCCGAGATGTACGAGCGGCTGGAGAATCTCATCGCCGAGATGGATGCGCGCGATGCCGCGCTTTCGGAGACGATGGCGTCTCTGCGCACGGCGCGCGAAGCTGCGGAAGCGGCGAGCTTGTCCAAATCGCACTTTCTCACGTCGATGAGCCACGAACTGCGCACGCCGCTCAACGCGATTATCGGCTATTCTGAAATGCTTCAGGAAGAAGCCGAGGCTGATGGGCGCGAAAGCGATGTGCGCGATATCGAGCGCGTGCTGACCTCGGCGCGCACGCTCTTGCACCTGATCAACGACATTCTGGATCTGTCCAAGATCGAAGCCGGCCGCATGGATGTGCTGGCTGCCGATTTTGGCGTGGCGTCGCTGGTCGGCGAAGCTGCCGCGACGATCACGCCCGCCGCAGAAAAGAACGGCAACATCGTGCGCCTCGATATCGCGGCGGACATTGGCGAGGCGCATTCCGACGCGTTCAAGCTCAATCAGTGTCTGCTCAACCTCTTGTCGAACGCGGCGAAATTCACCAGCGGCGGCGAAATCACGGTCCGCGCCGCGCGCGAACGCCGCGACGGCCGCGATTGGGTGTGCATCGATGTCTCGGACACTGGCATCGGCCTGACCGACGAACAGATGGCGCGCCTGTTCAACGCTTTTGAGCAAGCTGACGCGACAACGGCGCGCCGCTTCGGCGGCACCGGGCTCGGCTTGGCGATCACGCGCCGCATGATGCAATTGCTCGGCGGCGACGTCAGCGTCACGAGCGTGTTCGGCAAAGGCGCGACGTTCACATTGCGCCTGCCGGCGAATATGCAAGCTGCGCCCGCCGAGCATATCGATGCGGCCGCCGCGGCAGGCCAGGGCGCCGATCGCATCGTGTTGCTGATCGACGATGAGGAGAGCGCGCGCGATCTTGCCGGGCGTTCGCTCACGCGTCTCGGCTTTGCCGTTCGCACGGCCCGAAACGGGCAGGAGGGCTTGGCGCTGGCGCGTAAGCTCGCACCGAGTCTCATTTTGCTCGATATCAACCTGCCTGATCTCAGCGGCTGGGATGTGCTCGGCGCGCTCAACGCCGCGACGGAAACGGCGAGCATTCCGGTGATCGTGCACTCCGTCGATGGCAGCCGCCAGCGCGCGCTGGGGCTTGGCGCCTGCGACCTTATCGTGAAGCCCGCCGATCGCGACGTTCTCGCCGCTGCTGCTTTGCGCTTCGCGCGCACACCCAAGATTTCCGAACCGGCAGCGACGCCGGCTATTTCAGCCATAGCTAAGAAAACCGCGTGAAAGGCCCGCCATGCGTATTCTGATCGCCGAAGACCATCCCGATAATCGCGAGATGCTGACCCGCCGGCTCGAACGCCGCGGCTACGAGGTGCATGTCGCCGAGAACGGCGCTGAGGCCGTTGAGAAGGCCAAGGTGTGCGCGCCCGATCTCATTCTGATGGACATCTCGATGCCCATCATGTCCGGCATCGAAGCGACGAAAGTGCTGCGTCAAACGCCAGACGTATCCGGTGTAAAAATTGTGGCGCTGACCGCGCACGCGATGGAGAGCGCGCGGCGCGAATGCATGGAAGCGGGCTGTGACGACTTCGCGACCAAGCCCGTCGATTTCGCCGGTCTGGTGGCGCTGATCGAGAAGTACGCGGCCTGACGTGGTGAACGCGCATCAAGGTTAGCGCGCCGTTGATGCGAATATTTTGATCAAGGGCAGCGTCATTAGCGCGCCTTCAACCTCCACGTTGTAAATTGATCGACTGGTATGGCTTTCACGGGTGCAGGGGAAAATGTCCTCCGCGCAAGACGATGGAGGCGCGTCGACAACGCGCCTTGGACGCATTCTCCTGGTCGACGACCAGGCGCAGAACCGTGACATGCTCGGCCGGCGGCTGGAGCGTCGCGGCTACGATGTCGTGCTGCGTGAAACCGCGGTCGGCATAGAAGACGCCATCGCCGACCTCGATATCGAACTCGTTCTGCTCGATTGGATGATGCCCGAGCGCTCTGGGCTGGATGCGCTGCAGGGTATCCGCTTGCGCTATGACGCCGAGCACGTGCCGGTGATTGTCGTGACTGCGCTCGACGATGGCGACATCGTCTCCAAGGCGCTCGAAGCCGGCGCCAACGACTATATTTCCAAGCCGATCGATCTGCGGGTTTTGACCGCACGCGTGAAGGCGCAGCTCGACCGCCGCCAAGCGGTGCTCGACCTCGACGCTATCCGCAACGACCTCGAACGCACGGTTCAGGAGCGCACGCAAGATCTGGTGGCCGCCAACGAGACGCTGTCGGCGGAGATCAGCGAGCGCGAGGCCGCCGAGGCGCTGGCGCAATCCCTGGCGCGCCACGATCCGCTGACTGGTCTCGCCAATCGCCGCCACTTCCTGGAAGAGCTTGAGCGGCGCCTGCGCCTTGTCGGACGCGAGCAAAGCGCGTTCGCGCTGATGTTCGTCGACCTCGATCGCTTCAAGCCGATCAACGACGTTCACGGTCACGCTATTGGCGATCAATTGCTGCAAGTGATCGCTACGCGCCTCAAGAGCTGCATTCGAGACGATAGCTTCGCGGCCCGCCTGGGCGGCGATGAGTTTGCGATCCTGCTGGAAGGCCCGGACGGGCGTGAGGGGATCGCGGCGGCGGCGCGCCGCATCTTGCACGAACTCTCGGCGCCCATCCTCGTCAACGGCCTGAAGCTCACTGTGGGCGCTTCGATCGGCGTCGCGATCTGCCCGGAGGACGGGCGCGATCCGGCTGAACTGCTGCAGCGCGGCGATGCCGCCATGTTGCGCGCCAAGGAAGATCGCGGCGCCTACAAATTCTTCGATTCCAGCATCGACGAAGAGTTGAAGTCGAAAGCAGCGCTGGAAACCGAGCTGCGCGCCGCCATTCCGAACGGCGATATTGTGCCGTACTTCCAGCCCGTCGTGTGCCTCGAGACTGGCGAATTGTCGGGCTTTGAAGTGCTGGCGCGTTGGCCGCACCGCGAACGCGGCATGATTTCACCGACTGAATTCATTCCCGTCGCTGAAGAGTCAGGGCTTGTCGACGCGATGTTCTGGGCGCTGCTTGCTCAGGCGTGCCGCAAGGCGCTGAGCGCGCCGGGCGAGTTCGTGCTCGCCGTCAACATCTCGCCCAGCCAGGTGCGCGATCAGTGGTTCCCGGAGAAGGTGCTGCGGACGCTGCGCGAGACCGGCTTCCCCGCCCAGCGCCTCGAAATTGAAGTGACCGAAAGCGCCATGATCGGTGACGTGGCGCGCGCGAAATCATCCTTGCTCTCGCTGAAGAACCAGGGCGTGAAGATCGCGCTGGACGATTTCGGCACCGGCTATTCATCGCTGTTTCTGTTGCGCGAGTTGCCGATCGACAAACTCAAGATCGACCGCTCGTTCGTCGCGCGGATCACGACCGATCGCGAAAACGCAACCATCGTCGGCGCGCTCGTCGGCCTCGGCAGGGCGCTGGGCTTGAAGGTGACAGCCGAAGGCGTCGAGGATCACGAAACCGCCGACACGCTGCGCACCATGGGCTGCGAGTTGGCGCAGGGCTATCTATACGGCGCCGCCGTCGAACTGCCGAACTACGTCGTAGGCGAACTCCGCAAGGCGGTTTAGGCGGCCCCGGCGCGATAGGCGAACCACACGTTGGGTTCGACATAAGATCCGACGTCGCGATCAAGATCGATGCCGACTGGGGTTAGAGCGCCGTCGAGGGCGTACTGACCGCTCTCCGTGAACGACCGCCCCGTCCACATCTCCCAAAATCCGATCGGCTCTTCGACCGTCATCGAACGTTCGGCCGGGCGGATGATCTTGCCGCCGGCGGCGAGGTGGCTGCGCAGCCACGGATCGAAGGCGCGGCCGCGATCGTCCGTCCATCCGAGGTATTCATCAATGGAGATAAACGGATGACGGTGCTTTTCGGAGGGCCGCACGGGCGCGATGACCCCATCGAGGCCCTTGCGTTCAGCCAGCTTGCGGAATTCGTCGATCATCATGCGGGCGACGCCCTTGCCGCGATGGATGCCGGGCACCGAAATGGCGAGTGCGCCGAGCGCGTTGCGCTGGGTGTTGCCCTTTGCGGCCGACTCAACGATCCAATCCCAGCCCTCGGGGGGCAGGTTGTCGAAATCGCATGCCAGCGGCACGCAATTGCCAACGGCGACCGGGTAACCGGTGGCTTCGTCGACCAGGCAGAGTTGGCAGTCGGCGTGTTGGTCGAGCAGGTCCTGATAAAAAGAGAAGTGCGCGCGCGTGAAATTGAGGAAGCCGAGAGAGCTCCAGGCGGCTTGTTCGATGGCCATAGCCGCCTTGCGCAAAGCAGGGCTATCGGCGCGTGTTTTCACAACGTAACGCGTCATCGTCGTTCCACCCAAGAACTCGTTAACCATCTTTATTTGCGGCAGGTGGAGCTATTACCCGGCTTGTCCCCAGCAGTGCTTCTGCCTGCGCGATTTCACTAATAAAGGGTAAAATTCCCCAGGACAAGCCCTAAACTGTATTTACCTTTATTAATTAGCGCGTTAACCATAATCTACCTGGCCCCCCCCATGTCTTGGTAAAAATAGTATTCACATCGCATATTTGCTGAGAATAATTGGGCTCACGTAACCCAATGTTCGTACTGATCAAGTAGATATTTGCCGGATTGCCCGGCATTCGCCCTATTTACTTTGGCTTAGTACAATGACGCCCGCAAACGCAAAGACCGCTCTTTATAAGAACGACATGCGCCGGCTCACCGCCATGGTCGGCGCCGCGCTCGCTTTCTTCGGCGTCGTGCTGGTTGGCGTCGTGGCCTACGCGGGCTGGTCGGCTAACCGCACCGCGATCGTACGTGAGCGCCAACTCGTTGAAAACGCGCTGGATCAGAGCGTGAGCCGGGTGCTGGATCAGCAGAAGGCGATCGCCTTCTGGGACGACGCCGTCGTCGCCGCACAGACGCGCCCGATCGATGTCGAGTGGCTCGAGACCAATATCGGCATCTACTTCCACGAAACTTATGGTCACGACGAGATTGTCGTCATCGACGGCGACAACCGCCCGATCTATGCCAACGTCAATGGCGAGCTGAGCGACGCGGCAGCCACTTACGCTGAACACCGCCAAGTGCTGGACCAGATCGTTACCGAGGCCCGTCGCGGCGCCGATGGCAGCCTGCGCCGACGTGACCGCGCGTTCGTCGAAAGCCAGGGCAACTACAATGCGTTGCTGGGCGCCAGTTTCGGGCGTTGGGCCGGTCACATCATGACCGTCGATGGCGAGCCTGCGGTCGTCGCTGCGCTCTCAATCGTGCCGAACCTCGACGCTGAATTGTTGCAGGGCGAGCCGCACTTGCTCTTGTCGATCGTGAAAATCGACGACGCCTTTATGGCCGAGGTCGGCGGCTCGCTGCTGATCCCCGACCTTACGCTGTCGCGTCAATCGCAGACCGCGCAGGGGATGTTCTCGCAGGCCTTCGCCGCCGACGATCAACAGCCGATGGGCTATCTCAACTGGACGCCGCGCCGGCCCGGTCAATCGCTGCTGCTGTTCATTCTGCCGCTCGTCGTCCTTGGCGTCATCGGCGCTGGCGTTCTGACCTGGGTGATGATCGCGCGGCTGAAGCGCGCGTCCGGCGAACTTGCCGACCGCGAGGCGTTGTCACGCCATCAATCGCTGCATGACTCGCTCTCGGGCCTGCCGAACCGGCCGCATTTCGTCGAGCGCTTGCAAGACTATCTCGATGGCATCATCCAATCGCGCAACAACGGCCGCGTCGTTGTCGCCTATATCGACGTCGACCGCTTTAAGGACGTCAACGATACGATGGGCCACGCCGCCGGCGATACGCTCATCATGGCGGTCGCGACGCGCCTGCAAAGCGCCATCGCGCCGGACGATTTCCTGGCCCGCTTTGGCGGCGACGAATTCGCCGTGGTGCGCCGCTCAACCAATACCGAAGCCGCCAACGAACTGGCCGACCGCCTGCGCAAGGCGTTCGAGGAAACATTCGACGTCTATGGGCAGCATGTACGCATGACCGCCTCCATCGGCTTGGCGCAAGCGCCCGAGCATGGCGCCTCGCCGCAAGAGCTCATGCGCCACGCCGACATCGCACTTTATCAGGGCAAGAACCAAGGGCGCGACCGCGCCATGCTGTTCTGCGCCGAAATGGCCGCCGAAGTTGAGCAGCGCCGCGAAGTCGAACTCGAACTGCATGCCGCGCTCGATGCCCGTGAACTGCATTTGCACTACCAACCGCTGATTTCCTGCGGCAATGGCCGCGTCACCGGCGTCGAGGCGCTGCTGCGTTGGAAGCACCCGAGCAAGGGCGATATTTCGCCGGCCGTGTTCGTGCCTATTGCGGAAGAGGCGGGGCTCATGCCGGCGTTGGGGGCCTACGTGCTGGAGCGCGCATTCGAAGAGGCGAAACGCTGGCCCGATCTCGATATCGCCATCAATCTCTCGCCGGTGCAATTCCGTCACGTCGATCTGGTGGATCTGCTCGAAACGCTGCTCGCCAAGCACCAGATCAATCCGCGTCGCGTTGTCCTCGAAGTCACCGAGGGCGTGATGATGGAGTCCACCGATCGCAACCGTCAAATCCTCGACGCGGTGCGCGCCCTCGGCTTCAAGATCGCGCTGGACGATTTCGGCACCGGCTATTCGTCGTTGCGGTATCTCTGCGACTTCCGTTTCGACAAAATCAAAATCGACCGCGCCTTTGTCACCGGCATCCATGAGCGCAAGCGCGCCATGACCATCATCCAATCGGTGGTCACTTTGGGCCGCGGTCTGGGGATGGATATCGTTGCAGAAGGTGTGGAGACCGAAGCCGAGGCCTCTATCATGCGCCTGGTCGGCGTCACCGAATTGCAGGGCTTCTTCTTCTCGCAAGCGGTGCCAGCTGATCGGGTCGACGCTTTGGTGAGCGCGCTTGAGCCTGTTGCGGCGCAGGAAGCGCCGACCGCGCCGGTGGCGGATTTGCGGGCGCTTCGCGGCTCTTAAGGCGTTTCCGCCGTTTCGTTTCGCCTCATCGACGAACAGCGCACGACTGTCGCTTTCCTGCACGCATCCGTGAGGGTCTGCGCGTGCGTCGCGCTATGGACAAAATTCGGCAAAGCCGGCATGCCACCCAGGCTCGCCGCCGGGGTCAACGGCGGCGGTATGCGGGGTATGCTGGCCTCCGCACGCGGGCTGAGTCGCCGCGTCAGGCCGGTTCCGCGCGGAAGCTTGAGGGGCTTCCGCGGTCGCCCGCGCCACGGAAGGGGACGGAGCCGGAATGCGGATCAACAAGCTTCAAGTCGCGGGCCTTCGCATTGCGGGCCTGGCGGTTGCGTTGGCGGGCGCGGGTGCGAAAGACGCCAGCGCCAATGACGTAACGGTATCGACCTCGACCACGACGCCTTTGGTCACTTCCGCGCCGGACAACAATTCACCGGGTGATGTAACGGTCGCCAGCGGCGGCTCGATCAATGTCGGCGCCGGACAGACTGCGGTGACTGTCAATACCAGCAACGATGTAACTGTGGCGTCCGGCGGCGCTCTCACGTCAAGCGATGCGAACAACACCACCGGCATCCTCATCCAGGGCGGCAACGCTGGCGCGGTCTCGAATTCCGGCTCGATCAACCTGCTTGAGACCTACACCATAGCCGACGCCGACAATGACGGCGATCTGGACGGCCCATTTGCGCAGGGCACAAACCGTCACGGCATCTTTTTGCAGGCAGTCCCCGCATTCACCGGCAGCATTACCAATGCCGGCCTCATCAATGTGGAAGGGAACAGCTCTGCCGGCATCCGTTTGGACGCCTTGTTGACGGGCGATCTCACAAGCTCCGGCACAATCTCCGTCGCTGGCGATGGGTCGAACGGGATCGAAATCAATACCGGCGCCGGCGTCAGCGGCGACGTGATCCTGCGCAATAACGTTGCGGTCGTTGGCACCGGGGCCAACGGCCTCGTGGTCGATGGCGATATCGGCGGCGAGTTGCGGATCAACGGCACCTGGAATGTCAGCGGCTTCCACACCAACCTCCGCCCCGCCGATGTAAGCGACTTCGACGCCGACGATTTGCAGAATGGCGGTTCGGCAATCCTCGTGCGTTCAAGCGTAGCCGGCGGCATCACCATCGAGGGTGTCGGCGTCGAGGACGACGAGGACGATGACGGCGACGGCGAAACAGAGGCCGAAAACGACACCGATGATGATGCGACCGCGACGATCACCGTATTTGGATCGTCTCCAGCGGTCAGTATTCAGGCGACGCCCGCTGGCGACGTCCTACTGGGGGCCACGGCGTCAGGGTATGGCCTGCATGTGCGCGGCTCGGTCTCGGCGATCGGCGTCTATGACAATTTCGACGCTACGGCCTTGCGCATCGCCGGCGATGCAGGCGGCAACGCCGTTACAACGGCAGGCGGCGTGGCGATCGACAACGTTGTGTCGGCGTCGGCGGCGGAAGCCAACGCTTATGCGGTGTTCATTGGCCAGAATGCAGACGTGCCAGTGCTGCAAAATCGCCGTGTCGTCACGTCGGTTGTTGGCTCAGAAGCCGCCGACACGGCTTACGGCTTCTTTTTCGATGCGGGCGCGAATGTGCCGACGGTCACCAATGGTGGCGTGATACGCGCACAGATGTTCGGCGAGGCGGGCGATGCTGTCGTCATTCACGATGCGTCAAACTCGCTGACGACCATCAACAACACCGGCACGATCCAGGCGCAGGTCATCGCAACGGATTCCGATCCGAGCGACGACATCCCGCCGCCTGCGATCACTGGCTCGGCGATTGCCATCGACGTGTCGGCATCCAGCGTCGGCGTGACCCTCAATCAGACGCCTGACGTGCCGTTCACGGACGACGACGCCACCGACGGTGATTCCGGCGGGCGCCCGGCTGTTTTGATCGAAGGCGACATTCTCTTCGGGTCTGGCGCCGATACCGTGAACCTGCTCGCCGGTGAGATTCGTGGCGACATCGCGTTTGGCGCCGGGGCAGATACGTTCAATATCGATGACGGCGCCATCTATTCTGGCGCGCTCACCGACAGCGGCGGCGACCTCACCCTCAACGTGCAGGACGGCACGCTTAACCACGCAGGCGGCGCGCTGAACATCACCAGCGCGACATTCGGCGATGGCAGCCAACTCGGCGTTCTGATCTCTGACGTGCCGGCGGAAAGTACGTTTATTGAATCGACCGGCGCCATCACGTTCGCCGCCGGTTCGCGCATTGTGCCGCTTGTTCCCGAAGGCCTGCCGGCGTCGGGCACGCAGGTGTTCTTGACCGCCAATGGCGGGCTGATCGGCGTCAACAACGTCACGGGCCCGATCTCCGGCATCGGCACGCC
>JBFWYC010000033.1:0-47821 GCA_050186805.1 Hyphomonadaceae bacterium
AAGTGATGGGCGGCCGCTAACAGCGGATGCGCGTCACGCGACGCGATAGTGTAAAATGACCTCATTCCGAGGTTGTCGAGCGGCCGGCGTGCTACGAAGCGCCGGCCGTTTTCGTTTGCCGCGAACGGCGCTCAGCGCCATGGTTCGTCCATGATCGATGGGGATGCGAGGCTCGCGCGTGTGCTTGCGTTGTTGCGCAGCAACAAGCCCGTGAACGAGCTGTTCGTTGCGCCGGAGGTCGAAGCTATCGCCAACGCCGGCAGCGCGCCTGCCGCGCTGCTGGCGGCGACCATCGCCGCACTCGGCTTCGGGCGCGCGCAGAGCTGGAGCGATGCGCTCGCTTGGCTGGCGTACGCGGCCGAACGCGGCGAGACCGCCGCTCGGGCGCAATTGCGGCTGTTGAGCTCCGAGGCTGGCGACAGCTGGCGAGCCATGGCGGCCGCCGTCGATGTCGCGGCTTGGATTGCGGCGCGTCCGCGCGAAATGGTGATCGATTCTCCGCGCATCGGGATGGCGCACGGCTTCATCGACCCGCCTTTGTGCGCCTGGCTGGTCTCGCGCGCGCGCCCGATGCAAGGCGACGCGCGGGTCTATGCGGCCACCGCCGACGGGCGCTCTTCCGAAGCGCGCACGAACAGCGAAGCCAGCTTCACTATGGCTGATCTCGACTTGCCTTTGCTGCTGTTGCGCGCGCGCATCGCCAATACAATGGGGACGCCGGCGTCGCATCTCGAACGGGTTTCGGTGTTCCGCTATCTTGTCGGCCAGACGTTTGCGCCGCATGTCGATTTTATCGAGGCGGCGACGTCGCTGCTGGCGGAAGATATTGCGCGGCGCGGTCAGCGCGTGGCGACGTTCCTTATCTATCTCAACGCCGAGTTCGAAGCGGGCGAGACCCATTTTCTTGAGCTCGGGCGCAAGCTGCGCGGCGCGCCGGGCGACGCAGTTTTCTTCTACAATGTCGATGAAGCGGGCAGGCCAGACCCGCGCACGCGCCATGAAGGCGCGGCCCCGACCTCTGGCGAGAAATGGCTGCTCTCGCAATTCATCCGCGACCGCGAGCAAGCGCCGAGCTAGCTGGCGCTTGTTGGGCACCTAATGAGGGCGCGCTCTTCTTCGGTGTCTCCGGCGTGCTCCTCTGTCACGATGGCGACGGCTTGTTCATACAGATCAGGCGCCAGTAGAGTTTGCAACTCACAGTTGCGGCGCGCGCCCTCATGGGCAAGCGAGGCTTCCTCGCGGCCCTCGGCGGCGACTGACGTATCGCGCCGGATGCGATCGGCCAGTACGGCGCGCACCAGTTCGTTCGAGGCGTAGAGGCCGGCGCGCCCCACGCTCTGCGCGTTCTCGAAGGCGCGCGGGGCGTCGCCATCGCGCAGATAGGCGAAGGTCAAGAATTGCTGCGAACCCGGTTGCGCGTCTGGCGCATCTGGTCGCGCAACGCCACGGCCTTCTGCAGGCACGCTTCGGCCAGTCGCATGCGCGCCGATCCCTCGCCCTCGCGGTCGACGGGGCATGCGCGCTGCGCCGCCTCGATGCCAGCGCGGACATTGGCGCCTTCCTCGGGCGCGTCATGCAAAGCGATCAGCGTAACCCCGAAGCCGTGGAACGCGTTCACCTGACCTCGGCCGGTTACCGTGATGTAGGTATACTATCGGTCATCCGCCCGCCAGGGCCTGAGGCGTGTCCGCGGACACGTGTTGGGGCGCGCTAACTCTCCGGCGTGGCGCGATTTGCCGCCGTTTGGGCGATCACCACGCCAACGACCATGACGGCAAGGCCCAGGGCGCGCATCAGATCGATGGGCTTTTGCGGGGCGCCGAAGAGGCCGAAATGGTCGATCGCGGCGGAGGAGGCGATTTGCCCGGCGACCACCAGCATCACCGCATTGCCGACGCCGAAACGCGGCGCAAGCCACGTTATCGAGAGCAAGTAGAACGCAAAGCCGAAGCCAGCCATCAGCTGCAGGGGCTTAGCCTGCTTGAGCGCCTCCCATGAGACGTGCGCGCTGCCGGTGGCGAGCGTGAAGGCGAGCACCATGGCGAAGCCGCCGGCGCACACGATGGCGGAAGCGGCCCACGGATTGTCCAGCGTTCGCCCCAGCGCCCCCGAGAGCGCGGCCATGATCGGAATAAGAACGCCTGCGAGGGTCGAAAGCGCGATGTAGAAGGGCAGCGACTGCGTGCTCATCGCGGCGCTTTGGCGTTGCGCGCGGTCACGCTTTCGCCGCCGACGCCCCAATTGTCGGTGTCGACTTCATCGATGACGACGACCGTAGTTGCGGGGTTCTTGTTCAGCACGCGCTGCAGCAATTCTGTCGCGCCCTTGATCAGTTCGGCCTTCTGCTCAGCCGTGGCGCCGGTCTTGGTGATCTTGATGTTCACATAGGGCATAGGTTTACGCCTCCGCGCGGCCGAAGCGTTCGGCGGCGCGTGCTTTGGCTTTCGCCGCCTCAACCTCGCGGTCGCGCGCGGGCGCATTGGTTTCGAGCGAGGTGAGCAGGCGCTTGGCGGCTTCGAACACCTCGTCAATGCCAGCATTGAAGGCTTCCTCGTTGGTCTTCGAGGGCGCGTTGTAGCCGGAGAGCTTGCGTACGAATTGCAGCGATGCGGCGCGAATTTCGTCGTCCGTGGCCGGCGGGTCGAAATTGAACAGCGTTTTGATGTTGCGGCACATGCACGGTTCTCGTGTGTCAAAAGAAGCCGGAGACGGGGTGAGGGATGTAGGGCTCCTCGAGGCGGGCGATGTCCTCGGCGGCGAGCGCGACGTCGACGGAGGTAATTGCGTCTTCGAGCTGCTCTAGCTTCGTGGCGCCGATAATTGGCGCGGAAAGGCCGGGCTTCGAATAGAGCCAGCCGAGCGCCACGTGCGCGCGTGGCAAGCCGCGCGCTGCGGCGATCTCGCCGACGCGATCAATCACCAAGCGATCGGCGTCCGCCGTCTTCTTGTAGAGGTGGCCGCCGAATTTGTCGGTTTCGCTGCGCTCTGTTGACGTGTCGGCGGCGCGCGCCAGGCGCCCGCGCGCCAGCGGCGACCACGGAATGACGCCAATGCCCTGCTCGACGCACAGGGGCAGCATCTCGCGCTCTTCTTCGCGATAGAGCAGGTTCCAATGGTTTTGCATGGAGACGAAGCGCGCCCAGCCATTGGCTTTTTGTAGCGCCAGCGCCTGCATGAACTGCCACGCCCACATAGTGGAGGCGCCGATATAGCGCGCCTTGCCGGCGCGCACGACGTCGTTGAGCGCCTCCAGTGTTTCTTCGATGGGCGTCTCGCTGTCGAAGCGATGGATCTGGTAGAGATCGACATAGTCGGTGTTGAGGCGCTTCAGGCTTTCGTCGATTTCGAACAGGATCGCTTTGCGCGAGAGGCCCCGGCCATTGGGATCGTTCGGGCGCATCGCGCCATGAACCTTGGTGGCGACGACGACCTCATGACGCTTGCCATAGCGTTTGATGGCGCGGCCGAGCACTTCTTCGCTTGCGCCGGCGGAATAGACATTGGCGGTGTCGTAGAAATTGATGCCGGCTTCAAAGGCGCGTTTGAAGAACGGTTGTGATTGCTCTTCGTTGAGCGCCCATGGGTGGCCGGGGCGCGTGGGGTCCGCATAGGACATGCAGCCGAGGCAGATGCGCGAGACTTTGAGGCCCGTTCGGCCGAGGTTTACATATTTCATGCCGTCAGCTCCACAAACACGTCCTCGAGGTCGGGTTCTTCGATTGACAGGTCCTTGATCGCGATGCCGGCGTTGCGGACGCGATCGAGCATTTCTTCGACGCTGTGTTCTTTGGTGTGGTAGGTCACCGCGAAGGCGCCGGCCGGGCGCATGGCGAAAGTAACGTCCTCAAAGCCTTTCACAGGCAGGGCGATCGGCGCTTGCGGCGTGACCACCAGAGTCTTGCTGTCGAGGCGCGAAATCAGCTTGTGCGTCGGCTCGCAGGCGATGACTTGGCCATGATTGATGATGGCGATTGTGTCGCAGAGTTCCTGCGCCTCTTCGAGGTAGTGCGTGGTCAACACGATGGTGACGCCGCGCGCGTGCAGCGAGCGCACATAATCCCATAGCTGGCGGCGCAATTCGACATCGACGCCCGCCGTCGGCTCATCCAACACCAGGACGGGCGGCGAATGCACCATCGCCTTCGCCACCAGCAGCCGCCTCTTCATGCCGCCTGACAGCGTGCGCGCGTAGGCGTCGCGCTTGTCCCACAGGCCGACGGCCTTCAGGATCTCCTCGGTGCGCCGTTCGGCTTTCGGCACGCCATAATAGCCGGCTTGAATTTCCAGCGCTTCGGCAGGTGAGAAGAACGGGTCCATGTTGAGCTCTTGCGGCACGATGCCGATGGCACCGCGTGCATTCATCGGGTCGGTGTCGATGTCATGACCCCAGATCGAGGCCGTACCGCCGGACTTCACAACCAGCCCGCCCAGGATGTTGATGAAGGTGGACTTGCCGGCGCCGTTCGGCCCCAGCAACCCGAAGAAGGAGCCGCGTGGAATGACGAGATCGACCGTCTTCAGCGCATGCACCGGCTTGCCCTTGCCTTGGGCGCGGTAGGTCTTGTCGAGCCCGCGCGCCGCAATGGCGTGAGCGGGCGGGGAGGCGGGGTCGGACATGGGCGCCTTGGGGCTTGGCTTAGCTGCAGGGAGGTCGCATTGCGCGGACGCGCGATGCGCTTTAGGTACGGGCGCGACGTTTTGGCTTCAACCCGCCGGCCCGAGATAATGAGCAAATTGCACGACCCGCGCACTGACCAGATGACGCCCGGCGACCCCGACGCCCTACCGGCGCCGGAAGTGATCACCGTGAGCGGCAAGCGGGTAAAGTGCGACGGCGGCGGCGGCGCGCTCGGCCACCCCGTCGTCTATTACGACATGGGCGAGGAAAGCTTCGTCGAATGCCTCTACTGCGACCGCCGCTTCGTGCTCGCCGACGGCGCCGACGACGGGCATTGAGGCGAATGGCGTTCGTCGCGCGAAACCAGTGGAGTCCGATTTCGGCGCGCGGCGGGGCGAGGGTCGTGTAGAACGCGGGGCAAGGAGACGCACATGTCCGCACGCCCGCAAGACGCCGCCAAGTTCCATGATCTGCACAAGGATTTTCTAATCTTGCTAAACGCATGGGACGCAGCGTCCGCGCGGGTCATGCAGGATATCGGCGCCAAGGCCATCGCCACGTCGAGCGCAGCGGTGGCGTGGGCGCACGGTTATGCCGATGGCCACCACCTCCCCACCGAAAAGCTGATCGCCGTGGTCGAGGAGATCGCCCGCGTCGTCAGTGTGCCGATCACGACCGATGCGGAAGGCGGCTATTCCGACGATCCGCGCCAAGTGGCCGAAAACGTCAAGGCGTTCATTGGCGCCGGCGCGGTGGGGGTCAATATCGAAGACGGCAAGCAGCCGCACGATCTGCATTTGCGTAAGATCGAGGCCGTGCGCGAAGCCGCGGTGCGCGTAGGCGTAGATCTCTTCATCAATGCGCGCACCGACGTCTATTTGAAGCGCCTTGCGGCGCCTGAGCAGGCGCTTGAGGAAACGTTGCGGCGCGCCGCCGCCATCCGCGAAGCTGGCGCCAGCGGTCTGTTCGTTCCCGCTATCCATGCGCCGCAGGATATCGCCACTGTCGTCGAGCGCGCAGGGTTGCCGCTCAATGTCATGGCGATCCCCGGCGTCCCGACTGCGAAGGAGCTGAAAACGCTCGGCGCCAAGCGCCTCAGCGCCGCCACTTCGATCTTCAACGCCGCTATGGCCGGCGCGCGCGAGGCGGCGGAAGATTTCTTGGCGCAGGGTGATTCCAGCGCCCTCTGGGAACGTCGCGGCAGTCCGCCCGACTACAACAAGCTGTTCGGCGGATAAGGGCTGACCGCACGGGGTTGAGCGCATCGTTTGCGACCAGGTGGGGTAGGCGATTGTTGGCGAAGTTAGTTGTTGGTGTGTTTGCAGCAATCGGCTGCGCGAGTGTGGGCCTCGCGCTTTCGCTGTGGCTGGCGGCGCGGCCAGTGCTCGAGACAGCTCAGTCAGATTACCAGAGCTTGCCTGTTGTCGCTCGCTGCGCGGGCGCAGTAGGTTTGCCGCCTGGCTACCCGACCTCGTCAAGAGCCGTTGAAACGTTGACCGATGCGGAAAGCGCAGTATTTCGCGCAGCCTGCGAGGCTCGCGGTCTTACTGATTCATGCGCCTATTTCCAAGGCGCATCGCGTTGGTTGGGGTTTCAGCTCTATCGTCGTGTTTACCTGTCCGACTGCGAACTCCGCGCTGTAAGCTTGCACGGGAATACGCCGCTTCATCGCGCGCTTGAACTGCTCTACACAGATCGCCCGGTAGCTAGTTTAAGCGAAGACGAGATGACTTGCGTTGCCCTTGCCATGAGGTCGGGTCATAGCAGGTTTTGCGGCCGCCACTCCTCATGTTGTCCCGCGACGGCGGCAGAATAGGGCTGACCGCGCGGGGTTGAGCGCTTAGATAGGCGCATGGCCAAAAAAGACTCGCCCCGCCTCTACCTCATCGATGGCTCGGCTTATATTTTTCGCGCGTACCACGCGCTGCCGCCGCTAACGCGCGCGAGCGATGGGCTGTCAGTGGGCGCCGTCGCCGGCTTCTGCAACATGCTCTGGAAGTTTTTGGAGGAGATGAAGGGCGCGGAAGCGCCGACGCACCTCGCCGTGATTTTCGACAAGAGCGAGGTCACGTTCCGCAACCAGCTCTATCCTGAATACAAGGCGCATCGTCCGCCGGCGCCGGAAGATCTCGTGCCGCAATTTCCTCTGATCCGCGATGCGACGCGCGCGTTCAATCTGCCGTGCATCGAGATGGGCGGCTATGAGGCCGACGACCTGATCGCCACCTATGCGCGTCAAGCTGCAAATGCAGGCGCCACTGTACGCATTGTCTCATCCGACAAGGACTTGATGCAGCTGATCGTCGAGAACGTCATCCAGCTCTACGATCCGATGAAGAACCGTATTCTCGGCCCGGAAGCCGTGCTGGAGAAATTCGGCGTTGGCCCGGACAAAGTGATCGATGCGCAGGCGTTGATTGGCGACAGCACGGACAATGTGCCCGGCGCGCCGGGAATTGGGCCGAAGACGGCGGCCGAACTCATCGCCACGTTCGGATCGCTCGACGCCATTCTCGAGCGCGCCAACGAGATCAAGCAACAGAAGCGGCGCGAAACTTTGATCAATTTCGCCGACCAGATCCGGCTCTCGCGCGAGCTGGTGACACTGAAGGATGACGTCGACGTCGAGGAGAAGTGGGAAAGCTTCGCCCTGCGCGATCCCGATCCGTCGATGTTGCTGCAATTCATCGATGCGATGGAATTTCGCACGCTTGGCCGCCGGGTGCGCGAGCATTTTGCCAAAGAGAAGGGCGTGCAAATCGTAGCGCAGTACGCATCGGCTGCGCCGGCGCCGGCGGGTGATGGGGCGCCAAGCACAGGCCCGGTGATCGAAGCGATCGAGACAGAGTTTAAACGCGACGCCTACAAGATCGTGCGCGATTTGCCGGCGCTGGAAGCCTATGTCGCGCGTGCGCGCCGCGCCGCCGCCGTCGGTATCGACACCGAGGCGGATTCGTTCGACGCCGCACGCGCGCAGCTTGTCGGCGTGTCCCTCTCACTCGCGGCCAATGACGCCATCTATGTGCCGCTGTCGCATCGCGGCGGCGATTCACGTGCAGGCGAACTGTTCGCCTCGGAGGCGACTGCTCAGGCGAACGCGCCCGATGCGGGACCGCAAATTCCGCTCGCCGCCGCGCTGGCGGTGTTGAAGCCGCTCTTGGAAGACGCCGCCGTCAGCAAGGTGGGGCTCAACGTCAAATGGGACATCGCGCTGTTCGCCAAATATGGCGTTGCGCTCAAGCCTCACGACGACCCGATGCTTGCCTCCTATACGCTCTATGGCGGCCTCGATGATCACGACAAGTATTCGCTTATCGAAAAGCACCTGGGCCACGGCCTGACGCCGTACAGCGATGTCGCCGGCAAAGGTAAGGCGCAGGTGAGCTTCGATCTTGCGCCGGTCGACCGTGCAGGCGCCTATTCGTGCGAGTACGCGGATGCGGCGCTGCGGCTCTATCGCAAACTGAAACCTGAACTCGCCGCGAACCGACTCATCACTGTTTACGAAACGTTGGAGCGGCCGCTGCCGCCTATCCTGGCGGCGATGGAGCGCGAAGGCATCAGGATCGATCCGCACATGCTGTCGCGGCTGTCCGGCGATTTCGCGCAGCGCATGCTGCAGTACGAGGCGGAAGCTTACGGGCTCGCAGGCAAGGAATTCAATCTCGGCTCGCCAAAGCAGTTGGGCGAGATTCTGTTCGATGAATTGAAGCTGCCCGGCGGCAGCAAGACCAAGACTGGTGCGTGGTCCACCGATGCGGCGATCCTGGACGATCTCGCTGAGCAGCACGATTTGCCGGCGAAAGTACTGGAGTGGCGCCAACTCTCGAAGCTGCGCTCGACCTACACCGAAGCTTTAGGGCAGGCGATCAATCCACAGACCGGTCGTGTGCATACAAGCTACGCGCTTGCATCGACGACGACGGGGCGGCTTTCGTCGAACGACCCGAACTTGCAGAACATTCCGATCCGCACTGAAGAAGGGCGCCGCATCCGGGACGCCTTCATTGCGGAGAAGGGCAATGTTCTGGTTAGCGCCGATTACTCGCAGATCGAACTGCGGCTCCTGGCCCATGTCGCAGATATCCCGCAGCTGAAGCAGGCGTTTGCGGAGGGCATCGACATTCACGCGCGAACGGCATCGGAAATGTTCGGCGTGGCAGTGGAGGGCATGCCTAAAGAGGTCCGCAACAACGCCAAGGCGATCAATTTCGGCATCATCTACGGCATCAGCGCCTTTGGCCTTGCGCGCAATCTCGGCATCGCGCGCGAAGAGGCGAGCGCTTACATTAAGAGGTATTTCGAGCGCTTCCCAGGCATTCGCGACTACATGGAGTCGACCAAGACCTTCGCCCGCGCCAACGGCTATGTGAAGACGATATTCGGCCGCCGCATCTGGGTGAAGGGCATCCAATCGAAGAACCCGAGCGAAAGAGCATTTGGCGAAAGGCAATCGATCAACGCACCGCTGCAGGGCGCGGCCGCCGATATAATCCGGCGCGCCATGGTCCGACTGCCGGCCGCGCTGTCGCAAGCCAAGCTCAAGTCGCGCATGCTGTTGCAGGTGCATGACGAACTGGTGTTTGAGGCGCCGGCGGCGGAAGCCGACGCGCTGTGCAAACTAGCCAAGCAGGTGATGGAGGCGGCGCCTGCGCCGGCCGCAGCGCTCAGTGTGCCGCTTACCGTTGAAGCCAAAGCCGGCGCCTCATGGGGCGCGGCGCACTAGGCGCCACAATCCCATCATCTTTCGCCCTGTGGGCTCGCCTTGTGTGGCGGGTAGTCAAATTCCGGAGAGGTTCGGCCGGAACTAGTTTGCCTCCGCCACATTGAGGGCTAAGACTGCCTTTATCCGTACATTACGGTTATGACAGGAAAGTCCGGTCCCACTCCATGCCCACTATCGCCCTTGTCGACGACGACGAGCATATCCTCGCTTCTCTGAAGGTTTTTTTTGAAGGCGAAGGCTATGCCGTGCGCACCTACACGGATGGCGCCGCGGCCCTTGCCGCGCTCTCCGAGACGCCGCCGGATATCGCCATCCTGGATATCAAGATGCCGCGCATGGACGGCGTCGAGGTCCTTCGGCGGCTGCGCCAAGGCTCCAACCTGCCGGTCATTTTCCTCACCTCGAAGGATGACGAGATGGACGAGGTGGTCGGCTTCAATGTCGGCGCCGACGACTACATCAAAAAGCCTTTCTCGCAGCGTCTGCTGAGCGAGCGCGTCAAGGCGCTGTTACGGCGCACCCGCGCCGGCGCGCCGGGCACGGAAGCGGTAGGAGACAAGAAGCCGATCGTACGCGGCGAGCTCACGCTCGACCCCAACCGCCACGCCTGCACCTGGAAGGGCGAACAGGTGCGCTTGACGGTGACAGAGTTTCTCATTCTCCAGGCGTTGGCCCAGCGCCCCGGCTACGTGAAAAGCCGCGACCAGCTGATGGACGCCGCCTACGATGACCAAGTCTATGTCGACGACAGAACCATCGATAGCCACATCAAGCGGCTCCGTAAGAAATTCCGCGATATCGACGGCGAGTTCGATGCAATCGAAACGCTCTATGGCGTCGGCTACCGGTATAACGAAGCCTGACGGCGATGGCTGGCGCGCGCTTGCGCGCTCGCGCATCGCCCGCATCATCTTCATCTGGAATTTCGTCGGCCTGTTCGTCCTGATCATAGGCGTGCTGCTGCTGACGGAAATGCGCGCTGGCTTGACCGAGGCGCAGTTCCGCAATCTGCGCACGCAGGGCGAGCTGATCACCAATCTCTTGATCGAGACTGGCACGGTCGAGGGCGATCCCAACCCGTACGTGAACGAGATCGCCGTGCGCTCGGTGCTGCGGCGGATTCTGCCGCCGGTGGCGGAGGGCGAGCGGCCCGGCGTCGGGCGCCCACGCGTACGCATGTTCGCCGCCGACGGCCACGAGATCGCCGACAGCAACGTGCTCTACAACTCACTCGAAGAGACCCCGCTGGCGCCGATCGACGAAAAGCAATCGATCGGCCAGTCGCTCCAGGATGCGGCGCGGCGGGTGGAGTATTTGCGACTGACGCCCTGGCGCCCCGATATCACGTTGGAGGAGGAGATTGGCCGGGCGCGGCGTGGCGAGATCGTCGCCGGCGAACGGCTGAGCGAACGTGGCGAGCGCGTGGTGTCCGTGTCGATGCCGGTGCGCCGCGTGCAGCAGGTGGTTGGCGTCGTCACCATAGAAAGCGCCGATGTTGAGCGCATTCTGGTGGCCGAACGCGCCAGCATGATCCCCTTCGTCATGGGCGCGACGATTGCGATTTTCCTATCTTCGCTCTTGTTGGCGCTGTTCATCGCCAACCCGCTGCGGCGCCTGGCGGGTGCGGCCGACAGTTTGCGCATCACCGGCGCAACACGTTTGTCGATGCCGGACGTATCCAAGCGCAAGGATGAGATCGGGGCGCTCAGCCAGTCGCTCGAAGGCATGACCGAGGCTTTGGCCGACCGCATCGACGCCAATGAGAGCTTCGCCGCCGACGTCAGTCATGAAATCAAAAACCCGTTGGCTTCAATCCAGTCGGCGGTGGCGTCAGCGCGCAATGCGCAAACCCCAGAACAGCAGGCGCAGATGCTGGCCATCGTCGCCGACGACGTGAAGCGGCTGGATCGACTGATCACCGACATCGCACGCGCCAGCCGTATCGAAGCGGAAGTCGCGCGCGCTGATCTCGAACGCGTGGATCTGGGTGCGTTGGTTTTCGATTTGGTGCGCGCCTACGCGCCAGCGCCGGACGAGGAGGCGCCCGTGCATGTGATGTTCCGCGGCCCCAAGCCGGAAGGCGCACTGGTGCTCGGGCAGGCCGGGCCGCTGGGCCAGGTCTTCCGCAATCTCATCGACAACGCCCGTTCGTTCAGCCCCCTAGGCGGGCGTGTTGTCGCATCGATCGAGCTGGTACGCAGCAAGGATGCGCAAATCGTGCGCGCTGTAGTTGAGGATGACGGGCCGGGCATCCCGTCGGAAAATCTCGAAACTGTATTCGAGCGTTTTTATACCCAACGGCCGAAAGGTGCTGCTTTCGGCGGAAATTCCGGATTGGGACTCTCAATTGCCCGCCAGATCGTCCGCTCGCACAACGGGCGCATCTTCGCGCAAAACAGAGACGAGGGCGGCGCTCGCCTGATCGTTGAGCTTCCGGTCGCGACGCCCCACCGGACGTAATCCGTCGAAAACTGCAATCAGCGTGCGGCTTTTACTTTTTTCGCAAACGCGAGTGGGTATTGTACGCCCCTTTACAGCAGGGCCGCTGGCGGGCGGCGGGAGCACGGAATGATCGGCGTCGTGGTGGTGTCTCACGGCCGCTTGGCGGACGAATTCGTCGCAGCGGCGGAGCACGTGCTGGGTCCGCAGGAGCAGATGCGGGCCATCGCCATCGGTCCGGCGGACAATATGGAAGAGCGCCGCGCCGACATTATCGACGCCGTGCGCGCCGTTGAGCGCGGCGACGGCGTGGTGATCTTGACTGATATGTTCGGCGGCACGCCCTCGAACCTCGCCATCTCCGTGATCAACCAGGTGAAGACTGAGGTCATTGCGGGTGTGAATCTGCCCATGCTGATCAAGTTGGCCGAGGTGCGCGGCAAGGTCAGTCTTCCGGAAGCAGCATTGGCTGCACAAGAAGCCGGCAGGCGCTATATTCGAGTCGCATCGGTCGAGCTCGCTGGCGGCGCGGCCTGAGCGCGGCTCGGAGTTCGGTTGCATGTCGGCACGGCGCACGCTCCGCATCGTCAATATGCGCGGTCTTCACGCGCGCGCCTCGCGCAAGCTCGCCGAGCTGGCGCTGAGCTATGACAGCACACGCATCGTCGTGCGCCGTGACGACGAAGAAGCGGACGCGCGATCACTCATGGATTTGATGATGCTGGGCGCTGCACTCGGCCAAGAAATCGAAGTCGAAGCGCGGGGGCCGGAAGCCGAAGCCGCAGTCGCTGCTGTCGAAGCACTGGTCAACGCGAAGTTCCACGAAAACGAATAAGCGGGCGTCGCCGCGTCAGGCTTGTCAATCGCCTGCTACCGTCTAAGGTCGGGGCGGGGGCTTTCGCGTGGTGGGCAAACAACAAGCGCCTTGGGATGCTGAGCTCGCTGCGCCGTTGCCGCAGCATTTCCGTCCACATGAACAATGGGCGTGGCGGCAGATCGCGCGCGGCGATGTGGCTGACATGCGCCACGCGACAGGCGCCGACGACGGCAAAGGCGAAGATCCCGCGCAAGCCGATAGCTGGCCTGACCATCGCAAGTTGAGCGCGGAGTTTTTGCGCGCCGTCCTTTTTCTGCGGCCGTGGAGCGAAGTGCGCGCCTCGCCGTGGGTGCGCATCCACGCCGCGCGTGTCGAAGAAGACGTCGCCTGGCGCAGCGAAACCACCACCGGCGGCATCGAAATGACTTCGTGCCGCTTCGACAAACGCCTGATGCTGTGGAGCCTCACAGCCGAGAAGGGGGTTATTCTCGACGGCAGTTATTTCGCTGGCGACGTGGAGGCTTACGGCCTTGTCGCCGAGGGGCTTGCGGCGTCGCAAGCCCACTTCGAAGGCCATCTCATTTTCGAGGCGGCGCGCTTCCGTCGGTTCGTCAACCTTTCGGGCTCCACTGTGAAGGGCGCGGTGTTCGCGCAGGGCGCCGAACTCGGCAGTGCGCTTCGCTGCGGCAAACTCAAGTGCGCCGGCCGCTTCGATGTAAGTGACTCCAAGATCGAAGAATTCATCGATCTGTCGGAAGCCGAACTCGGCGCGGGCTTCGACCTCGCCCGCACCGCGCTCGAAGGCACGCTGTCGCTTGCGAGCGCGACGTTCAAGGGCGGCCTGCTGGACTACGCGGCCATCGGCGGCAATCTGGTGCTGTCCGGCGCCAAGTGCTCCGACGATTTCTCGGCCGGTTCCGCCCATATTGGCGGCCAGATGATCGTTAAGGACGCGACGTTCGAAGCGCGCTTCATAATGTCGGCCATCAGCGTCGCCGGCCAAATCGATTTCGCGAAATGCAAGCTCGGCGGTTTCGTCAATGCTTATGGCGCGCGCGCGGGCCTCGATATCGTCTTCGGCGAATGCGAGTTCGCCAAGGATCTTGACTGCGCCCACACGCGTTCGGGTTCGAACTTCAGCTTGTTCAAGGCGAAGGTCGCAGGCGCGTTCTCCGCTTATGGAATGAAGGCAGACGGCGACGTCTATGTCACTTCGGGCGAGTTCGCGGAGAATGTCACGCTGGGCAATGCGGTCTCCGCCGCCGATCTTAATCTCAATGGCTCGACGTTCGCCAAGGATTTGTCGATCGACGGGGCCGAAGTCGGCCGTAGCTTTCAGCTCACAAACGTGACCGCCGAGCAGCGCGTTTCGCTCTATGGCATGGTGGTGCAAGGGCCGGCGCTGTTCTCCGGCTCGACGTTCAAGGGCCACGTTGAAGCGACCGGCATGCGTGTCGATGGCGCGATGTTCCTGCGTGAGGTCAAGCGCCTCGGCGACATCAATCTGATCGGCTTCAACGGTGGGCTGGCGTTGCAGCTCCGCCAAAGCACGCTCGAGGGCGTCATCGATCTCACCGGCGCCAACGTGCTGGGCGAGCTGCATCTGGAGTTGGACGAAGAGCGCTGCGGCCCGACCTGGGGCGATAAGGCCAAACTCATCTTGCGCAACGCCAAGTTTGGCGCGCTGGCGGGGTCGATCAATGCGTTCCGTAAGCCGCCAGCGCCCGGCAAGAAGCGCGGCGAGTTCATCGAGATGGACCTAATAGGCTTCAGCTATGATCGCCTCGCGGGCCTCGGCGCCGATATCGAGCGCACCATCGCTGCAGCGCCAGTCGGCGAACTGCGGCAATGGCTTGCATGTGGCGCGGGCGGCAAGGCGCGGTTCGCACCGGAACCCTATCGGCGTTTCGCCAATGCGCTCGTCAATGCCGGCTACAAGGACAAGGCCGACCAAGTTCTGCACGGCATGCGGATTCATGAACGGCGCTGCGAGCGCAACTGGATGCGCCGTACCGCGCTCGGGCTTTCGGGTTCGTTCATCGGCTTTGGACACCGAAGCCTGAGTTATGGAGTGGCGTGGTTTCTCACGCTCACTGTGCTGTTCGCGGCCATTGGCTTGGCGCTGGGCGGGACGCGGCCGCTTGACCTCAGTCCGACAGGCGTGGGCGAATTCCTGCGGTGGTTCTGGTTCTCGTTTGGAAACGCAGTGCCGATTTTCGCGCTTGACCGCGCGAACGATACGTTCCTGGCCAACGAGTTCAGTACCCAGCCGCCGGACGCACGCATCTACATTTCCACCATCTTCTATCTGGAAAAGCTGCTCGGCTTCGTCATCCTGACCTACCTCGCAGCGGGCCTGTCAGGCCTGGCTAAGCAAGTGCGCGACTGAGCTTGCGCCCCCACTTTGCCACAATCTCTGCATCTGGCAGCGTGTGCCGCCTGCGAGGGGAAAGATGATGCCGACCGCATTGCGCGTATTGTGCGCCGCCGCCGCTTTGCTGTTTTGCGTTGGCGCGGGTCCGCCGCAGCGCATTGACTACACGCTGACGCCGCTGTTGCGCGACGGCGTGTTGCAAGCGGTGCAGGTCGATCTCGAATTTACCGGTAACCCCGACGGGCAAACGGCCCTTCGGCTGCCCAGCTCATGGGGCGGGCGCGACGAATTGTGGCGCAGTATCGAAGGTCTTGCGGTGATTGCCGGAGGCACGATGCGCGCCACCGATCAGCCGTACGCACGCGTGCTCGCCCATCGCCCCAACGCGCGCCTGCACATCCGCTACCGCATCGTTCAGGATTTTGAAGGCGCGCCGAACGCTGAGCAAGGCAACGCCTATAGAGCCGTCATTCAGCCGAACTATTTTCACTTTATCGGCAGCGCCGCTCTTGTGGCGCCCGATGTGAATCTCGCCAGCTTGGTGCGCGTGCGCACGCGCAATCTGCCGCGCGGCTGGGCGTTCGCGTCAGACTTGCAGCATGCTGGCCTCAATCTTGGGCGCATCAACCCGAGCATCACCGTCGGCGGCGATTTCCGCGTGTTGCGGGCGTCCGATCCCAACATACGCGTGGCGATCCGTGGGCAATGGAGCTTTAGCGACGCAGACTTCACCGCGCAGGTGGGCGAGATCATCGCTGGGCAGCGCCGGTTCTGGGGCGATGAGTCAGCGCCTTATCTGGTCACTGTGATCCAGCTTGAAGCGCCCAACCCCGGTTGGCTCTCAATCGGCGGCACTGGGCTTGAGGATGCGTTTGCATTTTTCGCCACGCCCAACGGCGAAGCGCGCACGATTACGCGCACGCTCGCGCATGAGGGTCTGCACACATGGATCCCAGGCCGCATCGGCGGCGCGCCGGAGCAGGACGAAGCGGCCCAATACTGGCTGTCGGAAGGCTTCACCGATTTCTTCACTGGCCGCGTGCTGGTGCGTGAGGGGCTGTGGTCGCCTGCCGACTTTGCCGACGATCTGAACACGATGTTGCGCGCTTACGCGCAATCGCCGGTGCGAGCCGAGCCGAATACGCGCATTCTGGCGGATTTCTGGCGCGAGCAAGTCGTGCAACAATTGCCCTACCAACGCGGCCGCTTGCTCGCCACCGTTTGGGACGGCCAGCTACGCGCACGCGGTCGCGATCTTGATGACGCTGTGCTCGAAATGCGCGAACGCGCGCGTGCCGGCGATCCGATTCCAGCGGTTGAGATGTTTCCGATCGTCGCGGACTCGCTCGGTGTCGATGTCCGTGCCGATATTGCCGTGCATGTTGAGCGTGGGACGCCAATCCTGTTGCCCGAGGATGTATTTGCGCCGTGCGGCCGGGTGACAACTCGGCGCCTACCTTCGTTCCATCGTGGCTTCGACATCGAGGCCACGAGCGCCAACAACAACGTCATCAGCGGCGTCGATCCGTCCTTGCCGGCCTACGCCGCCGGGATGCGCGATGGCATGGTGCTGGTGCGCCGCGACGCCGGAGAAATCGGCAATTCAGAGCTCGAGATTGCATATGTCGTGCGTGACGGTGAAACAGAGCGCATGATCCGCTACGTGCCGCGCGGCCACGGCATGCTGGAGCTGCAACAGCTCGAACTTGCCGACGATCTAACGGGCGAGCGGTTGGCGGAATGCGAGCGCGTTCTGGGCGGCGCCTAGCCGAAACAGTGCGACGCTGAGCGAAACAAAGCCGCGTGCTAGATCGTTCCAACGCCATGGCGACGCCTATCACCGTGACGATCCCTCATCAGCTCGGGAAAGACGAGGCGCGCGCGCGTCTCGTGGCGGGATTCGATCAGCTTAAAGATCAAATTGCCGGGGCCAAGGTCGCGCAGTTTCAGCAAGTCTGGGCGGGCGATCAGTTGAGTTTCAGCGCCCGCGCAATGGGCCAAGGGATCTCGGGACGCATTGATGTTCAAGATCGCCAGATCCGCATCGAGGTCGACCTGCCGGCGTTTCTGGCTGGTCTGGCTGGTCGCATTTCCGGTCGGTTGAAAGAGCGTGGCCGGCTTTTGTTGGAAAAGAAATGAGTTCCGCGCCGGATTGGCTGAGCAATGCGTTCGGGCTGATCGCCGGTCTCTGCTCAATGGCGAGCTTTGTGCCGCAGATCGCCAAGATCGTACGCGCACGCGCCGCCGAAGGCGTGTCGCTTAAAATGTACGCAGTCACCATTGTCGGTTTCGTCTGCTGGACGACGTATGGGGCGCTCAGCGGATCGTGGCCAGTCACGCTCGCGAACGCCGTCTGCCTTGTGCTGGTGCTTGCAATTTTCGTTCTCCGCTTGCGTTTCGGCGATGGTAAGGCTTGAACAGCGCCAAACAGGGAGCATCCGATGATGAAGCGCGGTTTGGCGGTTTTGGCGTTCGGGGTTCTGGCCGCGTGCGGACAATCCACGACGGCGCCCGAGACGGCTGCGCCAGCGATCCAGCTTTACGCGATGGATTGCGGTCGCGCCAACTTTAGCAATGTCGATATGTTTGCCGACGATGGATCGTTCGCCGGCCAAGCGCGCGCAGTCGTCGATCCCTGCTATCTCATTCGGCATCCGAACGGCGATCTCATTTGGGACACTGGTTTCTCGGAAGCAATCGCCGGCATGCCGAACGGGCTAAACCTAGCCGAGATGGGCGCACATGTGACGATGGCGCAAACGCTGACGGCGCAACTTGAAGCGCTTGGTCTGACGCCCGCCGATATCGAGTACGTGTCGTTCTCGCATGCGCACGCCGATCACACCGGCAATGGCAATCTCTTCGCGGCGAGCACCTGGATCGTCGACGCTGACGAGCGCGCCTATATGTTCCGCCCTGAAGCCCGCGCCGACGCGCAGTCCTTCGGCTTCTACAGCCAGCTGGAAAATTCGCAGACGCGATTGATCGAAGGCGATGGCGATTATGACGTGTTTGGCGACGGATCGGTGACGATAATCCAGACGCCGGGCCATACGCCCGGCCACACAGTGCTGCTGGTGCGCCTGGCCAATGCGGGGCCTGTGCTGCTCACCGGCGACATGTGGCACATGGCTGAGAGCCGCCAGCGCCGCACCGTGCCGCGCTTCAATGTCGATCGCGATCAGACGCTGGCGTCGATGGACAAGGTCGAGCGCATCGCCACCGAAACCGACGCTCTGGTGATCCGCCAGCACGTGCAGGAAGACTTCGATGCGCTTCCTCGTTTCCCTGAAGCGTTGAACTGAAGCGCCCGACGCGCCCTCGCGCGCGAAAATCTCGCGGATGCAGCATGGATTAAGCACGCCTTTCGCGTGCAAATCCTTTGCAAAGGCGTGCGCCGGTCGAACACTGCGGCATTCTCAACGCGGATTCGCGAGGGAGTCTGCCGATGTATATCGACTATCAGGCCGTCCAATATTGGGGCAGCCGCATCCTGATCGCTCTGGTCATCGTTGTCGCCGCGCACTTTGCCGCCAAGGCCGTGAAGTGGGCGATCGCCAAAGCTGTTGACCGGATTCCATTCTTCTCGCGCCGCGACGGCGCCAGCCCATCGACGGCCAAGCCAATGGTCGATGTGGGCGAGCGCGTCGGCGAAGTGGGCTATTGGCTCGTTTGGCTGCTCGGCTTTATGGCGGCGCTTACAGTGCTGCAGCTCACCGCCGTGGTGACGCCGCTCTATGATATGACGCGCGGCTTCCTGGCCTATCTGCCGGCGGTCGTCGGCGCGATTTTGATCTTCTTCATCGGCTTCGTGCTGGCGACCATCGTACGCCGCATGGTGGAAGCTGCGGTCGAGGCGATCGAACTCGATCGTAGACTGATGGATGCGGGGTTGACGCACACGCCGAGTGGGCCAGGCCTTGCGCGTTTATTGGGCATTCTCGTGTTCACGCTGATCATCATTCCGGTGGCGATCGCCGCACTCGACGTGCTCGATATTCGGGCTATCTCCGATCCGGCGACGGCGATGCTGCAAGAAATCCTCGCCACCATTCCACGCGTGATCGGCGCCGCGCTGATCACTTTCATCGCTTATGTCATCGGCCGCTGGGTGATGACACTCACCGAAGAGGGCCTCAAGTCGTTCGGCTTTGACAGTATCATCAGCTCGATCGCCAATGCCGAGCCGGTGCGTGTCGGTCGCGAGAAGATGGACCTGACACCCGGCGTCGACACGATCAGCCTGAAGACGTTTCCGCCGTCACGGATGATCGGTCTGGCCGTGCTCATTGGCATCGTGTTGTTCGCGGCCGTCGAAGCGGCGCGCCTGCTCGGCTTCGGCGCCATGGCGGCGATGCTAAGCGAGGTGCTGGGACTCGCGAGCCGCGTCCTGTTCGGCGTGGTCATCATCGCTCTGGGCATCCTGCTGGCCAACATTCTGGCGGCCGCGGCGCAGCGCGAAGGCAAGCCTTCGTCGGAGATCATCTCCACCTTTATCCGCTGGGGCGTCATCGCCTTGGCGGCGGCGGTCGGCCTGCGCTTCATGGGCCTGGCCAACGACATTATCGTCCTCGCTTTCGGCCTGATCCTCGGATCGGTGGCGGTAGCGGTGGCGATCGCCTTTGGCGTCGGGGGACGCGACGCTGCAAAACGGCTCCTGGATCGCTGGAGCACCGGCGCCTGAGCTGTTCCGCAGCCGCGAGGGGTAGAGCCGCCGGGCAACCGGCGGCTCTTTCCATTTCAGCGGCCCGAATTGCCACCGCAGGCCGGCTTTGCTATGAGCTGCCGCCCGCCGAGGAGCGTTGCGACGGCATATGCCGCCAGGCTCGACGGGCTTTCCACTTGGAAAACGACGCTCGCCGCTTTCGAAGGAGGGCGCGCGATGAGCGCTAAAGATTACGTCGTGAAGGACCTTGCCCTGGCCGAATGGGGTCGCAAGGAAATCGAGATCGCCGAAACCGAAATGCCTGGCCTGATGGCCGTGCGCAAAGAGTATGGGCCGAAGCAGCCGCTCAAGGGCGCCCGCATCGCCGGCTCACTGCACATGACCATTCAAACGGCTGTGCTGATTGAGACGCTGCAAGCGCTGGGCGCGGAAGTGCGCTGGGCTTCGTGCAATATCTTCTCGACCCAAGATCACGCTGCCGCGGCGATCGCCGCAAAGGGCACGCCGGTGTTCGCGGTGAAGGGCGAGAGCCTGGAAGAATACTGGGATTACACCCACCGCATCTTCCAGTGGCCGAACGGCCAATACGCCAACATGATCCTCGATGATGGCGGCGACGCAACGCTGCTCTGCGTGCTCGGTCCCAAGGCGGAGAAGGATCAAGACTTCCTCGAGCACCACTCCAACGAGGAAGAGCAGGCGCTGTTCGGGACGATCAAGAAATACTTGAAGGAGAAGCCCGGCTTCTATGAAGCTATTCGCGCCAGCGTGAAGGGCGTTTCCGAGGAGACCACTACAGGCGTCCACCGACTCTATGAAATGGCCAAGAAGGGCGATTTGCCTTTCCCGGCGATCAACGTGAACGACAGCGTCACCAAGTCGAAGTTCGACAATCTCTATGGCTGCCGCGAGTCACTCGTCGACGCTATTCGCCGCGGCACCGACGTCATGCTTTCGGGCAAGGTCGCGATCGTTGCTGGCTACGGCGATGTCGGCAAGGGTTCGGCCGCTTCGCTGCGCCAAGGCGGGGCGCGCGTGAAGGTGACGGAAGTCGATCCGATCTGCGCGCTGCAAGCGGCGATGGAGGGTTACGAAGTCGTCACCATGGAAGACGCCGCGCCCACCGCCGACATTTTTGTCACCGCGACGGGCAACAAGGACGTCATCACCGTCGATCACATGCGCGCGATGAAGAACAACGCCATCGTCTGCAATATCGGCCACTTCGACAGCGAGATCCAAATCGCCGGCTTGAAGAACTTCAAGTGGGACGAGATCAAGCCGCAGGTCCATCACGTGGAATTCCCGGACGGCAAGAAGATCATCGTGCTCAGCGAAGGCCGTCTGGTGAACCTCGGCAACGCCACCGGCCACCCGAGCTTCGTCATGTCGGCGTCGTTCACCAACCAGACGCTAGCGCAGATCGAGCTCTGGACCAATGGCAAGAGCTACGACAACAAGGTTTACACGCTGCCCAAGCATCTCGACGAGAAGGTCGCCATGCTTCACCTCGAAAAGCTGGGCGCCAAACTCACCAAGATGAGCAAGGCGCAGGCCGACTATATCGGCGTGCCCGAAGTCGGTCCGTTCAAACCGGACCACTATCGCTACTAAGCGCAAGGCGCGGTCCCGGCGCACCGCCGGGGCCGCGCATGCGTTTCTAGCGCCGGGTCTGTTTCAGCAATTCGTTGACGCCGCCGCGGAAGACGCGCGCGTTGAGCAGGCCGCGGAAAATGCGGTCCAAATACCCGATGAACGTCGCGCCAATAAAGAGCGCGGCGATCACCGCCGCCAGGAGCGGGTTGAAATAAAAGCCGCACAAGGTCAGTGCGATCATGAAGAAGAGAATGCCGGTGTTGCGGCTCAACAGCATGTGCATCACAGTCAACGCCAAGCCGCGTTGCACGGTTTCAGCGTCGCGCACGCGTTCGTCGATGGCGTTGGTGTAGCTCTGGCTGCGTGCGGTTTCGCCGCGTTCGAGCGCTTGGTCCTCTTTTTCATTCAGCCGCTCGGCCGCTTTCAGCAGCGATTCGGCGTCGCGATAGCCATCATTGAAGCGCAGGCGCGCCACCAGAACGCCTAGGAAGGTGGCGGCGCAGAATAACAGGCTAAGCCCGATGAAGCTGGTCACGTTGGCGCTGACGTAGCTCAGTGACAGCGTTGGATACGAGGCGATCTGGCCAACCGATGGGATGACGATCGGCGAAGGCAAGCTCTGCCAAGTCACCGGCAGCGGAAACAGGTGCGTGAACGATTGCGCGACCTCAGGTCCACCTTCCATCAGGATCGAAAGGAAAGACGAGAACGATAGCGCCGATAGGAGCGCGCTCTCCAGCGTGTAGGTCTCGATACGGCGATGCAGGCTCTGCAGGCTCGCCATCTGACGGATGATGCTGAGATCGTTGCGGACTTCTTCGCCGATCACATTGGCTTCGACCGCCTGCTGCTCCTTTTTGCGCATCTCCGCCAAGTCGAACTTGACCAGCGCTGGCGTCACGTTGGCGAACGAGGCGACGCCGACAACGAAAACCCAGGAGAAGAACGCCGCGACCGCCGCGACCGGCCACCGGAACAGCCAGAACCAAGAATGGATGACCTGATCGACGTCGCGGAACACGAAATACAGAAACGGCAACGTCAGCAGCAGCGCCGGGATCACCAGCAGACGCACCGTCGGGTTAAGCGGCACGGCGACGTTGAACTCGCGCTGCACTTGTCGGCGCGCTTCATTCTCGTTGGAAATCACGGCCTGCACTTCAGGCAGGCGTTGATCGGTGAAGCGCTGTCGCAGCGCGTCGGTGCGCCGATTGAGAATGGACACGCCCAGCAGATACAGCAGGAACGCCGCGCCGATGATCGACCAGCCCGGCAACAGCCGCTCGTAATAGGCGACAAGTCCGGCGACGAGCGCGGAATTGCCCACGATCAGGTGCACGATCGAAGGCCGCGTGCGCACGTGCGGCACATGCGTAAGCCTGACGGACTGCGTAATTGGCGCGCGCGGCGCGGCGGCCTCGGTCATTTGGCGCTCCCCCGCCATTTGTGGAAAACGTAGACCCCGCTACCGCAGAGTCAATCTTTCTATGATCGGCATTGCTCACATCTGCGCCTGCAACTCGGCGCGGCGCCACATTGCATCGCGCACATCCGAGTTGCACAACATCGTGGGACGCTGACGCCACATGCTGATCCAAGCAACACGCACGCTCTCCGCGCTGACCATGCGCGGGCTGTTCTATGGCGGACTGTTTGTCTTCGTCGTCGCGCTGCACTTGGCGGTTACCGCCGCTTTGCGGGCTCAGGGCTGGGATGGCAGCGCCTCGCTTTTGGCCTCTGGCGCGGCGGTGCTGGGGCTTGTGCTGGTGCTGGTGAATGTCGCCGACTGGCTGCGCGAGCGGGCCGCCTCGGCGCGTGAAATGCAACGGTTGAAAGAGGGCCTGCCCAGCGGCCCGTGCTGCGTGATCTGGCGCAACGCCGAGAACGATGCCGCCGATGACGCCATGCCGTGGGACCTTATCGGTCCGCTACGGGCGCGTTATCCACAGCTGGCGCGACGCCTCGGCGTGGAAGGCATCGCCATCGCCGAGTTCGAAGTGAGCGCACAGGGCGCGGCCAAGAATGTCCACTGCGTCTATGCTTGGCCGTCTGACGTCTTCTACGAGGCTGCGCACGAGGCGTTGGCGCATGCGCGGTTCGAGCCGAAGCCCGACATTCACCCGCGCTTTGGCGCCAGTTATCGCATCCCGTTTGTGTTCAGAATCTCTGGCGCTGCGCGCCTCAAGGACCGCGGCCGGCGGGCGCGAACGCTGCGGCCGGCGCTCTATGCGGCGCAGCAAGCTGTGCAGAAAATGAGACGCGCCAGCTAGCCGCGTTAACCCATTGAACTTTCTTAACTTAACTCGGCGTTCATCAATTTAAGCTGTTGTTAACGCTTAACCCCAGCGCGGCCGTTTCAATCGCGTTCGCACTGCGGGAGGATGCCTCTTGGGGCCGGCGATTCGTTTCGCCGAAGAATGGACTAGGGGTCGGCTTTGGACGGCGGATTCGCAAGCCTGCTTGTGGCGGCTGGCTCGGCCGCGATCGCGATCGCGTCGCTGTTGTGGGCGCTGCGCGTGACCGATGGCGCGCGCGGCAGCCTCGAAGCCTGGAAAAAGCGCGTGCGCGAGCTTGAGGATAAGCTCGCGGTCGCCGACACGATTTTCGGGGCTTTCCCGGGCGTGGTGCTGATCTGGGACGACCCGATGAGCGATGCCGATGGCGACTGGGGCCGCCCGAGAATTTATGGCAGCCCGCTCGCGCTCGCTGGCTTGCTGCGGTTCTCGGACTCCGCCCACGGCGCCGAGCCCGGCGTGCGCATCCTGCAAGGCCTTTCCGTGTTCGACGCGATCGATGCGACAGGCGCAGGCACGCGCTTGGCGCCGGCTTTGGCGCGGCTGCGCCGCGATGGGGCGGCGTTCTCGATCAAGATTTCGACGCCGGACGGCGTCTTCGTTGAAGTCGATGGCCGCACCGCGGGCGCACGCGCAGTGGCGTGGCTGCTCGACGCGGGCGTGCGCGGCGTTGAGCAGGGCGTCAGCGGCGGCCGCTTTGGCAGCGGCCACGAAGTCATCGCCCGCGATCCAGCCGCATTCCTGGAGATGTGGAATGCAGCGCCGTTCATGGCTTGGCGCGTCAACGGCGCGCTGAAGCTGGAATGGGCGAACCCGGAATACCTCTCGGCGTTGGAAGCGCGCTCGATCGAGCAAGCTATTGATCGCAACCTGCAACTCGATCAGGACGCCGTCGATCTCGCGCGCAAGGCAATCGAGGCGGGCGCGGCAGTGGAAGAAACGCGCTCGGCCGTGGTCGGCGGCGAACTGCGCACGCTGCGCATCCGCATGACGCCGGTCGCCGGCGGCGTCGCCGCCATCGCGCTCGACGTCACCGATTCAGAATCCGCGCGCGAGCAGATCGCTAAGCAGCAACGCGCGCACGACGAAACGCTGGACCACTTGGCCGAAGGCATCGCCGTCTTCGATCAGGGCAAGCGGCTTGTGTTCCACAATCGCGCGTTCGAACAGATTTGGTCGCTCGATCCGGCGTTCCTTGCCGATCGCCCCGCGCACGCGGCGTGGCTCGACTACATGAAAGAGAAGCGCAAGCTGCCGGCGCACGCCAACTACGCCGAATGGCGTGCGCGCGAACTGGCGCTCTATCAGGAACACGAAAACCTGCCGCAGGATTTCTGGGTGCTGCCGGACAGCCGCATGCTGCGCGTGGCGCGCCAGCCGCACCCCGGCGGCGGCATGCTGATGATCTTCTCCGACATCACCAACGAAGTGTCGCTGAAGAGCCAGTATGATGCGCTGCTGCAGACACAGCGCGCTGCGCTCGACAAGCTGCACGAGGGCATCGTCGTGTTCGGCCTGGACGGCCGGCTCAAGCTTTCGAACGCCGCCTTCCATGCGATGTGGAAGCTGGAAACGCCGATCGACGATGAAACGCCGTTCGACAAGGTGATCGAGCGCTGCCAGCCGCTCTTCCACGATCGCGTGACGTGGTCGCAGGTGCGCGGCCGCATTACCGATCCGTCGCCAGAGGCGCGCACTGAGTTTCGCGGCGAGATGCGTCGCAGCGACGAAAGCGTGCTCAAGTTTCTCACGCGGCCGCTGCCGGATGGCGCCACGCTTGTCGCATTTCAGGACATCACCGCCGATCGGCGTGTCGAGGACGCGCTGCGCGAGCGCGCGGAGGCGTTCGAGACCGCCGACAAGCTCAAGGGCCAGTTCGTCGAGAATGTTTCCTACCAGCTGCGAAATCCGCTGCAGGCGATCCATGGCAACGCGGAGCTGTTGGCGCACAAGGTGTTTGGTCCGCTCAACGATCGCCAGATCGAGCAGGTCGGCTCGATTATCGAGGCGTCTGGCTCTCTATCGAAGCTGATCGACAACATTCTCGACGTCGCCATGGTCGAGGCCGGCAACGTGCAACTCGATCTCGGCCAGGTGGACGTCTATCAGACCATCAGCGAAAGCGTGCAGATGGCGGCGTCGAAGGCGCGCGACACCGAAGTGCCGATCCGCATCAAGTGCGATCCGAAGATTGGCGAGATCGAAGCCGATCAGAAGCGCCTGATCCAAGTGATCGTGCATCTGTTGTCGAACGCGCTCCGCCACACCGAGCGCGGCGACACCATCACGGTGTCGGCCGATCGCCTCGACGGCATGGTCCGCCTGACGGTATCTGACACCGGCAAGGGCATGGGCTACGATGCGCAGGCGCGCGCGTTCGATAGCTTCGAAAGCGGCGACCGTAGGGGCGCTGGTCTTGGCTTGGCCTTGGTGCGCTCGTTCGTCGAAATGCACGGCGGCTGGGTGGCGCTGTCGAGTGAGCCGGGCCGCGGCGTGACTGTCACGTGCAATTTGCCGGCGCACGCAACCAGCCAGCGCGCTGCGTAAGCCCTAATTCGCGTTCGGATGCTGCTCATCGAGCATTTCGAACCCGTCTGCTTTCGCCAAATCTGGAAAAAGGCGCATCCAGCCGAAAGACGCGATGACGGCGGCGACGCCGCCGACGCTCACGGCCAACACCGGCCCGAGTAAGCGCGCCATGACGCCGGCTTCGAAATCCCCAAGTTCGTTGGATGCAGAGATGAACACAAAGCTGACCGCCGCAACGCGCCCACGCATGGCGTCCGGCGTGGCGAGCTGGATGAGAATCTGGCGCACATAGACCGAGATCATGTCGGCGCCGTTGGCGATGCAGAGCGCGGCAGCCGACAGCCAGATAAATTTGGAGAGTCCAAATACGATTGTCGCCAATCCGAACACGATTGTGGCGCCGAACATCCACAACCCAACGTGCGTGCGCAGCGGCTTTACTGCGAGCCACAACGCGACGCTGGCGGCGCCGACGCCCATGGCGGAGCGCAGCACCCCAAGTTCGTTAGGCCCTGCATGCAGAATGTCACGCGTGAACACCGGCAGGAGCGCCACCGCTCCCGCAAGCAACACGACGACGAGGTCGAGAGAAATTGCGCCGAGCACAATCTTGTTGCCCCAGACGTAGCGCAAACCCTCAACAATCATGCCCAAGGTGCGCGCGTCTTTGACCGGCTCTTGCGCCGGCGGCTTCAATGACAGCAGCAGCGATGTCGCCACCACCAGCATCACGAACGCCGCCACGTAGGGCACGGCCGCGCCGGCGTCGTAGAGGAAGCCGCCGATCACCGGCCCGATGATCAAAGACGCTTGAAACGCCAGCGAACCCCAGGCGATGCCTTGCGGGAGATCCGTGCGTGGCACCAGCATCGGCAATAGCGCGCTGGCTGCGGGCGGCATGAAGGCATTGATGACGCCGGCGCTCACCGCGGCCACGAACACCGCCGGAATGACAATGTCGGGGCCGAGCGTGGACGCAAACGATAGCCACACCATGATCAGCATCTTGGCGCTGAAGCAGGCAAGCAAGATGGTCTTTCGATTGTAGCGGTCTGCGGCCTGACCGCCGAACAGCGATAGCACCAAGAGGGGTAGGAATTGCGCTAGCCCGACAAGGCCGAGCATGAACGCGCCTTCGGCGATGGTGTGGCCGTGCGCGCGAGCGGCGTCGTAGACCTGCCAGCCCATCGCCGTGGCCTGGATTTGCGTCGCCATCGCCATGAACAACCGCGCGCCCCAATAGCGGGCGAACAGCTGATGGCGGAAAATATCGAGGGAGGGGATGCGGAGAGATGGCAAGCCGCGCCGGTATGGACCTCGCGCGCCCGGGCCTGCAAGTCCGCAGTGTGACGTTGGCGCGATTGACGCGCCCGTCGCATGCCCTTAAGCGCTCGCGCCTCCATGGCCCACATTTTTATTGCCGAGAAGCCTGAGTACGCCGCGCCGATCGAGGCGGTGCTCGACCGCGCCTTCGGCCCGGGTCGCCACGTCAAGACCAGCGAGCGCGTGCGCGAGCGCGGCGCGGTGTTCGAGCCATCGCTGTCGCGCGTGGCGCTGGACGACAAGGGCGAGGTCGTCGGCGTGTGCCGGATCTGGCGGGTGGAAGCCGGCGCGCCGGTGTATTTTCTCGGCCCGCTTGCGGTCGATCCCGCCGCGCAATCGGCTGGCGTTGGCTTGGCGTTGGTGCAGGCTTGCGTCACGGCGTGCCGCGCAATCGGCGGCAATGGCGTCGTGCTTGTCGGCGCGGAGAAGTTTTTCAGCCCGGCTGGCTTCAGCGTTGTTCCGAAGGATCGGGTGAAGCTGCCGGGCCCGGTCGATCCAGCGCGTTTGCTCTGGCTCGCTTTGAGGCCCGGCGGCCTCGATAAGGTCGAAGGCGAACTGGTCGCGCCTAGTCGTTAGAGCAGAAGTACACCATTCTGCCGCGGATGATCGGCCGGTTCGAAACCGTACGGCCGCGATTGGTGTCGAGCACGTGCAGGGTGCTGCCGCCGTTCTGCACCACGCCCGTGCTCAGCCCGTTGCCGATCTGGTTCACGCACGCGCTGTTGGCGTTGCCGTTCTGCACGACTTCCACCGCGTTGCCGCTGCCCCATTGACGGACGCCGGCGTCGTTGCCGTTGCCGTTTTGGCGCACGATGGCCGTTTGATCGCGGCCCGTTTGCACGATGCCGATATCGTTGCTGCGTCCGGTCTGGGTGGCGGCGGCGCCGTTGCCCGAACCCACCTGAATGACTTCGACTTGGCTGGCGCGGCCGAAACGTTGGGCAGAGGCGACGCCCGGCGAAAGCGCGCTCACGAGAGCGGCGGCCGCCAGTAAGGCATATTTGGCTTTCATCGCATTAGCTCCTACGCACGTCGCTGCAGACCACGCCGTCGGCGCCGGTCAAGATGAGTTCAGCGCGATAGCTGGCGCCGCGCTCGAGATTGAATTCGGCTTCGCCGAGCACTTGGTCGCGGCCGACGCCGAAATCGCCGGATTGGTTGATGTCTGACGAGCCGCCGCCGCCCGATTTGCGCACGACGAACTCGTATGCGCCGTCGATGTCGCTGCTGGCGACCGCTTCGAGCCGCACGCCGTGCGCGGTCCGCGTCGTCTCGATCGAACAATCGACGTCCGGCGCTTCATAATGCGCGGGCGCGTAGGTCGGCGACGGCGCGGGAGCCACGTAAGGCTCGGGCGCTCCGTCGAGTTCGGCGACCAGAGGCGCTTCCGCCGCGGCGATCGGCGCTTGCAGTTCGCCTGCATCCGGCTCTGCACGCGCTGCGCACGCCGTGAGCAATGCAACGCCTGCCAAAAGCATGAACTTGTTCATCGCACGTACCCGCTGAAATTCTGGAGAGAGGGTTGGGAGGACGCCATCGAGCATCCTCCCGCTCCCAAGATCACCATCACTCGCCTTGGATGACGACGGTGATGTTGTTGCTGCCGCGTTGGACAACGTTGGCGTCTTGGCCGTTGCCGACTTGGATCACGCCCGTCGTGTTGTTGCGGCCGGCCTGATCGGTGGTGGCGATGGAGCCGTTGCCGATCTGAGCGATGCCCGACACGTTGCCGTTGCCCGTTTGCACGATGCCGGCGCGGAGGTTGCGGCCTTCCTGGCCGGTTACGGCGAGGTTGTTGTTGCCGACCTGATCGGTGACCGCTTCGTTGCGGGTGCCGCCTTGGTTCATGCGGATGTAGTTGTCGTACCCGGCTTGATAGGCGCGCGAGTAGTGCGAGCGGCCGCGCTGTTCAACCGTCGTGCCGTTATAGCGGCCTTGCTGGGTGGCGGCGACGCCATTGTCGCGGCCGAATTGGCTGATAACTGTACGGTTCTGAGCCGCTGCCGGGGTCGCGCCGATGGCGGCGAACAGGGCGAGCGCGGCGGCTGCGGTGGCAAAGCGTTTCATCGTCATAAGCTCCCAAAACTGCTTCGAAACCCGCGGCCCTCGTCGCGCTTCGAATGATGCTTGTTTAAGGGAGCCAACCTGAGCGGCGTTTGAATGCCGCGATCAGAGTGCAATCGATCTGCGTTCAGGTTGGATTCAGACGCTCTCGCGCCGCCAACCCCACATCAGCAGCGCCGTCCCGATCAGCGCCCAGAGCCAACCGGGCCCGAGCGGCGATGCGGTCGCTGCGCGCACCACATAAGCGCCATTGCGTTCGACGCCGATCCAGTCGTCGCCGTGCGAGCGCGCCCCGCGGTCGATGCGACGGATTTCAGGCAGGTTGCGTCCGTCCTCACCGGTGAGAACAACGCCGCCGCCAGTTGCTTGCGCGAACGGGCGAAGGATTTCTGGGTCAGCCGCGAGCGCGCGCGCTTCGACTGGATTGAGCGGGCCAACCGCTGCAAATGCGCGCAGGTTTCCACTGCGGGCTTCGTACAGTCCTTGCTCCGTCGCCGGCGCGTCGGCGCGCCATAGGCCAGGCGCGCTCTCACCAAGCGCGACGGTGCTGCGTTCGCCCGATGGCGCGATGATCTCAACATCGCCGGGCGCGGCGATCAGCGTGGAGCGCTCGATCTCCAGGCCACGCGGACCGCTGTCGAGTGTCAGCCGCTCATCTTCGAGTTCGGGCTCTTGCATAAGCCAATGCGAGAGCCGGCGAAGCAACTCGCCGTGCGGGCCGCCGCCATCATAGCCTCGCGCCCACAGCCAAGGCTGATCCGACCACAATTGGGCGACACGCCCTTGTCCGGCGCGGTCAAGGACCAGAAGCGGATTGCCATCGGCGCCCTGCAGCACGGTTTGGCCGCTCGGCGCCTGTGCTTGCACTTGCATCGTCCACCTGCCCCAGCGCTCCGGCGAGGGCAGGCCGCGCACGACGGGGTGGCGGCGCCCGAGCGCGGTGGGCGTTGGGCGATAGGCGCGCGAGATCACCGCGCCTGTGGGCTGCGAAGGAAGAATGCCGGCGAGCGCGGTGCGATAGACGCCGTCGAGGCCGGCTTCGGATTCACCGGCCGTGATTAATAGCGCGCCGCCTTGCTCCACGCGCCGCGCAATCGATGAAAAATAATACGCCTGCAGAATACCGCGGCGGCGATAGCGGTCGAAGATAATGAGATCGAACTCATCAAGCCGGCGTTCGAATAGTTCCTCCGTTGGAAACGGAATGAGCGCCAATTCGTTGAGCGGCGTGAAGTCCTGCTTGTCCGGCGGCCGCAAAATGGAAAAGTGCACGAGATCGACGGCGGGGTCGGACTTCAGCAGATTGCGCCACACGCGCGCGCCGGGATGCGGTTCGCCCGTGATCAACAGCACGCGCAAACGATCGCGCACGCCGTTGGCGGCGAACGCGGCGCGGTTGTTGGCTGGTGTGATTTCCTCTGGACCGGCGTCGGCCTCGAGGATCACCATGTTGCGACCGCGTTTAGGCAAGCGCACATCAACCGAGAAATCGCGGTTGGCGCGCACCAAGGTTTCAGTGGCGCGCTGGCCGTCGATGGAAACGCGCACGCGCACTTGTGCGTTGCCGCTGGGGTCGACGACGCGGCCAGTCACGCGCATGGGCTCGCCGACAATGCCGAATGTCGGCGCCGAGATCAGCTCGATGCGGCGATCGCCGCGATCGGGGTCGCCGACGATGAGCACGTTCGTCGGGCCGAGCGCGCTGAGGCGGCGAGGTTCCGCCGGCGGATCGGCGGCCTGACCATCCGTGATGACGACAACGCCGCCGATCCGGTCGGGCGAAACGTCGGAGAGCGCGTCTTCGATGACGCCGGTGATCAGTGTGCCATCCGGCCCGCCGCGCGCTTCTCGCACGCGCACCTCAAGGCCGCTTTCCCGCGATAACCGTTCGGCCATCGCGTCTCCCGCCGCGCGCGCGGCCTCCAGACGCCCCGCGAGCGCGAGACTCTCGCTTTGATCGACGACGACGAGCGCGACGTCCTCTGCCGGCTCGCGGGTTTCGCGCACATATTGCGGCTGCATCAGGCCGAGGAAGAGAAAAGCAAGCCCGAGTGCGCGTGTAACCGGTGCGCCGCCGCGCCGCCACACATAGACCGCCAGCAGAATGAGCGCGAGCAGGCCCAAGGCGACCATCACCGCTTGTGGCAGCGCAGGATCGAACCCGATGCGTGCGCCAGCGATCATTGCCGCCCTTCGCCCATGCGTTCGAGCAGCGCCGGCACATGGACTTGATCGGCTTTGTAGTTTCCGGTCAGCGCCACCATCACCATGTTGACGCCGAAGCGCAGCGAAAGTTCGCGTTGGCGCGCGCCGCCTTGCCCTTCGCCCGCCCAGGCCGCGGCCCAATCGCCATTGCCGACGAACAGCGATGCGACGCCGTCGCGCGATTGCGCGGCGGACGCGCTCTCGGCCCAAAGTTGCGTCGAAGCGGTGCGGCCGGGGAAAGAGCGCATCAGATAAAAGGCGCGCGTCACCACGTGCTCGGCCCCGACCAATTCGAGCGGCGGGACGTCGACGCCGGCGAGCATCGTAGCAGCAGGACGACGTGTTGCGCCTTCGCGGCCAGCGTCGCGCGTATCAACCAGCAACAAGCCGCCAATAGCGAGATAGCGATCAATATTGGCGAGCGCGGCATCGGAGAGCCGTTGCGGCGACGAGGGCGCGGGCCAATACAGAAACGGATAGGCCGAAAGATCGTCGCGCGCGAGATCGATGCCCACTGGCTCGCCCGGCTCGACAGTCGTTCGCTCGAACAGAACTTGACTGAGCGTGGCGAGGCCCGCCGCCGATGTGCGATCGA
This sequence comes from Hyphomonadaceae bacterium, assembly GCA_050186805.1. Taxonomy (GTDB): domain Bacteria; phylum Pseudomonadota; class Alphaproteobacteria; order Caulobacterales; family Aquidulcibacteraceae; genus Vitreimonas. The sequence continues at coordinate 32,247 of JBFWYC010000033.1, forward strand.
TACGCGCATCCCCAATGCGCACGTAAGCGAGGCGAAGCGTTTGTGTTGGATCGCTGCTCTGAGCGTGCGCGTCGCTAGCGGCGACAAGGCCCAACGCCAACAGCGCGGCGGCGCCGCCGCGCGTCAGCCGGGGCAGGCGTCCGATGAGGAACAGCGCAACCAGAAGGTCCAGCGCCAAAAGAAGTCCGGCGAAGCCGAACAGCCAGCCCGCGAGCGGGCGCTGAATGGCGGTGCGCAAACCAGCGCGCTCAATGCCGGGCGGTAGGATCAGGTCTTCGAGCGCCTCGTCACCGCGCGCTGCGTCGATGGCGGCGGAAACGCCAGCGCGTTCGTAGAGGCCGGGGGGCGTTACGGGGGAGGCGCGCGCGGTGGAAAATGCCTCGGGCGCAATGGGCTGGGTGTCGGGCGAGGCTTGTGCGAGCGCGCCGAAGCCATCGAGCACGCGCTGCGCCACGTAGGGGCCGCCAGTGATCTCGCGCTCGCCGGCGCCGTCGGCGCGGGCCGCGAACGCAAGCGTTCGCCGCAGCATTTCGACGAACAAGCCAGACAGCGGCAGATCGGACCAATCCGGCCCAGCGCTGACGTGGAAGAGCACAACCAAGCCTTGCCCGCGCGCCCGCGCCGTCACCAGCGGCGAGTTGTCGGTCAGCGTCGCCCACACCCGCGCTTCTTCAAGCGAGGTCGGCTCTGCCAGGACTTGCTGGCGCACCTGGACGTCGGCGGGCGCTGCGATGCCGGCGAAGGGCGAGTCGTTGGGAAAGGCGCCCACCCCAAGCGGCGTCTCCCATGCGAGCGCGCCGCCTAGCGAGCGCGAGCCCGGCCGCAGTCGCACGGGCAGCAAGTCGTCGGCGTCGTTGGCGAGGCGCGGGCCAGCGAAGCGCAGCAACAGGCCGCCGCTCTCGATCCACCGTTCGAGCGCGGCGCGGTCGCTCGGCGCCACGCGTCCGGCATCTGGCAGCACCATCACTTGCGCGCGCGCGTTGATGAGTTCACCGACGGCGCCGCGCTGCAAACTCGCATAAGGCTGCAGCGCACGCTCAGCGTAAAAGAGCTCCGAGAGCAAAGGCTGGCCGGCGCCGCCTGGATCGATCAAGCCGACGAACGGTCGTCCTGCGCCAGCGGGCAGAAGCTTCACCGCGCCGGCGCTCTGTTCGCCCACGATCCGCACGCGTGCAGCGCGCGCGGCGATCTCAGGCGGCAGATCGATGCGGCCAGATGCCGTTGGCGAGTCGCCCTGGAAACGTACTTCTGCCGCGCCGAGCGAGCGGCCTTCGGCGGTCTCGGCGGCGATGGCCGCGATGGCTGAACCGGTCGGCGCGCGGCGGAGTTCGGCGATGACCCCTTGTGGCGTGACCGAGCCTGAGATGATCGCGCGCGCGCTTTGCGCCGGCAGCCGGGCTGTTACTGGGCCACGCCGCTGTAGTTCGGCGGCGAGGGCGCGTGCGCCCGGATCGTCGATGCCGTCGCTCACCCAAACGATGCGATCGAAGTTGCCCTGCGTACGAGAGAGTCGTTCCGCCGCATCGGCGCGATCAGGCCGCCAGGCGCGCGGTTGCAGGCGATTGATGCGCGACTTGGCGTCCGCGGCAGTGAGCGCTTCGCCCGCGTCGCGGGCAGGCACGCTGGGTGCGGTCAGCAGCAGAAACACCGGTGCGTTGGAGAGTTCGGCATCGGCCACGGCCGAAAGCGCGGCGGTGCGGGTTTCGCTCCAGAACGGGGCCGACGTCCAGCCGTCGTCGATCACGATGAGCGTACGCCCACCGCCTTCGCCGACAACACTCGGCGCCAGCGAAGGGCGCGCAAAGGCGAGGATCAGCAACGCCGCCATCAGTGCACGCAGCAGCACGAGCCAAAGCGGCGCGCGTTCACGGCTTTGCTCTTCCGTTTTAAAACCGAGAAGCAGGCGCGTAGGCGGAAACTGCGCGCGCTGTGGCGCAGGCGGCGTTGCGCGCATCAGCCAAATCAGCGCCGGCAAAGCGAGCAGCGCAAAGAGAGCGCCGGGCGCGCCAAACAGGATCGGCCCAAGCGTCACGCGAAATGCTCCGAAACGAGCGAGATCAGCAGCGCCAGGGCCGGCGCCGCGCCATGATCGGTGCGATGCAGCAGTGCAGGGAATCCCATGCTGGCGCCCAGCTCGCGGATGGCGCGCCGATGCGTTTCCAGGCGCTCGGCATACTGCTCGCGCACGGTTTCGGCGCGGCCGAGCAAGGCTTCGGTGCGGGCGCCAGGCGCTTGAAACAAGGTGCGGCCGCGGAATGGAAAATCTTCTTCGGCCGGATCGGCCACCATGACCAGCGCGCCCATGGCGCCCGCATTGGCCGCTGCCGTGAGCCGGGCGCGCCAGCTTTCGATCGGCGCATAAAAATCGCTGAGAAAGACGATGCAGCTCTTCGTCGGCGGTTCGAACTGGTGCGGGGGCGCGAGCAAATCGTGTGCGAGCCTATCCACTGCACGCGGGCCGGTGCGCGGCATCATGCCCAGCGCGCCCACGCGCTCGCCGCCGCGGGTCAGCAAAATGGCAAGCGCCAGCGCGATGGTGCGCGCGCGGCGAAGCTTGGTGGTGCGGGCGGGATCGCTGCCCCACGCAAAGCCCGGATCGGGATCGATCCAGAACCAGCCCGTCTGCGCCGCTTCGCGTTCGCGCTCGCGCACGAAATAGCGCTCGCCGCGCGCCGAGCGGCGCCAATCGACCATGCGCGCGCCATCCTCGGCGCGATGGTCGCGATATTGCCAAAACGCTTCGCCCTGGCCGGCGCGCCTGCGCCCATGCACGCCCGGCGCGCTCGCCGCCAAGCGCCGCGCATCAAGCAACACGCCGGGCAAATCGCCGGCGAGCGCCAGTGCTTCGATGCGCGAGGCGTCGCTCATCGCCGCGATTTTTTCTTCGCCGTTTTTTTAGGGGGTGTCTTGGCTTTGGCGGTCCGCTTCGGTTTTGCCGCCGGCGCCATGTCGACGATCACGTCGAAGCCGCCATAAAGCATCAGTTTGGGATCGAACGGCGATTTGCTCGGGTCCATCATCGCGCTCAAACGCGGATCGGCCATCACCAGTTTGATGATGCGATTGCGCTCCGCCTTCGAGGCATAAACGATCCACGAGAAGACCAGCGTGTGATCGGGCTTGAGCTTCATCGCTTTCGGGAAGGTCGTGGTCATCCCCTCGGCGGTCATGTCTTCGCCCGCGCACTCCTTATAGTCGAGCGCGCCGTGCTCCATCCACACCACGCCCGCTTTTTGCGACATCTTGCGATACGCGGCGAGGTTCTTTGTCGGCACAGGAATCAGGAAGCCGTCCGTGTAGGCCATGTCGTACTCCCTCAAGAAGCTAGGCGGCGCGCTCCGCCAAATCATCGACCAGCGAGTCCACGTCCAGCCCTTCGGCGCGCGCGCCGAAAGAAAGCTGCATGCGGTGGACGAGCGCCGGGCGCGCCAGTGCGATGACGTCATCGACGGCAGGCGCCAGGCGTCCTCGCAGCAGCGCCCGCGCACGCACCGCCAGCATCAGCGCCTGGCCAGCGCGGGGCCCAGGTCCCCAAGCGACATGCTGATTGACGCGCGGATCGTGGCTCGATCCAGGCCGCGCCGAACGCACCAACTCCAAAATCGAGGCGAGCACCTTTTCGCCGACCGGCATCGAGCGCACCAGGTGTTGCAGGCGCATCAGCGAATTGGCGTTGAGCACCGGCTGCAATTGCGGATCGTCGAGGCCTGTGGTCTCGATCAGAATCTTGCGTTCGATCTCCGCGTCCGGGTACGGCACGTCGACTTGCAGCAAGAAGCGGTCGAGCTGCGCTTCGGGCAGCGGATAGGCGCCTTCGTGCTCGATCGGGTTTTGCGTCGCCAGAACGTGAAACGGTTGCGGCACGTCGTAGGCAACGCCCGCGACCGTGACGTGATGCTCCTGCATGGCCTGAAGCAGCGCCGATTGCGTGCGCGGGCTGGCGCGGTTGATTTCGTCGGCCATCAGCAGCTGCGTGAAGATCGGTCCCTTTACGAAGCGGAAGTGGCGCCGGCCCGCTTCGTCCTGATCCAGCACCTCGGAGCCCAGAATGTCGGCCGGCATCAAATCCGGCGTGAACTGCACGCGCGCCCAATCGAGCCCCAGCACGCGCGCCATCGCTTCGACCAGCCGCGTCTTGGCCAAACCCGGCGCGCCGACCAGCAGCACGTGGCCGCCCGCCAGCACCGCCGCCAATGTCAGTTCGATGACGCGCTCCTGGCCGAAGACGGCGCGCCCGATCTCGGCGCGCACCCGCGCCAGGGCTTCCCCCGCAGCCTCGGCCTCGGCCACCAATGCCTGTGGATTGTCGGAATTGCTCATGGTTTGAAGCTCAATCGTTTGGCGGCGGAAGTATGGCGCGTTTCCTCCGTCTTTCCGGGGCGCAGCGAAGCTGAGAACCCGGAACCCAGGGGCGAACACTGTGGACGCAGCCCCTGGGTTCCGGACCGCGCTTTGGGCGCGTCCGGAATGACGGAAAACAATCGCATGGCTGCGAGGGTTTGACTTAAGCTGATCGCCGACATGCCTGAACCGTCCTCGTCCCTGGAGCAATTGCTGGCGGCGCTCAAGCGCGAAGCCGGTTCCAGTGACAAAGGTCCGCCTCCGGTCGACAAATGGAACCCCGCCCATTGTGGGGATATCGGCATGGAAATCCTGGCCGACGGCACGTGGAAGCACGAGGGAACGCGCATCACGCGCGAACCCCTGGTCAAGCTTTTCGCCTCGATCCTGAGAAAGGACGAAGACGGGCTGACCTACCTCGTCACCCCGGTCGAGAAGATCATCGTCAAAGTCGAAGACGCACCCTTCGTCGCCATCCGCGCCGACCGCGCAGGCGTTGGCGAGAACCAAACCATCGTCTTCACCACCAACGTAGGCGACATCGTCACCGCCGGGCCGGATCATCCGATACGCGTAGACCGAAGAGGCGACGAACCGCGACCGTACGTGCACGTACGCGGACGGCTAGAGGCGCGCGTACTCCGCGCGCCGTTCTACGAACTGGTGGAATGGGCTGAGCCGAAAGAGGGGAGGCTTGGTGTTTGGAGTGATGGCGTGTGGTGGCCGCTAGAGCGGAAACCAGTCGCTTGAACGATCCCAAATCACCATCGCAGCAGCGCCTGTCACCTGTCGACCGCTGTATTTACTGCCTCGCGACTGACGCGCTTACCGACGAACACATCATTCCTGTATCGCTCGGTGGGCTTTTGATCCTGCCGAAAGCGAGCTGCCCTAGATGCCAGGTTGTCACGACACGCTTCGAACAAGCTGTGGCGCGGCATATGTACTGGCCGCTAAGGCTTCGACTTGGGATTGAGGGAAGTCGGAAGAGGAAGAAGCCCGACGCATTGGCCAATCGAGATTGTCGGTAAGGATGAGAGCGTCGAGTCAACAAAGATAGAAGTCGGCAAGTTGCCTATAATTTACTGCGTCCCTCGTGTTCCAGTGCCTTCATATCTGACAGGTGGTCCGCATGAACGCCACAATCCAAAAATCGATCTCGACTTGAAGGCCAACGCGGAAGACATGAAGCGGTTCGCCGAGGAGTTCGGTGCGGGCGAGGTCGAAATCAGCCAGACCTTCGAATGGGCACCATTCTTCAAGCTGATCGCCAAGGTCGGCCACTCTTACGCCGTCGGAATTCTCGGACTCCAGGGAATAGACTTCTTTCTACCTAAGTTGATCGTCGGCGATCACGCCTACATCTCAAGGTTCGTGGGTAGTTGTAGTGATCCCAACTATCAACATCCGCCGCACTCGGACGTCGCATTGACGTTTTTGCAGGTTGGTGACGACGTGCTCGCGGTCGTGAGGCTCACTTTTTTCGGCAATGGTCGCTTCCCGATTTACGAGGCGATAGTTGGCAAGGTTCTCGATCAGACTTTGATCGCAACAAAGTTTGCCAACGCTACGTGATGTTGCGCACTCGCCAATCCCCGCCTACGTCATCCTCCGTGTCTTCCTCCCTAGAAAACCTCCTCCGCACCCGCCTCGATCCGCTCGACGCGCTCGCGCCCCAATCCGCGCGCACGCGTAGCGACAACGATCTCAACCCCGGCTTCGACAATGATCCCGAGCAACGTCCCGCCGCGGTGCTCGCGCCGATCATCAAGCGCGCGAGCGGCTGGACCATGCTCTTCACCGCGCGCTCGGTCGAAACGCCCGCGCATCCGGGCCAAATCTCATTCCCCGGCGGACGCGTGCAGGCGAGCGACGCCAACGCCGTCGAAACCGCGTTGCGCGAAACCTTCGAAGAGGTGGGCCTCGAGCGCCGCTTTATCGAACCCATCGGCGCCTGGGATCGCTACGACACCATCACCGGCTTTCGAGTCACGCCGATCGTCGGCCTCGTCGAGCCCGGCTTCGACTTGAAGCTCGATCCGCGCGAAGTGGCGAGCGTGTTCGAAGCGCCGCTCGATTTCCTGATGAACCCCGCCAACCACGAAGTCCGCGAAGCCCAATGGCAAGGCCGCACGCGCTACTATTATGTGATGCCCTGGGAAGGTCATAACATCTGGGGCGCGACCGCGGGCATGGTAAGAGCGCTGTACGAGCGGCTCTATGTCTAACAACGCGCGCAACCCCCTCTCCCTTGCGGAGAGGGGGCAGGGGGTGAGGGGCGTTCAGCCGCCGCGCTCTCTGCAAGTACACAATCAGCGTGCGATCTTCAAACACCGCACTTGCTCGTTCGCCCCTCATCCCCTTACCCCTTCTCCGCAAGGGAGAAGGGGAACGTGACGTCCATCACTCACGCCGCTTGGCTTAAGGCGCCGGAAACGCAAAAGCTGCTCGCCGCGCTCGAAGCGGCGCGCGCGGGCGGCTCGCGTTTTGTCGGCGGCTGCGTGCGCAATACGTTGTTGGGCGCGCCGGTCGATGATCTCGACATCGCCACCCAACTCACGCCGCCAGAAACCATTGCCGTCGCCACCAAGGCCGGCTTCGCCGCGCACCTGACGGGCATCGAGCACGGCACCGTCACCGTCGTCGTCGATCACCAGCCGTTCGAAGTCACCACGCTGCGGCGCGACGTCAGCACCGACGGCCGCCGCGCCACCGTGGCCTTCACCGAGAGCTGGGAGGAGGACGCCCAACGGCGCGACTTCCGCATGAACGCGCTCTACGCCGATGCGCAGGGCCAAATCCATGATCCCACCGGCGGCGGCCTCGACGATGCGCGCGCCGGCCGCGTCATCTTCATCGGCGACGCGCATACGCGCATCAAGGAAGATTACCTCCGCATCCTGCGCTTCTTCCGCTTCAACGCCTGGTACGCGCGCACGCCGATCGATCCGGCGGGCCTGCACGCGTGCGCCGATCTGGTCGCAGGGCTCGATACGCTCTCGGTCGAACGCGTGTGGAAGGAAGTGAAGAAGCTGCTCGGCGCCCCCGACCCCCGCGCCGCGTGGGAAGGCTTGAAAGCGATCGAAGCGCGTGCGCGGGCGCTGCCGGAACTGGCGAACGACGCGCGGCTCGATGCGCTGTGTACGCTAGAGGTCGACCTGATGCTGCCGGTTGACGCGATGACGCGTGTGGCCGCCGCGCTCGCTGATCAGGAAAGTGCGCGCGCATTTTCGCGCCGCCTCAAGCTCGCCAACGAGGAACGCGATCGGCTGGTCGCCGCGCTCGGCGATGAGGTGAAGATCACCTCCTATATGTCGCTGCGCGAAATGCGCCGCGCCATCTATCGGCTCGGCAACGCTGCGTTCCGCGATCGTGTCATGCTGGCTTGGGCCGGCGGCGGTGGCGACAAGGCGCAAGCTTGGCGCGCGCTGCTGGCGCACGCGCAAATGTGGACGCCGACGCGCCTGCCGCTCACCGGCGACGAAGTGATGGCCGCCGGCGTGCCTGCGGGGCCGAAGGTTGGCGTGGTGATGCGCGAAGTCGAAGAGTGGTGGATCGACGCCGATTTTCCGGACGACAAGCTTAGCGTGATCGAACGGCTGAAAGCGGTGGCTCAAGGGCTGAGCTAGGACTCAATGCCTCCTCCTCGATGGAGGAGGCGCCGCGAAGCGGCGGAGGAGGTGCGCCCTCGGTGTTGAAGGCTTGAGCCTCGCGAGGCTCACTCGTCACCACTATTGGCCTCACCTCCTCAGTCAGCGCTGCGCGCTGACAGCTCCTCCATCGAGGAGGAGCGAAAGCGCGGCAGCTCAAGTTTCCGTATCCACTTCCGCGCCGGCTCCTCGATCAGGAGATACGCCGCCGCGCTCGCCGCGATACACACAACGAACACACCCACCATCGCGCCAACACGCAGCGCGAGATCAGACGTCTCCGTCACGCCGAAGCGCTCCAGCGCGTGAAACCACACGATGTCGATCGGCAGGTGGATCATGTAGAGCGCGTAGCTCGCCGCGCCCAAGAACACGAACACGCGGCCAGACATCGGCGCATCGACGCCATGGCGCGACGTTTCCGCCAAACCGTACAGCAAGCCAGCAAGCCCGAACCATGTCAGGCCCTCCCACCAGCCCAGCGTCGTCACCGCGACAACCCAGCCCGCGCTCACCGCCACAATCGGCCAAGCCCAGATCTTTGGCGCGGCGTGCTCACTCCCGAACGCATAGAGCGCCACACCCAGCAAGAAGCTGGGCAAAATCCGCAGCGCACCGATCTGCGCCGTCATCTGCGAGAAGTCGCGACCAACCCACGGCAGCACCTGATGCAAATTCGAGAGCGCCCAGAAGCTCGCCACGCACAGCGTCAGCGCGCCCAACGCAAACGCGCCAGACCATCGCTTCGCTTTCAGCACCAGCCCCGCCACCAGCGGGAAGAGCAGGTAAGCCAGCCACTCCGCGCTGATCGACCAGCTCGGGAAATTCCAGCCGACAGCGTTCGTCGCGCCCCAAGCGTGAACCATGAAGAGGTGCGCCGGCAGGTCGCTCCACTTGAACGCGTCCGGCGAGCCGACGCCCGCGCCCATCGCGGTGGCGCCCACGAAGAGCACGATCATCGCGCCGAGCGCCGCGAGGTGCATTGGGTAAACTCGCGCGATCCGGTTCTTCAGGAAGCCGCCATAGCCAAACCGGCCGCCCTCGAGGCTCGTCAGATAGACGTGCGCCAGGATGAAGCCCGAGAGCGTGAAGAAGAGGTCGACGCCGAGGTAACCGTCCGCGACCAGCCCAAACTGACCCATCCCAAAGCCCAGATGGTCCTTGAAATGGTACAAAAGCACCCAGAATGCCGCGATAAATCGCAGTAAAGTCAGTGGCTTAAGCTCTTGAGGGTAGGCGAGTTGGGTCATGGCCGCTCGCCCAAAGCAAGAAAAAGGCCGGGTTTGGCGCAGCGCCAAATTGGCGCGCGGCGAGTCGTCTGATGGTCGTCCTGACCAAAGCGGCGCGCACTGGCCCAACACTCGCGGAGCCGCGGGCATGCTTCTGTCGAAACTTCTTGCGCTCTTCATCCTTGCCGGCGGCGTCGTCGGCGGCGTGACAACGTTCCTCCTGCTCGCGCTGTACGCGCTGTGGGCAGCGGCGCGCGGCGGCTACCTCGACGCGAGCATCTTCGCCAGCGCCCTTCCGTCGCTGGTCTGGATGTCACTGTTGGGAATCCCGGTCGGTCTGCCAGCATCGGCGGCGACAGGCTCGATCTACGCCGCAAACCAACGCGCGCGGATCAATCTTCCGATCGCCCTAATCGGCGCCGCCGCCAGCGCTGTTTGGGGCGCGATATTCGCGGTCATCCTGAGCCGAGGGAGGCTCGATGTTTCCGCTCTCTGGGTGATCGGTTTCTTTGCCGCATCTGGCGCCGTCGCGGCGCTCGCGTGCCACAACATCGCCAAGCACTGGCCTGAACTGGTGGAGCAAACGGAATGAACGCGCAGGATATCGCGCTGATAGCCGCGGGCGTGATCGGCAGTGCAGTCGCCCTCATTCACGGCGCGCTGATGCAGCGCTACATAATCAACCCGATTGCCGACTCAGGCGCGCGCATGAATGCGGCGGCAAAAGCGCTGACGCCGATCCTGTTGCATCTTTCGACTGTGTACTGGTTCGCCGGCGGCCTCGCCTTGATTGGCGCTGCGCTCTGGTTCGATCCGAGCGCAAGCCTTGCCACCGCGGTCTGCGTTGCGGCGCTCTACGTCCCCGCTGTCATCGGTAATTTCTGGGGCACGCGCGGCCGCCACCCCGGCTGGATGCTTTACGCGGTCTCAGTGGCGCTGATTGGGTATGGCGTGTTTGGCTAAAGTCACTTCGCCACCGGCGGCATGCTGCTCAAAATGCTCTCGATATTCCCACCGGTCTTTAGGCCAAACATCGTCCCGCGGTCGTAGAGCAGGTTGAACTCCACGTAGCGGCCGCGCTGCCTAGTGCAGCGCGGCTGTTGCTCGCTGTTGCCCAACCAAGGTCCCGAATATGTAAAGTAGCGTTCCAGCAGCTATAGATCGAGCGATGAAGCTAATGATGCTCGCGCCGTAAAGTTTGATTGCGTTTCTAGGGTCCGCCCAACTGGCAGCATCTGCATAGTTTGCAAAAATGGCAGTAAAAGTCCCAATGATCAGGGCTGTCCACCAAAGTGTTATTGCTCCGTTGGGCTGTCGTCCGTCCCGCCCGAACGATGCGCGCCATAGCTCCGCCATGATCAATGGCGGCATGAAAAACCCAAGCAGGGGGATGAAATATGCGGCGACGGCCAAAACTGGGCCGGTCAATTTGGTGCTGGGTCCGCGAGCGTGCTCATTCGCGATAAGGCGATAAAGCAGCAGCAACGTGATCGTTGCGCAGACGACAAAAACGGGGGCGATAAGTTGGTTGAGGATGGCAACTGCGTGCTCAACCGTTGCTGCATTGGCCGCGTCGATTGTCATTCGCCCCAAGTACAACAATAGCACCAACGCCTCGGCAACGCCGAGAAGCGCATAGATCGCGATAGCGATTAGATAGCAGACCGCGAGGAAGCGCCAAAGGCCCGTCGGATTGCGCCACTGATGGCGACTCCCGACTTCTTCATAGGTTTCAGACATGAGCGCCCCGCGATCGAACTCTAGCGCACCGCTGATCTAAGACAACCTAGCGGCTCGATGCTTCAAGGCCACTTCGCCACTGGCGGCATTGAGCTCAAAATGCTCTCGATATTCCCGCCCGTCTTTAGGCCAAACATCGTGCCGCGATCGTAGAGCAGGTTGAACTCCACGTAGCGGCCGCGCTGCACAAGTTGCTCTTCGCGGTCCGCCTCGCTCCAGGGCGTCGCCATGTATTTGCGCAAAAGCGGCGGGTAGGCGTCGAGGAAGGCGCGGCCGACTGCCTGGGTGAAGGCGAAATCGTCTTCCCAGGTGTCGCCTTTTTCGCCGCCGCTATTGTGGTGATCGTAGAAAATGCCGCCGACGCCGCGCGGCTCCCTGCGGTGCGGCAGCCAGAAATATTCGTCCGCCCATTTCTTGTAGGTGGGAAACAAGTCATCGCCATACGGGGCGCACGCCGCTTCGTAGGCGGCTTGGAACGCCTGCGCATCCTCGGTGTCTTCGCTGCGCTGGTAGGCCTGTGTGGGGTTCAAATCGCCGCCGCCGCCGAACCACCATTTGGTCGTGGCGATGTGGCGGGTGTTCATGTGCGCGGCCGGGCAGTGCGGGTTGCGCATATGGGCGATCAGCGAAATGCCGCTGGCCCAGAAGCGCGGATCGTCGGCCGCGCCCGGGACGCTCTTGGCGAACTCGGGGCTGAATTCGCCATAGACGGTGCTGACATGTACGCCCACTTTTTCGAAGAAGCGCCCGCGCATCAGGCCGGCGACGCCGCCGCCCTGATCGGCCGAGCCGTCGCCGCGGCGCCACGGCGTGCGCACGAACCGGCCCGGGGCGCCGGGATAGAGCTCAGTCGGCGCTTCGTCCTCCAGCCGCTCGAACGCCGCGCAGATCGTATCTCGCAGCTGCTCAAACCAAGCCTTCGCGCGCGCCTTGCGTTCGTCAGTCACGTCAGTTTCTCCCACGCCCCGGTTTGGCGCATCGCCTCGGTCAGTACGATGGCAGCTGCCGCGATCACATTGAGCGACCGCAAGCCCCGGACCATCGGAATGCGCACGCTGGCCTGGGCGGCTTCATAGAGTTCCCCGGGCGACCCGGCGCTTTCGCGGCCCAGGATCAAGGTGTCGCCTGTGGAAAACGAAAAATTCTGGAAGCTGATGGCGCCATCCGTCTCGATCAGGACCAGCCGGCCGCCGCTTCGTTGCGGCGCCGCACGGAAGGCGGCGAGGCTGGCGTGGCGGCTGACCTGGGCTTTGTCGCCATAATCGAGGGCCGCGCGCTTCATAGCGGCGTCGGTGAGGGGGAAGCCGCAGGGCTCGATCACGTCCAAGGCCACGCCCAAGCAGGCAGAGAGGCGAAGTGCCGCGCCGAGATTCTGCGGGATGTCAGGTTGATACAGGGCGAGCCGCACGTTATGGCCTCCGGCGCCGGAGAATCGGGGCGGAATCGGGGAATCGGCAAGGCATGCGGCGACGCGCCGCGACCCTCGCCATACCCGGACTAGCCTAGCTTCTCGAGCGAACCAAGTCGCGGGAGATACAGGCCTTGGCCGAAGCAAAGCCGATGGACGCGCACGGGGAAGATACAACCCGGCGCGATTTCATCTATATCGCAGCTGGCGCCGTCGGCGCTGTCGGCGTGGCGGCCACTGTGTGGCCCTTCATCGATCAAATGAATCCCGCCGCCGACACGCGCGCGTTGTCGACCACCGAAGTCGATCTCAGCGCGATCGAAGCCGGCCAGCAGGTGCGCGTACTGTGGCAGGGCAAGCCGGTGTTCGTGCGCCATCGCACCGCCGCGGAGATCGCCGCCGCGCAGCGCGACGACTTCGCCAATCTGAAAGACCCTCAGTCGGACGCTGACCGCCTTGTGCAGGAAGATGGCCAGCCGGGACGTCCGGAGTGGTTGATCCTGCAAGCGAGCTGCACGCACCTTGGCTGCGTGCCGACGTTCGTGGAAGGCTCGTCGTTCGGCGGCTGGTTCTGCCCGTGCCACGGCTCGGACTACGACACGTCCGGCCGTATTCGCCGCGGCCCCGCGCCGAAAAATCTTCTCGTCGCGCCGTACCTCTTCACCGGCCCGACCGCCATCCGTATCGGCTAAGCTTGGAGCGCCTCCAGTGAGCGGACCTTCGACCTATGAGCCGAAATCGGGTTTCACCCGCTGGCTCGACAAGCGCCTGCCGATCATTCGGCTGACGCACGACAGTTTCGTGGCGTATCCGACGCCGCGCAATCTCAACTATTGGTGGACGTTCGGCGCCATGCTGAGCATGTGCCTGGTGGTGCAGATCGTCACCGGCGTCGTGCTGGCGATGCACTACGTGCCGCACATCAACATGGCCTTCGCCTCGGTGCAGCGCATCGAGCGCGACGTGCCGTTCGGCTGGCTGATCCAAAACATCCACGCCGTCGGCGCCTCGATGTTCTTCGTGGCGGTCTATGTGCACATGTTCCGCGGCCTCTATTACGGCTCCTACAAGGCGCCGCGCGAGCTGCTCTGGATTCTCGGCTGCCTGATCTACCTGCTCATGGTGGCCACCGCGTTCCTCGGTTACACGCTGCCGTGGGGCCAGATGTCGTTCTGGGGCGCGACCGTCATCACCAACCTGCTCGGCGCGCTGCCGATCATCGGCGAGCCGATCAAGAATTGGCTGATGGGCGGTTTCTCGATCGACCAGCCGACGATCAACCGCTTCTTCTCGCTGCACTATCTGTTGCCGTTCGTGATCGCCGGCGTCGTCGGCCTGCACATTTGGGCGCTGCATGAGGCGGGTCAGAACAATCCGTCCGGCGTCGATGTGAAGTCGAAGGCCGACACTGTGCCGTTCACGCCGCACGCGACGGTGAAGGACCTCTTCGCCACCGTGCTGTTCGTGATCCTGTTCGCGGTCTTCGTGTTCTACATGCCCGAAGCGCTCGGCCACGCCGATAACTTCATCCCGGCCAACCCGCTGCAGACGCCGCCGGAGATCGTGCCGGAATGGTATTTGCTGCCGTTCTACGCCATCCTGCGCGCGTTCGATTTCAACATCGGCCCGATCGACTCCAAGCTCGCCGGCGTGCTGGCGATGTTCGCCTCGATCGGCATTCTGTTCGTGCTGCCGTGGCTCGACACCTCGCGCGTGCGTTCGATGCGCTACCGTCCGATCGCGCGGCAGTTCTTCATCATCTTCGTGATCGTGTGCGTGCTGCTCGGCTGGTGTGGCGGTCAAAATCCTGGCCGCATCCTGGCGCCGGCGACGTTCTCGGCCACGCTCAGCTGGGTTGAAGGCGGCGAGGTCACGACGCAACCGGTGCAAGCTGCAAGCGAAGGGCAGTGGAGCGAGGCCGCGCAAGCCGCGGAGGCGACGCTGCGCGAGCAGGGCGCGGGTATGACGGCGGTTAGCCGCACCGGCGCTGTGAACGGTACCGCGCGCGGCGTTCTCGGCGGCTCGCCGCAATCGGAAACCGTCCGCGGCGCCACCACGGAAGAGCTGGAAGAGCACATCGCCGAAGTGAAAGAGCGCGTCGGCGGAGCCGCGCCGTTCTTCAATGTCGAGCGCAACATCCCGTTCACGTTCACGGTGACGCGCCTGTCGCAGATCCTGACGCTCTACTATTTCCTTTTCTTCCTCGTGATCCTCCCGGTGCTCGGCTTGCGTGAAAGGCCGGGCCGCGTGCCGGACACGATCGCCAAGCCTGTGGTCGATGGCGAAGCGCAGGGGGCTCAATAATGTTGCGCGCTCTAATCGCGGCCGCGGCCGTCTCTGTTGCGTCGTTTGGCGTGGCTTACGCCGCCGGCGAGGCCGAGCATCCCGAAAACTATCCGTATAGCTTCGACGGCGCCTTCGGCGGTTACGACATGGCGTCGGTGCAGCGCGGCTTTCAGGTCTACAACCAAGTCTGCTCCACGTGCCATTCAATGGATCACTTGGCGTATCGTCACCTGGGCGAGCGCGGCGGTCCGTTCGCGGCGTATATGGAACGCAATCACGAGACCGGCGAACTCAGCCTGCGTCACATTCCGGGTCCGCCCGAGCACGGCGGTACGTTCGTCGATGTGACGGAAAACCTGTGGGTGCGCGCCATCGCGGCGGGCGTCACGATTACCGATGTCGATCCGAACTCGGGTCAACTGACCGATCGCCCCGGCCGCATTTCAGACCGTTTCCGGCGTCCGTTCCCGAATGAGATCGCGGCGCGCGCGTCGAACGGCGGCGCTTATCCGGTTGACCTTTCGGTGATCACCTCGGCCCGCCACGGCGGCGCCGACTACATCCGTTCGCTGCTGGTTGGATACGATGGCGAGGTGAACGGAACCCTGCATCACAACCGCTACTTCCCCGGCGGCTGGCTGGCGATGCCGCCGCCGCTGCACGAAGGCGCGGTCATGTACGCCGACGGCACGGAAACGACCGTCGAACAGTACGCCACTGACGTCGCGCATTTCCTGCAATGGGCGGCCGATCCGCACATGGAAGAGCGCAAGCGCCTTGGCATTGTCGTGCTGGGTTTCCTGCTGGCGCTCGCAGCGCTGACATACCTTGCCTACAAGCAGGTCTGGCGCGGCGAGAGCCACTAGGCGCAAGTGCAAACCATTTGAGAGGCCGCCGGTGGAAACGCCGGCGGCCTTTGCT